>DASWNF010000001.1:0-38011 GCA_036399335.1 Minisyncoccota bacterium
GCGATACAGCGTGGTGGATGAAGTGCTTCGGTACGTAAACACCTTTTATGTGGGACGAAATTATTGACGGTACCACATGAATAAGGGGCTCCTAACTCTGTGCCAGCAGGAGCGGTAATACAGAGGCCCCAAGCATTATCCGGAATCACTGGGCGTAAAGGGTGTCAAGGCGGTCATGTTAGTCGTTCGTAAAATCCGTGGGCTCAACCTACGGCTCGCGAGCGAAACGGCATGACTTGAGGTTGGAAGAGGTGCGTGGAACTCACGGTGTAGGGGTGAAATCCGTTGATATCGTGGGGAACACCAAAGGCGAAGGCAGCGCACTGGTCCAAATCTGACGCTCACACACGAAAGCCAGGGTAGCGAACGGGATTAGATACCCCGGTAGTCCTGGCCCTAAACGCTGCTCGCTCGCTCTACGGAGTATCGACCCTCTGTGGGGCTAAGCTAACGCGGTAAGCGAGCCGCCTGGGTAGTACGAGCGCAAGCTTAAAACTCAAAGGAATAGACGGGGACTCGCACAAGCGGTGGATCATGTGGCTTAATTCGTCGATAAGCGAAGAACCTTACCAGGGCTAGAAACCAAGCTGCACGCCTCCAGAAACGGAGGAAGCCTTCGAGGGTGCTTGGCAGGTGATGCATGGTTGTCGTCAGTTCGTGGCTTGAGCTGTTCCCTTCAGTGGGGTAACGAACGCAACCCCCGTTGTCTGTTACTTATGTCAGGCGAGACTGCCCCCTCACGGGGGAGGAAGGTGGGGATGACGCCAAATCAGCATGTCCCTTGATGCCCTGGGCTGCACACGTGATACAATGGTCGGTACAGAAGGACGCAATACCGTAAGGTGGAGCAAATCCCAAAAACCGACCCCAGTACGGATCGAGGTCTGAAACCGACCTCGTGAAGCCGGAATCGCTAGTAATCGTAGGTCAGCAACACTACGGTGAATACGTTCTCGAGTCTTGTACTCACCGCCCGTCAACTCAAGGAAGTTGGAGGTGCCCGATGTCTTGTCTAGTACAGGATTATGGCAAATTCAATGACAGGGAGTAAGTCGTAACAAGGCACGGCTAGCGGAAGCTGGTCGTGGAACATATCCAATCGGAACGAGACACTCGAAAGAGTTCTCTCCGGTCGATCTATCTTTCGGGATAGGGGAAATCGCAGCCATCCCTAAATGCTGCGCGGACGCCGGAAAAACGCACCGGTACCGGCTCGGAGCGCTCAATTGACGCTCCGAACGGTTGAATAGGCGGAACACAAGAGTACGAAGAATTTTTGGTCATGAAGAACGCCGCGTAGAGGAATGCTTTTCGGAGCACTCCTCTACGCGGCGTTTTTCTGTACTCCCTCAAGAAGTGCGGGCATGCAAAAAAGCTCCGCCTGGTGCGGAGCTTTTTCATATTCGGGCGCTACTTCACGGGAGCGTGCTTCGAGGCGCTTGGTCGCGCGGCGCCAGATGCGGAGCTTGTTCCGATGGCGACGCGCCTTATCAATCGGGGTGGACGCATTCCGTTCCCGACGCGTTTTCGATTCCCGGGTAGTGCCTCGGTGAACCATGTACCTCTATAGTAGCAGCGGCCTGCACGCGGAAAGGGCGCACCTGTAGATAGCGCCGAAGCCGCCGCATCCCTGGCCTTACGTATTCTGTGCACGCTCTAGGATTCGAACCTAGGACCGCTCGAGTATCAGTCGAGTGCTCTACCAACTGAGCTAAGCGTGCACACAAGACACAAGGACGGGAATATAACTTACGCCCGAGGCTCCCTGTCCGGAACCCAGTCTCGAGGATAGTACCAGAAATAGCGCCCAAGCTCCATACCTGGAAGCCAGATGCTCTCCCGGCACTTTTCGGGGGTCGGGGATAGTATACTTTCCCTATGCGCGATGCCCTGGTCATATTCGTCGGTATCATCCTTGCGATGGCCATCGGCTCGTACCTATTCTTTAACGGCGCGCCCTCGCTGCCGACGCCATCCCCCAACACCGCGCCCAAGGCCGGCTTTTCAACCCTCCAAAAGGGCCAAAACGCCGGCACCCTCGATAGGCGGGCAAACTTCCGTATCAACTCCGAGGAAGAACTTGCGGAACTCTGGGGGCTTATCTACGGGACGGGCGGCCCTGCCATCCCTGCCGTCGACTTCGGCAACGACGAAGTCATCGCCGTATTCGACGGCAGCCACGCGACCGGCGGCTACGACGTCGAGGTCGCGGACATTAGTGACGCCGACGGAAGGCGGACGATTATCATACGCCGGTATGTGCCGGGCGACACGTGCGCGGTGGGCACCGAAATCACGAGCCCCTTCCACCTCGTACGGGCACCGAAGAGCACGCTCCCCATCTCGAGGGAGGAGGAAACGATAACCCGTACGTGCCCGTAATATAGGCAGCGCCCATGAATGCAAAAGATTACTTTAAAGGAAAGAAAGTCACCCTCATGCGTATCGGTCTTTTGGGACGCGGGGTAGGGGACGCGGCATTCCTTGCGCGTGCGGGGGCCCGCGTACTGGTTGTCGATTCGGCACCGCAGGAAGCGATGCAGGCATCAGTCGACGCGCTTACGGGATACCCAGAGATTACATTCAAGTTCGGTGCGTATGACCTTGATGACTTCCGTAGTTGCGACCTGGTGCTCAAGGGTGCGGGTACGCCGCTTACTTCGCCAGAAATAGCCGAGGCGCGCGCGCATCACCTACCGGTCCGCATGAGTGCCGACCTCTTCGTTGAACTCTCCGGCCTCCCGTCGGTCGGGGTAACGGGCACGCGCGGAAAGTCGACGACGACGCACCTGCTGTACGAGATATTTGAACGAGCCGGACGCACCCCTCTCCTTGGCGGAAATATACGCGGCGTCTCGACGCTCGGCTTGCTTGAGGAAGTGTCCGGGCACGAGACAGCCGTGCTCGAACTCGACTCCTGGCAGCTCCAGGGCTTCGGTGCGGCGGGTATTTCGCCTAACATCGCCGTCTTTACGACGTTCTTCCCGGACCATTTGAATTACTACCATGGCGACATGGACGCGTACCTCGACGATAAGGCGCAGATATTCCTCAACCAGAAAGAAGGGGATACGCTCGTACTCGGAAGCCAGGTCGCTGGCCTCGTACAGGAGAAGTACGCCGGGCGTATCCGGGGCACCGTGCTCGTTGCCGGCGAAGAAGACCTTCCGGAGGGCTGGGGACTCCGTCTCTTCGGCGCGCATAACCGGTACAACGCCGGAATTGCCATTACGACGGCGCGCTCCGCCGGCATAGAGGACGCCGCTATCCGGGAGGCGGTGGAGGCCTATGGCGGCGTGTCGGGCAGGCTTGAGTTCGTGCGGTCGGTTGGTGGCATCGCCTTTTACAACGACACGACGGCAACGACGCCTGAGGCAACTGTGGCTGCCCTCCAGGCGCTCCATGAGCGGCATCCGGGACGCATCGTCCTTATTACGGGCGGCGCAGATAAGGCGCTCGACATGACCGCCTACGTCCGGGCGGTGCGCGATTGCACGAAGCATGTCGCGCTCCTCGAAGGCACGGGCACGGAACGGGTCCTGGAGGATTTGCACGCTACCGTCTTTACCGGCCTTGCGGATGCTTTCGAAGATGCGCGGGCGCACGCGTCATCGGGAGATGCCGTAGTGCTGAGCCCGGGGTTTGCGTCCTTCGGGATGTTCAGGAACGAATACGACCGCGGCGACCAGTTCAATGCGCTCGTTAGTGCGCTCCCCGAGACCGCATGATCGGGATATTCGATTCCGGCTTAGGCGGACTTACCGTACTGAAACCGCTTAGGGAACTTCTCCCCCGGGCCGACATCACGTACTTCGGCGATATCAGGAATGCCCCGTACGGGAACCGCTCGCACGAAGAACTGACCCGGCTCACGGTCGACGCCATACGGCTCCTCCGGGCGCACGGCGCCACAGGTATCGTGAGCGCATGCAACAGCGTGTCCGCGTCGCTTTCGCTGTCCTTGTTCGATACGCTTGAACTCGGCCCGGGACGGCTTATTGAGATGGTTGGGCCGACGGTCGCCTCCCTCAAAGGTACGGACGAGCGCCTCCTCCTGTGCGCGACAAGCGCGACGATACGCTCGCAGATATACCAGAGCGCCTTTGCCATGGTCGGGAAGGATATCGCCACGCTCGCGCTCCCGGACCTTGCCGGCGCGGTTGAACGGGGAGCGCCGCAGGCAGAACTTGAGGCCATCGTCCTGTCAGAACTCATGGAGATAAATATCGATTCGATCGATGCCGTCATCCTCGCGTGTACGCACTACCCGCTTGCAGTCGAGGCATTCCGTCGGGTGCTGCCCGACCACGTCCGCATCATTAACCCGGGGACGGTGGTGGCCGCGCGCGTTGCCCGGGCATGGGAGCACGAAGAAACGGGGGAAGGGCGTATGCGATTAATCATTAGCGCCGAGTCCGCGCCGTTCCGCGCCATGGCCAAACAAGCCTTTCCCGATGAGGACTATGAGATCGAAGTCCTCGAGCATGCGGAGACGGCATAGTGTATTGTCTCTCCTATGGATACAACCAAGGTACACCTGTCGGGCATCGGGGGCATCGGCATGTCCGCGCTCGCCCAGTACCTGAAGGCCGAGGGCATGGAGGTGCGGGGTACCGACCTCGAAGAATCTCCCGTGACGGAGATGCTCCGTGCGGCGGGTATCGAAGTGATAATGGGCGAACAAGTTGCGGCGAACGTGCACCCGGATACCGACCTCCTCATCTACAGCGATGCCGTGAAGGAGGCAAACCCGGAGCGCACGGTTGCTCGGGAGCGCGGCATATCCGAGCTCTCATACTTCGGCATGCTCGGGAACGTGTCTGCGGCTAAGCGCACCATCGCCGTTGCCGGTACCCACGGCAAGACGACGACGACGGGCATGCTGACCCGCATCCTGAAGGACGCCGGGGCTGCGCCTTCGGCAATCATCGGCTCCATCATTGCCGATTTCGGGAGTAATTACGTGCAGGGAGCATCAGACCTCTTCGTCGTCGAGGCATGCGAATACAACCGGCACTTCCTTTCGCTCACGCCCCAGGTGCTGGTCATAACGAACGTAGAGTTCGACCACACGGACTATTTCGAAGACCTTGAAGACGTGCAGAAGGCGTTCCGCGAACTCATGGAAAAAGTCCCCGAGAATGGAGCGATCATTACGGACACGGAGAACGAGAACATCATCCCCATGCTCGAAGGCCTCGCGGCGCCCGTCATACACTACCCGGCCGAGCTCGCGTACCCCCTCAGGCTCCCGGGCGAGTTTAACCAGATGAATGCGCGCGCAGCTGCAAGCGCGGCGAAGGTGCTTGTGCCGGGACTTACTGATGCGCAGATAGCGCATTCCGTGGGCGACTTCCGCGGCGCATGGCGCCGGTTTGATTACAAAGGGAAGACGCCGCGCGGCGTGGACGTGTATGACGATTACGCGCACCACCCTACGGCGATACGCGAGACCTTGCGTGCGCTTCGCGCCAAGACAACAGGGAAGGTCATCGTTGCCTTCCACCCCCACCTCTACAGCCGTACGCGGGATTTGCTTGATGGCTTCGCCCGCTCCTTCGAGGATGCCGACCGAATCATCATCGCGCCCATCTATGCGGCGCGCGAGACGGACGACGGTTCCGTGTCGAGCGAGCTCCTTGCCGAACGCATCCGCGCGGAGGGCATGGACGCGGAGGCGTGCACATCGGTTTCGGCAGTCGAAGATCTGCTCCGGGAAACCGGCAATCCGGGAGACGTCATCATGACGATGGGTGCGGGCGACCTTTATAAGGTCGCTGATGAGTTGGTTCGTATATAAAAAGACGCCGGTCCCGAAGGCCGGCGTCGTCTGGTTACGCGTAGCGGACTACGGCGACGAGGTTGTGCGTGTCAGATCGGGACTCATGCCCCGGATAAGCGAAGGACCGGTTACGGTCGAGCGCGCATTTGTGGTCAGCCGAAGCAAACCCAAGCCGCGCCGCTTCGAGCACCGCCAAGCCCGCGCATCCGCTTGTCGGTGCACCGAAGAGCACCTGGCACGCGGTACGGTCGATCCGCATATCCCGCCGCCTAAGCACGCGCGCCATTGCCTGGATGATCTGGCTCGACGCGTTCCTCTGCGGAAGCAGGGCAACCATGTCTGCGGCGATGGCGATGCCGCCGCCGCGGTAGGGAAGGACGACCGCTTCGCCGATCTCAAGCATGACGCCCGACGTAACGGTGGCCAGGTTGCGGTAGAGCGGCGGCCCGGGCGGAAGCGCAATGGCTTCCCCTTGCAGCCGGCAGGACTGGACAATTTGATCCGCCCGCGGAATGAAGGCCGATGCGGGAGGAAGAAGTACGCCGTGCCGAGCGCCGAGCTCCTTAAGAAGAAGGCCGAGCGACCGGGTGAGGTCGTGCTTGCCCGACAGGTCGGGCGCGTAGAGGTCTCCCCAGGAGAAATTGTTCTCGTAGGGAAGGCACACGGCGCGATAGAGCCGCGGGCCGCTTTTGGGCGAGTATTCGAGCGGCTGTTGGCGCGAGTCACCTTCGGGGCGCGTAGCGAGGGTAAGCATCAGGAACCTCCATGAACGTGTATCCATAGAGACCATAGTCCCGGCCGTGCACCTCGTCAACACGGTACGCTTCTGTTAGAGTCAGGCGCATGTCCGGTACGCTCTCCGTCGTCGCCACGCCCATAGGGAACCTGGGGGATATTACGCTCCGCGCGCTTGAGTCCTTGAAGCAGGCCGATGCCATCGCCTGCGAAGATACGCGGGTCTCAAGCAAGCTCCTTGCCCGGTACGACATCAAGAAGCCGCTCCTGGTCTACCACGCGCAAAGCGGCAAGCTTGCCGCCACCCGCATCCTCACGCTCTTGGGGGAAGGGAAGCACATCGCGCTCGTGACCGACGCCGGGACGCCGGGGATTTCAGACCCGGGGAGCGAGCTCGTTTCGATTGTCCGCGAACGGCTCGGCGACGACGTGCGCATCGAAGCGATACCGGGGCCTTCGGCACTTACGGCGGCGCTCTCTATCGCCGGCGTCCCCACGAACGAGTTCACCTTCCTCGGGTTCCTTCCGCATAAGAAGGGACGACAGACCATCATGAAGGAGATCGCGGACGCACCCCGCACGTACGTGTTTTATGAGTCACCGCACCGCATCCAAAAGGCGCTGAACGAGCTTGCCCTCCACTTATCCGAAGGACGACGCGTCATCGTCCTGCGCGAGCTCACGAAGATATTCGAGAATTCGCAATCCGGCACGGCGCCCGAGCTCGTCGCCTACTTCGAGAGCCACCCGAAGGAAGTCCGCGGTGAGTTCGTCGTCATCGTCGCTGCCTAGTTATCCAGGGAGCGGGTCCCGGCGTCGGGTATACTTAGGTCATGTCGCGCGAAACTGCACTCATTGGCCTCGGCGTGCTCATCGCCCTTGCGCCCTACCTGGGGCTGCCCCTTTCGATACTTGGCATCGTGCTCCCCGTCCTTGGACTTATCGTCGCTGCCGTCGGTGCGACACTCCGCGGACGAAACGGGCACGCGCTCGTTCCGCAGCATACCGTCCATGAAGCGCCGGACGCCTAACACCCGTATGGGGAAGTACTGGCCCGTCGGGCTCGTACTCGCTGCGCTTTTCGTCGGCCTTATCGTTTTGCCGTCCTTGGCGGCAACCCGCTACGTGCGCGAGGGTACGGCTACCTCAACGCCCGAGCGGAAGGCCGAGAAGCCGGCTGCGTTCGATACCAAGCTCTACGACGAGAAAATGCTCGCGCTTGCGAACTACGCGTCGACGACTTCATCGACGACCGTCCGTCTCTGGCCGGTACAGGCACCGTATCCGAAGGCAGGCGCCATCCTGCCGTTCAAGCGCATCGTCGCCTATTACGGCAATTTTTATTCGACGCGTATGGGTATCTTGGGTGAGTTCGAGCCCGACGTCGTCATTGCGAAGCTGAAGCAGGAAGTCGCGAAGTGGGAAACGGCTGACCCGACGACCCCCGTCGTGCCCGCCATCGACTACATCGCCGTCACGGCGCAGGAAAGCCCGGGTGCAGACGGCATGTACCGCTTCCGCATGCCGGCCGAGCATGTGGGGAAGGCGATTAGCATGGGACGGCAGATTGACGGCATTACGATACTTGAAGTGCAGGCAGGACTCGCGTCCTTACAAGGGGAAATTGAGGCGCTCGAGCCCTACCTCAAAGAGCCCGACGTGCATCTTGCCATCGATCCCGAGTTCAACATGAAAGGAGGCGAAGCGCCGGGCGACGTCATCGGTACGGTGTCCGCAGGCGACATCAACCGTGCATCGGCGTACTTGGCGACCTTGGTGCAGGCGCATGACCTGCCCCCGAAGGTGCTCATCATCCACCGATTCACGCAGCGCATGGTGACCGGGTATGAGTCGATAGAGCACCGGCCGGAGGTGCAGGTCGTCATGGTAATGGATGGTTGGGGCTCGCCGGCACGGAAGATAAATACGTACAAGCAGTTCGTCGCACCCGAGCCCGTCGAATTCGCCGGCTTCAAGATTTTCTATAAGAACGATTTGAAGCCGCCGTCCGAGCGTCTCCTTACGCCGGGCGATTTGCTGGAGCTTACGCCACGGCCGATTTTCATCCAGTATCAATAACACGTGCTACCGTAGGCTTGTGGAAAGCCAAGAAGAAAGAATCTTTCGTCTTGAAGAAGAGATAACGACTATGCCATGAAACGAATCATCAACATTTCCGAAGTAGCGCAGATGCAAAATCCCGCACCCATGCCGGACGAGGTGAAAGGGCGGTATGAGGGTGCCACCCTCGGGCTCGTGAGCCAGCTACTCGGTGCCAAAAAGCTCGGGTATAACGTGACGGTGCTCCCTCCCGGAAAGCGCGCCTTCCCGTTCCATAACCACGTGGCTAACGAGGAGCTGTTCTTCGTCCTTGAAGGGGAAGGCGAAGTGCGCATCGGCACAGAGCGCTTCCCGATAAAGAAGGGCGACTTCATCGCTGCGCCTGCGGGTACGGGTACCGAGCATGCCCACCAGATCATCAACACTTCGACCGAGGAACTGCGTTACCTTGCCGTCTCGACCCGGATCTCACCCGAAGTCGCCGAGTACCCAGACAGCGGCAAGTTCGGCGTACTGACCGAGGACTTCCGGTTTATCGGGAAGCCCAGCGAGTCGCTTAGTTATTGGGAAGGGGAGTAGCCTATGGAAGAAACAAGGATCGTCGAACGGTTCTCAATCGTAAAGCGCGCGAAGAGCTTCACGCATGCCGGAAGAGGCATAGGGATCTTCCTCCGTACCACGCATAACGCATGGGTACATATGTTCTTCCTCGTACTCGCCGTCGTGCTCGGAATCTACTTCGGCATCTCATATATCGACTGGATGCTCCTTACCTTTGCCGCAGGCCTCGTACTTACGGCAGAAGCCTTTAATACGGCCATCGAGATAGACATCGACCTCACGTCGCCCGAATACCACCCCTACGCCCGCGACACGAAGGATGTCGCCGCAGGTGCCGTGCTTATCGCCGCCGCTACTGCCGCGGTTATCGGTGTCGGCATTTTCGGTCACTATATTGCTGAGCTCATCACTCGTTTCTATTAATACCGCGCCCGGGGCGCGGTATACTTTGGGGGATGGAAAACCCGGACCGCGTAACGTATTTTGGCGCGACCGACAGTCGCGGGCAGCGCACGCCGTTTGGCATTAAGACCAAGGACCGATCACGGCACATGTACGTCATCGGGAAGACGGGTATGGGTAAGTCGACCCTGCTCGAGAACATGGCCATACAGGACATACGGAACGGCGAAGGCCTCGCCTTCATCGACCCGCACGGCGGTACCGCCGATAAGCTCCTTGAGTACGTGCCGCCCGAGCGCCTGAACGACGTCATCTATTTCGCGCCGTTCGACCTCGACCGCCCAATCGCCTTTAACGTGATGGAGGACGTGGGATACGACAAGCGTCACCTCGTCGTATCCGGCCTTATGGCTGCCTTTAAGAAGATCTGGGTCGACGCATGGAGCGCCCGCATGGAGTACATCCTCACGAACACGCTCCTCGCGCTTCTCGAGTACCCGGACGCGACCCTGCTCGGCGTAAACCGCATGTATACGGATAAGGCGTACCGGAAGAAGGTCGTCGACAACGTGAAAGACCCGGTCGTGAAAGACTTCTGGACGAAGGAATTCGCGCAGTACACGGATCGCTTCACCCAGGAAGCGACGCCGGCCATCCAAAACAAGATCGGCCAATTCACGAGTAACCCGCTCATCCGCAACATCATCGGGCAGCCGAAGTCTTCCTTCGACATCCGCGACCTCATGGACCGGAAGAAGATCCTCATCATCAACCTCTCCAAAGGCCAGGTGGGGGATACGAACACGCAGCTCTTAGGGTCGATGCTCACGACCCGCATCTTCCTTGGAGCGATGAGCCGTGCGGACTTGTCGGGCCGGGACCTCGCCGCGCTCCCGAACTTCTTCTTCTACGTGGACGAGTTCCAGAACTTCGCGAACGAGACGTTCGCCGAAATCCTCTCCGAGGCCCGCAAGTACAAACTGAACCTCGTCATCGCCCACCAGTACGTCGAGCAGATGGAAGAAGAAGTGCGTGATGCCGTATTTGGTAACGTCGGTACGACGGTGTGCTTCCGTGTGGGGCCTTTCGATGCGGAGACCCTGGAGACGATATTCCTCCCGAAGTTTACGAAGGAGGACTTGGTGAGCCTTGGCTTTGCGCAGGTGTACATGACCCTCATGATCGACGGCGTCGGCTCGCAGCCCTTCTCGGCACTTACCTTGCCGCCTATCGAGCCGCCGCCGCAAATCTTCAGGAAGGAAGTCATCGAGGCGTCGCGTACGACCTTCGGCAGTCCGCGCGCCGAAGTGGAAGGCCTCATCAACTACGAGCTTACCCTCACCGCAAATGAGGCAGCTGCCGAGCCGCCGCCGAAGAAGGCGTATGGTGCCGCGCCGCCGCGACGCGACGAGGGCGCGCCGCCGCGCGCATATCCGCCGCGCGACCGCGCTCCCGAACGCCCGCGCGAAGACCGTCCCCGTGAAGAGAGGCCGCGCGAGGAACGGCCACGAGATGACCGACCGCGCACAGAACGTCCTCGGGACGAACGCCCGCGCGAAGACCGTCCGCGCCCGGCGCCTCCGGCCGAAGGGAAGTCGTCCGAAGACCTAAAGGCCATTCTCCGTACCATGACGGCGAAATCCCCGAAGCCGGACCACCCTAAGGCAGACGCGGGCCCGTCGCCGCTCAAGGGAGCGCTTGCGGACGTACTTAAGAAGGGAACGCCGGAACCGAAGCCCGAGCAAGCACGGCAACCCGAACGCCCGCAGCCGGAACGTACGCCCCCGGCACCTCGCCAGGAGCAGCCTGTCCGGAACCAGCAAGCACCCCAGCCGAGGCCACAGCGTGAGCCAGCGGCTCCGCACGCCGCGCGCGAGCAGCGTCCCTATGAGGTGCCCGAAGAAGCGCTCCGCGCCATTTTTAACGAGCCTAAATAGTGTAACGTCGGCGGTTTAAAAGAGGTATTAATAAAGGTACGAGCCTTTCATCCTTACCCTATGGTACAAGCATAATTGCCCCAGGAGGGCGGCCACCCCGCCGCCCTCCTGGGGCCTGTGCACGGTGCCGCACGGCTGTGCTACCTTTTCCTTATGGCTACACCTAAGACCATGCTCGTCACCGGCGGTGCCGGCTTTGTCGGTACCCACTTGTGCCGCAGGCTCCTCGATGAGGGGCATCGGATCATCTCGCTCGATAACTATTTCACCGGTTCCCGCGACAACCACGTTGAGGGGGTCGAGTACCGCGAAGGCCATACGAAAGATATCGCCGTCGTCGTGCCCGAGACTCCCGACTGCATATACCACCTGGGCGAATACTCGCGCGTCGAGAAGAGCCTCACCGAACCGTCCGTCGTTTGGGACCTCAACAAGCTCGGTACGTTCGGCGTACTCGAGTATGCGCGCGCAAACGGCGCGAAGATCATATATGCCGGCTCATCGACGAAGTTCGGGGACGGGGGACTCGGCCGCGACCAGAGCCCGTACGCATGGGCGAAGGCAACCAATACCGAACTCGTCCGCAATTACGGCATGTGGTACGGGCTCCCCTATGCGATTACGTATTTCTATAACGTATACGGCCCCGGCGAGCGCGCCGGCGCCTACGGTACGGTCGTTGAAATATTCCGGCAGAAAGCGCTCGCCGGCGAGCCGCTCATGGTGAACGCCCCGGGAACCCAGCGCCGCAACTTCACGCATGTCGACGACATCGTCGAAGGCCTGGTGCTTGTGGGGGAAGCGGGCACGGGCGACGACTTCGGGCTCGGCGACGAACAGTCGTATTCGATACGCGAAGTCGCCGAGCTTTTCGCGGAGAGGTTCGGTGTTGACGTCGTAATGGCCCCTGAAGTCCCAGGGAACCGCATGGGTTCGGATATTGATACGTCGAAGACGCGGCTCCTCGGCTGGCTGCCGACGAAGAGCCTCGAAGCCTATATACGGAGCGTATGACCAAGAAAGTCCTCATCTTCTCGCTTAATTATTACCCACGCTTCATCGGCGGCGCAGAAGTAGCCATCAAGGAAATCACCGACCGCCTGCCCGACATCGAGTTCCATATGGTGACCCTCCGTTTTGATTCGACGTTGCCGAAGGTCGAAAAGATAGGGAACGTGCTCGTGCATCGCATCGGCTTCACGAAGCCCGAACCCGGCATCGCTGATTTGCGCCGGTTCCCGCTCCATATCAATAAGCACGCGTACCAATACCTCGCCGCGCGCAAAGCCGCCTCGCTCCACAAGGCACACCGGTACGACGCCGTATGGGCGATGATGGCGCACGCGGCAGGCATACCCGCGGCGCATTTTAAGACCTTCCACCCGAAGGTCAGGTACCTGCTCACGCTCCAGGAAGGGGACCCGCCCGCGCATATCGAGAAGCTCATGCGTCCGGTATGGCCGCTGTTCCGCCGCGCCTTTACCAAGGCCGACCACGTCCAAGCTATATCCTCCTTCCTCCTCGATTGGAGCCGCCGCATGGGATTCCCAAAGGAAGGCGAGGTCGTCCCGAACGGCGTTTCGCTCGCGCACTTCTCCCAGGCCTTTCCGCCCGAAGAAGTGGCCTTCGTTAAGGAGGGTCTCGGCAAGAAGAAGGGCGACGTCTTCCTCGTCACGACGTCACGGCTCGTGCATAAGAACGGCGTCGACACCATCATCGACGCGCTGCCCGAGCTTCCGGGCAACATCCGCCTCGTCATTGCTGGCGTCGGCCCGCTTGAGCGCGCGCTCCAAGCGCGCATCGAGATGCTCAAGATTCCGGACCGGGTCATTTTCCTCGGCGAGGTACCGCACTCGGAGTTGCCGCTCCTCCTTTCGGCGTGCGACATATTCATACGCCCCTCGCGTTCGGAAGGTATGGGCAACTCGTTCATCGAGGCCATGGCAGCCGGCCTCCCGGTCATTGCCACACAGGAAGGGGGCTTATCCGACTTCCTTTTTGACCGAGTACGGAACCCGGATAAGGAACCGACGGGTTTTGCCGTCGACAAGGACGACCCAAAGCGCATAGCGGCGACGGTGCAGGCAATCATCGCCGATCCGGTAGGTACCAAGCAGGTCGTGAAGAACGCCCGCGCCCTTGTCGAGCGGTATGATTGGAGTGCCATCGCCGAGCGCATGCGCGGCCTATTCGATACCGTATGAAGGTCCTCGTAGCGACGCCGCTTTATCCGCCGCAAATCGGCGGGCCGGCAACGTATGCCGCGCGGATTGAGCGGGAGCTGCCGGCAAAGGGAATCGCCGTAACCATGCTCCCGTTTTCAAGCGTAGCCATGAAGACGCGCATCGTACGGCACGCGCTCTACTTCCTGGGCATACTTCGGAAGGCCCGTGGTGCAGACGTCGTCTACGCACTCGACTCGACTTCCGTGGGCATTCCGGCACTCATTGCGGCAAAATTGTGCTACCGTCCGCTCGTCGTCCGTATCGGCGGTATCGGGAGCTGGGAGCGCGCGGTTGAGCAGTCGTATAAGATAGGCCCGCCGCATGAATTTGCGAACTACCTGCAGCTCCTTTCGACCGACCTCCGCCAGCTCTATCGACTTGAACGCATGGTCTGGCGGCAGGCGCGTACGGTGGTCGTCCCGAGCGAATACTTAAAGCAATCGCTCGTCCTCCTCGGCATTCCTGCGGAGCGCATCACCGTCATATATAACGGCATGGAACCCGTGCCGGACGGGACGGACCGCGTGCGCATCCCGGGACTCATCGTGAGTGCCGGACGCCTGGCAGAAATAAAGCGCTTCGACGTACTCGTTGAAGCCGTACGGCTCATTGCAGAAGACCTACCTGACGCACGGCTCCACATTTACGGGAGCGGCCCTACGCACGACGCACTCGAGGCAGCCATTCGCCAGGCCGGTATGGAAGGCCGTATAGAGCTGCGGTCGGCGCTCCCGCGCATGGAACTCTTGGAACGCATCGGCGAAGCTTCCGTGTTCGCCCTCGCGTCATGGCATGAGACGTTCTCGAACCTGCTCATCGAATCCATGGCGGTGGGTACGCCCGTCGTCTCGACGGCAGCCGGAGGAACGCCCGAAGTCGTGAACTCGGGCGTGAACGGATTGCTCGTGCCTCCCGGGGATGCGGCCGCCTTAGCTGCCGCCTTACGCAAGGTGCTTATGGATGCCGCATATGGCATGCGGCTTGCCGGGGCGGCGCGCGCATCGCTCAGCATGTTCAGCGGGGCCCGGGTAGTCGAGCGTACCTGCGACGTATTGGCCGATGCCGTATCATGAGCGGTATGAATGTTCTTATGGTCGGTTCGGACGGGAATGCCGTTACCGAGGGTAGCCCTCTCGCGCGCCGCCTTACCGCATACGCCGCGCACCTCGACACCCTGCACGTGCTTCTTCTCGGGCGCGGCAGGCGCGGGGATGACGTTACCCTCCCGCCGAACGTGTTCGTGCACGACCTCCGCTCAAGGCTCGGGCTCGTCTCCTTCCTGCGGGGCACGGGCCGGGCCCGCCAGCTTATCAAAGCGCACGGCATTGCCGTAGTGTCAGCACAGAACCCGTTCGAACACGGCTTCATCGCCATGCGCGCCGTACGCGGGACTACTGCCAAGCTCCACCTCCAAGTACATACGGATTACCTGTCGCCCTGGTTTACGCGCGGGGCCATCTATCGTTCTCCCCGCGTGCGCATGCCGCTGTTAAACAGGATACGCATACCGCTTGCGCACCGCGTCGTCATCCGTGCCGACGGCATCCGTGCCGTGAGCGCACGCATCAAGGAGTCGATGCTCGCGCGGTACGGCGCGCGTATTCCCGAGCCTTCAGTCATCCCGATACCAATGTCGCCCGAGGTCCCGCCGAAGGTTTCGCTCCCCGAGCGCCCTTTCACGTTTACGCTTATCGCCGTAAGCAGGCTCGAGCCTGAGAAGCGCCTACCTGATGTCCTCGCCACGGTACGGCGGCTCCACCAGGTATACCCGAGCTTGGGCGTTGTCATCGTTGGCGACGGGAGCGAACGCACGCATCTTGAAAAACTCGCCCGTACCTGGGGAATCGAAGACCGCGTGCTCTTCCTCGGGTGGAGGCCGGACGCCTGGGGGCTCATACAGGATGCGAACGCCTTTATCCAGGCAAGCGCGTATGAAGGGTACGGGGCGACGCTCATTGAGGCCGCGCTTGCGGGCGTGCCTATCGTGACGAGCGATGTCGGCGTCGTGGGCGAAGTGTTCGTAGGGTATGAGCACGTGTTTGCTGCTCCGGTCGGGGACCCGACGAACCTTGCCGCGCTCACGGCGCAGCTCATCGAAGACCCGCAGACGCGCATCCTCCTGTCCCTTGAAGGGAAGCGCGCCGCGCTTGCGCACCTGGCGGCACTTAAGAACACGCCTGCCGATATCGTCGCAGACATGCTGCGCACCGTTTCCCCATGAGGCTGCTCCTCATAACCCAGGTTATCGACAAGCACGATCCTGGTCTCGGCTTTTTCTGCGAATGGATAAGCGAGCTTGCGCCGCGTTTTGAGTCCATAGAAGCCGTGTGCCTGTACGAAGGGGAACATGATCTCCCTGTAAACGTGCGGGTGCATTCGCTTGGCAAGGAGAAGGGAAGAGTGTCCGGCCTGGTATATGCGCTGCGGTTCAAGGTACTCGCGTGGAAGTTGCGCCATTCGTATGATGCCGTCTTCGTCCACATGAACCAGGAGTACGTGCTCATCGCCGGGCCGCTCTGGAAGCTGTTAGGGAAGCCGGTGCATATGTGGCGCAACCATTATGCCGGCAGCTTCCTTACGGACATCGCCGCGGCCTTCTGCACGCGCATCTTTTGTACCTCGCGACACTCGTATACGGCGAAGTTTAAGAAGACCGTCCTGATGCCGGTGGGCGTTGACTTGGGGCGCTTCAGTCCCGGTTTGCCTGAGGCGCGCAATAAAGGCTCGATACTCTTCCTTGCGCGCATGGCGCCGTCGAAAGATCCGTTGCTATTGCTTGAGGCGCTGAAGCAGCTCGCGGATCAGGGGGTACCCTTTACGGCAACGTTCGTCGGCTCGCCGCTACCGGAACACGAGGCGTATTACGACAGTGTCGTCGAACGGGTGGGACGGTACCATCTCTCCGGCCGCGTGAGCTTCCTTCCGGGCGTTTCAAAGGAAGCGGCTGCGCCGCTCTACCGGAGCCACGAAATCTTCGTGAACTGCAGCCCTTCGGGCATGCTCGATAAGACCATATTCGAGGCAGCGGCTTCAGGTGCGGTCGTCCTTGCCAAGAGCGGGGACTACGGCGCGCTCGTAGGCGAGGCGTACGGGTTTGCTTCCGCTGCCGAGCTCGCCGAGCTGCTTGCGCGCTATCTCCTTATGCCCGACCTCGCCGAAACGGCCCGTCCGCTTAAAGAGGCAGCGCAGGCGCAGGGCCTTGCTATCCTGGGGGAACGGCTGGCAGCCGCAATCACGAACGTATGAAAACCATAACCATCCCGACACTCCTGCGGCTTGCCGAGCATGAGGCGCTGTCTAAAGTCCGGCTTACCGGAGACGTCGTCGACCTTGGCGGCGATGCGCGTTCCGGCTACCGGACCTACCTTACGGGCGAATACCGGACGACGGTCGTGAACCTGGACCATAAGGCCAGGCCGGACGTCGTGCACGACCTCGAAGAACCGTTACCGTTTCCTGACGGCGCGTTCGACCACGCGCTCCTTATAAACGTACTTGAACACGTGTATGGCTACCGGCAGCTCCTTGGCGAGACGGCACGCATCCTCAAACCCGGCGGTTCTGCCTGTATCGTCGTGCCATTCTTGTTTCCCGTACACCCGTCACCCCAGGACTATTGGAGGTTTACGAAAGAGGCGCTTATGCGCGAGTGCGCGGCTGCGGGCTTCACGGTTGACCGCCTCACGCCCTTGGGGAAGGGCCTCTTTGCTGCCCGGTATGTCATGCTCGACCGGCTGCTCCCGGGTCCTTTGCGCGCCATTACCCACTACAGCCTCAGGTACGTGAGCGGACTGCTCGATGCGTGCTTCACGGCGCTCGCACATCGGCTCGGGAAGCGCTATGACCCTGCCGACTATGCCCTCGGCTACTTTGTCCATGCCACGAGACGCTGACCGCATACGGGTAGCGTTTGTCATAAACGACCTGCTGCTCGGCGGCGCACAGCAGGTCGTACTTGCCATCGCTTCGGGTTTGGACCGAACCCGATTCGAGCCCTACGTGTATTACTTAAACGAGTACCCGCCCGAACGCCCGAGCCTACGGCAAGCGTTCGAGAGTGCGGCCTTCCCGCTCCGCTACATCGGCACGGGAGGGAAGACGCCGATAGCGCGCGCAATCCCACGGCTTGTACGCGCGTTCCGTACAGACCGTCCGCACGTGGTGCACACGCACTTGGTGGACGCTACGCTCAGCGGAGCTTTCGCGGCTCGGCTCGCGGGCGTTAGGAGCGTGGTCGTGCACGAGCACCAGACGCACGCACAGTATTCATCGCGCATCCGGCTCGCGTACCGGCTTATACGGCCTTTCGTGACGCTCACGGTATGTTACGCGCCTGCGGTTGAGGAGGAACTCTTCGGGAAAGCGGTGGTGCTCGAGCGCCCGCCGGAGCGGCTTACCCGCCGTTCCTATACCGTACGTAACGGCATCGATGCCACACGGCCGGCACC
This sequence comes from Minisyncoccota bacterium, assembly GCA_036399335.1. Taxonomy (GTDB): domain Bacteria; phylum Patescibacteriota; class Minisyncoccia; order Phycocordibacterales; family Phycocordibacteraceae; genus C7867-001. Next base: position 18,152 of record DASWNF010000001.1, read on the forward strand.
CCAGCCCGCCGTCCGCGCACACATCCGTAACGGGCTTGGAATTCCGGAAGAGGCAATCGTTGTCATAAGCGTGACCCGTCTCGTCGTGTGGAAAGGCGCGCGCGTCCTGCTCGAGGCTGCGGCACGCGTCATGGAGGAGCGTCCCGAACTCCACCTCTGCTTCGTCGGGGAAGGGGCGCTGGCGGGAGAGCTGGCCACGCGCGCGAAGGAGCTCGGCATAGCGCCCCGGGTACACCTGCTTGGCGCACGCACGGATGCCGGCGACTTGCTTAATGCAAGCGATATCGCCTCAATCGTCCTGCTGTACCCTCCGGGCATACGCGGAGAAACCGTCGGCATCGCCGGGCTCGAGGCCATGGCTGCCGGCCTGCCGCTTATTGCCGCACGCAGCGACGACCCGCATGCGCTTCTTAAGGATGGGGAAACCGGAGTGCTCGTCGCACCCGGGGATGCAGAAGCATTGGCGCACGCGCTCGCCATGCTTGTCGACGGCCCCGAGAAGCGCCAGGCCGTTGCGGCGCGTGGGCGAGCCTTAGCCGGGAACTTTGACTGGCCGGAGCTGCTTTCTATCTACGCACGCATCTATACCGTGCTCACCCGGCGATAACGCACCTGCGGTGGCGATACGCGAGAAAATATTACGCGCGGGAAATGAAATAAAAACTCATCATGCCCTGCACGCATGCGGCGAGCAGCCGGGCGACCAAGGCGCCGATGATGCCAAAGAGAAGGATGCCGCCGACGGTAAGTGCGATTTTCGTAACCAGTGATACGAGTGAAACTATGTACAGTGCCCGCTCCGCGCGCAGTGCGGTAAGCGCTGCCGAAAGGTAGCCCACCACTGCCGTGACGGCGAATAGTCCGGCGAGCTGCGTATAAGGGACCGCTTCGGCGTATGCGGGGAAGAGGACGGCGAAGAGGTAGGGCGCCGCGAGCGCATAAGCCAAGGCAATACCCGAGCTTATGGCCGCGAACCAGCCGATGCGGGGCAAGAGCGTGGCGCGTATCTCGTTGGCCGTTCGGTTGGTAAGCCGCGGAAGCGCGGCATTCGGCAGGAAGGTGAGGAAGGCGCGCACGCGTTCGGGAATAAGGATTGCGAACGAATAGAGCGCAAGGGCAACCGGCCCGAGCAGGTGGTAGAGCAGGAGCGCGTCGAGTTGTGTTGCCACGATACTGACTGAGTTGATGACGCTCAGGTGCTTGCCGTAGGCGATGTCGCCGGGGTCGCTTAACGCTTCTGCGGGCACCTGGACCAAGGTCTTGCGGAGGAACCAGGCGTTCGTCACGAGGGTGGAAAGGAAGTAAGCGACCGTAAGGCCTATCACCGTCGGGTGGGTGACGACGACGGCACACATTGCGCCTACGTTGATGAGCGCCCCTTGTATCCGGTAGAGCCCGAGTCGCCCGAATGCTTGTGTGCCGTTCAGGTATGCCGTGTACGTATTAAAGACTCCCGTAACGGGCGCGAGGCAGGCGACGACTGCGAGCGCGATAGCATACGTTTCGTTTCCCTTGAAGGCGTAGTACGCAGCGCATGCCCCGATCACGAGCACCTGGAGGAGCGCGAAGCGCATTTGCGGACGGAGGGACGTGCGGAACACCCCGTGCCGCCCGAGCGCGACTGCGCGGGTCACGGCACTGTTCATGCCCGTAAGCGAGAATGCTACGGCGATACCCGAAAGCGCCACGACATAGCGGTAAATTCCAAATGTCTCCTTCGGGATGAGCGCAGCGATGAGGACAGACAGCCCGAGCCCGAGCAGCGAGATGAGGAGATCGCTCCCCGCGAGCGCGATACCGTTTCGCGCGAGGTTCCGCAGGTCGGTCTTGGTGGAGCGCTCAAGGAAGCGCAGGAAGCGGTGGGCGGGTGAAGGCATGGGCGTACCCCTATATACTAGATGACTATGGGGAAAGTTGCTTGTTTCCGAAGGAGCGCAGCGAGCGGGGGAATGGTATAAGGGGACTATGCACGCGATAGCCTCGTATTTCCGCACGCCCGTCCGCACGCCTGTGCTCATCCTCGCCGGCGCCTCGCTCGCGCTCTACCTTACGGCGTGCCTGGTACTCATGCCGCCCTTCGATACGTTTGGCGATGCGCCAGGATACCTCGAAGCCATGCGCGTACTTAACGGTGCCGAATTGCCGGCGACGTTTACGCCGAACCGCATCCTCACGACTTTCCTTAGCGTCAGTACCGTGTCCGCGCTCGCCTTCTTTACGGGAGACTACCTCGCCTCGTGGTTTTTCCTGAACACGCTCTACTTCTTCGGGCTCGCCTTTGCAAGCTACTTCCTGTTCCGCCGCATCACCGGTTCGGAGGCGGGGAGCATCATCGGCGCCTTGTTCGTGGTCGGTAACTATGACGTCCTTACGTTCGGGCTCAACTACCTCATGGACAGTACGGGGTGGTTTTGGTTCATGGTTTCCCTGTACGCGACGTACCGGCATATAGAGACGAAGCGGGGGGAATACCTGTGGTATGCGGCGCTTGCGGCCGGTGTCGGGACACTCTTCAAGGAATACGCCTTCTTCGGCTTCGCACCCCTGGGGCTCTACCTTATCTACGCGCATTGGCGGCAGCCGGTCATGTTCGCGCGCTCGCTTGTGCCGCTCGTCGTCTCGCTCCTGCCCGTGCTCCTTATTCACGTCGCCGTCTTCTTTGCATACGGCTACAGTTATCTTGACTGGTACGGCATGAATACGGAGACGTTCGGCTTTTCGGGATGGGCCTGGAATGCCAGCCGCAGTTATACCATTGCACTCAGTTTCCTCATCCCTCTCGCGGCGATGGGCGGCTTCGCCTTCGTGCGCGAGATGCGCGCGGACTTTAAGCCCGAGCGCGTCCTCTTCGTCGCCTCCCTCATCGTCCCTGCGCTTGCCGTGCTTGCGTGGCCTATCATTACGGAGCGCCTCGTATTCCTTGCCGTGCCGCTTTTCGCCCTCCTTGCCGCCTATGCGGTGAAGCACCATGAGCGGCATTGGCCGTGGTTCGGCTTCGTATGGCTTCTCTATGTCCTCCTGGCGCTCAAGACCGACGGCCTCCTGCTCAGCTACCTGTATACGCTTTAAGTAAGCCGTTTTCGGGCGGCCTACGCGACAAAGCCCGGTCTGGTATCATGGGGCATTACCTACCTATATATATGACCATCACCAACATTGCCCGCTGGGCCGTCCTGGGCGCGCTCTTCCTCATCCCGTTCCTTGCGCTCTACGTCTCCAATTCCATGTACTTCCCGTTCATTACGGGTAAGAACTTCGCCTTCCGCGCGCTCGTCGAGATAGCGTTCATGGGATGGGTCGTGCTTGCTATCGCGGACCGCAGGTACCGCCCCCAGTTCTCGTGGGTCATGGTGTCCTTCGTGCTTCTTGTCGCGTGGATGGCGCTTGCCGATGCGCTTGCCGTTAACCCGCACAAGGCATTCTGGAGCAACTTCGAGCGTATGGACGGGTGGGTTACGCTCATCCACCTCCTCGCGCTCTTTGTCGTTGCGGGCTCCGTGCTTACGGCAGACAAGCTGTGGCGCAAGTGGTGGATGACCTTCATCACTGTGGTTGCCTACGTGTCCGCCCATGGGCTCTTCCAGCTGTTCGGGTGGGCGGCTATCCACCAGAGCGATACGCGCATCGACGCCTCGCTCGGCAACTCCGAGTACTTCGCCGGCTTCCTCCTGCTTGCGCTCGGTATTACGGTTTGGCAGGCGCTCTTGTCTAAAGGGAAGGGGCTCCGGTATTCGCTACTCGCGCTCGCTGCCATCGAAGTAATCCTCCTCCTCGGCACCGGTACGCGCGGTACGTTCGTCGCGGCCATAGCTGCAGCGGCGGTCGGCGGTTTCTTGTGGCTCGTAACGCAAGGCGGGAAGGGACGGAAGGGTGCATTCATGTTCCTTGCTGCCATGCTCGTTGTGGTCGGCGGCTTTTACGCCGCCCGCAATACGGCCGTTGTGCAGGGTTCGCCGAACCTCGCGCGCTTTGCCGACATCTCGCTCGCTTCGCTTGAGACCCGCTTCACCATTTGGAACATGGCCGTCGAAGGCATTAAGGAGCGACCGGTTACGGGCTGGGGCCACGAAGGGTTCAACCATGTATTCAATACGCATTACAACCCGTCGCTGTACGGGCAGGAGTCGTGGTTCGACCGGGCGCACAACGTCTATCTCGATTGGGCGATTGCCGGCGGCATACCGGCACTTCTCCTGTTCCTGCTCCTCGGCGGAACGGCGCTTGTGGCGGTGTACCGTTCGAAAGAGTTGAAGGGCTGGGAACGGGTCGTCATTACGACAACCTTCATCGGCTACGCCATCCAGGGCCTCGCCGTCTTCGACAACCTCTTCACGTACATACCGGTAATCATGCTGCTTGCGTACGCGCACCAGCTGCGGTCGCGGCCGGTGGCCTTGCTCGACCGTGCTCCCGCAGTGCGCGGCGCCATGCTCGAAGTGGTTGCTGCGCCCGTTGCCGCAGTGGTGGCCGTCCTCCTCCTTTATATGGTGAACGTCCCGACGTACGCGGCAGGGAAGGAAGTCATCCAAGGCCTCGGGCAACAGAATGCCCCGGATGTGCGGCTGAACTACTTCCGTCGTGCCCTTGCGCGCGAACCGTTCGCGTCCCAGGAAATACGCGAGCAGCTCCTTGCTTTCGCGCATGCCACCCACGAAAGCAGGGCTTCTGATACGTTCAAGGCAGAGTCGCGTACGTTCGCGATGGCCGAGATGGAAAAGGAGATAGCGCGCACACCGCAAGACGCACGGCTCTACTCGCTTTACGGTTCATTCCTCCGGGGTACCGAGCAGTACGACCGCGCGCGCGAAGTAACGGCCAAGGCGCGGGAACTATCGCCCGCAAAACAAGCCATCATGCTTGAGCAAGGGCTCGTCGAATGGCAGGCAGGGAACCCTGCGGCAGCACGCGCCTTCTTCGATGAGGCCTATGCCTCATCACCGCATGAAGGCCTGGTCGTATACGCAGCCGTCGGCCGCATCATTACGGGCGACGTCCCGGGAGGGAAGGCCCTGCTTGTTGAGCGCCTCGGTACCTCAACGGTAAACCATGTCGCGCTCGCGCTTGCGTTCCAGCAGGCAAAGGCGTGGCCCGAGCTTATCGCGCTCCTGACGAAGCGGTATGCCGATGCGCCAAGCGCTATTGTGGGGTACCAGCTCGCGAGCGCCTACGTACAGGCGGGAAGGTTTGCCGAAGCGCGCACCACGGTGCGCACGGTAATGGCAGCGTACCCTGCGTCCGCCGCGCAAGGCACGAAGCTTCTCACGCAGCTCGGCGCACGGTAAACGAAACGTGGGGAAAGAAAAAGCGCTCCGCATAGGAGCGCTTTTTCTTTTGCGCGATGACGCACGGACGCACGCACTGCACCGATGTTTTGCATATGCATGCGTACGTGTGTGCACATGACATGCGTGTGCGAAATATTTTTTGCGCACAAGTTATCCACACGTGCATTTTTTTTCACACAATTTTTTTGTAAGCGCGTAATAATACATACAGAACACATTCGCACGCGAATTATTTTTCGCGACACGCACGCAACGGTTGCATGCGCACGTTGAAAGTAATTCGCGCGCGAGTGGGTCGACATTAGCACTTAACTTCACTCTTACGGACTTATGGCAGCAAAAAAGAAGGCAGCAGCGAAGCGCCCGGCAAAGAAGGCCGCAGCAAAACGCCCTGCTAAGAAAGCAGCAGCAAAGCGTCCTGCAAAGAAGGCAGCAGCGAAGCGCCCGGCAAAGAAGGCCGCAGCAAAACGCCCTGCTAAGAAGGCAGCAGCTAAGCGCCCGGCAAAGCGCCGCGTCGCAAAGCGTCGCTAAGCGACTCACGCAAGAAAAGGCCCCGTACGGGGCCTTTTCTGTTTTACGCGCCTTAACGACGGTCGCGGTAGAACAAATACGCGAGAAAGGGTATAGTGGCTTATTATGGCCACTTTTTTGGGGAAACTCTTCTCACAGAACCAGTCCGCGAGCTTTATTAAGGGGGGGCAGGGAATCGTTACCCGTGCCGGGGCGTTAGAGCCCGAGCTTACGGAGGCAGCCCGCGAGGAACTTCAGGCGCGCCTTGTTGCCGTCCGCGAGCGCACGCAGGGGACGCCCGAAACGGACGCGGATATCGCCGAGGTATTTGCGCTCGTGCGCGAAGCCGCACGCCGCACGCTGAATGAGCGCCACTATGACGTGCAGCTTATGGGCGGCCTCGCGCTTTCGCGCGGGAAGATTGCTGAGATGCGCACTGGTGAAGGTAAGACGTTGGTGGCGACGCTCCCGGCGACGCTGCGCGCACTTGCAGGTAAGGGTGTGCACTTGGTAACGGTGAACGACTATCTTGCGCGACGCGACGCGTCGTGGATGGGGCAAGTGTACGATTACCTCGGCTTGTCGGTCGGCGTGGTTACGTCAAACGGCGCGTACCTCTATGACGCATCGCATGTCGTTAAGGAAGAAGCTGCCGATGTTGACGAGGAACGCGACGAGGAAGGCTCGTTCCGGATCTTCTATGATTACTTGCGTCCGGCAGGGAAGCGCGAAGCGTATGCGGCGGATATCACCTACGCAACCAACAACGAGCTTGGCTTCGATTACCTGCGCGATAATACGGCATACGAAGCGTCGCAACTCGTGCAGCGCGGGCACCATTATGCCATCGTCGACGAGATCGACTCCATCCTCATCGATGAAGCGCGCACGCCGCTTATTATTTCCGGACCTACCGATGAGACCGAGCAGCTCTACGAACGTTTCGCCGTACTCGCCCGCTCCTTCGTCGAAGGCGCCGATTATACGATCGACGAGAAGCAGCGCGCCGTACAGCTTACGGACGACGGCATCTCGAAGGCAGAGAAGGCGCTTAACGTAGACAACTTGTATACGGCCGAAGGCGTTAAGCTTGCGCACCACCTCGAGACCGCCGTCCGGGCCAAGGCGCTCTTCAATACTGATAAGGAGTATGTCGTGCGCGACGGCCAGATTGTCATTGTCGACGAATTCACCGGGCGCCTACAGCCCGGCCGCCGCTGGTCCGAAGGCCTCCACCAAGCCATAGAAGCTAAGGAGGGAGTGCCGATCCAGAAGGAAACCCGCACGTACGCGAGCGTCACGTTCCAAAACCTCTTCCGCATGTACGAGGCGCTCTCGGGTATGACCGGTACCGGGCTTTCGAGTGAAGAGGAGTTTTACACGGTGTATAAGCTCGAAGTCATCGTCATCCCGACGAATAAGGAGGTCAGGCGTATCGACCACGAGGATCTCATCTTCCAGACTAATAACGGCAAATACACCGCACTGACGAAGGCAGTTAAGGCTCTCCAGGAGAAGGGGCAGCCGGTGCTCGTCGGTACGGTATCCATTGAGGACAATGAAGTCGTGAGCTTGTACTTCGCAAAGGAAGGAATCGAGCATGAGGTACTGAACGCCAAGAATCATGAGCGCGAAGGCGAGCTCATCGCGCAAGCAGGCCGCAGGGGCCGCGTAACGGTGGCGACGAACCTTGCTGGTCGCGGCGTCGACATCAAGCTCGGTGGCGTACCGGCAGATCCCGTGGAGCGCGAAGCCGTCATGGGCGCCGGAGGACTCGCCGTCATCGGCACGGAGCGCCATGAGGCGCGCCGCATCGATAACCAGCTTCGGGGACGTTCCGGACGCCAGGGCGATCCCGGTGAGACGCAGTTCTACGTATCCCTTGAGGACAAGCTCATGCGCGTGTTCGCCTCGGACATGCTGAAGCGTGTCATGGGCACCTTTAAGATTCCCGAGGACGAGCCCATCGCGAGCCCGATGATTAGCCGGTCGCTTGAGACGGCGCAGAAGCGCATCGAAGGATTTAACTTCGACTCGCGCAAGCAAGTGCTTGCCTATGACGACGTCCTTAATACGCAGCGGCTCGCCATCTATGAGCGTCGGTCAGTCGCCCTGGTGGGCACCGATGAGGAGGTTGAACGCGCGGTCACCGAAATGCTTACGGGCGACGCGGCCGCCATGGCGGCGTATGCAGGACGCCGCGAAGAATTCGGCCCCCTGCTTTGGGCGCAGCTCGTGCGACGCCTCATTCTCCAGGTAACGGACGCCTTTTGGCTGGAGCACATCGACTCCATGGAGTACCTCCGCCGCTCGGTGTCGCTGCGTGCGTACGGCCAGCGCGACCCGCTCCAGGAATACCGCCGCGAAGGCCGCCGAAGGTACGACGACATGCTCGCAGGCGTCGAGCAGCAGATCCGCACGGCTATCCCGCATCTGCGTCCAGCTGACGAAGCGCGGCTGCGCGAAGCAGAGGCGCGCACGCGCGCGAAGATGGTCGCCGCAAGCGAGGGAAGTGACGAATCGGTCGCACCCGAACCCGTAACGAAATCGGGTGAGGAATACGGGCGTAACGACCTGGTCATTGTCCGGAAGGGCGACGAGACCCAGACCCTTAAATACAAGAAGGCAGAAGCGCTCCTTACCCAGGGCTGGGCGATTACTGGCCGCGCATAATTCACTACCTATGGCATTCATCGATGAAATGACTCTCCATGCAGCTGCCGGTCGCGGCGGCGATGGCGTGGTCCGCTGGCTCCACATGAAGGGCAAAGAGAAGGGCGGCCCGTCGGGCGGTGACGGAGGACGCGGCGGCGATATCATCGTCGAGGGCGTGCGCGACCTTGGCGCGCTCGCGAGCTACCGCTACGCTAAGAAATTCCGTGCTGAAAACGGCGGCCCGGGAGAAGGAAACAAGCGCCACGGTAAGGACGGCGAACCGATCGTACTCCGTATCCCCGTAGGTACGCTCGTGAAGAATGCGACGACGCAGGAAGTATTCGAAATCCTTGAAGAAGGGGACCGACGGGTCATTTTCCGCGGCGGCGGCGGCGGTCTCGGAAACCATCGCTTCAAGAGCGCCGAGAACCAGAACCCGCAGGAATCGAGCCCCGGTAAGGCCGGGCAGGCGGGAAATATCGAGTTCACCCTCAAGATTATCGCTGACGCCGGATTTATCGGCTTTCCGAATGCCGGGAAGTCATCCGTACTTAACGCCCTCACGCGGGCTCGCTCGAAGGTGGGTGCTTATCCCTTCACTACGCTCGATCCCCATCTCGGGGACTTCTACGGCTACCTCCTTGCCGATATTCCGGGCCTTATCGAGGGTGCCTCGACTGGCCGAGGTCTCGGTTCAAAGTTCCTTAGGCATATAGAAAGGACCGTACTTCTGGTACATCTCGTCTCGGCCGAGCAAGAAGACGTCGCTTCGGCCTATAGGGCGATACGGACCGAGCTTACGTCCTTCGGCAAGGGGCTCTCGGATAAGCCAGAAATGGTCGTCCTTTCAAAAACCGACCTCGTAGATGAGGAAACGCGCGAACGCAAACTCAAAGAACTCACCGAGGCGGCAGGGCAGGGAGCCATTTCGCTCTCGGTCATCGATGATGTACTTCTCAAGGCCTTTTCGGATGCGCTTAGCGCACGCCTTGCGTCCAATAAGCGGGTAGCGAGCGAGGTGCCTGAAGCCCCGGCACCGGAGCCTGCGCCCTAAGGATTCGTCGACGACGGAAGCTCCCGTAAAACCCCGGCCCCGGTGCCGGGGTTTTACCATTTGCCCCTTTTTCAGGAGGGCCGCATACTAGTCTCATGACCTACCGGCCAACCATCGGACTCGAAATACACGCCGAACTCAAGACGCGGACGAAGATGTTCTGCGACTGTAAGAACGACTCCGAAGAGGAGCAGCCGAACGTAAACATCTGCCCGGTCTGCCTGGCGCACCCCGGCACGCTCCCCGTACCGAACGAAGCAGCCGTCGAGCACGTCCTTCGCGTCGGCACGGCGATTGGCGGCACGCTCGCCGACTATAGCGAGTTCGACCGCAAGTCGTACTTTTATCCGGACATCCCGAAGGGCTACCAGATCAGCCAGTCCGCGTACCCCCTCGTATCAGGAGGTACCCTTGCCAGGGTTCCCGTAACCCGGATCCATCTTGAGGAAGACACGGCACGGTCTTCGCATGAGGGTGACGCCGAGACGAGCCTCGTCGACTTCAACCGCGCCGGCGTGCCCCTCATGGAGCTCGTCACCGAACCGGACATACACGATGCACAGACCGCTTCGCGCTTCGGACGCGAACTCCAGCTCCTCCTCCGGACGCTCGGTGCATCGGATGCAAACCTCGATAAGGGCGAGATGCGTGTCGAGGCGAATATTTCCGTTTCCGCGACCGACGAGCTCGGCACGAAGGTCGAAGTAAAAAATCTCAATTCGTTCCGGTCAGTCGAGCGCGCCATCGCCTTCGAGATCGAACGCCAAGTGCGTGTGCTCGAGGAAGGGGGTACGCTCGTACAGGAGACCCGCGGTTGGAACGAGTCGACGCAGGAAACATTCTCGCAGCGCGTGAAGGAGGGGAGCGCCGACTACCGGTATTTCCCGGAACCCGACATACCGAAAGTCATGCGGAGCGAGACCACGTCCTGGAACCCTGAAGCACTCTATGCCGCGCTCCCCGAACTTCCGGAAGCGCGCCGTAGCCGCTACGAGTCTCTCGGCATGAAGTCCGACGACGCTTACTACGTCGCCGGTGACGCCGAACGCGGCGCCTTCTTCGACGCCGTGCTCGCACTCCTCGACGACAAGCCGCAGCTCACGCTCCTTGCAACGAACTACTTCGTATCGGATCTTGCGGGACTTGCATCCAAGGGCGCGACCATGCTCGGCGCCGTTACCCCGGAGGCCTTTGCCTCGCTCGTGCGGCTCGCCGAAGACGGCACCCTTTCTTCACGCGGAGCCAAGGACGTGCTCGCGCTTCTCTATGAGCGGGGTGGAGATGCCGGTGAGGTAGCGAAGGCGGAAGGCCTCATCCAGGTAAATGACCCTGAGGCGCTTCGTGCCTCCGTAGCCGAGGTTATCGTCGAGCACAAGGCCGTTGCCGATGAGTACCGGGCAGGCAAGGAATCCTCCCTCCAGTTCCTCGTGGGGCAGGCCATGAAGCGGACGCGCGGTGCCGGAAACCCCGGGACTATCAAGACGCTTTTGGTAGAAGAGTTAGGGAAGTAGGGCAGGGGAACAAAAAGGGCCGCGGATATACCGCGGCCCTTTTTGTTTCTGGTACAGTCTGGCTGGCGTGTACGAGTAAAGAGCCGTTTTTGGCATCTGTTGATAATCTATGTTATCCGAGACGAGAAAGCTATATAGTGTATGCATGGATGAACTAACTATTGGAGACGAGATTTACATCTCGTCTAAGCGCGCCGCGGAAATTACCGGTTATGCAAAGGATTATGTAGGGCAGCTGTGCCGGGAAGGCCACGTTGAAGCAAAGATGGTTGGTCGCAGCTGGTACGTGCTTGAGTCGAGCATACGAGCGCACCGCTTTGGTGGTCCTGAGCCTGCACCTACCGCCGAGGCCGAGGTGTCTGCCTTGCCTTCTACCTGGCAAGCTCCTACGTATATTGCGGAAATTCCGCCCCGTATCCCCATGATTGCGGAAAAGATTGAGGAAAAGCAGGCGCCGCTGATCGAGCCGCCAGCGTCTTTACCTACGCAAGAAGCCACCATGGCTGATATGCAGGCCGCCTGGAGAGAATGGTTTGAGAGTAAGAAGGAACCGCTTCTAGAAACCGCGGACGTCATAGATGCCCGAGAAGAAGCTGCTGAGGCAGAGCGAGAGATCGTGTCAGCAGATCCTTATCCCGAACCAGTTCAGGAAACCGAAGTCTATAGGCCTCAAGAGGCTCCGGAGGCTGTCGAAGAGCCGGAAAGCGTACCCGTTGCCATACATAGGGCCCATATCCCGACGCCTGAGCCTGAAATCCATGAAGAATCGGCGGAGGTAGTGCCAATACGTCGTGCCCACATCAGCTTGCCTCGTGTATACCCCGATAAAGTCGGTCGGCCTGCCCGAAGTGAGAAGGACGCGGTGAATATCGTTACGGCGGCATCGCTCATCGCATTCGCGGCCCTCGTCATCACCGTCGGTGTAATCGGCTCTGGTTTTGCCGCACCATATCTTGAAAGTAATCCGATAGTCCAGTATCTCGGGGGAACGCGCACAATACAGAAGTAAGTAAATACAATATATCTTGTCTCGGTTAGACAAGATTAAGAAATACGCATCATAAACAAAACACCTGCGTTTAAAAAAGCGGGAAATTTTTGCCTCAAGTCCCTAAGAAGCCCCGCTCGGGAGGTAAGGGGCGCTTTTGTCATGGATTCCAAGTACAAGTGATAACTACGGAAGATTAAGGGTGCACGGGGCTTATGTTGATGCATGTGCCTCATTACAGACTCAATAAGTCCAGGATCTGGGGAATTACTCCACCCTGCGTCCACACTCAACTAACTATGACCCTCCTAGAAGATCTGAAGGATGTTTGTTTCTGACCTAAGGGGGGTGGGTTGGTTCACATCAAAAGTCAGTGGTTCTGGTGGCGGTTTCTCCTATATATAGGAAGGACTCCTTCTAGGCGCGAAAACTTTCCCGGGCACGCATGAGCTTAAGGCCGCGTAAATTATATAAATTCCAAATTGGGTGTTTTGGGCGGCTTGAGTTTCTTTCCCCAGACTCTCCTTCAGGAAAATCTTATCCACATGAAGGGATGCTTAGATTTCCAAATAACACGCTAAAATATACTTAATTCGGTTATCCGACATGACTCAGCTCTTTCAAGAAAATTTTATCTCCACTAAGGAGGCGTCCCGTAGGTCGGGCTACAACTCCGATTACCTCGCGAGGCTTTGTCGTTCGAAAAAAATAGTTGGACAGCAGGTCGGCCGCACTTGGGTCGTTCGAACGGATTCACTAGAAAAATTCATACGCGATCAGGAAGTACATAAGCGCGAGATTGCCGAAAACCTTTCGCGCGAACGCGCGCGGGCATACAAGACTGCGACGTCGAATTTCTTAAAATCGGCTGCCGCACCCTCAAAGCCGCTATTGCTACGTCCCTCCTTCGCGCTCGCCATGTCGCTCTTTGTCGTTGTCGGCATCGGGTATGCCTCAACTTCGGATGCCATGGCACGTCTCGAAAGCGGGGTAGTCCGCGTCGCACATGCCATAGCCCATCCCGGCATAAGGACGTACGAAGGTTCGGTAACCTTCCTTGGGCGCCCGGCTCCGCATGCGTCCGAATCGGCAAGAGCGCTCATCGACAGCGATACGTTCATGGCGCATGTCGAGCGCGCCGTCGCCCATGAGAATCCGATTCCCCACGACGCTGTCGCGCTTTCTGTGCCCGATTTCAAACCTGTCGCACTGGCGCGCATCGACCGTACCATCGTCACCTTCCGTGAGCCGGTGGTGTCGCTTGTGCATGTACGCGACTACGCTGCGCATGCATACCTGGGCATGGGCGCGCGAATTGAACGGGGCATACGCGACGGGCTCGACGGATATGCTGCCGCACTCACCGCAACGGGCGACGGAGCATTCGCAGGCGCGCTCTCCGTACGTGACAACGTCGCACGCGCATCCACCATCCCCGCACGCCTTACGCATGCGTATGCGCAAGGCGTGTATGCCTGGGTAAATGGTACGCCCGAATTCGCGCGTACGGTGACCGAGGCCACGCTCCTCGCCGGTGACACGCTCGGCAGTGTCGCCGCAGAAGCACCGCGCTACGCAGCTACGGCTTCCGGCGACGCACTCGCGCGTATCACGGGATCGCGTACCACCTTCGCGCTTAGCGCAACAGGCACCGGCGAGGTGACCGCGGACGGCACGGCGGGCCTCGGCGCATTGCCGCGCACGGTCACGCAAGCGTTTGTGCGCACCTTCGTCGGCATGCAGCGTGTAATCCAAACGGCCTTCGCAAACGGGACGGCCTTTGTCGCCTCACTGGTGTCCCCGAGCACACCCCCGGTCGTCATTAGACCGGCGCCAAGCGCCCCGGACAGCGTAGGGCAAACACCTTCGACACCAACCACGGTGTCGACATTTACGTCGACCGTGGCATCACTCGTCACTATGCCGGCAGGAAGCCCTGCGCTCGCCGGCTCCACCATCATCCAGAATTACTTCCCGCAGACGACCGTCTACGGCGTAACGGAAGCGCTCCTTAACGAACGCCTTGCACAGCTTGAGTCCACATTGCGCAAGAACATCCAGGCCGCTTCCGAGCGGACCCGCTCGAGTAACGATGATGATGACGATGATGACTCAGGCAACGGTGCACCAACCGAAAACCCCACGTTTACGGGGCTACTTACGGCCGATGAGGGCGACTTCGGCGGGAACCTTGCCGTTGGCGGCGATGCGGACATTACCGGCACGCTTACCGTCGGCACGTTTGCCGTAGCGAACCTGTCCTCAAACAATGCGATTGTCGCACCGGCATTCGTCGCGACGTCGACATCGGTCGCGTCCTCTTTCACAAGTCTCATTGCGAGCAGTACTGAAACCGAGCAGTCGACTTCGACCAGCCTCTATGCGTCGACCTTCGGCTTGGGCGGCAGCTACTTCACGTCGCTCCTCGGTACCGGGCTGGTAAATACCGGCGGCGCGCTTACGGTCGCGACATCGTCGCTTACCTCGACGTTCTTTGCGCAGGGAGGCAATGCCTTCGCTGCGCCCGCAGCCTTCGGCACGACCGATGCGCAGTCGCTCTCTTTCCTTACGAACAATGCGACCGTCGGTACGTTCCTTACGAACGGTAACTTCGGTATCGGTACGACATCGCCCGGCTCGAAGCTCTCGGTCGCCGGCAACGGCTTGTTCTCGGGCAGCGTCTCCGCAGCGAGCGTGACGGCTACGGGTACGGCTACCGTCGGTAGCCTGTCCGTCGGTTCACTTACCGGCTTCCTCAAGGCGACGGCAGGCAGCGTTACGACCTCGCTTATCAACCTCTCGTCCGATATCACGGGCACCTTGCCGGTCGGCAATGGCGGCACAGGGTCGACGTCGCTCTCGGGAATCCTGGTCGGTAACGGCACGAGCTCCGTCGGGTCGCTTACGCTTTCGGCACCGCTCTCGCTTACCGGATCGACGCTCTCCATTAACCAGGCAAACGGCTCGGTGTCGGGCTACCTCTCCTCAACTGACTGGAACACCTTCAACAACAAGATCTCAAGCACCTCACTCTCAGGCGGCACAGGCATCTCGTACAACTCGGCAACGGGCGTCATCACGAACACGGGCATCACCTCGACCGCAGGCGACTGGATGGGCACGTTCGACGGCCAGGAGGGAAGTTATTACCTCGCGAACTCGTTCTCGACAACGTCCGCTGCCTACTTCCTTGCGCAAAACCCGTCGAGCTCAGGATTCTCGACGACGTCCGCAAACAACTGGCTCGGTACCAAGTCGACAAGCGACCTCGGTGAAGGGAGCAACCTTTACTTCACGGACGCCCGTTCGCGCGGAGCGCTCGCGGAGACGATTACCGGCATCGACTACAACTCGGGTACGGGTATCCTCTCGCTGGCGAGCGGATACGTGCTGCCGCTGTCGGCAAGCACGTCAAACTGGGATACGGCGTACGCCTGGGGCAACCACGCAGCGCAGAATTACTTCGATAAGGATACGGACGACACCGACGACCTTCTTGAAGGCGGGAATTTGTTCTATACAAACACGCGCGTCCTCTCATACCTCGATACGCTTTCGAAGGGGTACTTCTTCTCGACCACCTCGGCTGACTACTGGAAGACACAGAACAATTTCTTCTCCACGACTTCCGCGAACACGTGGCTCGCCGGCAAGTCGACGACCGACCTTGGCGAGGGTACGAACCTGTACTACCAGGATGCACGCGCGCGTGCGGCCATTTCGTTCAGTGCTATGGGGCTTACGTACAACAGCGCGACCGGCGCCCTATCGCTCACCCCGGGCTACGTCATACCGACGTCTGCTTCAACGACCG
Source organism: Minisyncoccota bacterium (assembly GCA_036399335.1). GTDB lineage: Bacteria > Patescibacteriota > Minisyncoccia > Phycocordibacterales > Phycocordibacteraceae > C7867-001. Next base: position 33,969 of record DASWNF010000001.1, read on the forward strand.
ACTGGCAGACGGCCTTTACCTGGGGCAACCACGCCACCGTCGGGTACATCACTGACGGGAATACGGGCTGGGATAACGTATACAACCTCTTTGACCGTGACACGGACGATACGGGCGACATAACGGAAGGCGCAAACCTCTTCTACACAAACGCCCGCGTCCTCTCGTATCTCGATACGTTCTCGAAGGGTTACTTCTTCTCGACCACTTCAGCAAACTACTTCGAGTCCACCCAAGGCCCGCGCTCAGCCGACGACCTTTCGAACAACACGACGTCCGATCTTGCTGAGGGAAGCAACCTTTATTATTCCCTCGCGCGCTTCAGTGCCGCGCTTGCAGGCACGACAACTGATGCGTTGCCGGAGGGCACAACGAACCGCTACTTTACCGAAGCGCGCGTCCTCTCATACCTCGATACGCTTTCGAAGGGCTACTTCTTCTCGACCACCTCCGCGAACTACTTCGAGACCACCCAGGGCCCGCGCTCGGCAGACGACCTTTCGAACAACACGACGTCCGATCTTGCTGAGGGCACGAACCTGTATTACACCCAGGGGCGCTTCGATACGGCCTTCGGTGCAAAAGACACCGACGACCTCCTTGAAGGCTCGAGCAGGCTGTATTACACCGATGGACGCGCCCGCGCGGCGGTCTCATCGAGCGCGACGGGTGTCGCATATAACAGCGCAACGGGCGTATTTTCGCTTACCGCCGGGTACTCGATCCCGCTCACGGCATCGACGACCGACTGGAACACCGCGTATACCAACCGCATCACCTCGGCATCCGCACCGCTCGCTATCTCGAATAATGCGATTAGTATTTCCCAATCATCAGGGAGTATGGACGGCTACCTCTCCTCAACTGACTGGAACACCTTCAACAACAAGATCTCAAGCACCTCACTCTCAGGCGGCACAGGCATCTCGTACAACTCGGCAACGGGCGTCATCACGAACACGGGCGTCACCTCGACCGCAGGCGATTGGACGGGAACGTTCGACGGCCAAGAGGGAAGCTATTACCTCGCGAACTCGTTCTCGACGACATCGGCGAACTATCTCCTCTCGTCGCTCGACAAGGGTTACTTCTTCTCGACTACCTCCGCGAACTACTTCGAATCGACCCAAGGCCCGCGTTCGGCAGACGACCTTTCGAACAACACGACGTCCGATCTTGCTGAGGGAAGCAATCTTTATTATTCCCTCGCGCGTTTTGCTGCGGCACTCGCGGGCACGACGACGAGCGCGCTCGCAGAGGGTACGAACCTCTATTACCAGGATGCGCGCGTACAGACGTACCTCGATACGCTGTCGAAGGGCTACTTCTTCTCGACGACATCCGCGAATGCGTACCTTGCGACTAAAAATACTGACAGCCTCGCCGAGGGTACGACCAACCTCTATTACACCGATGCGCGTACCCGCGCTGCGCTCTCCTTCAGTGGCACTGGCCTCGCGTACAACAATGCGTCGGGTGTGCTCTCGGTTGCGGGCGGCTACGCGATCCCGCTCACGGCCTCGACGACTGAGTGGAATGCGTTCTATACCAATCCCGCGTCCCGTATTACGGCCGGTACGAACCTCTCATGGAGCGGAAATACGCTAAACGGGCCGACCGATACCTATATAAGGAGTCTTTTCTCCGCGGGTACGGGCCTCTCCTATAACTCAGGCACGGGAGCCTTCGCCCTAAACGCAACGGGAGATTGGAGCGGTACGTTTGACGGCCAGGAAGGAAGCTATTATCTCGCAAATTCGTTTAGCAGCACGTCTGCCGCTTACTACGAGTCCACCCAAGGCCCGCGCTCGGCTGACGACCTCTCGAACAACACGACCTCGGACCTCAACGAGGGCACAAACCTCTACTTCACGGATGCGCGCGCTGATGCACGCCTCACGGCGACGACCTCGCTCCCGAACCTGACGACTCTCGCCGGGCTTTCGACGGTCGGTACTATCACGAGCGGCACGTGGCAGGGAAGCCTGATCGCGCAGGCATATGGTGGAACGGGCTTCGCCACCTACACGCCTGGCGATATCCTCTATGCGGATAATTCGGGCAATCTCGCACGCCTTCCGGTAGGTTCAAGCGGACAGGTATTGAAAGTATCGGCCGGGATGCCGTCTTGGGGCGTAGACCTTACGCTCGGCAGTTCGGGTGGCGGTGACGGCGTATGGGCAACGACAACGTCAACGATTTACCCGATTGAGACGTCGAATACCGTCCTGATAGGGAATAACGCGACAACGACCCAGAACAGCATCTTTGAAGTAACCGGGCAGTCGTACTTCTCGAACAAGATAGGTATCGGCACCACCTCACCGGCAGCCCTCCTGTCGGTCTCGGGGACGGCGTACGTGACCGGCGCAACGACCCTTGGCTCGACGCTTGGGGTCTCCGGCCTCGCCACGTTCGCTTCAGGCATTCAGGTTGGCGGTGAGACAGTGACCGACCTTACCGGCTCGGGGATCATCCTTTCGGGAAATGCGCTTACGCTCGACCGGACGGGCGACTGGCTAGGTACGTTCGACGGGCAAGAGGGAAGCTACTACCTCGCTAACTCGTTCTCGACGACATCCGCAAATGCGTACCTCGCGACGAAGACGACGACAAACCTCGCGGAAGGAAGCAACCTCTATTACACCGATGCGCGCGTCCTTACGTATCTCAATACGCTCGCCAAGGGGTATTACTTCTCGACGACCAGCGCGGCATACTTTGAGTCGACCCAGGGTCCGCGCACGGCAGACGACCTCTCCGATAATGATACGGACGATCTCGGCGAAGGCACGGGGAATCTCTATTACACCCTCGCGCGCTTCGCCGCCGCGCTTGCGGGCACCACTACCGACGCACTCGCCGAGGGTACGACGAATATCTATTACACCGATGCGCGCGTCCTCTCGTACCTCGACACCTTCTCAAAGAACTACTTCTTCTCGACGACCTCGACCGACTACTGGAAGACCCAGAACGACTTCTTCTCGACAACGTCGTCAAATGCGTGGCTCGCAACGAAGACGACGAGCGATATTGCGGAAGGAGGTAACCTCTATTGGACGGATGCACGCTTTGATACCCGTCTCTCGGGAACCTCAACGCTCCCGAACCTGACGACCCTCGTCGGGCTTTCGTCGGTGGGCACCATCACCTCAGGCACCTGGCAGGGCACGGCTATTGGCGACGCGTACCTCACGAAGACAGGGAACTGGACGGGCACCTTCGACGGCCAGGAGGGAAGCTATTACCTCGCGAATTCGTTCTCGACGACCTCGGCAAACGCATACCTCGCGACGAAGACGACCGATAACCTCGGAGAAGGTACGACCAACCTATACTTCAGCAATACACGCGCGCGGGCTGCGCTCTCGTCAAATGCAACCGGCCTCACATACACGGCAGGTACGGGCGTCTTCAGCCTTACCGCCGGGTACTCAATCCCGACCACGGCGTCGCAGGGCAATTGGGATACGGCATACGGGTGGGGTGACCATGCTTCCGCCGGGTATATCACCGACGGCAACACCGGCTGGGATAATACGTACAACCTCTTTGATAAGGACACGGATGACACGGGCGACATAACGGAAGGGTCAAACCTCTTCTTCACGAATGCCCGCGTCCTTACCTATCTCGATTCGCTCGACAAGGGCTACTTCTTCTCGACTACCTCCGCGAACTACTTCGAGACCACCCAAGGCCCGCGCTCGGCAGACGACCTCTCGAACAACACGACGTCCGATCTTGCTGAAGGAAGCAATCTCTATTACACCCTCGCGCGTTTTGCTGCGGCACTCGCGGGCACGACGACGAGCGCGCTCGCGGAAGGATCGAACCTTTACTGGACCCAGGCACGGTTCAACACGGCCTTCGGCCTGAAGTCGACTTCGGACCTTTCGGAAGGCTCGAACCTGTACTTCACCAACGACCGCGCCGACGCCCGCATCAACGCGACCACGACCATCGGCACCCTCACGAGCCTCCCGAACCTCGCCACCGTCGGTACTATTACGACCGGTACCTGGCAGGGCACGGCCATT
>DASWNF010000002.1:0-63956 GCA_036399335.1 Minisyncoccota bacterium
CGCTTGCTGACTTCGGCGCCGAACACATGCTGGACGGCTACTTCCCCGACGGGCCCTCCAAGCATGGTCGCTCGGTGCTCTCTGACACCTACGGCCTCAGGCTCTACGCCGCCATGCTCGGCGTCTATGTCTTCTTCCGCATGCTCGTCTGGGATCTTCCGAAGGAGCTGGTCCTCTTCTTCTGGTACGGCGTTCCCGCCCTGGTGAAAATTGTCCACTCCGACAAGCGCCTGCTTTCCGGTGTAGACGGGTCTCTCGGCGGCGCGGTGGGCTATCTGTTCTTCGCGCACGACGGGATGACCGCGACGGACGCCGTCCTGGCCGTCCTGGCGGGCTTCCTCTTCGGCGCCGTCTTCGGCCTCCTCAGCTGGACGTACGTCACCCGGAATTCCGGGCAGGCAGTGCCCACGGGCGAATAAGGCTCGCGCCACCTACGGCGCAGCGCCCCCGTCTTCGGACTTGGGGGCGCTTCTTTAATTACTCGATTTGCTCAAATACAAAATATAAGGGCTCGCTTGTTAGCGAGCCCTCGGAGCAAAGCCCTAGTTTGTTTAATGCGGCACAAGTTCGGCCCTATAGCCTCCCGAAAACCATTCCGGCCACTCCTCCGGGAGGTCGACGGGTTCTGCGTGCATCCCGTAGCCGGCGAAGTCCCCCGACTTGTCGTAGTGGGCTGTGTCCTGATTTTTCACGTTCACTTCCCCTTCCCATATGACGCAGGCGGGATCGTCCTTGGAGAAGATCTTCAAACGGTCGCCAGTTGCGAGTATGCGCTGTCCTTCGTAGGACCAGTTCATGGGGCTCACGACTTCGAATTGGTGTTCGCAGGTCCGCTGCTTCTCGCTGCCATGCTTGGCCGCCTTTTCGAGGACCTGTTCCTCGGTCTCCGCGGACTTGTCCCAGTAGAGGTGGCACTGCTTGCAGGTGAAGCGCGTCGTGTTCTCCGTGATGAAGCGGTCGTCTTGAAAGGCCCAGAAGCCCCCTTCACTGCCCGTCTCGGCGTGAACGTGGAGGACTCCCGTCAACGGCACCTTGGTTTCTTCGGTCATCGAACTTGCTCCTTCTTGTCTGTGGTGACAGTAACCGAGTTAAAGGTTAAGCGCAATTGAACTTTGGGCTGCTGCACCCTTCCTTTTCTTTATGCTAGCGATGCCCTACCCTACCCAATAGGAACTGAGCAAGGGAGTGTGCAGATGGTTGACCTTTTAGATGACGTTACGCTGGCCCGAATGAGGCGTGCCGACCGGGAGCTCGGCAAAATGTCCCTGCAGACGGGCTTGTCCAAGCTCGCCCTCGTGCAGGCATCCGTTGCGCTGCTGAGCGCAAATCCCATTATCCTGAAAACCAGCAACGATAACAGCGAGCCCAATGGCTGAATTCCAAGAAGACGGCCACGAAATCCCAGAGCGCCTGACCAGCGCTCTTTTATTTTATAGTTGGGCTATAGGATGTCCCTCGACACTTTTTTATAAAACCGGGGCCACCATCGAAGATGGTGGCCCCTTGATTATCCAAAACAGCTCCTTCGCGGACCCATCTCGGCATTGCACACCTCCCGGTGCAGGACACTCAAGTAGGTGATGGCGAGTTCGACGTCGCCCTCCTGCTCCTTGTTCGTCAGGAACCGTTCGAGAAGCTCGATCTTCTTCTTGAGCTCGGGGATAATTTGATCGAGGCACCAAGGCTCCGCAATCCCGAGCTTGTCGTGATCGTTGCTGAAGTGCCACTGGGCCCCGAGCGTCGTCTCCCAGGCGAGATACGTGTCACGCGCCACAAGGAAGTAGCCGGTACTTGCGAAGCTCTCGACCTGCCCCTTGAGGCCGTCGATGACCTTCTGGAGTTGCTGTATCTCGGCCTGCATATCCTGCCGCCTCGTATCGACTCCGAGCATCACATCGAAGATGTCGCCGCTTGCTGCAAATGACATAGCCCTGCTCCCTTTGTCCAAGTCTGGGCTAACTATGGGCTGTTGTGTTACGAGCGTCAAATTACAACCATAGTTGGGGATGTGGAGGATGTGAAACTTTTCGCCTCTTAAACATCTAATCGAAATAAGAACGAAGCAACCCAACCGTTACCTCGGTTGGGCACTCAGCGTCCAATGCTTCCGCTCCAAGCTTTTGCATATACGCAGGAAGTGATTTATTCCACTCAAGAATGCGCGCCCCATCTGCGGGATGCTGGCCAAAATCTTTGTCGGTGCGGGCAGCAATCCTTTGGGTAATTGTCTTGTCGCTGCAAGTAAGAACAAATACCTTATCAAAAGAGTCTAGGTACTCCTTTAAGTTGTGGGAGTGACCTGCCACAATAATGTTCTTGCTTGTGGATAGCTGAGCCCTCAGCGTCTCAATATCGCAGATCCATTCGTGGTTTTTGTACCATTCATCTGAAGCGGCAGCTTCCCAATCAACAACAATGTGCGTGTCCTTAGTTTCCCAATGACAGTAGTCGTCAATATCCAGAGCGTTCTCTCCTTGGCGCTTTAACTCTCTAACGATACTTGTCTTACCGGTGCCAGAAACGCCAGTAATAAAGATTTTCATACGTATAGCGTACCACTCGTGCTGGCAGGCTGAGTTTCGAACCTCCCGGCCAGTCGCGCTAATATAGAGGCATGTACGTCGTCGACGTGATCCCCTTCTCCCCAGGCGCCCCTGCAGGTTCGCTTTCATACCGGAGCCCGCACCCGCTCGTCCCGGGAGACGTCGTCGAGGTAAAGCTTCGCCGGAGAACGGTGCCCGCCATCGTCGTGAGCGTGATGGACGCCATCGAGGCGAAGGCCACCCTCAAGGCCGCATCCTTTGCGCTTTCGAGCACGATATCAAAGCCCGTGAGCACGCTCCCGATTGCCGTGATGGATGCGGTTGCACGTACGAGCGAGTGGCACGCCGCGCCGCTGGGCTCCGTACTCTCGCAGCTTCTTGCCGAATGGATTGATACGGAGGCCGTAACCCTGCCGGATGCTCCGGGCGGAGGCTTCCTTGTGCGCCCCGTCGAGTGCCCCCTTGCCGAAAGGAAGGCCGCATACCGAGCAGCCATTGCCGCTGCAGAGAAGCGGGAACGCGCCGTGCTGCTCGTCGTCTCGACATTGGCCGAGGTCGAATACTGGTCGCGCGCCTTTGCCGACCTCTCGCCCGTCGTGCTCTCGGGAGCGCTCAAAGATGAAAAGCGGAAAGCCGCTCTTGCCGCGGCGCGCGCATCGAGCGCGCTCGTCATTGCTACCCCGCACTTCGCCTTTGCACAGATAGCGGGGCTCGATGCCATTATCATCGACCGTGTGGGTGCCGGCGGCTTCAGGCTCCAGAAGCGCCCGTACCTTGATGTACGCGTGGCGCTCCTTGAGCTTGCGCGCGCCCGGAAGCTCACGCTTATTTACGGTGACTTCCCGCTCCCGCTTGAGTTCCGGTCGGGAGCCCGAAAGCTCGCTGCGCACCTTGAGCCCATCACGGTACTTGATGCGCGTGTTGAGCGCGCCGAAGGAGAGGCCTGGAGCGCCGTCCCGGCCATGCTTAAGGAACGCATTGCCGATGAACTCCTTGCCGGCGGGAGGGTTGCGGTATTTGCGGCAAGGAAAGGATATGCGCCCGTCGTTATTTGTCGTGACTGCGGCGAAGCGCTCAAAGACGAGCGCGGCAAGGTGTATGCCTTCACCACGGAGCGCGGCACGCGCCTCTTTAAGACGAGCGACGGCAAGAGCGTGTTATCGACCAAGATGCGCTGTCCGAACTGCGACAGCTGGAATCTTCTCCCGCTTGGCGTGGGCGTAGAGCGCGTCGTCGAGGAACTCCGGGCAGCCTTCCCGGAGGCTCCCTGCACGCTTTTTGATGCTGATACCGTGCGTACGTATGTGGGTGCGCGCAGGAAGCTCGCCCCGCTTGCGGAACTCGGTTCAATCGTCGTCGGGACTGAAGCCATGGCGCCGTGGCTCCTTGCCGCGTCGCCGGCGCCCGTCTCGCTTGCCGCAATCGCTTCCGCCGACACGCTTCTCGCGCTTCCCTTTTGGCGCGCACGCGAGCGCTTCCTCAGGCTCGGGTACCTCATGCAGGCGTGCGCGCCGCGCGCCATTGTGGCCACCCGACTTCCCGAAGACGCGGCCGTGCGCACTCTCAAGGATCCTAGCGACCCCGCCTTCTTCGAGGAGGAGACGGCGCTTCGCCAAGCCCTCGGGTATCCGCCCTTCGGTACGCTCATATCGCTCACCTGGCAGGGCTCGACTCCCGTCCTCGATGCGCTCGAGACGACCGTCCGCAGGACTTTGGGGAGTCATACCGTGCGGAGCGTCCCGGACCGTTTTGTTCGAGGCATCGTATCAAAGCGAACGGTGGTGCTGGTGCTGCCTAAGGACGCGTGGCCTGATCCTGAGCTGTCCCAGGGGCTTGCCGGACTCCCAGCCTCGGTGCGTGTACTTGTTGACCCAGAATCCTTTTGGTGATTAAGTACTCAGGTCGGCGGAATTGCGTTTTGAAAAGCCCCGACGTGTGTCTGCGCGGGCAGGTTGGCGTTTGCCCCACAAGTCGCCACTTGCTCGCGCATTCACCCAGTTCGTTTTCATCCGGACCCTCCCTCGGCCCCGGATGAGGGGTTGGGAGCGCCGTCTTCCTGGACGCGCTCCCGATTCTCCACACATATTCGTACCTTCATTCGTACCTTCAAATGGCTCCCCCGTGGAGCCATTATCTTTTGATATGCTATCGTGCAGCTCATGAAAGACGTTATCGTCCAGGACGGCGACCCGGTACTCCGCGAGGTTTCTTTAGCGGTGGCGGAGGACCAATTCGGCACGCCGGAACTTGCAGCCATCGTTGACCGCATGGCGGCGGCGCTCGACGGTGAGCGCGATGGTGTCGCCATCGCCGCCCCGCAAATCGGCATCCCACTCCGCATTTTCGTCGTGCGGTATGACCGCTTGAGCCCGCACCCGGAGGACGCACCTGAAGTGCCCGATGTGGGCGTGTACATAAACCCGGAATTCATCCGTGCATCGCGCCGACGCATTGAAATGGACGAGGGCTGTCTCTCGGTACGCCGGGTATACGGCAAGACGCTGCGGCATGAGCGCGCAAGCGTTCGTGCGCGCCTTCCCGATGGCCGCACCTTTGAACGCGGCGGAGGCGGCATACTCGCACAAATATTCCAGCACGAGACCGATCACCTCGATGGCGTCCTTTTTATTGACCACGCGCATGACCTCGTCGAAATCCCCCAGGAAGAGTGGTCCGAGTACCGCGCAGAGCGGAGGGCGCGGAGGTTAGAGAAGGAGGGCGCTGCCGAGGCCGATGCAGGTGACACCAATACTCATGACTAGCGCTACTACCATTCCCTTCGCTTTCTTTGGTACGCCGTACATTGCGCGCGATACGCTCGCAGCGCTTATAACGGCGGGGTATGTGCCGAGCGTTGTTGTGACGTCGCCTGACGCCCGCAGGGGCCGCGGCATGGAATTGACGCCGTGCGTCACGAAGGAGCTCGCGCTTGCTGCCGGCATCCCCGTCCTCACACCTGAGAATCTCGACGACGCCTTCCTGGCTGAGCTCCAGGCATACGGCTGCGCGTATGCCGTCGTCGTGGCGTACGGGAAGATACTGCCCGCAACGGCGCTCGAAGCCTTTCCCCAGGGCGTGCTGAATGTGCACTACTCGCTCCTGCCTAAGTACCGCGGTGCGTCGCCGGTTGAGACGGCGCTCCTTTCGGGCGAGACCGAAACCGGCGTGACGGTACAGCGCATGGTCCTTAAGATGGACGCTGGCGACATCCTCGCGCAGCGCGCCGTACCTATCGATCCTGACGAGACAATTAGGGAGCTGCGTCCGCGGCTCGTTGCCGTGGGTGCCGAGCTCTTGCTTGAGGTATTGCCGTTCTTTCTTGAGGGCGCGGCCGTCGCCGTGCCGCAGGACGAAAGCCAAGCGACGTATGCGCGAAAAATTGATAAGAAGGACGGGTGCCTGTCGCTTAAGGACGATTCCAAGACTAACTGGCAGAAGTATCGCGCCTTTGCCGAGTCACCCGGTACGTATTTTTATGCAGAGAAGGGCGACCAGCGCATCCGCGTGCGTATTGAAAAGGCCTCATATATAGAAAGCATATTCACCATTGAGCGCATTGTCCCCGAGAGCAAGGCCTCACAGGACTTCGCCATGCTTGTGCGAAACGGATGGTGCGCCGCTTAGCCGGTTCTTGAAAAGCGCTGCTGGAAGGCCTTCCAGATGCCCCCGCCGCGCCTGACGAGTGCCTGCCGCTTGCCCTTCGCCTTCTTAAGCTCGATGTCTATCTCCTTCAGCGCACGGTCAGATGCCTTCTCAGGGGTCTCCGCGAGTTCAGACGTATGGAAGCGTGTACCGTTTGCGTCGATGTTAACGGTTGCCTGCCAGACTTCGCCTGACTGGTGCGAGCCGACCGAGCGCTCGAGTTCGAAGAATGCGTTTGCGGTGTTGTCCTTCGTGTCGGTTAGCTTTGAGAGCTTTGCGAGTTTCCGTTCAATTCGCTCCTGGAGCGCGCTCGAAAGTCCTCCGTGGGTATTCTTGAATTGGGTATTCATACTGTATATACGGTAACGTTCGCTATTTGAAGCGCGCATGAAGATGCGCGATGATCTCGTCCGAGCCATAGAATGCAACGCCGGCTTCGTCATCGACGAAATACGGCACCTGCCGCTTCCCGCCAAGGGCGATAAGTTCGTCAAGCACGCCCTCGTCCCGCACGTCCTTCTCAACGAGGGGCGCATTCAGGAAACGCGCCTCCTCCTTAACTTTCACGCAAAACGTACAGCCGGGTTTGGTATAGAGCGTCAACATTTCCCCAGTATACCAATTCCCTGTGCGGGCAGTTGCTGAAATCGCCCATACGGCCTAGAATAACGAAGCTCCGGTGCAACCCGGGGCGGTTACATTCCGCGGTAGCTCAGCGGTAGAGCGGTCGACTGTTAATCGATTGGTCGTAGGTTCGAATCCTACCCGCGGAGCAAAGTTGGACGAACCGGTACAAAAGTGCCGGTTTCGTCTTTATTTGCATCACTAAATCTAGGTTCGAACGCTTCGTTTACTTACTTGGCCTCGAGGAGACCCTCTTCAAGAGCCAAGAACACTTCTTTGTTTAAAAAAATGATTTTCTTACCCACCTAATGTTAGGTTCGAGGAGAGTCGATAGTGTATCTCATTTCTTCATGGCTACCGCTACGGAATGTTTCGGCCAGCCCGACTACCAGATTAAAGCCTTCTTAGTCCCCTTCCAGCGGCTTCTCCCCAGCCTGTTTCTAGGCCTTAATTTCTTCCCTAAGAAATGACAGCCCATTTTCGTGCCCTTCACCGGTGGTTGCGTATACGTCTAAGTGAACCGCTTGTGTAAAAATACTGTCTCCCTTCGTAACCCACTTTTCAGCGACTTTTGATGTCCATTTCTGTACATCCTCGTCAGACAAATCTCGAATGCCGAGACTATCCCAAAGATATTCGTGCGAAGCGCACGCCAGAATAGTGGTTTGCATTGTTCCGTCGTCAGACACAAGAATTATACGCCCCCAGTAGGTGTCCCTAGCTGACTGAACTCGTTAGTCATCTGTATGACAGGATAAACTATGCGTTCGAGAGAGAAACGACCAGCTCCACTAGGGAAAATACTAAAGCAGTGCTCGTCCATATAGGATTTGAGTGAGTCGGCATACCGATCTGCGAAGACCATGCCGAGTGTATTTCCTTCACGAAGAAAGTGATTGAAGCGGCGGAGAGCCGCGTTGAGTGCATACTCTTGAGTTCGTATATGCAGAGTCGGATTTATACGAGCCTTACCGAGAGCGAGACCCACAAAAGTGCGCTTAATGTAGAACTCCTGCGGACTTAAGCAGACGATGATTTTCGCTCCCGATTGAGCGAACAGATCGAGCACTCGATCCTTTATCTGCCGATGAACGTCGGATGGCAAAGCGGACTCCGCGCCGAAACGTTCGTTGTTCCACTTTATCGGTCGCTCCCTAGCAACACCAAACTCGCGCTTAATGGCGAGAACCCCCTGAGCCAACGGTCTGATCTCATTCTCGGGAACTACTATGCCGCCATAAATGAAAAAGCCGAGCTTATCGTCGTGCGACACATTGCACTCATCAACTACATAAAGCCTCATAATGTGGCTTTATTTGAACATAGAACGCCTTGAGACAACAGTGCAGACGTGTTTTACTAATGTTATGACCGACAGAACCTATTTCCCCATCCTGAAAGGCAAGGCAGGCGAGCTAGGAGCCGTTGAAGAGCTCTACGATGACGTAAAGGCCGTAATTGCCCCTATTATCGAAATCACCGATGTTCCGTGGGATTTTCAGGCCGAGGATTATGCCAAGACGCCTGAGAAGCATATTGATGCTTTCGTAGAGAGTCTCGCCAAGAAGCTCATTGGAATTCCCTTCTACGTAGACCTTCCCGAGAGTCTTTGGGATGCAGAACTGGAGGACGGAACGCATCCACTTGCGCGTGTTTTCGCAGGAATACGAGAGAATGGTCTTGATGGCCGACCTGTTATTGGTGCAGATCGTCCGACCGAATACTCGGATGTTGTGAAGGCTATCGCGGAGACCGACGGCAAGGGACTATGCTTCCGTCTTTCACCAGAGAAAGCAAACGCGGAGAACATAAACGGACTTCTCTCGCTATTTGAAGTGAAGCCCGTCGATATCGACCTGCTCATAGACTTCGAATTCATCACGCCAACTCCTGATGTCTACCTCTTGGCTTTCAAGGGAGTGTTCGTGGCGCTTCCCAGTCGAGACGAATGGCGCAACATCATTTTCGGTGCGACTGCGTTCCCCAAGGATCTGAGTGATATTCAGAGTGGCACAAACACTATTCCCCGGAGTGAGTGGGCGACGTGGAAAAAGATTACTGCTGAGGCAAATATGGCGGGAGTAAAATTTGCGGACTATGCAATCTCACATCCACAGATTGTAATCATGGACCCGCGCATCATGACCATGAGTGCAAATATTCGCTACACCACCGACGAAGACTGGATGATCCTTAAGGGTAGAGGTGTGAAGAAGCACGGATTCGGTCAGTTTACGGAGCACTGTGAGACGCTTATTAAATCAACCGCGTACAAGGGAGAAAGTTTTAGCGCAGGCGACAAAATCATCAAGGAATGTTCCCTTAAGAAACTCGGTCCCGGTAACGCAACCGTGTGGCGCAAGGTCGGTGTGAACCACCACCTTACGCTGGTGAAGTCGCAGATCGCCAACCCTGCCTAGCTTTTAAGGTTTCTCTAACGTATCGATTGATCTCTGAGGGAGAAGTCTCTGTAGCCAAGTGATCCCATAGAACACGTCGAGGCTTGTTCTCCATCCCTTGAGCTTTTCCAAGCGTCCGCAGAATATTGATAGTCTCATCACGCCAAAGGAGTTGAACGAGGGAGTATGGATCAACAGTTTTGTTAACCTTCGCGGACCGAATGGGCTTCACTTTCGGCTGACCCTTCGCATCAGCGTAAATGAGTGTGATTCCACACCATGCTGGGATTTTTAATTGAACAGATTCGAGATGTTTCTTTCCTACAACGAACGTAAGCCGGTCGAAAATCTTTTCGTACACAGATAGCTGAACATCAACTCGTTCCAAGGTATCCAAATCACTCTTAATCTCGTACCCATGTACCTGTCCGTTCAATACGGCAACATCAATGCGAGCACTCCCCTGACAAAGACCGAGTTCGTCCAGGATGAGACACGTTGGGTCATCCAAGACGAACTTCTTTGTGGAGAGATTGCTCTTGAGGGCAGAACGGAAATCTCGATCTCTAAGGTCCATAAGTCTTTTACATTGTATAAGTGAATTATGCAGCATATCCCTCGATATCCCCACTAGCTTAGGTGAAGCCATAGACAGTGGGCACTTATATACGAGTTGCAGTAAAAACTAACTAGCTAGGCATCTCGCTCGGTGGTTAAAGGTGAACGTTGTCCTAACTTCATCTGGCATGAGTAGCTAGACTTGACTTTAGATAAGAAATATAGTTCGATATAAGTAAGCCCTAACCGGCTTACTGTCCTTCACATATTCACGGAGGTGCGCCATGGAAGCGCTGACACTGACTCTTGGAGTGGGGGCGGCGCTCTTGAGCGGCGTCGCCTACGTGATCTACAACGTTCAGACCAGGCTGGGACACTCGTGCCCCAACGCCGTGAGCTGGAGCATCTGGGCGTTCCTTTCAACGCTCAATGCCCTGTCGTATCGGGAAATGACCGATGACTGGGTATCGACGCTCCAGTTCGTGACGGGTGCCGTCGCCTGCATCCTCACCTTCCTCTACGCTCTGTTCAGCGGGAAGTTCGCGTGGCCAAAGCCGCGTGAGTGGGTGGTGTTCGCTCTCGGCGCAATCGCCGTTCTCGTCTGGTGGAAATACCAGAGCGCGACGGCGGCGAGCGTCATCGTCATCACCGCCTTCATGGTTTCCTTCATCCCCACTTATGAGGGGGTGATCAAGGATCCCTATAAGGAGTCGCCGATGGCCTGGGTGCTCTGGACGATCGTCTTTGCCGTGGGAGCACTCATCGTGGTGCTGCGCGACAAGGAGCCGATCGCCCTGCTGAACCCGATCCTTCTTGCGATTTCGCACGGGGGCGTTGCTCTGCTTTCGACAAGAAAGCGGAAAGCGCGCTTTCCCAAGCCCACGATCTGAACATCTGGCTTAGCCCGAATTAGCCACGGGAGCCCCGCACCAGTTGCGGGGCTACTACTTTGTATACAGAGTTAACGCAACTCAGCCTGTGAGGCTCTTGACACTACTATTCTAACGTAGCATTATTGTAGCGGAGGCTGGCAGTGCGCCAGTCATCCCTTCAGTGAGAAGGAGAAGAAAGATGTTTGGCAGAAGGATAATGGTAAGGAGGCGTGACCGAAAGGGTTTTGAGGAGGCGCGATATCGTCTTCTCCCGCTTTGCTTGGAAAGAGGCCTGCGGTTAGTCCAAAGGCCCGCGGGAATTAAGGCCAGTGAGGCGGGAGCCACACTTTTGCCCGACATGAGATTCGATCCCCAGTCGGGGCTTCGTGTCGGCCAACTGATCGACGACTTTTTCGGTTACCTGGTCCCTTGGGGACTCCAGGCGGCCGAAAATCACCCGGTCAAGCCCGACTACCGGGGTCAGTGGATCTCGCGTGAGGTTTACCTCCTCTGCTTCGTGAGAGTCCCCTTCATAGGCAAATGTCCTGTGGAAGGCATGTACGCGGTCCTGGCCCGCACTCCGCGCGAGCCGACGAAGTCCCCGCAACATTTCACAACCGACGTGGGCCTCTGGGGCGACGGAGATTTTCGCGACGTGGATCGGGAGAAGGGCCCATCGAAGGTGCTCCTCTATCCCGCAAGTGCCCTTCGGGCACGAAAATCGCGGAAGCGTTGAATTGGCGGCCGCAGGTACGAGGTTTCATCCCTCTGCCTGCGGCTTTTTCGTTTAAATCAGGGTTCTGACTTCGTGCAGCATGCGGAGCAGGGCAAGACAAAAGGACTCGAAAGAGCCCTTTTGTCGTTTCCTTGCGGGACGAATTTATTCCCTAGCTAGTGCGAAATCTTGGTATTCAGATTCGTCTGTAATGAGTGATACTACACCGCCACCGGACTCGATGATTTCAACTTCGCCTGTCTGTTTATTGATAGTAAAGATGTGCCCCGCCTCCCCTTCAAGAGTGAGTTGTTGAGGCGTGTTGCTAGTAATGGTTAGCGGTTCCCTTCCAAAGCTTCGTAGGGACATAGACGAAAGCCGCGTTAACTCTTCAAAAATGAATAGCTGTTTGCCATTTGTATCGTAATCGTTTGTAGCTTCAATAGTGTAGTACTGCCAAAATTGTTTCGGTTGTTCTTCGTAGCTTGGAAACTTCACAAACCCCGTAATACTTCCAACAGCGTTATTTCCGTTAAATACCATTGCCGACTCAAGGTGGATATGCGGAATGGCTTGCTCGTACTTCTGCGCATAATAGAGCTCTTGCTTCTGATGGAAGACAATAATCAGTAAAGCCATCAAAATAATTATAATCAGACTCAAAATCTTGTTACTGCGAGACAGACTTTTCATGCGTATATGTTACCCCAACCGTGCCCTCACGGTGTTTTTAGCAAACAATTGCTGACAAATCTTGTTTTTGTACTACTCTATCTCCAGAGTCTGATTAGGGAGATATGTCGTGCTTATGCTACCAACCCCTAGGCGAGTATCCGCTCGCCCGCTGGTCACGGTATGCGGGAGCTTCAATAGGCATCTCGCAGAAATCAAACTGGCGGTAGAGGAGCTCTTTGACTACGGCGCAGTCGTGCTTTCGCCGGAGCGTCCAGTCTCAGTGAGTCGGGAGTTTGCTCCTGGCTTCCTGCTGCTCGATAGTGACCTTCGCTTCAAGAAACTCTCGGTACGCGCCGTAGAGGACCGGCACCTTGCCGCCATTATGAAATCCGATTTCGTCGTCCTGGTGTGTCCGGACGGGTATCTCGGATGCGCCGTCGCAGGCGAGATGGGTGCGGCGCGCGCCGTCAATGTTCCGCTGTACGCCGAACACACGCCCATAGACGACAAACTCGGGCCGTACGTCTATCGCGTTCCAAGCTTGCAGCTTGCCGTCGCCAATCACCGTATCCACACGCTTCCAACCGCCTAACTGAAAGTTCTGTTAGGCGGTTGTCTTTACTTACTGGCCGAAATAAGTTGACGCAAGGCTGGCTCAAGCTGCACGGCATGTGCAGATCCGTATACAGCAAACAAGTGATCGTGCTCCTTCATGCCATCAGCAATGCGGCCTAGAATATACTCATTTCGATACTGACTGGATGCTTGTGAGATGTCATTAATAACGGTCCCGTCCCTACCCTCCCAAGGTATGGGATCAACTTGCTCTCGATACTTGCCCTCCGCATGTAATTCAAGTTCGTTGGCAAGTTGCTTCTCAAATCCGGCGAGCTCGTCAGCACTCCAACCGCTCTCATCACGAAATCGCCCGAAGTTGTCTTTTAAATAATCGATGCAGGCGCTATCACTCCGGTCTTCCTTTGCTCGCTGCTGGTAACCCGAAATCTGCCTGTAGGCATAGAACATAAAGATATCTCTTTTTGAATAACCCAGACTCTGGAGTAGCTTAAGTTCTTCTTTGAAAGACGGTTCGGGGGACTCGAAATCTACGCCTGCATCAATAGCTAACTTCAAGAGAAAGTAGTTCTCCCCGCGACTTCGCGCCTCTTCTTGCGACACCTTGACCGCCTGTTCCCGTACACTCTCCTTCTGCGCGTTAATTCTCTCCAAACCCTCTACATATACAATGTCAGGGCGATTCGTTTCGAAGCGACTAGCGATCTCCTCAAACTGAGGATCACGAGGATCATAAAGGTGTGAGGCTCCAAAGAATTCTAGGTGCTTGGCTCCATTAGTGACTTCAACGACGTATGACCGGGCATCGGGATCTGAGGCGAAAGGGTGATCGCGGTACTGCTCGTGGGTAAGGATAAGCGACTTCAAGCGCTTTAACTCAGTTACTTCTAGGTGATTCTTCTCAGGCTGCGGCCACTCGTTCATAGCTCCTATTGTAGCCCAGTGCTCCGGTTCGTACACTGTTTCACTACGTTCAAATTCCTATAACTCAACAGCTTTTTAGTTGCCTCAGTATGTAATCAAGAGGAGAATAGATTCCAGCTCAATCAAGAGTCGGAAAACAGCCCATGCTGGGCTATAAAAAATGAAGGGGCACGATTGGCGTGAACGCAAACCGTGCCCCTTGAATTGTCGCCAACCGCATTACCGCATGAGCTCCTCAACCTCCTCCTGGCTGATTTCCCGGAACATGATGCAGCGCTGTTCGTCGTCGGGTTCGCAACAGCCGCATTTGAAGTCGTCCTCCCATGCCACGTGCTGCCCGTTAGGAAGCCTGAAGACGTGGGCATAGCAGTTCCCTAGAGGGAGGATGCAGCCTAGGTCGAAGCTGTTCGGCAGGTTGTATCCGGAACGCACCTGTTGGGGACGCGGCGGGAGAATGCTGCAGGTGTGGGTGCCGGTCATGCCTCACTCTCCATTGCTTCAGCAAGACCCACCGGGTACCGGGGTATCCCAGAAGAGTCATTCCTGTTGTCGAGAAGTATCGCCGCAAACAGGTTTGCAATGGCTTCCCGCGTATGCGGACTTCTGCCACCACCACCTGAAGTCGAACAAAACTCCACTTGCGCCTTATTCCCGTTGTGGTCCTCAATCGGAATTCCGTCCTCGTCGATGCAAAGGACAAAGTCGCCGTCCGGGTGAAATTCAATGCGAAGCGAAAGCTTCTGCTGGCTCATTTCGTCATGCCTGCCAGCCATTCTGACGTCCCAAGCCATTTCACACTCCTGTGCGTTGCCTGACGGAATACTCTCACGGGCGCTAGCGTCGCACAAGAACCTTCCATAAGGCCTTAAGCAGGCTTTAACAGTGCACGAGAACTACATTCCCTCTAATAAATTACTGGGAAAGAGTCCAGGTGGTTCCTCGTATGGGGAACGCGCCGGTAAAGGTGACGTCTTTTGCCGAGAGTGAGGTAACGTCAATCTTCAATCCCGTACCGACATATGCAGAGATATCAGGTCCCATCGTAGCTTTGATCGTAAAGAGCCGTACCTGCCCTGGCAGGAAGAGTGAGTCAGTGGGGGCAAAGGCCACCCCATTACTAAAGGGAGCCGATCCGCTTGTCTCGCCCCTTGAGCCGCCCTTATCGTCTACGGTTGAGAGCTTGGTAACGGTGCGCGTCGGCGCGTTGCCATTCTGCTTTACCCAAAAGCCTTTGAGGCGCGCTGCGTGCGGGCCTCGGTTCACTATCTTGAGATACGAAAGCGGCACCGTCTCTCCAGCCCTCACCTCGCCACCCACGAGGAGCGGGACAGCCGATACGGAGAATGTTGCCGTACCCTCTTCTACTACTGCGGGCGTGGTTACCGTAGTTACGGTCGTAACCGTAGTGACGGTAGTCGGCGGCGCTACCGGCGCTGGTGGGGGTGTGGGGGTAACTGCACGCTTTGGCGGCGCGACTGCGGGCTTGCTGGGGACGTCCTTTGGAGTAGTCGTTGCGGCTGGCACCGTGGTCGTGGCTACGGGCGTAGTGGTAGCTACATCATTTACCTCTTGTTCAGGGAGTGTGACTTCGGTAACGGCCGTGATGCTGCACGGCAGCGCAAGCGAGCAGCGGACCTTTTCGAAACTTAGTGATAGGCCTGCAAGGACAATAAGCCCGAGAGCGAGGTATATAAGGGGGCGCGTATGCATTCCCCTTCAGTCTTTCATACAAGGGTAGCCCGCACAACGCATACAAAAGGAAAGCCCCTCGAAAGAGGGGCTTTCCTTTTGCGTCGTCCCTACACTACCGGGCCTTCCTGCTGGTCGAGCTTTGCTGCCGCTTCAGGAGTCGACACCGTCTTGCTCATGAGGAAGAGCTTCACGATGCCCCAGGCGACTATCAGGTAGACGAGCATGGCGAGAAGGGTCGTCCACTCGAACACCGAGCCCGCTACTCGCGTCTTGCCGAAGACGGTAGCGAACGGCTGGGTGAACGGCCAGGTTACCGTGTAGACGAAGTACGCGAATCCGGCAGAAGCGTTCGCCGCAAAGGCCTTCAATACGAAACGGAAGGCAAGTAGGATTTCGAGCAGTCCGAGGACGTACCAGATTACCTGCGTGCTGCGGAAAATCGGCTTTGTCGTAGGAGAGTTATAGGAATCCATGTGAGTAGGTTATGAGGGCTATTGGTGAAGTGTAGCACCTGCTGAGCCCCTCTAGGGGGAACCGGGCGTAAACTTGCTGGAGCCTGCGCTTGAGGACGTCAGTTAAGCACCCAGAAACCGTAGTTCAGATAAGCCGCAAAACTCACCCAAAGAATATACGGGACAAGAAGCGCGGCAGCCGTTCGAGAAACCTTTGCGAAGGCGATCATCGTGGCGAGTATGGCTATCCAAAGCACGGCAATTTCGACAAGTGCTGCACCGGGGTTCCTGAGGCCAAAAAAGATAATCGACCAGGACGTATTAAGTACGAGCTGTCCCGCGAATAGGGCAAGTGCGATGCGGACGTCCCTGCGCCCCATCCCCTTTTTCCATACGAGGAATGCTGCAATGCCCATAAGCGCAAAGAGGGTCGTCCACACCGGGCCGAATACCCAGCTTGACGGGGCTAGTGGCGGACGCACCAGGGTGAGGTACCAGGAATCTACCGCCGATACCGTGAACACTGAGCCAATTATTCCGGCAAGCTCCGAGACTGCTATCGCCGCAGCTAGTTTTACGTAGTCTCCAAAGATCATGGGTAAATTGTACAGGCTTGGAGGTATAAAGGAACGCGCTATCGGCTGGGAGCTTCCTGCTAGGGCTGCGGCACTAAAAGAAAGGCGGGCACGTGTAGCGTGCCCGCCTTTCTCGTAACTCTCTCTAACCCTACTTCTTCGTCACCACAACCGAACGCGTAAGGGTGGCCTTGTTGCCCGCCTTATCGGTTGCAGTGTAGGTCCGTACATACGTCCCGACGACCTTCGTATTTACCGTTCCGGTAATCGTTACAGCGACGGCGCCATCGACGGCATCGCGTGCCGTAGCCCCAGGTTCGACATACGTCTGGCCGGCCTTGAGATACAAGGGATTGGCGCCAGTAAGCGTGAGTACTGGCGCGGTCATGTCTTTGACGATAACGGAGCGCGTTGCAGTGGCCTTGTTCCCTGCTGCGTCCGTAGCCGTATAGGTGACTGCGTAGGTGCCGACCACATTCATATTTACGCTCGAGCTGTTAATGGTGATGGACGAACTTGCGAGTGCGCCATCCACGGCATCAGTTGCAGTTGCACCAAGCTCAACGTATGCCTGGCCGAGCGGAAGCGTCTGGGGGTTTGCGCCCTTCAGTACGATTACGGGAGGTGTAGTGTCTGTCGGCCCGTCGTCGAAGGTGATTAGGCAAGTGCGCACGTCATCTACCGCAAGCGCAATGCCCGTACATGCCGCTGAGACCGCATAGCCTGCCTTTGTTACGCCTGCAATCGTATACGTTCCCGGTGCGAGGGTCAGGGTCGTCGTGGCTGAGGCGAAGGAACGCGGTGCACTGCCGTCAACTTTGTAGGTAAAGCCCGGCAGGGTCGCTGCTCCCCCATTGTCATTCTTAACGTGTGCGGCAAGCGTAACAGTGCCGGTAACGGATGCGTCGGCAACCGAAGCAAGTGCACCGAAAGCATTCACGCGCTTTCCCGTGAGTGTCCGGCCATCGTGCGAGCCAAGGCTGTCGCCGCCCGAAAGGACTGCACCCTTGAACGCGGTGGCGCTAAGCGAAGGCTTATACGCGGCAAGCAGCGCGACGATACCTGAGACGTGCGGTGCGGCCATGGAAGTGCCGGACATGTAGTCATATCCGAATAGGGCGTCGTCTTCGATTTCTGCCGGTTCCATATAGGCCTTGTCGGAACTTGGAGTAGGGCTTGCCTCAGGTGAGTTAGCCTCCTGGAGCAGTGGGTAGCCCATGGTGCTGACTATGTGCACGCCCGGTGCGGCCACGTCCACGCTTACGGCGCCCGTGTTCGAGAATGAAGCGAGGCTGTCCTGCGAATCGGTTGCGGCAACCGTAATGATATTTGGGAGGTCGTATGCGGCCGGGAAGGTGGGTTCTGTATCTATGTCCCTGCCTGCGTTACCGGCTGAGGCAACAAACACGCCCCCGGCTTCTCCGAAGCGCGCAATTGCGTCGCGCATGGCCAGGGAGTTGTCCGGTCCACCGAAACTCGCATTGATGACGGTCGCGCCGTTCTCTCGTGCGAAATCAATGGCACGGATGATGTCCTCGGTATAGAGGCTGAGGCCGTTTTGGTCTACCGTATCCGTGCGAAGGGCCATGATCTGCGCCTCGGGTGCCACACCGGCAATTCCCGTGCCGTTATCTGCCAGGGCAGCAATCGTGCCCGCGACGTGCGTACCGTGCGAGTGTGCCGGCTTAGGGTCGGTACTGTTCCTTGGGAAGTCATAGCCGTGCACGCAGCCGCCAAGCGGTTGGCCTGCCTCGTCTACGCAGTTAGCGCCGTCCCACATGTTTCCGGCGAGCTCCGGGTGCGTGTAGTACACGCCCGTATCTATAACGGCAACAATGACTCCCGAACCCTTAGAAAGCTGCCACGCTTCCTGGGCGTCGACATCAGCGTCAGGAAGACCCGTCACCCCGTTGACTACTTGTCCGCGGTTTTGCATACCCCACAGCAAGTTCCACCGGGAATCGGTCGGGTTCGTGACGGTCTCGTCGAGCGTGTACGCATAGTTCGGTTCAGCGAACACGACGGAGGGATCTTTCTTAAGGAGTGCTGCGGCATGCGCCGGCTGGCTGGTTTCAAGAAGGGCAAGGTTTGCATGCTTATGCAAACGCTTTACGGTAAGCCCATTTGATTCTGCGAACCGGTGGGCCTTTGCCTTTCCTTCCGAGTCGGCAAGGTCGATTTCCGATGCTACGAACTTAACGATAACGCCTTTAGGCTGGGGATGCGCTTCTTTGGCGAGAGTCAGCAACGGACTGCCGAGTAACGTGAGCGCAAGTATCAAAGGTAAAGAACGTCGTAACATATGAAGGAATTATGAATTATTAGTGTAAAGATTATCCTCTTGAAGGGATGGTCTGTCAAGGCATATTGCCGTGCGGGCTACATAAAAAGCCCCGCGAGTATCGCGGGGCTTGAAGTCCTTTCTGGGGTTAGAGTATCAGACGGTGCGCTTCTGGCGTAGGCGGCTGACCTTATTGATGGCCGACTTGACCATGACATTGTCGGGGTTATTGCCGTCCGCGCGCAGGATACGCAGGTTGTGGAGCGCCCATTCGATGGCGGATGTCTTGCGCTGGGCAGTCGCGCGCTTCACGAAGAACTCGACAGTTTCGCCGAACGCAAGCGGCTCGATGGATGGCTCCCCGCTAGCGCAGGAAACCTTCGCAACCGCGCCGCGCGTGTCGACGGCGAGGAAGTACTCACCCTCACGAACCTCGAAAAGCTGGTCCTTGGCGGGTTCCTTGTGGCGCCCCACCTGCACGAACGGCCTCAAGTCACCATCACCGCCGGGCCAGAGGCCCAGGCCTTCTGCGAGCGGCGGGAAATCGAAGATAAGGCCCTGCCCGATGATGCGGACGATAATCCGGCTCTTCGGAATCCCCGGCTTCACCAACCGATAGATCTGATGCTTAATCGCATAGGCCTCCGCTTGGAGGACGCGCGACGAATCCTGGGATATGCCGGGATCCCTCCTTCCGTTCGCGCCCAGATAAAGCATGATTGCCGCCTCGCCCACGGGCACGACAAACTGCCCGTGCCTGTTCATAATCCGGATGCCATCCTCAAAGGGGATGCCGCTCCTGCGTTTGGCCTTTTCGGTGATGGTAAAGCAATTAATATTTCTGGACACTCCAGGTCTCCCGGTTTGTGCTCTTCCCCATGCGGGAATTAAGCGATTGATACCACCGTCCAACAGTCCCGTCAAAATTCTTGCGGTTTTAAGTAAAGGAAGCGTCTGTGTAGACGCTTCCTTTATTACTCTGTGAGTAAACGAGTCCTATTCCCCCGCCTCTTCAAGCTTAGCCCTCGAGGCCTTCATCTCTGCAGCCCAGAAGACCAGCCTGTCCATAAGCTCGTTAGCGGACGCCGCATGGCGCTCGGTAAATTGGTACTGGCCGTTCTCGTCGAGGTTCTCCCAGTAGTTCGGGAAGAGCACCTGCTCGCGGAGGTCATAGAGCTTAACTTCGCCGGAGACGCCCCGAAGGTGCTCAACGGCGCGCGCGCCTCCGGCAAGCGAACCGTAGCTCACGAAGCCGACCGGCTTGTAGTGCCACTCAAAGAATAGGTAGTCGATGGCATTCTTAAGTGCCGGCGAGTACGAGTGGTTGTATTCGGGCGTAACGAAGAGGAAGCCGTCGGCGGCATCGATGCGCTTCGACCACTCCTTCGTGTGCTCGTTTTGGTATTGGCGGAGGCTCGGCGGCACCGGCTCATCAAGAAATGGCAGGTTAAGCTCGGCAAGGTCAATAAGCTCGACATCCATGTCGCCGCGCGCCTTTGCGAGCGCATAGAGCCAATCGGCCGGCTGCTGGTTAAAACGCCCTGGGCGGGTCGAACCGGTAAGGATCTTTATGTTTGGCATATAGTGACCCTATACCATCCGAAACCTGAGGAAGGTGTTAATAACTCAGTTGCTTGATTAGTCTTGCCATAAGTTGTAGACTAGACCTATCAAATCGCAGCGCTGCTCACGAGAAGGACGTCGAGTTTCGAATTTTCAGCCTCCTGCACTTGATGGTTATCAGGTGCGTCGTCTCTGACAAGCATGCAAAAAGGAACAATCGTGAAGATCAACCCTAACGGGTTTGGCTTCATCAAGACCGAAGGCGCTACGAAGGATGTATTCTTCCACGCCAACGAGCTCGTGAACTCCCGCATCGACGATCTTCGCGAAGGCGATGAAGTCGAATTCGATATCGAGGAAAGCCCGAAAGGGCCGAACGCGGTACGCGTGAACAAGATCTAATCTTGCTCAAAAAGCGCCCCTCACGGGGCGCTTTTGGTATCCGGGCGGCAAAAGGAGCGCTTATTGCGCTCCTTTTGCATTCATGGTATTATACTGACATGAAGTCACCCGACCTTGATCGCATCCGCTCGGAGCGCCCGCTCTCCCTGCCGGGCTTCCTCAAGATATATAACGACGACCTTCCGACCGGATTCCCTGCGGCGACCATCGAGCTCCTGCGCGAATTCAAGAAGACGCACCGCTCGTTCTTCCGTCTCGACGCGAAGTGGTCCCTCGACCAGCACCGGAAGCGCGTCATGGATTGGCTTCCCGCCCGCTACCGCCGCGACGTATCGGAATAAGGGATTTAGCGGTATACTGCCGCCAGTGGACTTGAGTATGTCCATTGGCCCTTAAAGCCGGTACTCCATACGGGACGTATACTCCTTCTGTCTCCGGTCGTGTCAGAGAAGTAAATCAACGATGTCGGCCCACGGATCGCTGGCCTTGGCTGGCGATTTCGCGATATAGTTTACCTACAGCAACATTAATCCACTCTATCCATGTCACGAGGAAGCCAGAGCCACGGCGTGAGCCCAAAGAAAGTGCGCAAGTCACCCCCAAAGACGAAGAAGCGTCTTGCTATCAAGCACGAGCGCATGGCCGCACGCACGAAGCGCGCGCCTAGGTAGCCTTCCGGAAGAGCCTCGACCCGAGCCAATAGAGGAGGACGGCACCAAAGGCCCCTCCGAAGTTGAAGATGAGGTCGAGCATGGCGTTTTCATACCCGCCGACGCCGTTGCGTTCCAAATTTACGGCAATAAGGAATTCCATGATCTCGTTCATGGCGCTGACGCCCATGGACGCCATTACGGCAATAAGTGCGATAAGCCACGACGGGCCCGTCGCCCCCAAGGTGCGGCGCAGGAGATGGATAAAGACGAGCGACATGACGCCGTAGAGGTAGCCGTGTACGAGCTGGTCATATTTGAGTATGTAGAAGTCACCGCCATTATCGAGGACTGGATAAATGCGGTACGCGAAGAGGACGCCGTCCGGAGTCGCTACTGCCCCGCCAAGAATATGGAGGAGTCCCCAGAACGATAAGAGGGCGAGTACGTACGTCGGAAAGCGTGTGATATGGAGCGTTCCGAATACGAGGGCGAACATGGCGACGATGACGCCGACATAGATAACGAATTCAATATTAAGGTCGCTCCAAAAGTGCGCCGCGCCAAGCACAAGGTAAAGCGCGCTGAAGCCGATTACGGCGAGCTGCCCGGGTGTGAATTTCATGCATTAAAGCTATCATGCTCGGATGAGCTTTAAAGGCGCTATACGAAGGCTGTCCGTTGGCAGGCCCGCCCACACGGGCATCGAATACCTGCGCTTCCTCCCCGTAAGCGCCGTCACCTCGCTCATCGACTTCGGCGTGCTTATCCTCCTCACCGAGCTTGCCTCCGTGCACTATCTCACCTCGGCAACCATTGCCTTCACGGCCGGGCAAGCGTGGTCCTACGTCGTGAGCGTCACGTGGGTCTTTGCCCGCATGCATGCACGTGACCATACGCACGGCTTTATCATGTTCCTCTTCCTCTCCTGCATCGGCCTCGTCACGACCGTCTTCCTCCTTTGGGTGATGACCGAACACTTCGGCCTGTACTACCTGTATTCGAAGATAATCTGCAGCGCAATCACCTTCCAGCTCCTGTTCGTACTCCGGAAGAAGTTCCTCTTTTCCTAGCCCTCGGCAGGTGCTTCCATGGCGGCTTTGAGGCGCAGGAGCGCGATGAGGAATGCGGCGCGACGCAAATCCGTGGCGCGTGTGAGCGCCTCGTCGTGCACCAGCACTGACTGCGTATCGAGGATGTCCTTTAGGCGGGCATTCACGTCTTCCTCCGTCCAGGTTTCATTCGTAAGGTTCTGCTTCCACTCGAAGTACGAGACGATGACGCCTCCTGCGTTTGCGAGAATGTCGGGAATGACGTGTATGCCGCGCGCGAACAGCCGGTCGTCCGCCTCGGGCGTTGTTGGGCCGTTGGCGAGCTCAAGGATGGCCTTTGCTTGTACATCGTTTACGTTAGCATCGGTTATCTGGTTCTCGAGCGCGGCCGGTATGAGTACGTCGCACGGGAGAAGGAGCAGTTCTGCATTGGTGATGGCAACGGCATCCGGATACCCCGCTAGGCTGCCGTGGGTATGCTTATAATCCTCGACGGCGGACACATCAATACCTTCCGCCTTATACACGCCGCCGCGTGAGTCCGAGATGGCGACGACCGTATGCCCGGCCTCACTCAATATGCGCGCAGCCGTTCCGCCGACGTTGCCCATGCCCTGTACGGCAACCGTGCACTTTTCTGGGAGCCCCAGCCGCGCGCGAAGGGCGTTGAATACGTAAAAGCCGCCAAGCCCGGTCGCGCTTCCCCGCCCGAGCGAGCCGCCGCCGTCCACGGGCTTCCCGGTAAAGGTTGCGCGCGTCGTGTCTCCCGTGAGCTTCTCGTACTCGGACACCATCCAGGACATGATCTCGGGAGTCGTATTTACGTCGGGAGCGGGCACATCAACCTTGGGCCCCAAGTCCCTGTACAACATGCGGACGAAGCCGCGTGAAAGCCGCTCAAGTTCACCCGAGCTTAGGGCCTTCGGGTCGACGGTTATGCCGCCTTTCCCGCCGCCCATAGGGATATCGGCCACGCTTGTCTTGAGGGTCATCCAGAGCGCAAGCGCACGGACCTCGTTGATGTCGGCTTTCGGATGGAACCGGATACCTCCCTTATGTGGCCCGCGAAGGCTTGAGTGCTGTACCCGATATCCCTCGAAAAGCCTTGTTTCGCCAGTGTCCATGACGACGGGCACCGAGACCGTAATCTCGCGCTCGGGCACGGACATACGCTCTATAACGTTGGCCGGTACCTCGCCCGCGCGTGCGGCACGACGGAGCTGCTCAAGGGCGTTCTCGAATGGGTTTTGCATACGGAAAGGATACCACCGCCCGGAAACGGCGAGGCGTTCATAAACTCGACAGGTAGGGGGGTATAGAGTGCAGCCTCAGCAATACGAAATTCAGGAGCCTAATACCACCCTATGCCGAAATTCATTCCCGGGCTTGAGCTGAATCAGGGCTTCTTTTTCGACGTCGTCGACCCGCTCATGAAAGAGCATTTCCCGCGCCTGCAGTATTCTGCGGGTCTCGTTGGGCATGGTTCCGACGTCATCGGTTTCGACTCCAAGACCTCCGTCGACCACGATTGGGGGCCGCGGGTACACATGTTCTTCTCAAACCTCGACTTTGTCGCACACAAGAAAGAGGTCGACGACATGCTCCGCAAGAATTTGCCGTACGAATATAGGGGGTTCCCTACCCACTTTGAGGAGGGTGACCGCTACCGCAAGCACATCCCCCGGCTAAAGAAGTCAGGCGAGGTAAACCACCTCTTCGAGTTCTGGACGTTCCAATCCTTCTTCAAGCATTACCTTGGCTTTGACGTCCACAAGAAGCCGACCATCCGCGACTGGCTCCTGTTCCCACAGCAGGCACTCATAGAGATTACGCACGGCAACCTCTTCCGCGACGACCTGAACCTGCAGAAAATACGCCAGGAGTTCTATTACTACCCGGACGACATCTGGAAGTACATGATGCAATCGCAGTGGGCGCGCATCATCGACGAATTCCAGATGCAGGCGCGTGCCGGTGAAGAGGGCGACGTGCTCGGTTCACGCGTCATTACGGCGCGCGCCATCCACAACATCGTCTTCATGTGCTTCTTGCTTGAGCGGAAGTACGTACCGTATGCGAAGTGGCGCACCAAGACCTTTGCCGAGCGCCTCGAGAGCGGGCGCAAGCTGCACCCCAAGCTGATGCGGATACTGAATGAGACCGATTGGAAGAAGCGCCAACGGATGCTTGCAAGGTGCTACCAGGCGCTTGCGAAGATGCACAACAACCTCCGCATCATGGAGCCTGTCTCGACGGACATCATCGATTACTACGGCCGCGGCTATGCCGTCATCGACGCCTGGAAGATATTCTTCGGCCTTGAGGGCACTATCCGGAACCAGAAGCTGCGGAACATGAAGTACCCGATCGGCTCAATCGACCAGTTCATCGACCACGTGCGCATCAACCACATGGATTACGTGTACTGGGAGCTGAAGGACGTCATCCAGTAGGTTCGGGTGCTCGTACCCCCTCTTCCTGCTCCTGCACCCCAAGCAGATGGCTGGCGTTGTCTGGTATGGCTTTAACGTAGAGCCACCAATGGTCTGAGCTCCGCTTCAATCCCCGGCCGCGGCCCCGCAGGCGTGCCGATATGGGCTTGAATCCCCGGAGCGCGACGATGTCCGTGTCGTAGGTGCCGTGCGGATCGTGCCGAAGAGGGTCGTAATACCCGCCTTTGAAGGCGTGGTATGTACTCGGGCGAAGGGGCGCCGAAGGGCCTACTACCTGGAGGGCATCGATGAACCCGGCCTGGAGCAGCCGCTCATACGGCGAGCGCTTGCTCGGGTCTACCCAGTGCTGGTGCGGGCTGTTCACGCTGACGTTCATGTCGGCAGTAAAGATAACGCCTATCCCTGCCGCCCGCTCCTGGATGAACTTAAGGTCGGCCGCGCACGCCATGTCGCGCGCGAGCGCGCTTTTATTATCCCAGTGGCTGTTTACGTGCAGGAATTCCTTCCCGGTAACGAGGTCCTTCAAATGCGCCCAACTGCTGCCGCGTACCATGCCGTCCCATGCGGGCTTTCTTGTGCCATCCTCGGAGAGCCAATAGTCACCGGAATCAAGAAGGGTGAGGCGCTTGGGGTCGTAGGCGATGCTGTTTATGTAAATGTCGTCGTGGGCCTGCCCGGGCCTGAATATGAGCTCAGGGCGCGCCGCAGACAGGACCCGTAGGCTCTCCGGGCTACTTTCCTGGAAGCCGATTAGGTGCGCATGGATATCACCGAAGGCCTTGCTCGCCACCTGCGCCCGCTCGCCCCAACCCATCCACTCCTGTCCGGCGACGTTAGCGTTCAGAATCTTCAATATTTCCCGCTCCAGCGTAATTCCCATTTAACGATGTTATAGCGTATTTCACCTAATGGCACCATGAAGCTGAGCATTGTCCCTTCGTAGCTCATCCTGGCCTCATTTAGGGATTACGCGAAGAAGCTGCCGAGGTCGCGTTATACTAGTTGCATGTCAGAAGATACATCACTGAAAGACCGCATCGACCTCGTGCTCGAGGAAATTCGCGTCGTCGTGCCGGGAAGCCAGGCGCTCCTCGGTTTCCAATTAGTCGCGCTCTTCAGTAACGGCTTCTTGCTCCTGCCGCAGGGGCTCCGCGAAGTGCACCTCGCGAGCCTTGGGCTCATTGCACTTGCGACCATACTCCTCATGGCGCCGTCGGCGTACCACCGCATCGCCTGCCGCGGCGAGAATAGTCCTGCCGTACACCGCTTCGCGAGCCGCATGCTCATCGGGGCGATGTTCTTCCTCATCTCAGGGCTCGCTGCCGATATCTGGGTGGCAACGTATCTCGTCCTCGGCACGAACAGCGCCGCATGGCTCGCCGGGGGTACGTGCTTCGTCCTTGCCCTTCTCCTTTGGTTCGTGTATCCCGCAATTCTCGCCCGAAAGCGCACCGGATAGGCGTGGGGGTGTAAGCAAAAAGCAGCCGCACATGCGGCTGCTTTTTGCTGTATGGTTGAACGTTACTTGCTCGCCTGCTTCTTGCTTCGTATACGGTGCTGCTTCTCAGGTAAAGGCAACGCCTCCTCGATTACGGCCGCGCGAAGGATGTCCTTAATCGCGAAGACGGCGATGCCGTACTTCCAGTTATTCTTCCGGTGGTCATCGGGGTGTTCCTGCGAGCGGGCCTGGTAGAAGAGGTACAGCTCGTCGCCCACGAACCATGCGCTTGCGTGGCCGTTTTCTCCCGACTCCCACTCGTGTTCGCGGTCAGAGAGGACGGGGCCGATGCTCGTGTACGGGCCGCCGACGTCGGACGCTACGGCGAAGAACACGCGCTGGCGCGTTCCCCTGCGCCCTTCTTCGATGAAGCAGGTAGCGTTCATGAGCACGTGCCCCGTAGGCAGCGGTATGAGTTCAGGGCCTTCAATGCCCCACTCGTAGTCAGGGTGTTCGCGCCCGTTATGATGCCAGGCAATGTCTTCGTGCGTGAGGATCTTCTTCATGCGCTTCCAATGGCCTGACCAGCGGTCGGTAACGCTCCGGGCGAGGTAGACGTCGGGCTGCGGTATAAATGGCCGGTCGTAGGTGAGCATGGTGGTCGGGACGCCCGAGTACACCATGTACTTCTTCCCCTTAATTGAAGCAAATTGGGGGTCGTAGAGCCCGGCTTCGGTGAGACCCTTCGGCTCCATGAGTGACCGCATCTTCGTAAAGACGTGACCGTCAGCGGAAACGAGATACGCGATGCCCCCACCAATCGACATGAAATCTTTCTGCACGGCCATATGGAAGAGCTTGTCTTCAAAGTCATAAATGACGGTAGGCGCAGCGACATGCGGGCCCTCGACGCCGCGCAGTACAGCCGAATCCTGTTCGGTCCAGGGGCCTTCGATGGAAGGAGCGGTGGCGTGGAGTATTTCCCACTCCTCGGTGACGGTCGTGCCCCCCGAGCCGTAGATGTGCCATGTCTTGCCGTCGTACACGATGCACGGGTCTTTTACGTCCTTATAACGCGATGATTCAAAGAGGGGCCCGATCTTGCGGGTGGGCTTAAGTGCTGGTCCTGGAGGCATATTTGCAGTATACCCGATGCCGCATGCAGCACCTGTGGGTTGCGGTCACGGAGCTCTTGCGCGAATATAGGCAGATGAAGAAGTCGACACTAATTATTATCGTCGCAGGGGTGGTGGCGCTTGGCGCTGCCGGCTACCTCTCGCTTAGGGAGCGCCAAGTCCCCGTTCCCGAGCTGCCCGACATCACCAGGGAGCCTGCGCCGGAAATGCTTACCTATAGCGCGCCCGAGGCCGGCATTACCTTCTCCTACTCCCCCGGTTATTACCTCAAGGAGCGTAAGGAAGGCGCAGGGAACCGCCCTGAGCTTGTTGTCGTA
Source organism: Minisyncoccota bacterium (assembly GCA_036399335.1). Lineage (GTDB taxonomy): Bacteria > Patescibacteriota > Minisyncoccia > Phycocordibacterales > Phycocordibacteraceae > C7867-001. The sequence continues at coordinate 27,540 of DASWNF010000002.1, forward strand.
TTAGTTGAAGATACGACAGAGAACCGCGAGGTCATCGATGGACGCTCCACGACAGCGCGCGAAGGTCCGACCTCCATCACGCTCGACGTATATCCGAACCCAGACCGTCTCGGTGCCGAGGACTGGGTCCGTGCTGACACCAACTGGACCGTACGGACCTCAGACGCCGCGCCTATCGGCCGCGGTAGCATTACGGGCGTTACCTACTCCTGGGACGGGCTGTATAGCGGCAAGACGGTTGTCGTTACCCGCGAGTCCCGCGCTTACGTGTTCTCCGTTACCTGGATGAGCCCCGAAGATCCTATCCTCAAGGAATTTGACCGCGTGCTTGAGTCCGTCGTCATCGCTGCACCGGAAAGCTAGGTGCGTCCGTACTTCTCGTCGATCTTCCGGACGGTATCCTCACCGTTCCCGTCGATGGTCCGGAGGATGTGGTCAATCTTATCCTCAAGCCGATCGTCACCCTCCTTAGACTGAGGCGAACCGAGGTACAAGAGGTAGGCGAGCCCGGCAACCTGCCAGATGAGCTGCAGGAATTCTGATTGCCAGTTTTCAAAGGTATCGCGAAGCACCTCTACCAAATAACCGCTTACTTCAATCGCTTCACCGTGGGCGACCTGTTCGTTCACGAAGGCGAACCAGGCGAAGACCCAGTGACCGATGAGGCTTCCCAGGAAAAGCACGAGGGTTACCCATACGTACCCATATTTCGTCCACACGGATTTATTCATAGGCGTCGGGGTTATGGCTGAGCCATTACCCTAGTGCCTCTTGCCTGATTTTTGTATTAAAACAATTTCAATTTTCTGGGTACTTTTGCCTAATTCCACAACAAAAGCTAGTATCTAGGAAGTTGCTATGCACAGGAGGTAAGCATGCACTTTATCCTTCCGAAAAAGCGCCCGGATCTTCACTCCCAAGGGTTAAGCGCCTTGCCGCTTTTCTTCCTGGCCGGGCCGATTCAGGGCGCGGGTGACTGGCATGTGCGCATGTCAGAATTGCTCGCAGACTCCGCCGGGAACTCAATCGTGGTGAACCCCTCCCGTTACGACGGGAGGCACGAACACTACAGGCACCAACTCGACGGACCCGAAGTCGACATACGGCAGACGGACTGGGAGCGGCACTATCTTCGGCAGGCTGCAATTGACTGGCACGCTGGCTGCATTATCTTCTGGTTGGCCGAGCAAGTCGGGCCGCGGACGGACGGCAGGCCGTACGCCTCTGACACCCGGGGTGAGCTCGGGGAGTGGCGTGGACACATGATGCACGTGCGTAATGCACGCGTGGTCGTCGGGGCCGAAAAGGATTTCCCAGGACTGAGCGTGATCGAGCGCAACTTCCAGTTGGCGCTGGGAGCCAGCTTCCGCATCAGCGACACCATGGAAGAAGTGGCTGCGCGGGCTGCGGTTCATGCCCAACAAAGCCTTCCGTTGGTCGGGCGCGACTACTAGAAGTAGAAGCCCTCACGCCGTTCCTCAGGCTGCATTTCCGCAAGGAAGTGCAGCCTGATTTTTGTAATACTGGCTGGGCGCCGGATGCCAGAACCATGGTATTGACAAATACCCAAAGTATGGGTACCGTAGTGATAGTTGTACTGCATCCCGCGTTAACCCAAGGAGTCTGACATGAGCCTTTTTCATGCACTTGCCCTGGCCGCAGTCGCTCTGCTCATTCTTGTGCTGAGCCTTCTGCGGCGCCGGAATAAGGGACCTAAGTTTTTGCGGTGGGTTCTTTTCGTCGACTGCATCGCCGCGAGCGTCCATTCCTTCTGGCTCTACGCCACTTTCGTCAGAGACGGCAATGGCTACGGCGCGGGGCTATGCCTCGTCTGGCCCTTCGCGCTCGCGATACTTATGCACGGCGAGGAGCAGCGCTCGACGGATGCTGGCTAAGCCGCCTCCACCTACTTCTCTCAAACAGAGGGCCGTACGGAGGGCGGCTTTTCTGTTTATTGCTGGCAGCCAGCGTTTGAACCTTTGGTATGATGCGCAGGTTATGGCGCGCGCAGGAGACCAATACCGCTTATTTGATACGGGCATATCACTGCCTAACGGCTTCGTGTACCGACCTGAATTCCTGACCATACGCGAGGAAGAGCGCCTGCTTGCTGCCATTAAGCAGCTGCCGCTCGTTAACGCCCCGTACGGCGAATACACCGCGCGACGCCGCGTCATGAACTTCGGCATGGGATTTGAGTTCGATATGGACAAGCCCACCCAGGGACCGCCCTTACCTCCCTTCCTTACGCCCCTACAGCGGAAAGTCGCCAAGTGGATCGATGTGCCCGCAGCGCGTGTGGTCGAGGCCCTCGTGACCGAATACCGCCCCGGGACGCCCATTGGGTGGCACCGCGACCGGGAGATGTTTGAGTCGGTCGTGGGCGTATCGCTTTCGGGGTGGTGCGATTTGAAGCTCCGGCCGATAGGCTCGAAAGGATTAAAGGACATTGCGACCCTTCCGCTTGAGCCACGCTCGGCATACCTGCTCCAAGAAGACAGCCGCTGGAAATGGCAGCACAGCATTCCGCCGACGAAGACCCTCCGCTACTCAATCACCTTCCGCACGTTACCGAAGAGCTTACCTACACCGCGTTAGAAGGAAGTTATACCCAGGCCCGCGCAAAGGCTCAGCTTGCTTCTGTAATACCTCGCGCTCATACTAGCTTCATGCAAACAACGAAGCTCCCCACCAAGAAGCCTGCAAGATTTAAAAAGACGCCGCACTTTCCACCGGACCGCCTGGTGGAATATTTGGGCATGGTTAATTACGCGACTTCAGAACGCGTCCTCGAGGAGATACGCGAGCTCGTCCACGAAGACCCCGAGCGCGAGATATCGCTCCTCGTGACTTCTGCAGGTGGGCCGTCCGGAACTGCCATGGGTTTTTATGACGCCATCCGCTCAGTATTAAAGCCTAAGCTTACGACCATAGGCTCGGGTGATGTCGATTCCTCCGGTATCGTCATATTCTTGGCCGGTGATACGCGATACGTGACGAAGAACACCACCCTCTTATTCCATATGGCGGGTTCCTCATTCGAAGGAAATAAGCGATATACGGCGTGCGAGATCGACGCCTTCCTGCGCGAATACCGCCTCAAGGACTTTCAGTACGCATCAATCGTCGCCGAGCGCTCAAACGGCCGCCTTACGACCGAGCAGGTGCTTTCCATGATGGAAAAGAACACCATCCTGACGCCTATCGAGCTCGTAAGCTACGGCCTTGCCGACGCCATTCTAAAATAAAACTGCAGCGCTTTCACGCACGGTTCACAGCCCATCCGTTATGGTTCAGTAGTCCCCAGTAGGACTAGCCGTAACGGCAAAAACGCTATTTGTTTGCGTCCACCAAGTGGCACGTGAGCACGCAAGGATAACCCGAGGGCCACAACCCAAAAGCTATCCTACGGGGCTTACCAGCCTAAGCAGAACACGTATGGCACAAAACAATACGGGTGGCGGCGGCAAACGTAAACGAGGCTTCGCTGCCATGAACCCCGAAGAACAGCGCGAAATCGCTGCGAAGGGAGGCCGTGCAGCCCACCAGAAAGGCACGGCGCACCAATTCAGCTCTGAAGAGGCACGCGCCGCAGGCCGCAAGGGCGGGCTCGCAAGCCGAGGAGGCGGAAGGAATAAGTCCTAATGCACACCAAACAACCCGCGCATCGCGCGGGTTTTGTTATTAGCGGTATGCCGCTGGCGCCGGCATTTTCTTGAGTTTCCGCTTGTCGCACTTCGTGCACTTCATGTGTACAAGGGTCTTCTGTCCGCCCTCTATCTTGTTGTCGGAACTCCAGTTGTGGCGGCAAAGTGCCCGGCGGACATAGAGCCCGAGGTTTCGCATGCTCGCGTAGTCATTAAGCATGTCCTGGAGGTCATCGTGCTCCTCAAAACTGAGCGGGCGCTCAAGAAGTCCTTCAATGTAGGTGTATATCTCGTGGCGGTAATCCTTGGGGTGCTTCATGAAGCGGGACGATGGAACCATGTACTTATGAAGACGCTAGAGCTGTGCTTTGCTTACGGTTCGGCTTATTTTTTGCACTACACTTTGGGCAGCGGCAGACGCCCTTTATATACTCGTCAAAATATTCTTTGCCGTAATCATACGTAATCTCCTCCCCCGGCTTAATCGCCTTGGTGGCGAAGATGAATACCCGGCCCTTGTGGATATACGGCTCGGCATTCGGTACGCAGGAGTGGTTTATGTATCCAGCCTTATTATCCCGCGGCTTCCCGTCTATCGTTTTGTGCTTGCTGATGGAGAAAAGGTATCGGCTTCGGCTCGTGCGCTCCTCCTCGGGAGTCACCTGCCGACCAACATATTCAATAATGCATGCGTTCTTTGGTATCGGATCCCCTGCAAAAAGGCCGAGGCCGGCGGTTGAGCGCTTTACTAAAAGAGAAAATGCTCCGGGAGCATACTTCCTGCGAACGGTTGCCATGGCCGAATTCTACTCCCTCACTCCGCCCCCGTCGACGCTTCCATGTACGAAACCGAACCGAGAGGAACCTCGACATGGCCTTCAAGGGTAATTTGGTACAGCACCAGCCCGAGGATGAATATGAGGAGTATGAGTCCCCCGCCGGCAACTTCGACATACTGGTGGCGAAGGTGCGTGCCGATGGCGATACCCAGGAGCACGATGGCTGCGGCAAGGAGCCCGGTAAGGAGCATCACGAGCGATGAGCGGGGGGAAGTCGCTATCCGGGCGAGCATGGTAGCGGGCTCCTCGACGCCTGCCACGATTCGCGGAGATGCCGGGCTTTCAGTACCCGAGACGCCTGCGGGCGTAGTCGAGGCATTTTCCGTATCGAGGCGCTCAGGACGCGATACGGGCATCGTCTCTTCTCCTGTTGTAAGTCGCTCAGGACGTGATACCGGCATTGTCTCATCCCCAGGCGCAACGAGCTGCTCACCAGCCACCTGGGCGTCGTTTGCGGGGGTTCCCGGGTCGCTTGGCGTCTCGGGGGCAGCAGGGGCTTCAGGTTCCGGGTTTGTAGACGGGGCTGGCTCGGGTGCGGGGCTCGGGGCTGGTATAGGGGTAGAGGCTGCTGCAACCGGCGCGCTTCCGGGCGGGGTCGCAAAGTATTGCACGACGAAGGTCGTTTCCTTGCCCTTGTACGTACCCTGTGCGACCGCAATACCGACGCGTGTGTATTCGCGCTTCATGATGTTGGCGCGGTGCGTTGGTGAATTCATCCAACCTTTCTCAACGTCGACGGAGTCCGTGAAGTTAACGGCAAGGTTCTGTCCGGCATATGAATACGGGTATCCAGCCTCGCGAAGCCAGTGCCACGGCGTCTTTCCATCTGGGCTGTTATGCGCGAAGTATCCCTTCTCGGCCATGTCGTTTACGGCGAGCTGTGCCGCGCGTGCAAGCGCCGGGTCATGGGTCACGGAAGGAAGCGAGTTATCCGCACGGTCTTCGTTCGTGAGGCTCGTGAGGACGCCCGGGAGGACAGCGGCGAGGAAGTTCGTCTCCTTGAAGACGATGCGGGTCTGGGCAAAGTACGCGACCTGGAGCGCGACGAGGCCGATGGCGATGACGCCAAGCGACCACGGACTGAATATGTGGGGACGGTACTCGTTCCGCGCATGCGGGAAGAAGTAGTCATGGAGGCGACGGGACCGCAAAAGACGCTTGTCCGCACGCGCCTGCTTGGGCTCAAGAGTCATGTGGTGATTATAAAACATTTATACAAAAGCAACAAGCCGCCTCAAGGGCGGCTTGTTGCTAACGCTAACGAGGGTTTATTACTTCCCCGAGTTCATGAGCGCGCGCGTAATCGGGCCGAAGTAGCCAGCGGTCGGCGTGATGCCGTTTGCTGCCTGGTAGGCCGCGACTGCGGCGCGGGTGAGCGGACCGAAGTAGCCGGTTGGCGCCTCGATCTTCAGGTATCCCTTCGTGATGAGGATCTTCTGGAGTTCGGTGACGTCGCTATTCGTTAGGCCGAAGAAGAGGTCCTGGTTGAAGACGAAAGTCGCTTCGCCGAGGACTTCCCCGCCACCGTTCGTGTCACCGGAGGTGTCAGAATCGGAGTCATTGTCATCGGAGTCGTCGTCATTGTCGTTGCTGGAGTTGTTGCTCGAGCCAGACCGTGACGAACCGCCTCCACCACCGCCACCGACGCGGCGGTTGTCCACGATAACCGTGCGGGTAACCTGCGTTGCGGGGTTGCCTGCAGAATCAACGGCGTCATACGTAATGACATAGATGCCCGGAACTGCCGTGTTGACTGTGTCGCCGCCTACCGTCACTTCTACTGAGCCGTCTCGGGCGTCCTCTGCGGTCGCTCCCGGGTCAGTGAAGGTAGAGTCTTCTGCTACGGTCATGGTGTCGTCTCCCTCGAGGGTAATGACCGGGCCGGCGGTATCGGTCGATGAGGTAAGTACGACATCGTCGAAGAGGAACCCGTATCCGTCTGCTGCCGCGTTGCCCGTATTGCGCGCCTGGATGAGCATCGTGTTGACGATACGAGGGCTCTGCTCAGCAGCAGCTTCGGGGTGGTAGCGGTAGTAATCTTCCCAACTCGTTCCGGTGTGTTCAAGGTCGCCATCAACAAACACCTTTACAATGTCGTTTGACGGGCCCTCGACTGCATTAAGAAGCAGCTTGATGTCGTGAGGTACGGTCCTGCTGAAGACGCCAAGTTCAGTTGTCCGGAATGTCGCGGTTCCCGGTGCTCCCGAGCTCGTAACATCGATGAACCGTATGCTGATACCGGCAGCCGTGTCATCGAAGCGGAGGTAGCTCATGCGGGAGCCGTCACCACGATCTGGAGAAACGGAAACCTGCGTAATGCCAGGCACCACCTGTTCGCTTGCGGCTGCAATGGTGAACTCCATATCGAAGTGCTTCTGCAGGTCGCCTGCGTCGTATGCGCCCTCAGTCGAATCAGCCTCACCTACCGCATCTTCGGTCGGCGCAGCGAAGATCCAGTCAGCAAAGGAACCGCTCGCAACTGCGTTCGATACGCGAAGCAGCTTGCAGCCAAGGGTCGTGTATCCGTACGAGTTGGTAACGATTTCCTGGTCATAGGCGTCGTTGGTAGCCGTCCAGTCGTGCTGGTTGTTTACGCTACCGAGGTTGAAACCATCGAAGGTTTCGTCACCACCCTGGCAAGCAGGGACAGCGTTTCCGTCTTCGTCAGTAACGGTAACCTCACCGTTTGCACTTGTTACGACCGTTGAAGGCGAGTCAGCCTCAACAACCTTAATTGTCGAGCTGTAGTTGTCTACTTTGTCAGAAATAACATAGACGTCCGTGGTATTCGTAGTACCCGCTTCCACTGAAAAGCCGTCCATAGGACCCCATCCAGTGACGTTGATGTCGTACCAGTTACCAGCGGTGTCCTTTGCCCAGAGCTGGATATGCCCTGAAGTATCACCTACGGGAGCAATGCGTACGTTCTCAGAATCTGCATCACCTGTGTTCTTGAGGGATACGGTGATCGGAGTACTGCTTGCCACTGCCGCCTGTACTGCGGCGTTGTCATTCGCCTTTCCGTTTGTAGAAGGGACTAGTGCAGATACTTCGACTGTCGTCGAAGGAACCGTGAGCACGAGGTTCGCAGCCGGGGACGCGTCGGTCGTGAAGGCCTCTTCGCCGCCAGGGTACCAGGTGCCGCCAACTTGAGCCCAAGCAACATAGTAGTACGTGGTGTTGGGAGTAACTGCAGGCATGTCACTCGGCACGCCGCTTGTCGTCAGGGACGACAAGGAAGCGCTGAAGGACGTGCTTGAGGCAGTCGCGTCGAGAACCGGCGTCGAGTAGACGCCGTCACCGATAGTGGTATCTGAGGTATCTATGGTGGATGTCGAAACCCAGAATGAGGTTGCCTCCGCATCTGCAGGACCAACCGTCCCGTTGAGGGTTGCGTTGTCTTCGGAAACGTTCGAAGCGTCATTCGTAACGACTTCACCGGCAGCTCGTGCTGCGAGAGAACCGCCGAAACTCGTGAGTAATAGCGCGAAAAGAAGCACAGACGCGGCGAGCGCGCTGCCCATATCCTTACGCATTGATGCGTTAAACATACGATATTAATGAATTACGCCCTTAATTAAGATTGCAGCCTGCCGCTGCGATAACCTGGTGAGTATGTTCCTGCTCCCGATGATGTCAAGCTGGAGACTATATATGTACATGATGATGATGAAGAAAAGGTAGATTATAAGTAATGCAAAAATGCCGGTTTCGAGTTCGAAACCGGCATGTTGCTATGTCCTTTATGCTAAATACGGATGTCCTATAGGAAGTTTCGTATTTACTGGTTATTGCGCGTTCATCTTCGTACGCGAGAGCGGGCCGAAGTAGCCAGTGGCAGAGATGCCGTTTGCTGCCTGCCATGCACGGAGTGCGGCGATGGTTGCAGGACCGAAGACACCATTCGGCGTTGCCTTTAAGTATCCCTTACTTGCGAGCTTGAGCTGGAGCTGGCGGACTGCCGGGCTCTCCATGCCAAACTCAAGGTCAGTCGTGAAGCGATAGCTCCCGGAAGGGGTCGACGGTACTGGCGCAGGAGTAGGAGCCGGCGTCGACGGAGTCGAGGCTGAACTTCCCTTCTTAGGTGCGGCGACTAGCTTTGGGGCCGTGGCAGGAAGCATTTTCCACATGTTCTGGTCTTCGCCGCCATCGATCTTGAAGATAGCTACTCCAGCAATGCCGAGTTTGCTTGCGAGGTCTACTTTCTGCTTGATGGCGCCTGCATCGCTCCACGTAAGGTACGTGAGCGGGGCCTGCTGGCGCTTGCTCTTCGCGAGCGCGAGCGCACCTGCCGAGGCGAGGTATGCGGACGCCGTGTTCTTAGGCGCAAGGCGCGAGAGCTCGTCATGGGACGGGAGCGAGGCCGGATTGTTCTTCGGCACGTAGCTGAAGCCAAGCTCGCCTGACGGTCCGCGCTCAGGTGTGATGCCGTACTCCTTCGCCGTCTGGACGCCGTAGAGCGGATTGAACGCCTCCATCTTTATATAGGTGTAGCCCGTACCGCTCGTATTAGGCATTGCCTGCCAAATGTACCCGTACGTAGCAATACCCATGACCATCTTCGACTTCGAGATGTCCTTCGTCATGTGCTTGAGGGTCTTTTCGACCCATGCGGTATCCGCAATAGGCGCGTAGAGCTTCCCTGCATGCTCACGGTTCAGCTGCACATCGGCGGTCTGCTGGTCGTACGTCATGACGCGCACGCGATCGCAGTACTGGTTGATCTTAGGGAGGTCGTTTGCGTATTCGATGCCCGCAGGAGGCGTGCCTGAGAAGCGGGCCTCAAGCGGCATACGGACCTCTATGGTGCACTGGAGCCACTTTGGCTCCTTGCCCTTCTTAAGCTCGGCAGAAAGCTCCTTGAGGAAGGCGGAGTACGATTCGCGCGTGTCTGCCTTCTTGCCCTCATAGTCGATATCGATACCGTCAAAATCGTTGTCCTCGACGGCGTCGACGATGGCATCAATGTGCGCTTCCCGCCTATTCGGGTCCGAAAGTACGTTATGGATGGAATTGGTGTCACTCCACATGATGGTCGGGACGAAGCGGACCTTTTTGGCCTCAGCCTCCCTCTTGAGGCGCTTCCATGCGTCGAGGTCGAGCTTCATGGCGTCGTTCAGCGAGCCGTCGCTCCGCACGGTATAGCCGAAGGGGTTCACTTCGGTGAACTGGTCGAGATGCGCGCGTGCGTCAGCCGTACCGGCTTCGGTGCGCCAGTACGGGATCCAGCCTGACACCTCAAGGTTTGACGATGCGGCGAGCGCGCTTACCGGCGTACTGAGGGCGAAGACGGCGATAAGTACTGCCGCGCTTATACGAATAATGGGACGATTGTGGTGTGTGAATGACATAGACTAGGACTAGTATACCGAGCGAGTAAGCATAAGACCAACTCAGCAGTAATGTGCGTTTATATAGGTTATGACGGCCAGGTGCGTCTCCGCTTACGAAATTCACCTGCGCTTAAGGCAACCTTGCGCATAGTCTGGGAGGACCGAAAGAGGAGAAGTATAATGGCCCAAGCTCATCCGAGTACCGACCTGCGCTTGCAGCAATTCCATTTCCTGCTGCGCAAGAACGTTTCGAACTTCAGTGCATGGGTGCTCCTGCACAACACGGCCGAAGATGTGCCGGCTGAAGCGTTCTCGGCCTGCCTTGGCACGGCAATCGCGTCAGGCATCGCAACGCCTGCGTCGATAGCCCAGGAAGCCGGGGTTAACCGTGATGACGTCCTCGACTGGCTCGACCGCACGGACGCGCCATCGCCGCGCGTACGCTTCGAGGTCATTACATGGCTCAAGGAGCTCTCGAAGCCAATGCACTAGAAGGGGTTCGTAGGATATGGGTTCACCCGGATACGCATGGTATCCGGGTGTTTTTATAGATCCGATCGCATAACGGGAAACAGCCTCGCGCGAGGCGAGGCCGTATCCCTTGTAAAAGGGTTACTTAAGTGCGATTTCCGGAGTACCTTCGACGATTACGGCGAGCTCTGCCTGGGTCATAGGGATATCCTTGACTGACATAGAGCCGACAATCGTGACGGTAACCGAGGCGCAGCGGCCAACGGCAAGCGCGGGATTCACCATGCGCCCGTCCACCCACACCTTCTTATGCTGATCGAGCAGCACGTCAACGGTGTTGATGATACGTGGGTTCATGGCGTCCGCGATGACGCGGTAGCCTATCTGCTCCTCAACCTGGCTAAGGCGGCACGATGGCGTGTCTGCCACGGTGCGCTCAATCTTAATGATTGTGCCGTACGGAAGCACTGCGGCGAGGTCGCGAGACCGTGCGGCAATAACTTCCGGGTTGGAGAACGCGCCGACCGCAGTGGTAAACGGGGTGTTATCCGTTTGTCCTGGGACGGCATTATATGCGGTGAGCTTGGCCGTGAGAGAAACCGGGGTTTCCTTCACGCTGGCGTTCGAAGCAAGAGCCTCGAGCCCGTTCGGGATGAGAGCGGTGTGAGCCGCTTCAGCCGAGTGCGGGGCGATTGCGCCAACCGGCAAAACGAGAAAGCCCACCAGGGCTGTTACGAGAAAACGCATAAACACAAAAACGCCTTTCGGCGCTTTTGTTCGATTAAGGTATCATGGCAAGCTCTTCCTTGTCAAGCGTTTTCAGGGTCCGGGTTAGGGTCTACCAGCCAGAATCCGTAATAAATACGCCATATTTTCTTTATTATTAGGCCACCGATTAAGGCCTCTGTACAGCCAAGCGCTACGGTATGAGGTTCAGGATCCGGCCCGGACGATAGATTACCCGGCTTGGCTGCCCGCCCGGGAACAGCTCCCGCACCTTGGACACCAAAAGCGCAGCGGCAACGGCCTCAGCCTCGCTCGCATTGTGGGAAATGGTGATTTCCCCTCTTGTCTTGCCCGCAATTTGCACGCCGATGGTGACGGTATCACTTTCGAGGTGCCTTGCATCAAAGCTCGGCCACGAAGCCTTATGGATGGAACCGGCTTCCCCCAGCCGTTCCCACAACTCTTCGGTAATGTGGGGGGCGAATGGTGCGAGTATGCGGAGGAATGAGCTCCACTGCTCGCGTCCTATGGCGCGCTCCGCTTCAAGCGCATTGAGGAAGATCATCATCTGGCTGATAGCCGTATTGAACCTAAAGTTCAGGATGTCATCGCCGACTTTTTGGATGGCCTGGTGGAGCGGCTGCTCAAGTGCCGGGATGTGCTCATCTTGCACCCGGTCGCTTGCGCGCCAGACCCGGTCGAGGAACCTGCGCGAGCCGACCAAGCTCTTCGTATTCCAGGCGATGGCATTCTCGAACGGGCCCATGAACATTTCGTATACGCGGAAGGCGTCAGCGCCGTACTCGGCGACGACGTCGTCAGGGTTTATGACGTTCCCGAAGCGCTTACTCATCTTCTTCCCGTCTTCGGCAATGATGAGCCCGACCGAATGGAGCTTCTTGAAGGGCTCAAGCGTCGAGACCACACCGATATCAAGCAGGAACTTATGCCAGAACCGCGCATAGATGAGGTGACGGGTCGCGTGCTCCGCGCCTCCCACGTACATATCAACGGGTGCCCAAAACTTCTCGGCCTCGGGAGAAACGAGGGCTTCGGTATTATGCGGGTCCATATAGCGGAGGTAATACCAGGACGACCCTGCCCACTGCGGCATGGTATTGGTTTCGCGCTTAGCTGCGCCCCGGCACTTCGGGCACGCCGTGTTGACCCAAGAGTCAATGGCCGCAAGCGGGGATTCGCCTGTTCCCGTAGGCTCATAGTGCTCAACGTCGGGAAGCCGGACCGGCAGGTCCTCATAAGGCACGGGCACGACCCCGCACGAGCCGCAGTAGACAATCGGGATCGGTTCGCCCCAATACCGCTGGCGCGAGAACACCCAATCGCGAAGACGGTACGTCGTCGTCCTTCGGGCAAGCCCGTGTGCCTCGGCGTAGGCAACGATGTCCTCACGCGCTTCGGCGGGCACACGCCCCTTGAACTCGTCGGGTTCGGCGAGAATGCTGTTTTCCATGTCCGTCCAGCAGACTTCATTAAATAACTTCTTGAAGGCGTACTGGTGCGATACGGGCGTAAGGAACGGGGTCATCTCTTCCTTCGTAAGCCAGCGGAGTTCGTGCTTCCCCTTCTCTTCGTGTGGGATCTCCTGCTGTTCACCGTCCTCAAGCTCTACGTAATACGTGGGCGCATGCCCGAAGCGGTTCTGCTGCTTCGGGGCATGGTAGTACTTACCGTGTATGGTCCCGAGGCTCCGCGCAATGCGCGCGTGCACATATCCCGTTTCTTCGCGTATCTCGCGCAGCACCGTCTCCTCAGGACTTTCGCCGTCTTCAATACCTCCAGTGAGGAAGGTGCCCCAGCCGGCTTCAGGCCAGGTAAGCCCTAGGTACTTCTCTTCGGACCAATGCTTTACGATAGCAATAACAGCATGGCTGTCGGCCACTGGCTCGTTCGGGCGGAATGCCGCAGTCCCGGTGTCTTGTACGACAACCGGCTCGAGCACTTCCTTGAGCGGTATGCCGTACTTCTTGGCGAAGGCGAAGTCACGCTCGTCGTGCGCCGAGCACTTCACGATACCCGTGCCGTATTCGGCGAGGGCGTAATTAGCTACCCAAATAGGCAACTCACCATTGCCGACCGGGTCGATTGTATAGCGCCCCGTAAATATGCCCACGGGCTCCTTCACCTCTCCGTACTTGTCTTCGGCGCGCTCGGCAGCCATGGCCGCGGCTTCGGCGAGTATACGCGGCGCTTCAGGCACGCCTTCGACGAGTTTGGGGAGGAGCGGATGGTCAGGCGCGATGACGACGAACGTATCCGCCCGGAAGGCCTCGAAGTGCGCACTGAACGTCTCGAGCACCATGTCCGTGTCCTTTACGGGCGAGGTAAAGACAAGCCCTTCAGACTTCCCGATCCAGTTCCGTTGGGACTCCTTGATGTGCTCCGGCCAACCGTCGAGCGTGTCGAGGTCGGTGAGCAGGCGTTCTGCGTAGTCGGTAATCTTAAGCACCCACTGGGGGAGCTTCTTCTTGACTACAAGCGTGCCGCACCGCTCACAGCGGCCTTGGTCGAGGTCTTCGTTCGCAAGCCCTGTCATGCAGGACGGGCACCAGTTAATAGGCTCTTCCGAGCGGAAGGCGAGCCCGTGCTCGTAGAGCTTGAGGAATATCCACTGGGTCCAGCGGTAATACTCGGGGTCGGTGGTATTAACTTCGCGGCTCCAATCGTAATCAAAGCCGATGCGCCCGAGCTGGTCCTTGAAGCGGGCGACGTTTTTCTCGACGGCTGCGCGCGGGTGCACCTTGTTCTTAAGCGCATAGTTCTCGGCGGGCAAGCCAAAGGCATCCCATCCCATCGGATGGAGTACGGACTTCCCTTGCATACGCATGTGGCGCGCGTACACGTCAGTCGCGATATAGCCTTTAGGATGTCCTACGTGGAGCCCCTCGCCTGAGGGGTACGGGAACATGTCGAGGACGTAGCACTTTTCCTTCCCTTCTGTCTCCTGCGAGGCATAGAGGTTAGTAGTGCGCCATTTCTCCTGCGCTTTTTTCTCGAGTTCTTCGTGTTGGTACGATTCCTTAGCCATAGCAATGCGCACGAAGGCCGTTATTGCGCCTTCTCGTACGGTGGATAGAAGTCAGGGTCGATGGTGCGGTCGAAGCACGTCTCGCCCGTGCCGTGTTCCCAATTATCGCTCATCGGCATGCCCGGATAGCTCGTGTCGTGCATCGGGTAGCCGCCTCGTCCCTCCAGGTCGCGACTCGGCAGGTTGAAGGTACTGCACAGCTTGAAGGCGAGGTCGCCGGTTGTCTCGTAGCGATACGAAGTACCTGTCTGCGGGTCGCTCGGCACCACAAAGCCCGTCATGGGGGTTACGAGCTCATTCAGTGACTTCGGGAGCGCTTCCTTCTGTTGCCAGTAATTTACGATTTCGTATTGGATGGTTTGGAGGTCGGAGGTCTTCTGTTCGTCATAGCGGAAGAGGCGCATCTGGTGCGGACTGCCGACGATAAAGAAGCCGGCAACGACGGTGAGGAGCACGAGAAGCCCCGAAGCAAGGCCGATCAAGGTCGCCCTACGGGGGTGGAGGATCCAGTACCCGCGCAGGTCAGCCAGGAAGTGGAGCGCGACGCCGAAGGCGATGAGGAGCACGACGGCCACCTTAAGCGCAAAGCGGACGGTAATCTCACCGCCAAGAAAGGTATTGATGAGCGTAATGAGGTCGATGAGTATGGTGGTACCGGCGATAAAGAGCGTGAGCATGAGTGCCCAGCGGCGGATCCATACCTGCGCGCGTGAAGGCTCGCGCATAAGCGCCTTCCGGATGAGGTGAAGAAGCATGAGCGCCGTCGGCGTAAGCACGATGAGCGTCGCCATTGAGAAGCGGATCGCCCCGCCGTAAGGATCGGCATAGTACGCGAGCGGGTCCGGGAAGACGTAATTAATATATTCGAATAGGAGCGTAATGAGCGCTGCGATGCTCCCGTAGAGGGCGATGACCGCACCGAACCAAAGAAAGAAATCGCGCGGGGTGGTCTTTTCCATACGCATGAGTATAGCACTAGCGGCTTCCTGGCGGCGTCATCATGGCATTGGGCTGAGCTAATTAACTCATTATTGACGGGTAGTAAAGGAATGCGTATGGTGAAAACGGATCACTGGGATCCTTTGACAACCGAGCCGCGCAAACTAGCGGCCAAAGAAAGGCAGTCAAATGAAGTACCAATCGCTTAAGGCGCCCGAGAAAGGCACCGTCAGCCCGCGTTTACGAAACTTCGAGGAATGGGAGCGCGCGTGGGTTAAAGCCGGCTACCGAGAACGCCTCGGCCTGCTTCACGAGCTTTACCACACGAGCGGTGGAACGCAGCGCTTCTTCCGCTGGCTGCTCGAGACGGCAGACGAATTCCGGCGCTTGCAGGAAAAGTACACGGGCACCTCTGACCATCTCCGCAAGATCGCGGAAGCTGCCCTCGAGCTCGCCGTTAAGCGGACTTTGAGGCAGGGTGTCCTGACTGACGAGCACCACGATCTCGCCTGCTTATTCTGGTTCATGCGGGTCGAGGATGGCAGCTTCGTGAACATGAGCAAGTTGCAGCTGAGGGAGCCCTATGCCGGCTATGTATGGAGCGCTATCGACGAGGAGTGCCGGAAGGCCTTTACTCGCGAATGGAACAGCCACCATGCGTACCGGAAGGAAGCGATATACCTGCTCGATGCGCGGGACAAACTCCCGCTTATCATCCCGCAGATATGGATGCCGCGGTCGATGCCGCGCGTTACCTTTTATCCGTGGAGCGTATTCGATAAATCCGCGATGCAGGCCCTCGAAGAGCTCGCGCTCCGCGATGCCCGAAAAGTCGGCGGGGGTACGGTGGACCTCGCTCTTATCCATGGCTCCAAGCCTGCGGCCCTGTATACGGCCGTACTCCAGGCTCGCGAAGCGCTTCAGGCGCAATGCCTAGCCTAAAGCTAAAAATACCGCAGCCCTTCTTCGGAAGGGCTGCTTTTTTATATGGAGTTGGCTAGCCGTGAAGGAATACCATCACGTCCCCGTCGGACACGACGTACGTCTTCCCTTCGGTCCGAATGGCACCCGTATCACGTGCTGCTGCCCATGAGCCGCTCGCGATGAGCTTGTCCCAGGCGACGACCTCGGCGCGGATGAACTTGTCCTTGAAGTCGTTATGGATGGCCGCACCGGCCTCGGGTGCGGTTGCGCCTTCCGAAATGGTCCATGCGCGGCTCTCCTTCGGGCCGGTCGTAAAGAAGGTAATGAGGCCGAGCGTCTTATACGCGGCACGGATGAGCGAATCCAGGCCGTCAACCTGTACGCCGAGCTCCTGGCGGAACATCTCCTTGTCATCTTCGGCAACGTCGTTGAGGTCGCGTTCGGTTGCGGCATCAACGTGCACGTAAAGTGAGCCGAGGGACTCGATGAGTGCGTGCGCTGCGTCGGCCCTGCCGTCGTTCGTTTCGCCGATGTTGTGGCCGCCAGTCTTCCCGTTGAGCGAATAGAGGATCGGCTTCAGGGTAAGGAGGTTCATCGACTTCACGAGCTTTAGCTCTTCGGGCGTAAGCGGAACGCTGAGCGCAAGGCGCCCTTCGGTGAGTGCGTGCTCGATACTCGCAAGGACGGCGTCTTCGGCTACGGCCTCCTTAAGTCCGGCACGGATGTCGCGCACGAGGCGCTCGCGTCGGTTCTTTACGGCTTGCGTGTCGACAAGGATAAGCTCAAGGTTAATGACTTCGATGTCGCGGACGGGGTCGACATCGCCATGTACGTGCGTAATGTCAGGGTCATCAAAGAAGCGCACCATCTGGAGGATGGCATCGACTTCGCGGATATGGGAGAGGAATTGGTTGCCCAGGCCTTCCCCCTCGCTTGCTCCCTTTACGAGGCCGGCAATATCGACGAACTCGACGGCAGCAGGCACCGTTTTTTCGGACTTCGAAAGCAGGGCGAGCTGGGCCAGCCGCTCATCAGGTACGCCGACCACGCCCACGGAAGGATCAATGGTGCAGAACGGATAATTCTCCGCAGGCACGGCCTGCTTGGTGAGCGCATTAAAAAGCGTGGACTTGCCGACGTTCGGGAGCCCGACGATACCTATCTTTAACATCCCACTACCTTACGTTCTGTCGCCCGAAAAGGAAAGCCGCAACCTTCCTAACTAAAGAAAACAGCCCGCCGAAGCGAGCTGCTGCCCCTGTTCACGTCAGCGGCTTACGTTTTGCGAGCTGGGCTTCCGCACGCGCGACTTGGCGTTCTGCCTTGCCGAAAGACTTCCGTGCGCGACTGAGATACAGGGCGGCTGCGTTAATAAGTGCTGCCGTAGGCACGACTTCAGGACCGTCCATTTCGGCCTCCTACAAATTGACTGAACTTGATTACTACCGTATACTATACCACAGTTTCGGATCTTTGACCCGTTCAAGACTCTCAGAGAAGGATGACCAGTCATGAAAGCAGAACAGTCACAGGACAGCGCCTTTACCGTGGTTATTTGTAACCAGGGTCACCACATCCACACGCCGCGTCACCAGCGGCGCGTGTTTGGGGAGTCGGAAAAGCGCCTCAAGAAGGCTTTGGCAGCGAAGGGATTCAGGCGCGGCTCGTTCCGCCTCATTCCCGTCAAGGCGACTCCGGGTTCTTCATCCCGCCAGGGCATCAAGTTTGCCTCGGCGGACGAAGAGAATCGTCGCATCAGCATGACGATCCAGCCGGGCTCCTGCGATACGGCTTGGCAATATTGGCTTGAGCCGCCGCGTGAAGTTAGCATCCGGAGCCTGTTTGAGGCCTTCACCTCTTCAGGGCGTGTCGAGGAGGAAAGGCCGTTAGCGCCCGAGGCGCTCGAACAGCCCGAGCTTCAGCCCGAGCCGCAGCTCGAGCAAGGTGCCGAAGATCAGGCACCGGAGCCGGCAATCGTGGAGCCTGCGCCACCTCCTGTTCCGGTGGCAAGTCCCACGAGCTTTGCCACCGATCTGCCGTTCGTGGCGCTCACGTTCGACACTTGCTTTCGGAAGCCGGACTCGCGTCCAGCTCCCGAAGATCTCATCGCCGTCCTTATGGACGAGATGGGTTGGGATGAAAAGCTGGCAGCCCAGGGCTACCAGTGCCTCGTTAACCGGGGCCATCTCAAGGTGCACGGTGTTACAGGGAACGAGCGCGTGCTCATCGGGAGCGATGAACTGCGCGCTGCCTTCCGCGAAATCGGCATCCACCAGGAAACCCGGGAATCGTCTGCGCAAGCAACGGTTTCCGCCATCTTGCCGGTGCCGACGAGTCGCGCGGTTCGCCCATTCCGGGCGAGCAATGAGCCTAGCGTACCCCCGGTGGCGCAGCCGAAGCCCGCACCTGCTCCGGCGAGCATTTTCGCCACGTTGGCGGAAATGGAAGAACGCGCGCTTACGTATGAGAAGGCGCGCGGGGAGTTGGTGCAATGCGTACCGGCGCAGACGGCGCTCATCGAGCGGATCGAACGTGCCCGTCTTGAGCTCGATACGGCGCAGCATGCGCTTAGCGAGCTGGAGCAGCGCATGGCCGCGCAGCAGAAGATCGTTTCCGACCCCGCCTACTCGGAAGCGGCAGATAAGCTGAGCCAGATCAAGGCCATCATCGGCTAAAAGCTCAGTGGACTCAAAGGGCCCCCACCATGGGGGCCCTTTTTATATCCTACCGATTTGACCCGTTTTCGGTTATTGGTTTAGGAATTTTCCTATCCACCAAGCTTTCGCGCTGCGAAGCGTTACCGTAGAGAGCAGGTATCCTCCCACCGGCACGAGTGCGGCAAGATAAAAATCCGGCACCTTAATGAGGTACAGGAATAGGCAGGCAGCAAAATACGTAATTAAGGCAATGAGCCCTTTGCGGGTTCCGCTTATTTCCCAGGCCTTATCCGCCTCGACGCGCGCATTCCGTTGGTTAAGCTTCTCTACTTCCTCTTCCAGGTTGGTCATGGGTAAAGCATACCAAACCCAGCACACCCTGCCCTGTTCCTCGGGCAATTGACTTCTACTGCCCGGGGTGTTTAATTTTCATGTCGCACGGTGATGTTTCTGGGTTGGCCAGGGATAAGTGCGCGGGAGAGTGTATTATGTCCAGTTCTTTGGCACGCGGCATCTTGGCCGCCATCATTGTCGGAGCATTCGCAATGTTCGCACCGCCGGCGGAGGCGTTCGACCCGAAGATCGCATTCGTCCTCGTTTGCGCGGCGCTCGCCTTTCTGGCGGCGTACAGCGAGATCCGTGCGCTTTACTTCTTCATCGCGGGCGCCGTGCTGGTGCTCGCGAGCGGTCTCGCCATGCCCGAACTCGGCTTCTGCGCCTGCGCGTTCGGTCTCGCCCTGATCTTCGGCGCATTCATCCGCGTCGTGATCAAGGCGCTCAACCGCCCGACGACTTCCTCCGCCGGCTAGTTCCGGCGCTTCGCCGCCCCTTCCGGGCTCTACAAAAAAGAGCCGCTTTGGAGGGAGCGGCTCTTTGTTTGCCTAGAGGGCTGGGCATTTGCCTACGCGCCGCGGCGGCCGAGGACGCCGATATAACGCTCCCAGTTCATGCGCTTTGTGTCCGAAAGCTTTTCCGCATTACCAATGTGCGTGCGGCTAACACGGTAGCCGGCAAAGCCGAGCGTTGCGCGGGATATCTCATTCGTGAAGTCACCGAAGAGGAGCCGAATCTGCCACGGCTGGGATTTCGAGAGTGCGATGACGCGCGCCGTCTTTCCCTTAAGGAGCTTGTCCCACCCGGGGATGCTGTGCCAACTCTCGCGCTTATGGAAACGGAACGCAAAGCCGGGGATAAACATACGGTCCCACATGCCCTTCAGGAGTGCCGGCATAGCCGACCACCAAATCGGGTAGATGAGGACGAAGTGGTCCGCCCACTTCATGTCTTCCTGCACCTGCTTTAAGTCAGGCTCGAGTTCCTGGATAACCTTGTATCCCTTGTGGAGGATGGGGTCGAAGGAGAGGTCGCCGACGTTCGTGCGCCGCACCTCGTGCCCGGCTGCTTGCGCGGCTTCCGCATAGAGGTCGGCAAGGTGTCCTGAAAACGTTTCCTTATCCGGGTGCCCGAGGAGGATGTAAATCTTTTTAGCCATACGTGATTTAGCGGCGACTGCGCCAATAGCGGACAAGGCGACGGATGATACGGAACAAGATAAGGAAGCGCGCGAGTTTCTTCACGTTACTTCTGTGCGAGCTTCGCAAGCTCAGGCTGGTATTTCTTCATGACGGTAAGCGCGGCCTTCATTTGCGGCTCGCCGCCCTTGACCCTGCGGTCGACTTCTTCGCCAATACGCTTAAACAGCTCCGGGTCCTTCTGGACCAAGGCCATGAACATGTCCCGCTGTTCGGGAGGCACATCCTTCATCTTCCACTTGAGCGCTGCGCCCATCAAGAAATTCTGTATACCCATATGCGGCGAGTGTACCATAGACCGGTCTCCGGTGCTGTATACTTTTCCCATGCAAACCCAGAAAATACAGGGCTACTTCCTTTTTGGCCTCCTGGCCGCGGTCTCCATACTTACCTTCTTTATTTTCTCGCCATTCCTGACACCGCTCGCGCTTGCGGCCATATTCGCCGTCGTCCTCTACCCGCTCCAGCGGTTCTTCATTTCGCGCTTTAACGGCTGGCCGGGCCTCGGTTCCCTGCTCACGATACTGATTGCGACCATCTGCCTTCTCGTGCCGATATCGCTCATCGCGCTCCAGGTCATCGGTGAAGCCAAGCACACCTACATGTCCCTCACCCAGGGGGCGGGGCTCGTAAATACCCAGGGCACGATAATCTACATAGGAAGTGCACTTGAACCGCACGCACCCGGTGCGTCAGCCGTCGCCGCAGACGTCGCCGCCGACCTGAACTCGTACGTTGCCGGAGGCCTCGAGTGGCTCCTCGCGCATCTTGGTACCGCTTTCTCGAGCCTGCTCGGCGTCGCCCTCGACCTCTTTATCTTCTTCGTCGCGCTCTATGTCTTCCTGAAGCACGGCCCGTCCATCCGCCAAAGCCTTCTTCGCCTCAGCCCCTTTAACGACGAGGACGATACGCGCATCTTCGACCGCTTGGCGCTTACGATTAACTCAGTCGTCCGCGGAAGCCTTGCCGTCGCCCTCGTGCAGGGTATCGTGGCCTCACTCGGCTTCATTATCTTCGGCGTACCGAATCCTCTCCTGTGGGGACTCATCACGAGCATTGCTGCGCTCGTGCCGGGCGTAGGCACGGCACTCGTGCTCGCGCCAGCCATACTCTTCCTCGTAGTCTCCGGCGAGACGGTTTCCGCGCTTGGCCTCCTTGCCTGGGGCATTGCTGCGGTCGGGCTCGTGGATAACTTCCTCGGCCCTATGCTTATGGGTCGCGGCATCCACATGCCTTCGCTCGTCGTGCTTCTCTCGGTACTCGGCGGCCTCGCCTTCTTTGGCGGTGCCGGCATCTTCCTGGGGCCTCTTACCGTGAGCCTTCTTCTTGCGCTCTTCAGCCTCTACGCTGACGCGGAGAAGCGAAGGACTGCTTAGTAAGCACTCCTTAGTGAAGGCAAAAAGAAGAAAGCCCCGTATGGGGCTCTCTTCTTTTTGCACATTGGATTCTTTACAGCAATACCGTCGCCTGGTTCTGCGAGACTTCGACGACGCCCGTTGGGGGCGCCTCAATGCGATGCTCTTCGCCGCCCTCGGCGAGGACGACAATCGTCCCTTCCTTTAGGGGAGAGACAAAGGCCTCGTGATTGGCGAGGACGGTAAACACGCCTTCGCTGCCCGGGAAGGTAGCGGATACTGCTTCCCCGTCAAAGAGGTTCTCGCCGACGCGCGCGATGGTGAGATGGAAAGTCTTAGCCATTAGCCAATCTGGTCGATCGTGCCCTTCATATAGAAGGCGCTTTCCGACTTGTCGTCGTGCTTACCCTCGACGATTTCGCGGAAGCCGCGCACGGTCTCCTCGCGGGAGACGTACTGGCCAGGCGTACCGGTGAAGATCTCGCCCACGAAGAACGGCTGCGAGAGGAAGCGCTGGATCTTGCGCGCGCGCGATACGACGAGCTTGTCCTCGTCTGAAAGCTCCTCGATACCAAGGATGGCGATGATGTCCTGGAGGTCCTTATACCGCTGGAGGACCTGCTTCACCTGGTTAGCGACGCGGTAGTGCTCCTCGCCGACGATGGCCGGCGTAAGCGCTGACGACGACGACTCGAGTGGGTCGATAGCCGGGTAAATACCCAGGGAGGCGAGCTGGCGCGAGAGCACGACGGTACCGTCGAGGTGGGCAAAGGTCGTTGCCGGAGCCGGGTCGGTGAGGTCGTCGGCAGGCACGTACACGGCCTGGATGGACGTAATAGAGCCCTTCTTCGTTGAGGTAATGCGCTCCTGGAGACGGCCCATTTCTTCGGCGAGGGTCGGCTGGTACCCCACGGCTGACGGCACGCGGCCGAGGAGCGAGGACACTTCGGAACCGGCCTGGATGAAGCGGAAGACGTTGTCCATGAAGAAGAGCACGTCCTTACCGCCTTCGTCGCGGAAGTATTCGGCCTGGGTGAGCCCAGTGAGCGCGACGCGGGCGCGGGCGCCCGGAACTTCGTTCATCTGGCCGAAGACGAGCGCTGTCTTGTCGAGCACACCCGACTCCTCCATCTCGTGGTAGAGGTCGTTACCTTCGCGCACGCGCTCGCCGACGCCGGCGAAGACGGAGTATCCGCCGTGCTCCTGTGCGACATTGCGGATGAGCTCCTGGATGGTGACGGTCTTACCCACACCGGCACCGCCGAAGAGTCCAACTTTACCGCCCTTGATGAACGGGATGATGAGGTCGATGGCCTTGATGCCCGTCTCGAAGATCTCGGCCTTGGTGGTCTGCTCTTCGAAGGAAGGTGGCTGGCGATGGATAGGCAGGCGCGGTGCGCCGGCAGCGATAGGTGGCTTGCCGTCGATGGTCTCACCGAGGACGTTGAAAAGGCGCCCGAGCGCATCGGTGCCCACAGGAACGGAGATTGCCGCGCCGGTGTCCGTAGCCTTTTCGCCGCGCGAAAGGCCTGCCGTCTCGGTCATGGCGATGGTGCGTACGCGATCGAGGCCGAGGTGCGAAGCGACCTCGAGCGTGATTTCGCCGTGCATGTCGTTTGCAGGGATGACGAGCGCATCCTGGATGGCAGGACGCTTCTCCTCGAAGTGCACGTCGACGACTGGCCCGATGATCTCTGTGATAGTTCCTGTGTTCATGGTAAGTATGGTTATTTAATCAGAGTTTGCGTCTTCAATCAAAAGATCAAACAATGCTGACGCAGTCTGCTGATCCGGTGATAACGCTGCTTGGGCTGAAGAGAAGGGATGCGGGATGATGTCTGCTAAGTGAAATGCGAGGATGTTTTTCCATTTATCACAAACCTGTTTCTCATTAACACCCACCTGAGAAAGCTCACCGGATTCTAGGGAGAATGCTAATTCACCCAGTGCGGCATCAAACTTGGCCTCATAGCCTGGGGAGAGACCGGCAGTATCTATCATTTCCCGCCAACGCCGAGTCCTCTCACCGAACCCATTATTGCGCTCAGGACTTGAAGGGCGCGGTTCGCTTAAGGGAGATCTTAATTCTTCCATACTTAATTCTAGGTCGCTAACGCCTCACGGCCGCCGACGATTTCCGACACCTCGCGCGTGATGGCCGCCTGGCGCACCTTGTTGTACACGCGGGTGAGGTCGCGTGCTACTTCCTTCGACTTATCGGAGGCACTCTTCATGGCCACCATGCGCGCCGAGTGTTCGGACGCCTTAGCCTCAAGGAGCATGTTGTAGAGCGAGACGGCGACGAGGCGCGGCGTGAGTGAGGCGAGCACGTTTGAGCGCGCATCCGATTCCGCGTCGGTGGCGTATGAAGCCGGGGCCTCAAGGATGGGCTCCTCGCTCCACTTCCCCTTTGCCGGGCGGATGTCGCGTACGAGATCCGTAAGTGCGTCAATCGTAAGCGGGAGGAGCTTATGGACGGTCGGCACCTGCTCGAAGGTCGAGCGGAAGTTGCTGTAGGCGGTCAGGACCTCGTCGTACTCGCCGGCGCGGTAGCCGTCAGCAATGCGGATGGCAAGTTCCTCCATAAGCGAGAGTTCGACTTCGGCGCGCTTGTTCTCTTGCGCCACAGCGACAGGATACCCGCGGCGGCGGAAGTACTCCTCGCCCTTCTTGCCGACGGCAAAAACGGTGACGTCCTCGGGGTTACGCCCGCGAAGCCCGAGCTCGGCAGCCTTGATGACGCCGCTGTTGAGCGCTCCTGCAAGGCCCTTGTCACTCGTAATGATGACAAGTGCGACACGCCTTACCTCCCGGACCTCGGCGAGCGGGTCGGTCGAGAGCCCACGGCTTCCGGTGAGACGGGTAAGGATGGCGAGCGCGGCTCGTGCGTATGGGCGGCCCTCAAAGGCCTGCGTCTGTGTCTTCCGCATCTTCACGGCAGACACGGCTTCCATCGCGCGCGTCACGGTGTTCATCCGCTTCGTTGCCGCAATTTTTGCCTTAATGTCCTTGAGTGCCATACCGTGGGTAGTGAATGACTACGAGGCCTTTACCGCGTCTGCGCGTCCGACAAATGTGTCGAGTGCCGTGCGGAGCTTTGCTTCCGTTTCTTCGTCGATATTCCGGCTCTCACGGATAGCCGAGAGCGCGTCGCTGCCTTCGCGAAGGAGGAAGTCCTGGAGCTTCGCCTGGGCCTTCGACGTGTCCTCAGGCGCATACGCGTCGAGGTAGCCGTTTGTTGCGGCAAATATGACCGC
Source organism: Minisyncoccota bacterium (assembly GCA_036399335.1). Classification (GTDB taxonomy): domain Bacteria; phylum Patescibacteriota; class Minisyncoccia; order Phycocordibacterales; family Phycocordibacteraceae; genus C7867-001. The sequence continues at coordinate 52,266 of DASWNF010000002.1, forward strand.
AGCCTCCATCTCGAAGGCGAGTGGCTCGCCGACATTCTGTTTCAGCACTTCCGTCATGCGGCGGCCCGAATCGATACGCTTCTTCGTGTCCTCATCGAGGTCTGAAGAGAACTGCATGAAGGCTTCGAGCTCGCGGAACTGGGCGAGTTCAAGCTTGATCTTGCCCGAGACCTTCTTCATGGCCTTGGTCTGCGCTGCCGAACCGACGCGCGACACGGAGATACCGACGTCGATGGCAGGACGCATGCCCTTGTTGAAGAGGTCGGCGAGGAGGTAGATCTGGCCGTCCGTAATGGAAATGACGTTCGTCGGGATGTAGGCCGACACGTCGCCCTCCTGCGTCTCAATGATAGGCAACGCCGTGAGCGAGCCTCCGCCCTTCGCTTCGGAGAGCTTGGCAGCGCGCTCAAGGAGGCGTGAGTGCAAGTAGAAGATATCGCCCGGGTATGCCTCGCGGCCCGGTGGGCGGCGCAGGAGGAGCGACAGCTGGCGGTACGCGACAGCCTGCTTCGAGAGGTCGTCGTACACGACAAGCGCGTCCTTGCCCTGCTCCATGAAGTGCTCGCCGATGGTCGCGCCAGCAAACGGTGCCAGGAACTGGAGCGCAGCGGGCGCTGACGCCGGTGCGGTGACGACGATGGTGTAGTCCATGGCTCCAGCCTCGGCGAGCTGGGCGACAATCTTAGCCGTCTTTGATTCCTTCTGGCCGATTGCGACGTAGATGCAGATGGGACGCGTCGCTTCGGGTTCGCTCTTCTGGTTCAGGATGGTGTCGATGGCGATTGCCGTCTTGCCGACGCCGCGGTCGCCGATGATAAGCTCGCGCTGCCCGCGGCCAATCGGGATCATCGAGTCGACGGCCTTGATGCCGGTATGGAGCGGCACGTTCACGGGTGCGCGGTCGATGACGCCGTACGCCTGGCGTTCGATAGGTTTAGCTACCGTTCCCGCTACCGGACCTTTGCCGTCTACCGGTTCCCCGAGCGCATTTACGACGCGGCCGACGAGGCCGTCCGCTACCGGCACCGAAAGGAGCTGGCCGAGACGGCGCACGAGCATGCCCTCGTAGATCTTCGAAGCATCACCCAGGATGACGGCGCGGACGCTGTCTTCCTCGAGGTTAAGCACGAGGCCGTAGATGACTTCGCTGTCCGCAAGCGCTTCTTCAAGCGTACGGTCATGGGTCGGGTCGAAGACGACCATTTCGGACATGAGCGCGCCTTCGAGGCCGTCGATCTGCGCGATGCCATCGCCCGTCTCACGGACGGTGCCGACACGCTCGACGCCTTCGCTCGGCGTGAAGCCGGCGATCTCATTCTCAATACGCTTGATGATGCTTTCCATAGGTGTGGTTGATAAGTATTAACGGGTGATGGACCGGTAGAGGTCGATGAGCGCACGCTTTCCGGAACGGTCGCGCAGCGTGTCGGCGGTCGTGAGGCGCCAGCCGCTTACCAGGCTCGGGTTTACCGCAGCTGTCGTCGTAACGCCCTCGGCGAGCACGGCCGCCTCAGCAGCCTTCGCTTCGGCGTCTGACGCGACTTCGAGCAAGGGCCCACGGGAAGACTGGCGCGCGCGCAGGGTCTTGAGCTCGCGCAGGAGCTGCGGGAGCATCTTCGTGCGTCCTGTTTTCTGCAGGTGCGCCATGAGCTTCGTAAACACCTCGTCTTCGCCCATGCCGCGTTCGCGGATGAGTACATCGACGGCCTGTGCGTACGCGCGTACCATACTAGGACTTGGCGCGCATTGCCTTTTCGGCCGCAAGGATGGCGAGGCGTGCGATCTCCTTATCGCTCTCGCGAAGCGCGCGTGCACGAGCCTCTTCGGCGCGTGCCTCAGCATCGGTCGCGATGCCGGCAGCACGCTCTTCAGCTTCGCGGATGAGGCGCGCGCGCTCTTCAGCTGCGCTCGCGCGCGCCGAGGCGACGATGCCCTCCGCTTCCCCTTCGGCAGCACGGACGGTCGTTGCGGCCTTCTCGTCAGCACCCGAAAGGAGCTCATGGGCTGCCTCGGCTTCGCGCACTCCTTCGGCAATCTTCTCCCGGCGCTCGTCGAGCGTCTTCAGTACCGGCTTATACAGCAAGTACGAGAGCGCGAGGAAGAGTACGCCGAAGTTCACCGCTTGCGCGATGATGAGCGAGAGGTCGATGCCAAAGGTGCCAAACAGCTGCTGCATGCGGTGAGATTAGGCGGTTAAACGAAGCGGATGATGAACGATACGACAATTGCGAGGATACCGAGCGCCTCGGCGAAGACGATTGCGAGAATCATGTTCGAAACGATCTTGCCCGATGCCTCCGGGTTGCGCCCGATGGCCTCCATAGCGCGGCCGCCAATCATACCGATACCGATAGCCGGGCCGAGTACGCCGAAGCCTGCGGCAATCGCCATGGCGATAAGCTGTGCTGATTCCATTTCCATAGTAATTGCTTTTTAACCTATAAATGCTCCTTGAGGAGCTCGATACGGCCAGTATACCTGAACCGCTCGCCACCCTGAACCCCTCCCGCGTTAATGCTCTGCGTGGGGGTCCATGATTGCGAGTTTTATGAAGAAGAGGGTGAGCATCGCGAAGACGACTGCCTGGATGAATCCGACGAATACCTCAAAGGCCATGAGAGGAACCGGGAGGAGATACGCGACAAAGAACATGGCGACGACAATCATGACCTCGCCGGCAAAAATATTACCGAAAAGACGGAATGAGAAGGAGATGATGCGTCCGAGATTGGAGATGATTTCGATGATGCCGACGAAGAACCCTGAGATTGAATGGAAATTGAAGTACTTGCCGCCGTAGGACTTGGCACCAAGGATGGCGAGGCTTGCGATCTCGATAGTAAAGAAAGAAATGAAGGCGAGCGCGAGGGTGAAGTTAAGGTCAGCTCCCGGAGCGCGGAACAGGGGCGTAAGTCCGTGCTCGCCCTCGACGCCGATTGAGCCGACACCAGGAAGGAACGCCATCTCGTTCCCGACAAGCACGAAAAGGAAGATGGTCATCACGAGCGGGAAGAACCGGCGCGCGAGCTTCGCGTCTTCAAGCACGTCCTCCATATAGCCGAGCACGCCCTCGAAGAGCCATTCGACACCGGCTTGGAGCTTTCCGGGGATGAGTGCGATCTTGCGCCTAAAGAGGAGCGCGAAGATGACGAGCACGGCCATGACGACCCATGTCATAAGAAGGCTGTTCGTAAGCGTAAGCCCGAGGAAATGCCCCACCGGCTCTGCCTTGAGGACTACGTGCATGCCGCCGCCTGCGTGCTCAGCCGCTTCAGCGCCATGCTCTACCGTTTCAGCCGCGTACGCTATGAGCGCCATAGGTGAAATACAGTACAAAAAGACCCTACCCGGGGCCATACTCCTGCCATATGCCTATAGTCTACCAAAGACCTGCCTCTGGTGAAAGAGGAGAGCGCGCAGGTATGGCCTGCGCGCTCTGTATTACTTCGTTCCCCGAAGCCGCTTCTCGATTTCCCTGCTTGCGGCAAGCACTTCGAGGAAGGATTCGTGCGGCGAAGATGCGGGCGTGTAGCCCCCGTGAAGAGAGTCGACCCATGCCCGTTTCAAGACCACGAGCAAGTCATGGATGCTCGAGTCCGGATGGGCCTGGCACATACGCCACAGGGCGGATTCGAGCTTCTCTCTACCCGCGCTGTTTGCCTGTTCGCGGACTTGCGCGAGGATGTACTCGACCACCCCCTTCCCCGTATCGCCCGGGAATTTGCGGTACTCGTCCACCAGCCAGTCCATTACGGCATTGGTGGGCACTCCGCGGACGGCGCGCGCCCAGAGCCAGACAATTCTCCTCAAAAGCGACTTACGGCCCTCGAAATACTGGAACGGCTTCCCTTGCCGCGGATTGGGGAAGGACCGATACAACTCGACAATGGCCTTGAACTCTTTCTCAATAGGCCACCGTGTGTTGCGCAGTGCGGCCAGGAATGCCTTTGTGTGGAGCTCTACCTCGTCGCCAAGGGTGCCATCGTGATTGAAGATTCTCTTCGTGAGGTTGGCGAGCTTGGAGGCTTGCCCGGCAGGCGTCATGCGCCTAAGCAATTCTGCCGTCCCCACGTGGCCGTGCCGGTGCAGCAGGCTTTGGGCGCTTTCGTATACTCCAGCGTTCATCTTCTTCTTCCTTATTAGGGGCCTGGGCCCTTGTGCGTCTCGCGGGCGAGACAAGTACGGATTGCCTGAGCATCCATGGGGAGTCTGCACCCACTTGCTCAGGCGGTCAATCAGTGAGGTACGGGGACGGATCAACGGCGCCAAAGTAGCCGTTTTGGGGAAATGCCTTTGAGAACCGGCCTGTAATGCCGCGCTTCACGGGCTTAAGCTCGAAGTGAAGATGCGGGCCGGAAGAAAGGCCCGTGCTCCCTGCCCAACCGATGAGCTGCCCGGCCGTAACCGTATCTCCTTTACGGACGGCAAAGGCGTCAAGGTGCCAATAATAGGTGCGTGCAAACCAGAGCTTCCGGTCGGGTAGCGAATCAAACCTGAAGCGGTCGACGGTACGGATGACGATACCGAGCCCGCGATTCGTTTCTTGCTCGAGCTTCTCAACTACGCCATCGGTAGCTGCATATACCGGCTGGCCTTCTCGTGCCGCGAGATCGATACCGTTATGGCCCTTAAGTCCGAGCGAGGCGTAGAGCGAACCGAATCCGGGAGGACATGCCTCATCTCGAAGCCGCGTCGTGCATAACGTCTTTGTGGAGAGGTCGACGCAGGTGAGGTCATCCCCAAAATTTTGCGTGGGCGTACATGGAGTGATGGGCTTCCGTAATCGGAGGCGTTCGGCCATGCACTAAGTATACGATGCCGAGGCATCACAAAGCGCACGTTAGCCGCAGCCTACTTCCCTTTCTTTAGGGCTTCGAGGTCGGCGAGTACGCGCCCCACATCCTTCATCAGCTGCTCGAGTACGGCGACGTCATCCTTGGCAACGGCCTGGTGCTCAAGGACACGGTCGCGGAGTTCGTCCTCGTTCATCTCCTCGACGTCTTCTTGGATCTCATCAATGTCCTCACTCATCTCCTCAACGTCTTCTTGGAGCTCATCGATGTCTTCGCCGATCTCTTCCATGTCCTCCTGAATTTCGTCGATGTCTTCCTCGACTTCGCGGAGGCTCTCGGTGTTCGAGTTCACGGTCATCTGGATGAAGATGGCGAGATAGATGGCCTCGAGCGAGACGAGGGTCGTGAGCACGAGGAGCATGGTCTCAAGGGCGACGAGGCCAAGGACGACCACGAGGAAGAAACTCGCAAATACGAAGGTGTGGAGGATGAGTGACGGCACGGAGCCGACCCATGACGTGACCCGGAAGGTCAGCGCTTCTTTTTCCGGACGAGGCTTCATATACGGAGACCGTACCACTGTCCGCACTTGATTGTCTATGAAGCGGCCTGCGCTATGCGAGTTCAAGCGGTTCCCATACGGGACAGAGGCAGCTAGAATGCAGGGCATGGACATGAAGCGCACGCCGCGCACCCTGATACCGCGGCCACGTATTGAGGGCAAGCAGCACGCATTCCCGTTGCGGAACCTTGGGAGGCGCCGCGCGACAGCACCGAGCTGGATTCGGCCCTGGCTTCCCGTACTTGGCTCCGCGCTCGCCGTGGCAATTGCCATTTTCTCACTGCCAACCGTCCTCGCCATCGACCTCGCGCATGACGCGGCAGAGGCTCCTCAGAATGCGTTCCCGGTAACGGTGGACGCCGAACGCAAGGTCATTACCGAGGACCCGGCCGTCGAAGAGCTCCTGACCGTTGCACCGAGCGGACTTGCCGCCGCCGCCAACCTCGCCGACCTCGCGTACACCTGGCTTGCCGTGCGCATTTCAGAAACGGCGCCGTATCGGCAGGTCGCGGGTATCGCCGGCATCGACAGCCTCTTCGTCACCATCTATCCCGGACAGCGTGCGGAGGAAGTCGCCGCGGCCTTCGGGAGCAAGCTCGAGTGGACAAAGGCCGAGCGCGCCGCATTCCTTAAGGAAGTCGAGGCGACCGAGCCAGGCCTTCCTGACGGACAGTTCGTACCCGGTACGTATTTCATCGGTGTGACGTCCCCTGACGATGTCGCACACGTTACCCAGGAACGTTTTAATGCGGAGATTCTTTCTAGGTACAGCAGCACGACCGAAGCGCGCGTGCCGCTTGAGGACGCCATTATCATCGCCTCGCTCCTCGAACGGGAGGCCGGAGGCTGGGAAGACATGCGCCTCATTTCGGGCGTGATTTGGAACCGCCTGTTCATCGGAATGAACCTGCAAATTGACGCGACGATGCAGTACAGCAAGTCGACCCTCGCGAATGGCGAGGGTGGCTGGTGGCCGACGCCCATACCTGCCGACAAGAACATCCGGCATGCGTATAACACGTACCGCCGCTCAGGGCTTCCTCCGGGACCCATCGCAAGCCCTTCCATCGCCGCAGTCGTTGCCGCGCTGAACCCGAAGAAGACCGATTGCCTTTTTTACTTCCATGACCAGTACGGACGGTTCCACTGCTCGCCGAACTACGAAGGACACGTCGCCCTCCTCAAGAAGCACTACGGCCAAGGCCGCTAGCGCGCATTCTTAGAACGTACGAAAAGATAGTACCCGAGCGCGGCGAGGGCGAGGAGCAGGAGGGTTGCGGCGAGTATCGTTCCTTCGAGTTGGTCCATGACGTCCACGTATTTGATGTAGTACTCGCCGGTCTTCCAGCCAAGGAGCCCGAGCCCGTACGCACGGAGCAAGGAGCCAAGGAAGGTAAGCACGAGAAAGCGCGAGAATGGGTACCGCACGACACCGCAGAACCCTGAGAGCGCAAAGCCCGGGATTATGGGCACCAACCGTAGGAGGAAGAGCATGACCTCATCGCGCTTACCGCGGGTCATCTTGCGTTCAATGCGTTCGATATCGTGCCAGGAGACGCCGGTCATCTTCCGGGTCTTCTCTATGATCGGTTTACCGCCGTAGTATGCGACCGCATAGAATGCCGCCGAGCCAAGGCTGATGCCTAGGGCAACCGGTATGGCGACGAGGAAAATGGACTCGAGGGCGACGAGGGGGAACGACGCCGTGGCTGGAAGTAGGAAGAAGCCCGCAGCAAGCGGTACGAGCGCAGACGGGATAGGGGCGACGACTTCCTCGACAATGGTCGCCCAAAAGACGCCCCACGCGCCGTAGGCAACGATAACCGACTGGATATACGTAACTGATTGTTCAATCATGCCTCAGGGCCCTTACGGCGATAATACAACGTCAAAAACAGGACGAGCCACGAGCCCACCATGCCGAGGAAGAAGCTCAGGATAATAGTGATATTCCTTTCGTAAAATCCATAGAACGTCCACACTGTCGTGCCGATGACGAAGATGATGAATGAGGATATGGACACGTCCCCCGCTGACTTCGTCTTGAATATCTTATACGCCTGCGGGTAGTAACCGATCGAAAAGGCGAATCCGACTACGGTGACCGTGGCTTGAATGACTGAGTCGAGGGTCATGCCTTTTCTTTCGGTATCTTCTTCTTGCGATGCTTCTCCTCGCGCGCGACGAACCACTTGTCTTTCTCGTCAAACCACCACGCATCCGGGTGCATGCTGAGGAGCCGCTTGCACACGAGCTTTCCTGCCGGGGTCTTGATGCGCTTGGCGGCGATCGTCACCCACGCCTTTGCCTTGCCGTTCCCTTTTACCTCTTCTTCCCGGAGCGAGGCAATCCATTCGAGCTGGTCGGCATCCTTCACGAGGATAGATTCCGGCGTTATGCGCGCCTGCTCCTCGTTGTAGAGGTCGAGAAGTTCCTGGCCGAAGGGCACGTCGGCTGCGAGGTCTTCAAGCGCCATGCGCTCGGCGAGCCGCCCGTACCGCTGGTGCACGTAGTTCGGGTCACCCGTGCGGCCTTCGCCGAGGTCGTGCGTGAGCGCCATAAGGAGGACCTTGGATCGGTCGACGCCGGGCGTCACGTAGGCAAGCGCATAGGCGATCATCGCCGTCCGGAAGAGGTGCTCGGCAACCGACTGCTGGCCGCTCCCAAGGAACCAGAAACCCGAGCGCGGCGTCTGCTTATGGATGCCCATTTCATAGACGAAGCGCGCGAGCGGGTCTGCACCCGCGGTTTTAGCCCTGCCCACCTTCTTGCCGGTCTTCTTTGGCGACTTGTTCATTACCAGATAATACACCAACCCGGCTATGGTTTTCCTGAAGCCCCTTTGGTATCGTGCTGTTGCGGAGAAATAGCGATAGCGTGCAGTCATCTCTTCTGTCGGGCCGTGGTATAGTGGTATTACGTACGCTTCGGGTGCGTATAACCCGAGTTCGATTCTCGGCGGCCCGACAGAGGATGTGACTATTTCGTAGCAAGTTAGGCGGAACTTTATTCCCTTCGGGGCTCGCGGCCCGACAGAGAAGGTAAGGCAGTGAAGTGTTTGCTGCTAATAGAAAAGGCGCCTCGGTGTGAGGCGCCTTTTCTATTTCTTGATACCCAGCCGTTCCCGGAGCGCTTCCAGTTTATTCTCAACAGCCCCGTCTTCATTCCTCGAGTAAATGCCGGTCACGTCGTCCGCGCGTACCGCGCGTTCGCTCGCAATCTCATGGGGTGCTTCGATGATGTGCGAGCCCTCTCCGACGAAGTGATGCGTTCCGTCGCCGCGGCTCCAGTACACGTTGCTCCCCCAGCGACTCTTATCCAACTTCCCTTGTGCCTCTGCCCTATTCCTTACTTCCCCGTGCTCGAAGAGGTCTTGGATGGCCTCATCCCCGTGGACGCTACGATATACGTGGTCCGGGGAGGTCGGCAGTCCGCCATCCTTAAATCCCATAATGTTGCCTATGTTATTCGGGTTCTTTTTCGGCCCTTCCATTGGTTTTCATCATACTACTTCATTGCCCTATCACCCTAGCTCGTCCATAATTAAGCTATGAATACGAACACCAGGACTGCTGCAATCATCGGGCTGATTATTCTTGTTGCCATTGCCATCTACGCCTTCGCGAGCTCGAACGAACGCAAGGAGGAGGTGGTCGCCGAGCCCATGAACTTTACCGAGTGCGCAGAGCGCTATCCCGTCATGGAAAGCTACCCGCGCCGCTGCGTCTCGCCGAGCGGCGTACAATTCGTCGAAACGGTCGCAACGACGACGGCTCCTGCACCGACCCCAACCACGCCGACTACCCCTGCCCAGCCGCAGACGTCCGGTATCCCGAACCTCATTACCGTATCGTCACCGACCCGCGACCAGAAGGTCTCCTCGCCCCTTACCGTCACCGGCCAGGCACGCGGTACGTGGTACTTCGAAGCTTCCTTCCCGGTTGAGCTCCGCGATACCTCGGGACGGCTTATCGCACAGGGGCCTGCACAAGCGCAGGGCGAGTGGATGACCGAAAACTTCGTTCCCTTCCGCGCTTCGCTTACCTACCCTGCGCAGCCTGCGGGCTCAAAGGGCACGCTCATCCTCCGCAAGGACAATCCTTCGGGCGACCCTGCGCGCGACCAGAGCGTAAGCATCCCGGTTACGTTTTAAAATGACCTAAAAGAAAAGCCGCTGCATCACTGCAGCGGCTTTTCTTTTAGGTGCCCAATTAATTGAGACCTAGTTTCTCTAGGGCTTCTTCGTCGGTCATCCACTTCTTCGGCGCGGTAACCTTCACCTTCTTGTTGAGCTTACTCGTATCCATCGAGATAAAGAGGTCAGTCGTCTGGTCATTTGCCACATCGCGCACCTCTTCTCCGGTAGCCATGCGTACCGGCATACCGGTTGCCTTATCAAAGGCCACGAGCATCCAGGCCTCGCTCACGAAGCGATCCATGTAGCTCTTGCTGTCGAGCCCCTCGCGGAAGCCGTCAAAGTTAAGGTCGGTTCCTTCCTCGTCCTCGCCGTTAAGGAGCTGGTCGAGTTCCTTGTAGTAGGCGACGGCCGTATCGCGGTTCATCTCGAGGTAATAGGCATCGGTGCGGAACTTGCCCACCTTAAGCGCAACCGGGGCCTCGTTTGAGATCCACAGGTTGTGCTTGAGTTCGAGCGCGCGGCGCTTCTCGCGCAATTCATTCTCACGGGCGCTTGAGGAGAAGGTCGTCGTGAACGTCAGCAAGCCGACCGTCCCGAGTTTGTCATCGAATTCCTCCACGTCCTTTTCGTGTATGCGTATCCACTTATTCTTGATTCCCTTATTGTCTGCGTTCTTAATCTTTATGTATGCGTATTCATCCTTCTGGATCGCATCCACCTTGAGTTTTGCCGTCTGGTCAGGAGTCACGATGGTCGCGTTCAAGGAGCCTATAAAGTCATAGTACGAGCCAGCGCGGCCCTGCTTCACGGCTGATCCCTCGAGGGTCGCCTCAATGGTTGCTTCAAGCTCGCCGGAAACCTCGACGCTGCCGGCCATGCGAGCGTCGATATCTCCTGACTGTATCTTCGAATCGTTCTCGACGAAGGCCTTATACGGGTTGGTAAGGGTCGCTGCGGAAACCGAGGTCGCAAGGGCCAGGAAAACAATAATAAGCGAGCCGAAAGCGCCAAGGGCACGGTATTGATGGGTCATGGCCAAAGTGTAGCCCCTTGTTACCAAAGCACAAGTATGGGGTGGTAAGAGCCGCCAAGCACCTACACCTGGATAAGAGGCCTTGAAGATTGGGCGCAACTAAGACCTTTCCATGTACGTTAGCAAGGCGTCAGGCGTTTCAAAGAATTTTCCCGTTTTTGAGTACCACTTCTTACTCGTTGAGAGATTATTGTCGCGTTCAGAGGAACTCGCTATCACTCCCCGAGCGGTTGCTATCCGATAGCCTCTACCGACTGCGCCCATGGCCGTGTCCTGTACGCAGCCACTGCCATTAATTCCCATAAGGACTATGTCTTTCGTACCGAGACGCTTCAATATTTCGTTAAGGTTCGTATTACGGAACCCGCTGTTATGAGGCTTCCGTATAAGGAAGTTTGGTTTAACCCGTTGCGTCTCCTCAGTTAACGAAGAAACTGTCTTACCTCTACCAGTACCTTCGTACTCCAGGACTATCACGGGAATCTTCTTACGAGCACAAAGTTGGATTACGGCGGCCTGGTTCAAAATAAGTTCCTTGCGTTTTTCTGCCGGAATTCTTTTAAGGAAGAAGTCCTGCATGTCTACTAACATGACCGCAAGTTTCATGTAGAAATAGTATCACTCTCATCGTCTTGAGGGACGAGAATGGGCTTGAGAGCCTCGGATCGAATAAGATTAGAACCTCTTACTTTTTTGAAAAGAAAGAGAACTTTGATTCGGTGGTCGGGTGCAATTCAGACGCAAAAGCAGGTATTTCCATCATTCTCGAATGAATTTGCAACATATCACCTGTAATGGCTTCCAATGATTCAGGCCTCTCACCGATACTCCCGATAAACTCAATTTCTACCTGCTCTAACTCTCGCTTGTATTTATCTACGCAGTAATCGATTGCTATGTGATACGCGTGCCCATTGGCTAGCGCAAATGGAATTTTCCTTTGTATCTTTATATACGAATTTAGATAAGCTCCGTCCTTAACGAAGGAAGGAGTATTATTTACTTCTCCCATTAAATCCCCTTGCGTGTCTCTAAGAAGAATAAGCTCATCTTGTACCCGTGGCCTCTGCTTGTGCTTGATTGAAACTTTTCCAGATGGGAATTCGACATGCGTATACTCCTTTCCAGTTATAGGGTCATAGACTATATGATTCTTGAGTAGCCT
>DASWNF010000003.1:0-15179 GCA_036399335.1 Minisyncoccota bacterium
TGTACTCGTACGCTTCGTCGACGGTATCGGCGAGGAAGAAGAGGTCGAGGTCTTCGGCATTAATCGCGTTGTGTTCTTCAAGGAATTTCGTGCGCATGAAGGCAACAAGCGGTTCCCAGTATTCGCGGCCGTAGATGACGATTGGCACCTTACGGATCTTGCCTGTCTGCACGAGCGTTACGATCTCGAAGAATTCATCCATGGTACCGAAGCCTCCCGGGAAGAAGATGTACACCTCGGACGCAAAGGCGAGCATCACCTTGCGCACGAAGAAGTGCTCGAAGGTAAACGAGTCGGTGAGGTACGTGTTGAGCCCCTGCGATTGGTCGAGACGGATATTGAGGCCGACGGATGCGCCGCCCGCCTCATACGCGCCCTTGTTGGCCGCTTCCATCACACCTGCGCTTCCTCCCGTGATGACGGCGAAGCCGGCCTTTGCGAGGCGTCCTGCAAGCTCGCTGGCTTCCTTATAGAAGTGGTCTTCGAAGGTAGCGCGCGCCGTACCGAAGAAGCTCGCAGCTAAGCCGTATTTCTTCAAGGCCTCAAAGCCTTCGACGAACTCGGACATGATCTTAAACACGCGCCAGCTCTCAAGTTCTCGCGGCTTGCAGACGAGCGGGTCGGGCATGGCCGGCACTTCCTGCTTACCCTGCCGGATGGCCTCGGTAAGGACATGGCCCATCACCTCGTGGTGCTCGGGCGTGTTGGTTTCTTCGGGGGTCGGTACGGGCGGGACGATGGTCTCGCCCCCTTCCCCTCCTAATTGCTGGTCAGCCATGGAATATCGTACGAAAGGAACTCGGGTAATAATTTCTTAGTATACGCTATGCGCGAAAACACTTCGGCATGGCAGGACGCTCCCGTGAGCGCGTTGTGCGGCTTCGGCTCTTCGGGGACGCCAACGTAGCCGAGGATGAAGTCGAGGTTTATTCCCGAGCGCCGATGCGCGACCGGCGGCACAAGCCCCCGGTTCACCATATGCAACCAGCAGAGCGTGTGCGTATCGATGCTCCGGTGCGGGAACGGGAACGCCTCGTTCGCGCGGCGGCACGCGCTCTCGACGAATGCGCTATCGAAGCGTGGATTCTGCCCCACAAACGTAAAGCTTACGGGGCGGTCGGTCGCCCAGGCAATGAAATTCCGGATGAGCTCGGCTTCGGATTGTCGCCCTCCCCCCTCCCCTATCTCCTCCTTGGTAAAGCCCGTAATCGCAAGTGACTCCTCGTTCAAGTGCGCGCCTTCCCATACCCGGCACTCCTCATAGAACTGGTTCGTGGGGTCGTCGAGGTCAACAGCACCTATGGAGACGATGCTTGCAACGTCAGGATCAAGGCCGGTCGCTTCGACGTCTACGGCAATCATGGGGGCAGTATAGCAGCTGCCCGGGGGCGGCCTCAGCCCCTACAATCCTTTGCAATTCTTCGCAGGCTCGTATCCTGCCGCTTCTGCTTCTGCCTTGGACGCGAACCATACCTTGTTCTCCTCCTTGATGCGCTTCGCCGTCCCGCACCAGGGAAGGTAGTACTTGGTGCCTGTCTTGGAGGCGACAAGCTTACCTCCCGAAGCGGCCGCCTTGGTTGCGGCACCTGTAGTAACCGGTTCGGGCGCGCCGGGAGGGACCACTTCCCCATCGACGGCAGGCGTAACCGTTGCCGCACCCGCCGCCAGTGCCTCTATCCACGGGACCTCATCCCGCCCTCCTCCTCCGCCCTCGCGCCCGGCCAAAATACCGAGCCCGAAGCCGCCGCCGGTGGCAAGCATCATGGCCAGGATAACGAGCAGGTCTTGCGGCAGTCGAGGGGGTTTGGCTGGGGCGTTGGCACCCGCCATACCCTCCCCGTTAAAGGGCGTACCTTCGCGCTTGCTAGCCCCTAGCCTTTCTGCTATAGTCATCCATACAAACGTAACACTATGGCAAGTACAAAAGCTGGCGGGTCAGCAAAAAACCTGAACACATCGAATCCGAAATACCTCGGCGTAAAGCTCTCTGACGGTCAGGCAGCACGCCCGGGCATGGTCATCGTCCGCCAGCGCGGCACGAAGATCGAAGCCGGACGGAACGTAAAAGTTGGCAGAGATCATACGCTGTACGCGATGATCAACGGCAAAGTAGCCTTCCGGGACCGCCGCAAGACGAATTTTGACGGCCGCGTCGTCCAGAAGAAAGTTGTAGACGTTCTCGCAGTCGCCTAACGACTTCCTAAAGAAAAACCGCTCCTTCGGGAGCGGTTTTTCTTTAGCGTTGACGGATGCCTAATACAGTGCCAGGATGCAAACGGAAAGCGAAGGAGCGCCCTATGTTTTTTAAGCCTCACGAAGACAGGCTTTCGGCGCTCATCGCTGAACTGTCCCACCTACAACCGCAATTGGAGTCTCTCTTAAAAAGCCTGGATAGCCTCAACCCCTGGGATGCGGTCGTCATGCTACATACGATTGCCTCCCATGAACCGGCTTCCCTTAGCAACCTGATACAGGAATACCAGGTACTTAAGGGGATGGTAAACCAGAGCATCTTCCGTAAGCTGGACGGGCTCGACAACCGGTTTTCGCTTGTGCGCCGGGGCTTCGACCTCAACCCGCCGAAAACCTTTGGCGCGGATCACGAGGCTTGCGACCTGGTAGTGAACCTGCCCGAGCGTGCACGCGCCCAAGTGCGGGAGCATATCGAAAGCCTGCTTCACCACATGACGAGTGTTCGCGTCTTGATTTAGGGCTCACCCAAAAGGTGAGCCCTACTTGTATGAAAAAGCGGCTTGTGGCCGCTTTTCCCTTTACCTTACCGGTGAAGCTATTCAGCTTCGATGGTGATGGAGATCTTTCCGAAATCTTCGCCCTGGGAGACCGGGACTTCAAACGTACCGAGTTCCTTGAAAGGCTTCTCGATGCGGATGGCGTCTACCGGAAGCTGGGTCGCCTCGGCGATGTCCTTCGCATCGACGGCGTCATAAAGATGGCCCTGGTCGTTCGCCTTCTTGAGGATGACGATACGCTCCTCGGCAAGCGCCGAGAGGCGGTCGCTAATAAGCTTCGCATCAAGCACGCGACGCTCGTCCGCAGCCTGGGAAAGTCCTTCGGCCCTCTTGAGGGTTGCGGGAGTAGCAAGCACGGCCAATTTACGGGGGATGAGGAAGTTAAGCGCGTGGCCGTCGGAGACGTTAAGCGCAGAACCTGCCTTCCCCATATCGCGAACATCCTTCAGTAGTACGACTTTCATAGTAGAGGCATCCTACCGCCTAAAGGACCTTTCCGCAAATCCTCGGCGCAACGCCGTACGGTATTGCGGCATACGTACACGGGCGGGCTGCTAGCGCACTGCCGGATCCATCCAAACCGCCTCGATGTTATTCCCATCCAGGTCGTGGACGAAAGCCGCGTAGTAGCCGGGGCTGTATTCCTTACGGTAGCCAGGGGCGCCGTTGTCGGTGGCACCGGCCTCGAGCGCCGCCTTATGAAAGGCCTGGACTTCTTCCTGGCTTGCTGCAGTGAAGGCAACATGGCCGTTGCCAGCTGAGTCCTTCTTCCCTATCCAAAAATCAACCTGTCCCTCATGGGTAAAGCCGGCTACGCCGTACTCCGCTAATTCCATGCCGAGCACGTAGCCAAGGGGCGCGAGCGCCTTGATGTAAAGCTCCTTCGACTTCGGGAAGTCCTTAACGGCTACTGAGGTGTGGGCAATCATAATCCAAGTATAGCTACCCTACTTCCCCGTCGTGAGGAATTCGATGGCGCGCTGCCGCTGGGGGTCGTTGCCGCTTGCGAAGTCCTCTGGAGAGCGTTCGGCCGTAATATCGGGCGTAAGTCCTCCGTCTGAGATTGAGACGCCTGCAGGAGTGAGCCAGCGCGCGACCGTTACCTTGAGCGCCGCGCGACCGATAGTGATGAGCTCCTGTACGGAACCCTTACCGAAGGAGCGGGTGCCGATCAAGGTCGCGCGCTCATGGTCGTTTAGGGCGCCGGCGAGGATTTCGGAAGCGGATGCCGTGCCCTGGTTTATAAGTACGACGATCTGCGTATCAGCCGGTACGCCGCTATTGCCCGTGCTCCGGTGCACGAGGTTCCTCTCCTTGCCCTTGTAGTCTTCGGTCACGACAACTTCGCCGCGCGGGAGGAACCGGCTCGAAATATCGACCGCTGCATCGAGGTACCCGCCCGGGTTCCCGCGGAGGTCGATGATGAGCTTCTTGCTTCCCGATGCGCGGAAGTCGGCGAGGGCCTGGTCGAACAAGGTCACCGAGTTCGCCGTGAACTCATAGAGCTCAATCGTATAGACGCCGGTCTTCGGATCGTTTACGTATTCAATGGTCGGGACCTGGATCGTATCGCGCGTGACGGTGATCTCACTCGTCTTCCCGCTGCGGAATATCGTGAATACGACGTTCGTTCCCTTCGGTCCGCGGATAAGCTTTACGGCCTGGTCGGTCGACATGCCCTCCGTACTCTTGCCGTCTATCGCTATAAGGATGTCGCCCGAGAGGATGCCCGCGCGCGCAGCCGGCGTACCCTTCAGGGGCGCGATAACGGTCAGGACGCCGTCGTCGTTAATGCCGATTTCCATGCCGACGCCGTTAAAGTTGCCCGAGATGTCGTCCTTGAACATCTGCGCTTCCTCAGGAGGGAGGAAGACGGTATATGGGTCGCCAAAGGATTCAGCGAGCCCTTGGATGGCGCCCCACAGCTTCTCTTCATTCGTCGGTATTGTCGAAGAAGCGCTCGACGGAACGAACTTGCTGTTGAGCGTGTTGTATACCTTCCAGAATTCGGTGAAGTCGACTGACGGGTCGGGGGTCGCGTTCAGCCCGTCGCCGATAAGGGGGAGGTTCGAAAGCACGCGCGTACCTCCCGCAGCCCCCACGGTAAGACCGCCGGCAAAACCAAGCGCAAGCACGAGCGCGAACAGGGCACCGAGACGCATCGTGCGGCGGAAGGGACGCTTCGGTTCGGCCTCTGGCTCCAGCCACTCTTCGCGTATTTCGTCCGTCCGTATCATGTGCGCAGTGTATCACGGAGGGCGGAGGGCTCATGCTCTTTCTCAGCCAATACGCACGGGAACGGGTGCTGACAGGCTGCTATAGTATCGGGATGGATATAGACCTCCGGGCGACGGCGCACCGCCTCACGTACCACGCGCGCGAGCGGCTCGTGCTCTTCCGGAAACTCAGCCTGCCTGAACAGAGCGCCGTATTCCCTCTCCTCTCCCCGTACGTACAGCACCAGATCGTGAACGAGCTGACGAACCACGATGTCGTCTGCCTCATTGACCACCTGGATGCCCATCACGCGAACGGCGCGCTCGCGAAGATTGAGACCCCTAAGCGTCGGCGCCTGGTGACGGAGCGCCTCAAGGAGGAGCGTCTTGGCAAGACCGAATACTTCCTCCGCTTCCACCCGAAGGCCGCGGTCACGCTCCTCAATTTCAACTATCTCCTCCTCCCTACCTCAGCCACTATCGATGAGGCGGCTGCGGCCATAGACGTACACCACGCAGAAACGGGCAAGATCCCCGAAGTGCTGGTACACGAGCGCGGCGAGCTTAAGGGCGAAGTACCGCTCTCCGTCCTCGTGCGCGAACCGAATGAGAACACGATTGAGCGGTACGTGACCCGCGTACCCACCGTTACCTATCGTGCGGAAATCGACCAGATCGTCCGGCTGTTTAATTCAACGAAGCACGGCAAGATTGTCGTCCTCGACGCCGACGGCAGCGTCCTCGGCATTATCTACTCGGACGACGCGCTCAGCCTCTTTAGTAACACCCCCACCTCGGCGCTCTACGACTTCGCCGGCGTTGCCGAGAATGAGCGTCCTTTTGACAGCGTCATGAGCAAAGTGAAACACCGCTACAAGTGGCTCATCATTAACCTCGGCACGGGCTTCCTGGCCGCAAGCGTGGTGAGCCTCTTCGAGAACACCATTAACGAGCTCGTCCTCCTCGCCATCTACATGCCTATCGTTGCCGGCATGGGCGGTAACGCGGCTACGCAGGCACTCGCCGTTACCGTCCGCGGCATTAACGTCGGCGAGATTGAGCTTCGTACCGGCATACCCGCCATATTGAACGAAGTGGGTGCCGGGCTTATTAACGGCATCATTAACGGCGTGATTGTCGCCGTCGTCGCGACGCTCTGGAACCAGGATCCCCTGTTCGGGCTCGTTATCGGTACGGCCATGGTCACGAACCTCATCATCGCCGGCTTCTTCGGTACCGTCGTGCCGCTTCTCATGAAAGCCCTCGGCAAAGACCCGGCAACGTCTGCGACGGTCTTCATTACGACGGCCACTGACGTCTTCGGCTTCTTCATGTTCCTCGGCCTCGCGACCCTCGTGCTCCTTTAGAGCACGCAGTAAAGAAACGCTATACTGAAACTATGTGGCCGTTCTCCCGACCGAAAGTACACCCGAGCTCCGCCCCGCTCCTTTTCACGAATACGCTTTCCGGGAAGAAGGAGCCTTTCGCGCCGCTTAAGGCCGGGCACGCGACCCTCTACTCCTGCGGACCGACGGTATATAGCCCGCAACACATCGGCAACATGCGCGCCGCCGTCTTTGCGGACGTCATCGCGCGCACGCTCGAAGAAAGCGGATACCGCGTACGCCGCGTCATCAACATCACCGATGTCGGGCACCTGCTCGGCGACAACGAAGGCGACGCAAACCAGGGCGAGGACCGGATGGAGAAGTCCGCGCGCGAGACGGGCGAGCGCGCGGAAGACATCGCGCGCCGGTATACGGATCGCTACCTCGCGGACATACGCGCACTCAACCTCGACACCGAAGACGTCCTCTTCCCGCGCGCGACCGCGTACATAAAGGAGCAACTGGCGCTTATCCAAGCGCTCGAGAAGAAAGGCCATACGTACCGCATCAAGGACGGTATCTATTTCGATACGGCGAGCTTCGACGGGTACGGAAAACTCGGCGGTGTCCCGAAGGAATTCCTCCAGGAAGGCACGGCTGATTCGCTCGGCGGACGCATTGCCATTGCCGGCCACGGGCGCATTAAGGAAAACACAGAGAAGCGGCATCCCGCCGACTTCGCGCTTTGGAAGTTTACGGCGCCCGGAGAACGGCGCCAGCAAGAATGGAGCAGCCCTTGGGGCCGCGGCTTCCCCGGTTGGCACATCGAGTGCTCAGCAATGGGCCGTGCGCTTCTCGGCGAGACTATCGATGTGCACACGGGCGGCATGGAGCACATCAACGTCCACCACAACAACGAGATCGCCCAGTCGGAAGGCGCGACCGGCCGGCAGTTCGTCCGCTACTGGATGCACCTCACGCACCTCACGCTTGGTGGCGAGAAGTTTTCTAAATCAACGGGCAATGTCATCTACCTGTCGGATATTACCGGGCGCGGCATCCACCCACTCGCGCTCCGGTACCTCTTCCTCCAGGCCCACTACCGCACCCCCCTCTCCTTCTCCTGGGACGCGCTTGAGGCCGCGGATGGTGCGCTCAAGCGCCTCTGGAAGCAAGCGAGCGAACTGAAGCAGGCAGCGAAAGGACTTATTCTGCCGTCTGCTTCTGCGGACCGCATCACCGCCCTCCTGCGAGACGACCTCGGCACACCGGCTGCGCTTGCCGCACTTTGGGAAACAGTGAAGGACGACGCGCTCCCTGCGAAGGAAGCCTGGGGTGCCATCCTGGCTGCCGACGCCGTGCTCGGGCTTTCTTTAACCGAGCCCCCGGTTACCGCTTCCCCTACCCTCTCTGCTGACGAAATTCCCGAAGATGTGCGGGCGCTCATCCGAGAACGGGAGGCCGCGCGCCAGTCGCGTGATTTTGCGAAGGCCGATGAAATCCGTATCCACATAACAAAGCGGGGATATCACGTGGACGACGGCCCCCACGGCCCTGTGATAACCAGGAAATAAAGGCGCGCAACGGCTCATCGCCTTTTCATTTCGTGCGTGAACCGTTTGCGGTACACTGGTACCCATGGCTAGCTCCTCCACCCGCATCCCTCCCCAAAGCCTCGACTCGGAACGCGGGCTCCTCGGCTCCCTCCTGCTTAAGCCTGATGTCATCCACGACGTTTCCGACCTCATCAAGGGCGACTCTTTCTATGCGGAAAAACATAAGCTCATTTTCGAGTGCATGCGCGAGCTTACCGAGCGCGGCGAGCCCATCGACCTCCTCTCCCTTGCCGAACGCCTCCAGAGCAAGGGCTCGCTTGAGCGGTGCGGCGGCCGCGCGTACATCGCCGAACTCTCGAACTCGGCGCCGACGCCCGGCAACTACCACCATTACGCCGAGCTCGTCTCCCGCAAGCACGTCATGCGCGCGCTCATCGACGCTTCGCATGAGATAACCGAAGCCGCATACGAAGAAGGCAGTGACACGGCCGAAGTCCTCGACCAAGCCGAGAAGAAAATCTATGCCATCGGTAATGGTACGGCAGCCCATAAGTTCGTCTCTATCGCCGATAAGCTCGACAACGCCTGGGACCGCATCGAGGAACTCTCGAAGCAGGACGGTTCTATTCGCGGCGTACCGACAGGCTTCCCCGACCTCGACAACCTCCTCTCGGGCCTCCACCCGTCCGATCTCATCATCCTCGCCGCGCGTCCGTCGGTCGGTAAGACCTCGCTGGCCCTCGACATAGCGCGTAACGCCGCCGTGAAGCACAACATACCCGTCGGCATATTCTCGCTCGAGATGAGCTCCGAGCAGCTCGTCGACCGCATGCTCTCAGCCGAATCCTTCGTGAACTCCTGGAAGCTCCGCACCGGTACCGTGCGCGCTGAAGAAGAGTTCGCGCGCATCCGTGACGCGCTTGAGACGCTCTCGAAGGCCCCTATTTATATTGACGATAAGCCGGGCAATAACATCCTCGCCATGCGCGCCGTAGCGCGCCGCCTGAAGCGCGAGCGCGGCATCGGCCTCATCGTCGTCGACTACCTCCAGCTCATGGCGCCTTCGGGCGGCCTCAAGGCCTCCGATTCGATGGTGCAGCAGGTTACCGAGATCTCGCGATCCCTTAAATCGCTTGCCCGCGAGCTTGAGGTGCCCGTGCTTGCCCTCTCCCAGCTCTCACGCGCCGTCGAGCAGCGCGGCGGCAAGCCGCGCCTCTCAGACCTCCGCGACTCGGGTTCCATCGAGCAGGACGCCGACGTCGTCATGTTCATCCACCGCGAGGACCGCACGAACCAGGACAGCGACCGCCGCAACATCGCCGAGATCCTCGTCGAGAAGCACCGTAACGGGCCGACAGGCAACATCCAGCTCTACTTCGACGAGAAGCGCACGAGTTACATGCCGGTCGACAAGTCGGGCTATGGCGACCTCGCGAACGAGTTCTAACCATGGATCGCGTCGAAGAATTAGCGCGTGCCTTTGAGCGCTTCCCCGGTATCGGGCCGCGCCAGGCGAAGCGCTTCGTCTACCACCTCCTTACCCGCCCCCAGGGCGACCGTACCAAGCTCGGCGACCTCATTGCCCGACTCTCGGACGACGTACGCCAATGCCCCGAGTGCATGCGCTTCTGGAGCGGCCGCGCCGAACTGTGCACCTACTGCGGCGACACCACGCGCGACGACACCGTCCTCATGCTTGTCGAGAAAGACCAGGACCTCCTCGCCGTCGAACGCTCGGGCTCGTACCGCGGACGGTACTTCGTCCTCGGCGGCGCGCTCACCCTCTCGGGCAAGGGCGCCATCCGCGAACGAGAGCTCATCGAGCGCGTCGAGCGACGCGCGAAGGGCGAGCTTAAGGAAATCGTGCTAGCCCTTTCGGCAACGAGCGAAGGCGAACATACGGCCGACCATATCCGCGGGCTCCTCCAGCCGCTCCGCGGCCACCTCCGCTTCTTTACGCTCGGACGAGGCCTCGCCACTGGCTCAGAGCTCGAATACGTCGACGCGACTACCCTTACCGGCGCGCTCCAAAACAGGAAGGAGACGTAGGTTGACCATACTGGTTCGCCGTGTTTTCATAACCCCGAACCAGTTCTGTCTGCTAACCAAGGGAGAAAGACCATGCCGTTAGACCAACCCCCCGAACAGGCCCTGCGGGCCAAGGTAGTGAGCGGCATTGCTCACGCTTATGCCTTCGCCTTCGCGCCCGACCAGCACGTCGCCGGCAAGGCCCGCCTCGGAAGCCGCCGCTGTTACCTCGCCGCTTGTATCCTGAACGGGCAGGACAACAGCATCATCGAGCACGAGGAATTCCGGGGCTCGCCGGCTGCGGAAAGCGACGCCACCCTGCGCAACGAGGCCCGCCTGAGGCTTGATTCGCTCTCTAAAGGGCACGATGGCTACTGGACGGTTTCGGGCGTTCGCGCCCATACGGTCGTCGTGGTGTGCCACGGCATTGGCACGATTATGGGCAACCTCGTCGCTCATGTCGCCGCGCGCCGCATCGTCGCCTCGCTCCTGCTCGACGAGGGCTAAACCCATGAAGCCGCCGCACCCTCACCGGTGCGGCGGCAACTCTTTTATAGACATACGCAAAAACCGCCTTTCGGTGGTTGTCTGCTATCCGATCGTATCGATTTTGACCTTGATGTGCGGCTGGCGGTGTCCGCGTCGCTTCAGGTATCGGCTCTTTGCCTTGTACTTCACGACTTCCACCTTCTTGGCGCGGCCGACGAGGTGGACGGTACCGGTAACGGTGACGCCGGAAACGGTCGGCGTACCGATAGTCGTATCCTTGCCGTTGTCGGTCAGGAGCACGTCAGAAAAGGTAATCGAGTCACCTTTCTTCAGGACTTCAGTCTTCGAGCGGCTGCCGAGCTTTTCGATGGTCACGAGATCGCCCGGAGACACGACGTACTGCTTTCCGCCGGTCTTAATAACAGCAAATTCCATATAAAGGCCATACTACGGGGTTTATGGCTTTTGCGCAAGGGGCAACCACGTGCAAACCATGCCCGCCACGGGCCAAGAATGTTGTAAATACGGGCAGATATGCGATGGTAGCCCGAGATTGCTCCACAACCACTGAGGTGACGTATGGCCCAGCTTCCTGACAAGACCCCGATCCGTGAACTCGGCTTCGGCACGAGACCCCTGAAGGCCCTTGGTGCGGCGCGTATATTCAGCATCAAGGACGCCCGTACCCGAACGTATCAGGAGCTGCTTGATGTGCCCGGCCTGGGGGTGCAAGAGGCAAAGAAGCTCCGCAGGTTCCTCAAGGATAATAAAACCCCGCTCAAGGGCGACACCTTTCTTGACGGGGTCTGAGCAGAAAAGGGCCGCCCCATGGGCGGCCCTTTCTTCATGCCAGGGTTACCGTTCATCGTCGTCAATTCCGGGCTTGTCCAAAAGCTCCACCTCGAGTTCCATCTTCTCCTTCGAGATGCGGTACACGTCCTTCTCAATCTTCCCGAGCTCCTTGTATCCGGAATTGTAGTGCGAGACGGCCGTACCGAGCGCATTCCCGAGCTTCTTGTAGTACTCCTCGTACGCGCCCACATGCTTCCCGAGCTCCCCTACCCGCTTCTGGATTTCTTCTGCCTGCTTCTCGATTTGCAACGCCTTTAATCCCTGCATGACCGTTTGGAGATACGCGAGGAAGGACGTCGGTGAGACGATGATCACCTTGTGCTTTGAGGCCGCGCGCTGGATGAGGCTCTCCTCTTCGCCGACAGTGCTTGCACCCACCTGGTTTACCAAGAGGTCGTAATAAATGCCCTCGGAAGGGATGAACATGAAAGCGAAGTCCATCGTGCCCTCTTCCGGACGGATGTACTTGGCCGTCTCCGAGATGCGGAGCTTCAAGTCATTCACGAAGGCCTTCTCGAAGGCGGCCTTGTCGGAAGGCTCGCACTGGATGAGGCGGTTGTAGTTCTCGAGCGAGAACTTAGAGTCGATCGGCACGATCTTATCGTTCACGAAGACGACGGCGTCGACGATCTCACCGTTCTGGAACGGGTACTGCATCTTGAACTGGCCGGGCGGGAGCACATTCCGGAGCACGGTCTCAAGGTAGTACTCGCCCAAGATGCCGCGTTGCTTCGGGTTCTTAAGGATGTCCTGGAGCGACTGGAGCTGCTCGGCGAAGCTCTGCGTCTGTCGTCCAATTTCTTTCACGGACGTAATTTCTGCCGTAATCTCGCGGATGAGTTTCGCCGACTCGCCGAGCTGGTTGCGCACCGTCTCGTGGACGGTGCGGGACGATTCGCTCATGCGCGAGTCGATGGCATGCTCCATATTCTGTATCTGCTTCTGGAGGAGCACGAGGCCGGTGTCGTCCTTCGGCTGGCTATGCATCTTTTCCTGGCGTCGTGCCATGAGCCACAGGCCGATGCCCTGGGCGAAGACCAGGGCGAGGATGATCATGAATGCGTAGAAGAGGTCCATGTAAGCCCAGTATACCGCGGCACGACCTATGCTAAAATCCGCATATCATGCCCATACACCAAGACCTGAAGTCCCGCATCCCCGACGCCATGCGCGCAAAGGACGCCGTACGCCTCCAGACGTACCGTTCACTCGTCACCATGATGACGAACGAAGCGGTCGCCAAGAAGCGCAAGCCCGATGAGTTCCTGACCGACGAGGAGGCCCTCACCGTGCTTAAGCGCGCCGCAAACCAGCGTAAGGACTCTATCGAGCAGTACGAGAAGGGCGGACGCCCCGAACTTGCCGTGAACGAGAAAGAGGAACTCGCCATTATCGAGGAGCTCCTCCCGGCCCAGATGCCGCGGGAAGAGATTGAGGCCGTCGTTAAAGCCAAAATGACCGAGATGAACGTTACGAGCAAGGCCGACGCCGGCAAATTCATCGGTGCCGTCATGGGTGAGCTCAAGGGGCGCGCAGACGGCTCGACCGTAAAGGAAGTCGTTGATTCCCTGTTGGCGTAATTGACACAAAGGCCATCATTAGGCACTCTGTAGCCAGACCTGGACACGGGAGGCAACAGTGAGTGATGTTAGCGATAAAGAGCTCGACACCGTTCTCGGACGACGGCACACAAGCGGCCCCCGCAAGGGCCAGTTGAAGTACCCGGGGCTTAACCGCACCCTGCTCCTGACGCTTGCGCAGGAGACAATCGTCAAGAAGGAGACGCTGCGCTTGAGCGTCAAGGACGCCAAGGATGCGGTACTCAGGATTCGCTTCCGTGCGCGAACGCGGGAGGAAGAGGCGGAGAAGCACCTTTACGGCTCCGCTATTTGTTCGCTTTTGGGGCGTCGTGGCGGATTCGCAGCACATGCGCGGAGCCTTATCCCTCGGACGAGGACTACGCGCCGCATTCCCAAAGTGACCCTGCCGGCAGCCAATGAAAAGGGCCAATTCCTATTTACGTTCGCTTAAATGACGCGGGTCCCCCAAGGGGACCCGCCTGTTTTTCCTACAACCTTAACCATGCATCCCCCGTACGTCGTTATCCATAAGCCCCGCGGCGAGACTCCCCTGGGCGCTATCGAGCGGTGGAAGCTCGAGCGCCCCGACTACGCTCCCCTCCCTGCCTCATATGCCGGCCGCCTCGACCCCATGGCCGAAGGCAAGCTCCTGGTGCTTCTCGGCGACGAGTGCCGCAAGCAGAAGCGATACACCAAGCTCGATAAGGAATACGTTATCGAAGTAGTGCTCGACCTTGCGACCGATACGGGCGACGTACTTGGGCTCCCGGCATATGCAGCAGTTGAGACACAGCCGGGCCATGACGCCATCAAACGAGCGCTTCGGAGCGTACTCGGCACCCACCGTGTCCCCTATCCTGCCTTTTCTTCAAAGCCCGTCGGCGGCACGCCACTTTTCCTTCACGCCCTACAAGGCACCCTCGATACGATCACCATACCCGAGCACGACGAGACCATATACGGCGCAAAGCTCCTCGGCGTCGAAGTCGTCCGGACCACTGGCCTTGAGGAGCGTATTACGAGCGCACTCAGCATCGTTCCCCGAAGCGCGGAGCCGTCAAAGGCGCTCGGCGCCGACTTTAGGCAGGACGTCATACGCGCAGGCTGGCGTGCACTCTTTTCGCTTACGCCTGAACGTTCCTTCATGGTCTTCAAGGTCCGCGTGCGCTGCGCTTCCGGGACCTATATGCGCACGCTCGCCTCGCGCCTTGCGAAGTCCTTCGGGACTACCGGACTCACGCTATCTATCACGCGTACAAAAATTGGCATGTACCGGAAAATCGGACCCTTCGGCTTTTGGGTCCGTTCGTATTAGAAGAAGTACATCCGGTCGCGCTTGTGGGAGAGGCGCTGGATGAGGAGCGGGTCCTCAATATACGTGAAGCGCGGCATCTCCTTCCCGTCCTTCACCACCTTTTCCATAAACATGGCGAGCGGGCGGATGTCGAACATGCGTCCGTGCGTATATACGAGCGCCGATTCGTAGAGCGGCCGGTATACGGCAAGAAAGCTATCCTCGGGGCGGCAGTCTTCCTCCGTGTGGTGGCCGATGCCCACGAGCTCATAGGCGTAGTGGTCTTCGGCACCTTCGGGGTCGTGCTTGTAGTGGTAATAAAAGCCCGGAAGCGGGAGCTCTGGGGGCGGCACGAGGTCGTCGTCGGTATGCATACGCCTACGATACCATCCGCCAGCGCACGCATAAAAAAGCCCCGACGTTTTACCGCCGGGGCCTGAACTCATCGCCCTGCTTATTTAGCCGTCCCTGAATATTTCGACCAAGCCGCTGATGCCGTGGCGTGCGAGCCGCGTATAGCAGTCGAGGTACGTCTGGAGCTGTCGGCTATTCAGCTCCAAGGCGCGAGAGCGTATCGGCTCCGCAAGATCGGCGGACATGAGCCGCACTTCAGTCTGGCGGCACGATTCGATGGCGCCTTCAAAGCCCGTGCGCATTTCGCACTCCAGGTGCGCGTACATGTCGCGACACGCTGGATTTTCGAGCGCCTTTGCGAGGTGCGGTTTCTTCTTCTCGTCCGCAAGGAACTGAACGAGCTCTGCTTTAAGCTGGGCGGGCAAGTCGGCATTGGCTGGCACGTACATACTCCCTTGTGATCGTTGCTGTAATTAATAAAACATGAATTGCTTTCCCGGTCAACGCGCGTATGGCGTTTTGCCTTTTGTCCCGGCCTATACAAAGCGCACAGCCCGGAAGCAGAGCTTCCGGGCTGGCACATACATTGGTGACCTCACGGGGAATCGAACCCCGATTTGATCCGTGAGAGGGATCTGTCCTAACCGTTAGACGATGAGGCCGTCTGTTACCTAGATTTTATAGCAAACTTCCCCGCCCTAGGCTACCCCGCCCCTATAGAGACTGGGCCGC
>DASWNF010000004.1:0-29271 GCA_036399335.1 Minisyncoccota bacterium
CGAGGGGTAATGTCGTAATCGCCCACCTGTTCGACGATCATGTAGGCGTCGATGTGGATCTTGGGAGCCGCCGGCCAGAATGCCTTGATCGCAGGGTAGAACTCCTCAAGTGAGGTGCCGACGCCGAAGAAGACATTGTGCTGTTCTATCGTGCAGCCCGGAGGCTTGCCTCCAAGAAGTATTACAAAGAGCCGTGGTTCCATGACTTCGGTCCTTTTTCTTTTGCGGTTTGTCTGTGAGGATGTTACCAGAACTGGTTGCAATAGCTAGAAAGGACGCCAGAGTGTTTGGGAGCCCGTACCGTTCGATGAATGGTTTATTATAGGATTATGCCTAAAGTCATTTCCAGGGTGTTCAAGCCTAAATTTAAATAACTATGGGAATGGAAAACTTGCTCCATAAACTCGAGGCTGGTGCTAACCGGCCTCCTACGTACGGACCCATCTCCCTTGATATTGAATCGAAGACCGTCAGTTTTAACGGAGCGGAGCGGACTGAGCAGCTCACGAAATCAGAGTACCAAGTGCTCTGGCTGCTCGTGCGTGCACAAGGAAATTCCATAACTGAAGGGGAGATATTCGGGTTCCTGTATGAGGACTATCCTGATCATAAGGACCTTCCGCTCAGCAATACCACGGTAGTCTTTATAAATAAGCTCAGGCACAAGTTGCAAGAGTTGACCGACGGGAAGGTGGTCATCCAAAACCAGCACGGTTTCGGTTACTATCTCCAGGTGTATGACTAGTCACTCCTGGAACCTCACACCCAAGGAAGCGGTTGCGCTCCAAAAGCAGCTAAAGGACGAGGTACGGCTCGTGCCGCTCGCTCGCGCACCGCGCCTCATCGGCGGTGCCGACGTTTCGATGAACCGCTTTGCGAAGGAAGGTTTTGCGGGCTTCGTGACGCTTAACGCCGATACGCTCGAGATGGTGGATCACGCCGTCGTTAAGAGCGACATACCGTTTCCCTACGTACCCGGCCTCCTTTCATTTCGTGAGATACCGATGCTCCTCAAGGCCTGGGACAAGCTTACGACGAAGCCCGATGTGCTCGTCGTCGACGGTATCGGCATCGCGCACCCGCGACGCCTTGGCATTGCAAGCCATCTCGGGCTCATGCTCGGCATCCCGACTATTGGGTGCGCAAAGAGCGTGCTCACGGGCATATACGACGAACCGGGCATGGAGGCAGGGGACACCTCTCCGCTTCGGGACAAAAAGACCAGCGAGACCATCGGAATGGCGCTCCGCACGAAGCGGAACGTAAAGCCGGTCTTTGTCTCGCCCGGACACCTAATCACGCTCACAGAGGCCGTGGCGCTCGTCTGGGGCGCGGTACGCAAGCATCGGCTCCCTGAGCCCACCCGCTACGCCCACAACACGGTCAACGAGTACCGTATCCGGGAAACTCCTTAAGCCAGAGGTCCCATACATGCACGGAGAGGTCTATGGGCTCGCCTTGGTGTGGCTTTGCGTGGAGGTCTATCCAGGGAAGCGAGTTCGCTTCGACGAAGCCCCACTTCTGGCTGTCGGCCGGTGCCTGGGCATCGGGCACAATGAGATCAAAGCCGACGATGGGGAGTCCGGTCATCCGGGCGGCGCGCTCGATGGGTTCGATAAAGGAAGGGTGTATGGCGCGGCCGTGCTCCCGGTTGCCGCCGCCGGACGATATGCCGCCGCGGTAGGTGAGTTGGAGCCGCGTGCCTTCGGGAACTACTGAATCAAGCTCAAAGCCCCGACGGCGGATATAGCCGCGGTACGAGTCGTCGATAACGATTGCGCCGAGCGTCGGGTCCCTGCGTTCGTTAGCTGCCGCTACGAGCTCCTGTACGGTCGATGAGCCGTTGCCGGTGACGGTCGGGTAGTAGGACTCAAGGAAGCCGACCATCGTGTCGCCGACGCAGGTGGCGCGACAGAGGTTGCCCTCGAGATGCTCCTCGACGCTCGCGAAGGCGCAGATCTCTTTCACGCTCTTGAGCGCATACTCGACGTCTTGCTCGGTCTGTACGTACGGATACGTATGGCGGCCGTTTGAGCCTGAACGCGGCTTTACGCATACCGTGCCGAATGCCTTGAGCGCCTTCTTCGCCGCGCGCGCGTTCGTGACGCCTACGCTCTCCGGCACCGGGAGCCCGTGCGTACGCATTGCCTGCTTAAAGAGCACCTTGTCGTCCATGCGGAGCGGGTCGCCGAGCGAGGGAAGCGGCAGGCTCTTGAAGAAGCGCGTCTTCCCGCCGATAGTTACCCGGAACGAATCCGTTGCCTGTCCGCGAAACAAAAGCTGCTCCATGGGAATGTTGCGGCGCTTGGCTTCGAGCCAGAGGAGGCGCGAGCGGTCGGAGCAGGACGTCTCGACATCGGTCGTGAGGGTCACGAGGCCGAGGGCCCGGCCAAGGGTAAAAAAGATGCGACCGAAAAAGCCCGTAACGGCGTCCCCAAGACGCGAAAGCGCCCCGTGGAAGGGGACGCGTCCCATAGGCAGCCAAAGGGTGAATACGTCGCCCGTGCTCGTAATCCAAAGGCCAAGGTGGTTTGCCTCGGTGCCGCGGCCGCAGGCGGCGCAGCCAGTATCTGAAAGCTCCATGTCGTGATGAGTATATCCCTAAAAGCGAAAACCCCCGAAGGGGGCCGCCGCAAGAAATCTAGTGTCCGCCGCCAAGAAGCATATTAGTCTTATTACCGGGTACTAAGCCAGTATACCGCCCGGGTAGGGGTAGCCCGCTAAACGTGGGGATAAGCCCCGATTGCGGTTCATAATTTATACACACGGACGAGGTATACTACCGGTACAGGTCGATTCATTGCCAGCCAAATATGGATGGCCTTTCTTTTTCTTGGTTCCGGCAACGGGTCCTCGGGAAAGCGGGCCGCCACAACAAACAATATGATCTTCGATGATATGGAAACCACCTCGGACGACACTCAGGAAGTTCCTGCTACAGGAACCGATGAGGCTGAACTTCCTGCCGGCGGCGGTATGGATGATTCCGATGGTGACTCCGCAGATGATGCGGATTCGGCAGTGAGCGGGGCAGGGGACGAGTAGTCTTCGCCTAAAGCTCCATATGAAAGGCCCCGCAAAGCGGGGCCTTTCTGCTACCTAGCAATACCCTTACGTTACTGCGTCTTAAGCCAAATATAGATATCCTCAAGCGCCTTTACGGCATCGCCTGCGGCGATGTTGTTCTGGTGGTAGAGCTGGTCGGTGACGTCGCCTGCCGCCCAAATGCCTTCGACGCCCGTCTTCTGGTCGCGCGGGTCGGTAATGATGTGGCCTGCGCCGTCCATCTCAAGCAGGCCTTTCGCAAAGTCGGTGTTCGGGATCTCACCGATTTCGACGAAGACTCCCGAGACGGGAAGGGTCGTCTCCTCGGTGGTCTCGAGGTTGCGCACCGTGAGTCCCGCAACGAACTTTTCGCCGAGTACGGCAACGGGCTCGGTAGGGGTCAGTACTTTCATGTTCGGGTGCTGGAGCGCCTTCTCGACGGTGATGGCGTCGGCCTTGAATTCGTTCCTGCGGTGGATGAGGGTGACGGACGAGCAGTAAGCGAGGAGTTGGAGCGCGGTCTCGAAGCCGGCATTCCCGCCGCCTACCACCGCAACGTCCATGCCACCGAAAAGCGGGCCGTCGCACGATGCGCAGTACGTGACGCCCTTGTTCTCGAAGAGGTCCGCGCCCGGGATGTCGAGGCGCTTGCGCGAAGCTCCTGAGGCGATAAGCACGGACTTTGCCTCGATGACCTCGCCGTTCTTGAGGGTGGCCGTAAAGGTCGCATCGTTCTTCTCGAGCAGCACCACGCGCTCGCCCTGCTTGAGCTCCAGGGTGTCCTGGTACGCCTCCAGGTGCGCCTTAAAGGCCTTGCCGAGGTCTGCGCCGCTAATGCGCACCGTACCGATCCAGTTCTCAATGCCTTCGGAGACGGTGCTCTGTCCGCCGATCTCTTCGGCCACGAGCACGGCTTTCAGTTGTTTGCGGGCGGCGTATACTCCCGCGGCGACGCCTGCCGGGCCGCCTCCGATGATGATGAGGTCGTAAGTCATATAGTTTGCTGATTATAACAAAAGAAGAATCCCCACGGAGTGGGGATTCTTTTCGCACATAAAACGCGCCCTACTTCTTGTGCCTCCGGAGGAAGGAAGGGATTGCGCCCCAAGCCTCGTCCTCGTCGTCAGCGCCCGCTGAAGCGGCTGATGGCGGGGTTACCGGGCGTGCTGCCTCGCGGCGCGGGGTCGCGGTGACGATAGGCTCCTCGCGTTCGCGGCGGGGCGCTACGGGTTCCTCCTCAACCTGCTGGGAGATGAGCGGGGTCTCATCACGCTTCAGCTCGCTTGCGACCATGCCGCGTACCTCTTCCTGCTCCTGGCGAGGCATGGAGAAGAGGGAGCGCTCGAAGCCCGTTGCCGGGACGTCGCCGACAGAGTCGGGGAAGCCGGTGGCAATGACGATGATGCGGATCTGTCCCTTCTTGAGCTTCTCGTCGCGCATGATACCGAAGATGACCTTGGCCTGCTTATCGACGGATTCGCCGATGACCTTTGCCGCTTCCTGGACTTCGAGGATGCCGAGGTCGTCGGCTCCGGCGACCACGAAGAGGATGCCGCGTGCGCCGGCGATGGATACGTCGAGGAGCGGGGAATTGACGGCCTGTGCGGCGGCATCGCGTGCGCGGTTGTCGCCGTCGGCAATACCGATACCCATGAGTGCGGGGCCGGCAGCTTCCATGATGGCCTTGATGTCGTTGAAGTCGGTGTTGATCTCACCCGGCGTCGTGATGATGTCGGAGACACCTTCGACGGCCTGGCGAAGGACCTCATCGGCGAGCGCGAAGGCGGCGCGTGCGCTCGTCTGCGCTTCGACGATGGCGAGGAGCTTGTCGTTCGGGATGACGATGTACGCGTCGACTTCGTTCTTCAGCTGCGCGAGGCTCTGCTCGGCGATCTCACCGCGCTGCGCGCCTTCGAAGGAGAAGGGACGGGTAACGACGGCGATGACGAGTGCGCCGATCTCTTTCGCGATCTTCGCGACGACCGGTGCGGAACCGGAACCGGTACCGCCACCCATACCGCAGGTGATGAAGACCATGTCCGAACCCTGGAGCGCCTCCTGGATTTCCTGGCGGGTCTCTTCGGCGGCGCGGCGTCCGAGCTCTGGGTTCATGCCGGTGCCGAGGCCGCGGGTGAGGTTCTTGCCGATGTGGATCTTCCGCTTGGCGAGCGAGCGGTGGAGGTCCTGCGCATCTGAGTTCACGGCGACGAACTCGACGCCCTTCAGCTTCGAGTTGATCATGTGGTTGATGGCATTACCGCCGGAACCGCCGCAACCGACCACCCGGATACGGGCGAAGGTCTCTACTTCAGGGGTAATGCGCTTGGACATAAGGGTTTTTACGTAAATGGCTATGGGTTTTCCCAAATTATGCTCCCCATGCGTACATTTGCAAATCTTGACGTATGGTAGCGCTGTGTTTAAGCGTACGAGGAAGTCTTGGGAGACAGGGTGCCCGGACGCGCCCTAAGGCATGAACTGGCGGAAAAATTCCTTCACTGCGCGCAGGATTGCCGCAAACGTGTCCTTCTTCGGCGCCTCGACATCGCCCGTCATGCCCCAAAGCGCGAGTCCGTAGGCGACGGCCCAGGTGGTATCGCGGACTTTCGTGTCGTTTGCGACGCGCACGTCGGCAACGCGTGCGGGAAGGTTAAGCGTACCCTTCGCGATGTCGCAGGCGCTCCCGTGGCTCGCGCCGCCACCCGTGAGGATGATGCCTGCCGGGAGCGCACCGCGCATGCCGAGCACGCGCAGGTGCTTATCGATAAGGTCGAACATCGTGCGGAAGCGCGTGGTGATGATCTCTTCGATCTTCTTGCGCGAGTACATCGCGCCCGAGAGCCTCCCGACCTTTATGCGCTCCGCGTCTTCAAGCGAGATGCGGAAACCGAGCGCGAGGTCGTCGGTGATGTTCGCGCTCCCTACCGGGAAGACCTTCATCGAGACGGGGAAGCCCTCGTCATAGACGACCATGGATACGGTTTCCGCGCCGATGTTCGCAAGGACGCAGCCTTTCATCTTCTGGTCCTTCGTAAGGGTGACGTACGAGCCCGCAAGCGGGGAGGCCATGCGGTCGATGACCTCGATGTCGGCGGCCTCGACGGCGCTCGTGAGCTGGTCGGCGTGCTGGGCCAGGCAGGTAATGAAAAGGTATTCGCCTTCGAGCCGCGTACCCTTCATGCCAAGCGGCTCGCCGATGACCTTCGTGCCGTCGATGCGGAACTCGAGCGGGATCTCGTGGAGTACGCGGCGGTTCAGGAATGTGGGCTCTGCAGCACGGCGCGCGGCATCGCGTACCTTCTCGATATCGAGGTCGGTGATCTCTTGGTCGGCACGCGAGATGACGGTCTCGCCGCGGCCGCGGGTCTCGTCGAGCGAAACGCCGCCGACCGCGAGGAAGCCCGCGCGGATGGGGGTGTGCGCTGCGGCCTCTGCCTGGCGCTTAGCGGCGAGGATGCTTGCCGTCGCATCGGCTATGTCGACGACGTACCCTTGGCGGGTACCGGCCGTCTCACTGACGCCCGTACCGATGATGCGGACGACGGCTCCTTCTGGGGTATCGACTTCCTCAACGACCACGACTTTCGTCTGGTGCGTGCCGATGTCAATCCCGGTTGCTATGCGTCGTGGCATTTTTTAAAGAGGGTGTATTGAGTACGCGGGCAAGCACTGCCCGCTCTCGTTTATCCATTGTAGCGCCATGCGAGAGTCCCTTCAAATGCAGCAGTCCGTGGATAAACAAAAAGAGGAGGTGTTGGGGCACCGAAAAGCCATACGATGCGGCCTCACGCTTGGCTACTGCTGGGCAGATGATGATCTCGCCGCTCTTCTCCCCGGCCTCGTACGAGAGCACATTCGGCACGTAGTCCTTCCCGCGAAGCGCGATGTTTAAGCTTTGTGCACGCGTCTCTCCCGCAAAAACAAGCGAGATGTCCCAGCCGGGAAGTGCGGCCGCGACGGCCTTATCGAAGGGGAGGCGCGGGGTAGCGCTCCTCGTGAAGTTGCGGATGTCGACGCTCATGGAAGCAATGGTAGCACTTGAGCCGGCGCGGGCACGAGGGGAGCCAGATGCCGGCGAAGACGGTAAGACTTGGCCAAATGGCTCGGAGCGACGGTTGAGCGGCATCAGGCTTACCCGAGGAGGGTACTGGTAACGAAGAAAGGACCCGAAGGTCCTTTCTTTAACGCTTGCGGGTCTTGCGAGCTGCAGGGTCGATTTTGCCGAGCTTTACGAGCTGGTTGTACTCGTTGATGCGGTCGGCGCGGATGAGCGCGCGCTGGTGCTGGACGTTCTTCGACTTGATGCGGCTGTAGTAGCGGCGGGTCCTCATCGAGCGCACGAGGTTGAGCCCCTGCGCACGGCGGGAGAATCGGCGGATGAGGGACGCGGCGCTTTCGTTCTTGCCACGGCGTACCTCGACACGGGTTGCTTTCTGCATGTGAGTGGAATCCTAACAAAACCGCGATTCTTTGTCCAGGCACGGCCATATATAAAAATTGCGCTCGCGAACCCTGAGGGTTCGCGAGCGCAATAAGGGGACCGGATGCGGTCAGTTGCCCCGTAAGGGAGCCGAAGGCGCTCCCGGGGGAGCGCCGAAGCGCCGGTCATAGCCGCCGCCCTCCATAAGGAAGGCGTAGCTGGCGAAGATGAGCAGCAAAGCCCCCAGGGCAACGAGGAAGTGCGGATGCGCAGCTATTCGCGCAGCGGGCGCATCCAGGATCTCACGGTCTTCCTTTTCCATATTCCCGGTGCCTTCATGCGATGTCGACATGTATTCCCCCTTGCTCGCGGTTGGCCCAACGGGGCCATGTACCTACCGGAGCTCTACGGAAGAGTACATCGCGGGGCGTATATAAAGTCAATCCCCGCGTGGCGCAGGGATTGGTGGGCGGGTAGCTAGGCGACGGTCTTCAGGTGGTCGACGAGGAGGTCAAGCGGGACTGAGACTTCGGTATACGAGTTGCGGTCGCGGAGGATGACGCTTCGTTCGAGGGCTTCCTTGCGTCCCATGATGAGGAGGTACTGGGGGTTTAAGGTCTCAACATGACGCATCTGCTCGGAGAGCGACTGTATGCCGATGGCTTGGGAAAGCGGTATGCGTGCGCGACGCAGGTGGTCTGCCATCTTCATCGACTCGCGCTTGGCCTCGTCGCCGATGTGCACGAAGACAAAGCGCGGTGGTACCTGGAGTTTCACCGGCGGAATGGTATCGCGCGCATCGGTCGTGATGCGGATGACGGCACCCATGGACGGCAAGTGGCCTTTCCAGAAGTGCTTGGAGAAGTCGAGGTAGCGGGAGCCCCATGCGTGGATCTTGTCGCCGGCCTGGATTTCAAAGCACGTTTCCGTCCAGCTTGCGCCGCGTGAGAGAAGCTCTGGGGCTAGCTCATACGGCGTATCGGTGTGCTCGAGGTACTCGAGTACGCTCTCGAAATGCTTGCGGCTTGCCTCAGACAGGTGGTCGGTCGAGGAGGGGAGCACGTCGGCATCGGCGATGGCGAGGAGCTCGGCAGCCTCGAAGACGTCGCGCTTTGCGCAATTGACGCAGTTCTCCGGAAGCGAAGCCCCGTGCTTGCGGAAGAAGCTCGTGAGCTCGCGCGCGAAGCGGGACCGCGTCTCCTTGTCGCCCATGGAATTGAGGCGCAGCGTCAGCTCCGTCTTCGTAAGGTCCTGGAGCAGTGCGCGTACGGCCCGGATGAGGACGGCGTCCGCGATGCAGTGGTCGACGCCGAGCGCGTGGAATTGGATGACCAGGTTCTTCGGAGCCGGGCGGCCGCTTGCGGCATTCGTGTGCCAGAGGAAGAGGGGCTGAGTCGTCGACGGCACGACGCCCGTATCGCGTACGTGCTTCAGGAAGCCGGCAACCTCGCGGGCGACGGGGTCGAGCGCCTCGGGGACGATGGAATCCGGGTACGGCGTTTTCTTCGAGAGTTTGTGTGCGGACGCAAGCGAAGAAAGGGGCGTGAAGCCGTAGTAGCTGCCGATCGCTGATGCGCGGCGGAGGATTTCGTCAGGCTTGAGGATAGTACTCATTGCGGTGTATCGATAGCGCCCGGAAAGAGGTCGACCTGGCTTGCCGGAAGGAGCTGGAGGAAGGCACGGCCCATGATCTCGCTCTCAGGAAGGAGTCCCCAGATGCGCGAGTCCGACGAGCGCGGACGGTTGTCTCCCATGACGAAGTATTCGTCAGGGCCGATGACGGTGCTTTTTGAGTAAGTCGCGTCCTCGGCGACGACATAGGACTCGTCGAGGGTGAGGGTCGTGCCGTCGGCCTTGGTGATGGTCACGGCGCCCCGGTCAATCGCTACGGTCTCTCCCGGAAGCCCGATAATGCGTTTTATATAAAAGACTTTAGGGTTTTGGGGGTAGCGGAAGACGATGACGTCGCCGCGCTTCGGGTCTTCAAGGCGGTAGGTGAGCTCGTCGACGATGAGATAGTCGCCCGAGTCGAACGTAGGGTACATGCTTTCGCCTTCTACGATGAAAGGCTGCGCGACGAAGAGCCTGAAGGGAAGGACGATGATGAGGGCGAGCACCAGGAACGTCGCGATCTCCTTCACGGCGCCACCGAGCATGTTCATGCAAGCATTGTACGCTCGACTTTTGCGCCGTCAAATAGCCGCCTAATCGCCGTATACGCGCATGCTCCTGGTATGATACGCGCATATGGCAACGGTGATTATGGGTCTCGGAAATCCGGGCACGGAGTACGAAAGGACCCGGCACAATGCAGGGCGCATGGCCGTCGAGGCACTCGCAAAGGCGGAAGGCTTCGGTGACTTCGCCTTCCGGAAGGTAGCCAACGCTTCGGCAGTCGAAGGGAGTATCGATGGCGAGAAAGTAATCCTCGTGGTTCCCGAGGTGTATATGAACCACTCAGGGAAGGCTGCGCCAGCCTTCGTAAAAAGCGTAAAGGCCGCGCAGAAGCTGCTCGTCGTCCGCGATGACCTCGACATGCCGCTCGGTACCTTGAAGATGACCATGTACGGCCGTGGGTCGGGAGGGCATAAGGGCGTCGAGAGCATCATGCGCGCGCTCAAGACGAAGGAGTTCGCGCAGCTCAAAGTCGGCATCTCGGGCGAGACCGCACGCGGGAAGCTGAAGAAGCCCGCCGGGGAGGAGAAGGTCGTGAAGCACGTCATCGGGAAGTTTAGGCCTGCCGAGGAGCTGCTGCTTAAGAAGACGCTGAAGAAAGCCGCAGGGGCGATGCGCATCTTCGCGAGCGAGGGCATCGAAAAGGCGATGCTGTACGCGAATACGAGGTAGTCTAGCGCAAGGCGTATGAGCAAAGGCGTACGGTGCAAACTTTCGATACTCTGGTATGACCTCTGGGTCGGAGCCTATTACGACCGCGCCCACAAAACCTTATACGTGTGCCCACTACCCATGGTCGTCTTTAAATTCTGGAGGGATTGACGGACTAAGGCGGGTCTTAATCCTACCTTACGCGAATATGCGATACGCGTTTTTGTAAAAAGTTGGGCCGCAGCAAAAGTCGCTGCGGCCCAAGTTGTCTGGTGGCGCCCGTTACTTCCGGATGTGCCACACGTGGATCTCGTCGTCGTCGAGGTCGCCCGCATCGATGGCAAGGAAGGCTTCGCCGTCCCGAGAGCCGTCGGCGTTTATGAGCGTCTCGAAAACGAGTCTCGCACGCGGTGCCGCCTGCAGGACACTGTCCATAATCAAGGCCAACTCCACCGGAAGCGGATCCGTGCCCATGAACTCTTTGACGGACAGGGTCTTCCATTCCCGACCGGAGCTGCCGCCCATGAACCACGAGGCGATCAGCCACGCGCAAATCCTGAGCGGTACGCCGAATAGGAAGTAGTTGATGCTCGCGAAGAGACGCCCAACGACGAGGATGTCCCGACCGCTGTCATAATAGTAAGCACAAGAAAACACTGCCTGCAGTGCGAAGAGCCCAAGGTACGACGTACTGAAGTGGACGTTGTACCAAAGCAGGTCGATGAGCAGGGGAATTCCGAGAGGAATTACGGTGAACAGCGCGATCCATGCCGATGTTTTTCCGGTCCAGCCGTGAAGCAGGTATTCGTCCGCCAGATCCCAGATACGATACCACCCGTCGCTGAAGCGCTCGCGGACGGTTCTCCGAACGCGCTTTTGCTGATGGCGACGGACCGCATCAAAATCCAGGATGTGAACCTTGTGCTGCTGTAGGGCGGCGACAATTTCAGCCTGGTTCTTGACGCAGGCGAGTGCGTTATGCGCGAGGGTGCTGTCGACACGTATGCCGAGGCGTTGTTCCACCCGGCTGCTCGCCTCGAGGATGCGCTCCATGTTTTTGAGGCTGCTTTGGCTGACGGCCGCGGGCGCGCCAGCAGGGATATCGATGCTGCGGCCACGAAAGCCCGTAAAGCTAAACATGTCTTTGCCCTCCGAAAGATAACGAAAAGAGCAGAATGCCCCTAATCTAAAAAATGGCACTTATATACATAGATGTCAATGCAGTTCCAGGTTTCCGAGCCGAGAGTAAATAAGAAAAGACCCGCGTGTGGCGGGTCTTTTCTTTAAGGCGTCCGTTACTTCTTCGCGCCCTTCTTCGCGCCGTTGAAGGCGAGTGTCATGCGCTGGTCCTTCGGTTCAAAGAGGGTAATGGTGAATGGGTACGTCTTGCCGAGTTCAAGCGTATCGCGCAGATCGGCAGGAGTCGTGAACTCGCTGATGTGCACGAGGCCGGCAACGCCTTCCTCGATAGAGGCGAGGGCACCGTGCTTGTTGTACTTGATGACGACACCCTGCACCTCCTGGCCTTTCTGGTACCGGTCGGAGGCCGTCTTCCACGGGTTCTCCTTGAGCGCCTTGATGGAAAGGGATACCTTGCCGTCCTTGATCTCGATGACCTTCACGCGGGTACGGTCGCCGACCTTGAAGAGCGTGCGCGGGTCTTCCACGAGACCCCAGTCGAGCTCGGAGATGTGCACGAGCCCTTCGAGGCCCTGCTCGAGCTTTACGAAGACGCCGAAGTCTACGGCACCCGTAACCTCGCCGTCGACGATATCGCCGACCTGGTACTTGTCGATGAGGGATGTCTTCTCGGACTCCTCCTCGCCCGTGCGCTCGGAGAAGATGAGCTTACCTTCCTTGGCGTCCGCGGTGATGATGCGGACAGGAAGTACGGTACCGGAGAGTTTCTGCAGCTCGCCGAAGATCTTGTCCTTATCGCCCTCAGGCACGCGCGGGTAGTGCTCCTTTGAAAGCTGGGACGCAGGGAGGAAGCCCTGGATGCCCTGCCATGAAAGGATGAGTCCGCCCTTGTTGGCTTCCTCGACCGTGAGGTTGTATACGGTGCCCGAGACGATAGCCTGCTCGGCTTCGCCCCAGATGGCTGCCTGGCGGGCTTCCTTGAGGGAAAGCTCGATGTAGCCGTCGAGGCCGGAGGGGTCAACGACCTTCGCCGTAATGAGGTCGCCCGGATTTGCCTTACGAAGCACGTCTGCGGCGTTCAGGTATTCGCGTCCATAAATGATACCCGTACCGAACGGTGGCAGGTCGACGTAGAGGCGACCGCGTACGAGCTCGATAATGGTGCCTTCGATAACGTCACCGCTCTTTGGCGGCGTCGCAATCTTGTCGGCCATGCCGGCCATGGGGTGATCGGCATCAACCGTGAGCACGGGTACGGTAGGAACCGCAACCTTTTCTTCTTCTGACATTGGTTAATTCAGGTGCGCGGGGTATGTGCGACGGGTACTCGTTCCTCAGCCACGTGGCCTCGGGAACAAGGGATAGCCCGCTCGCGGCTCCTAATAACGCGCGCCTGCGATAGGGGGAAGATACCACTCCTTATATATAAAGAAAAGGGGCGGGAACCAAAATTGGTCCCGCCCCCCGTTTCTGGACGGCCTTAGGCCGCCGGTTGATCAGCGCGTCGGCGTCGGGCTCGCGGTGGAGCCGGCGTCGCGGCCGAGG
Organism: Minisyncoccota bacterium; assembly: GCA_036399335.1. Lineage (GTDB taxonomy): Bacteria > Patescibacteriota > Minisyncoccia > Phycocordibacterales > Phycocordibacteraceae > C7867-001. The sequence goes on from DASWNF010000004.1 coordinate 12,977, forward strand.
TTGTCGATATTGAAGGTGTCGCCCGTGTCGGTGCCGAGCGGCGCGCTCGACCCGGCCGGCATGCCCTGGATGTTCGCCGAATTCCTGTCGATCGCGTCCACCGGATTGCCGCCGCAGGCGTTGGTGTCGGTGCTGTGGTAACGGTTCGTGTCGGCGCCGATCAGCTCGGTGTTGGTCGAGGCCGCGGCGGTCGAGTTGTTGGCACCATAGGCAAACGCCGGCGTCGCGGCCAGCAGGGCGGCGCACGCCGCCAAGGTGAATCCGATGCGCTTCATGTCGATGTCCTTCTTGCAGTGCGTAGGTCATCCAGGAACGTCCCTGGCCCTAGCAGGACTAGCATAGGATACCCCGCAGAGCTTGTCAACACCTTTAAAGGGTGGCGTGGTGGATAATTGGAGACCTAGGGTAGCGGGGAAGAAACACCCTGTGTATAAGCCGGATTCTGGGACAGGAGTGTGCGGGAATGGTATACTTGGGGTAATGGTCATCACCCATCACGGCGGACAATGCTTCAAGGTAACCTTCGGCGACTTTACGCTCGTCTTTGACCCTATTGCCAAGGGTGCCAGCCTCCCCCCAGTCCGCTTCGGCGCGGATATCGCCCTCGTATCCCGGAACCATCCGGACATGAACGGTGTAAGGGAGGTTACCTTCGGCGACAAACAGCCCTTCGGCATCTACGGCCCCGGCGAATACGAGAAGGAGGGCGTCACCATCCAGGGCTTCCTTACGAAAAGCGAATACGGTCTCCCGAAGGGGCAGGCCGAAGCCGTGAATACCGTCTACGCCGTAAAGCTCGAGGGTATGACGCTCGTGCACCTCGGCGCACTTTCGGAGGGCACGCTGCCGCTTGAGGCGCGCGAAGGCATTGAGGAGGTCGACATCCTCTTCGTTCCCGTTGGCGGTGACGGCGTGCTCGATGCGGCCGAGGCATCGAAGCTGGCGACCTTCCTCGAACCGAAGATCGTCATTCCTATGCACTGGAGCGGCATGGGCGAGCCGACGGCGCTCGACACCTTCCTCAAGGAGGAGGGGGGCTCGGCCGAGAAGGTGGATAAATTGACTATCAAGAAAAAGGATGTTGCAGACAAGGATGGTGCTATAATCGTGATAACACCCTAACCCTGCTTCTTATGCGCCGCCACATCGACAAGCACCTGAACCAGCTGAAAGAGAAGCCCGAACACGTGCGCCATAACGTTGCGCTCGGCGCTTCCGTTGGCGTGACCGCGATTGTCGCCGTCATCTGGGCCGTTAGCCATGCAGCGAGCGGCACCTTCGCGCTCACGAGCCCGAATGCGTCCGACAGCGAGGAGCCGTCCACCTTTGCGGATACCCAAGGCAACTTCAAGGACCTCCTCGGTGCCGTGAGCGAAGGCTTCGGTGCTACGAGCACTAATTCCGAACTCACCATCGTCGACGGCAATACGACCTCGACGATACAGCCCGGAACGGCGGCAGTGTCCGCTTCCGACGCAACCGTTATACCGTTTTAATACCCGCGTTCATGCCTAAGAAGATTCCAGTAAGCGAAGTGCCGTTGCGTTCGGTGAACGTCATAGACCAGTCAATTACGGCTGAGATGCGCCAGTCGTATATCGACTACGCGATGACGGTCATTACGAGCCGTGCGCTGCCGGACGTCCGCGACGGGCTTAAGCCTGTGCACCGCCGCATCCTCTTTGCCATGCGCCAGACGGGGCTTTCGCCGACGGCGAAGTTCAGGAAGTCGGCAACGGTGGTGGGTGAAGTGCTCGGTTCGTACCATCCGCACGGCGACGCCTCCGTGTACGACGCCATGGTGAAGCTTGCGCAGGACTTCTCGACCCGGTACCCGCTCGTTTCGGGCCAGGGTAACTTCGGTTCCATCGACGGCGACCCGGCCGCAGCCTACCGTTATACGGAAGCCCGCATGTCGCGCCTTGCCGACGAGATGCTCCGTGATATCGAGAAGGAGACCGTGCTCTGGGCCCCGAACTTCGACGGCAGCAAGCAGGAGCCGACGGTCATGCCTTCGGCAGCGCCGAACCTGCTCCTGAACGGCGCGCTCGGCATCGCCGTCGGTATGGCGACGAACATCCCGCCACATAACCTTCGCGAAGTCGCCGACGCGACCATCCACCTTATCGATAACGAGAACGCGACGACGGAAGACCTCCTCGCCTTCGTGAAGGGACCGGATTTCCCGCTCGGCGGCATGGCCTTTAACCAAGCGGACATCAAGCACGCATACACGACGGGCAAGGGCCCAGTGGTCGTACGCGGCGAAGCGGAAATAGTGGAAGACAAGCGGGGCACCTCCATCGTCATCACCTCGATCCCGTACCGCGTCAACAAGGCGGACCTCATCACGCGCATGGCGGACCTCGTGCGCGACAAGAAGCTCGAGGGCATCAAGGACCTCCGCGACGAGTCGGCTGCCGACATCCGCGTCGTCGTCGAGCTCAAGGGCACGGCGCATCCCCAGTCCGTCCTCAACAACCTCTATAAATACACGGAGCTCGAAAGCACCTTCCACTACAACATGCTCGCGCTCGTCGACGGCGTGCCGCAGACGCTCTCCCTCAAGGTCATGCTCGAGGAATACGTAAAGCACCGCCAGATGGTAGTGAAGCGCCGCACGGAGTACGACCTCCGCAAGGCAGAGGAGCGCGAGCACATCCTCCTCGGCCTCTCGAAGGCGCTCGACCACATCGACGAGGTCATCAAGATCATCCGCGCAGCAAAGGACGTCCCGACCGCAAGCGCGGCGCTCCAGAAGAAGTTCAGCTTCTCGCCAATCCAGACCGCAGCCATCCTCGCCATGCGGCTCCAGACCCTCGCCGGCCTCGAGCGCAAGAAGATTGATGACGAGCTTAAGGAAGTCCAGGGGCTCATTTCCCGCCTCAAGAAGATCCTCTCAAGCGCGAAGAACATCCTCGCCGTCGTACGGAGCGAACTTTCCGAGCTTGCCGACAAGTATGCCGACGAACGCCGTACGAAGATCGTAAAGGGTGGCGTGAAGAACATGTCCGTTGAAGACCTCGTGCCGGACGAGGAGAACGTGCTCGTCCTCACGGCGGGCGGGTACGTGAAGCGTACGAACCCGAGCGAGTTCAAGATCCAAAAGCGCGGCGGCGTGGGGGTCGTCGATATCGCCACCAAGGAGGAAGACGTCGTCACGCATTTCCTAAAGGCCTCCGCCCACTGCGGCCTCCTCTTCTTCACCGACTACGGCAAGGCATACCAGCTCAAGATGTACGAGCTTCCCGAAGGGAAGCGCGCAACCAAGGGCAAGTCCATCATGAACTTCCTCCAGCTTTCGGGTGACGAGAAGGTGACGAGCGTACTCGCTGTGCCGAAGGGCGCCGCACAGGACGCGCTCTCCGTCTTCCTCGTCACGAGCGAGGGTGTCGTGAAGAAGGTCGCTGCCTCGTCATTCTCCGATGTGCGCCGTTCGGGCATCATTGCCATTAACCTCAAGGCCTCCGACAAGCTCGTTGCCGCACACCTCGCAAGCGACGGTGACAGCGTTTCCATAGTCTCAAGCGAAGGCCAGTCCATACGCTTCGACGAAGCGGACGTCCGTGCCATGGGCCGGGTCGCTGCCGGCGTACGCGGCATGAACGTAAAGAAAGGCGACCGCGTCGTATCAGCCGAGGTCGTCCCGGGAGGGACGACAACGGCCTCGCTCCTTGTCGTCATGGATAAGGGATATGGCAAGAAGACGGCCATGACCGAATACAAGGTCCAGGGCCGCGGCGGCTCGGGCATCAAGACGGCCGAGGTCACCTCGAAGACGGGCAAGATCATCGGTGCGAAGGTCCTCCTCGGCGAAGAGGAGGTGGACGAAGAGATCGTCGTCATCTCTAAGAAGGGCCAGGTCATTCGCGTGTCTGCGGGAGAGATCCCTTCGCTCTCACGCGCGACGCAGGGCGTGCGCATCATGAAGATGCGGGAAGGGGACTCGATTGCCTCGATGGTCGCGCTTTAGATAAAGCCGATAGGAGCCAGCGTTGTTGCCTGCGAACGGAATTAAGTGGTATAACCGCATACAGTCTGTACGAGGGAAGGAATTCATCATGTTCAGCAGCCTGCCGAATTGTCCGCCGAACTTCGAGCCCAAATCGCCCGCCCCGGCTGATGATTTTCTCGATGGGCTCGGTTTGGTCACGCGCCGCCGCACGGTTGCGTGGAATCCAGTGAAGCCTGTCTGCCACGGAGCCCGTTAACCAAGGAATCAACACACGCGTAGCGCAGGTCGCCAATTCTGGCGGCCTGCGTGTTACTTTATATCTAATGCAGTTCTCCGAACCGAAGTCGAACGTCCTACAAATGGGACTTCGCGAAGGGATGAAGGTGGGTGATTTCGGTGCGGGCTCCGGCCACTACGCGCTTGCTGCATCCCACATCGTCGGCGCAAGCGGCCGGGTGTACGCCATAGACGTCCAGGAAGAACTCGTGCGGCATATCGATACGGCCGCGCACAACCAGCACCTCCGCAATGTCGAGGCCATTTGGGGAAACGTGGAGAAGGCCGGTGGCACGAAGCTTCGCGATGAGACACTCGACGGCATCATCCTCGCAAATACGCTGTTCCAGATCGAACATAAGGATGGCGTCGTCGCCGAGATACGTCGCACGCTCAAGCCCGGCGGCTCGTTCCTCGTCATCGACTGGGCCGGCTCGTATGGCGGCATGGGCCCGGCACCCGACCACGTCGTCTCCGAGCACCAGGCCGAGGAGCTCTTTATCGGTGCCGGCTTCCATAAGAAGAAGGGTTTTCGCGCAGGGGCCCACCATTACGCTATAGTGTTTACCAAGCCCGCCTAATATATGGATTACGACAACCTCAAGCCCTTCCGCGTCATCGTGCTCGTCGTCTTCGGGTTCCTTGCGCTCTTTGGACTGTTCCTTTTCGCGAACTTCGAAGGCTTCGATAACGGCGAGGCAGCAATCGGGGAAGTGTCCATCTGGGGCACGCTTCCCGAGGAGCTCGTCTCCGCGCAAATCGACGCGCTCCGTCAGGAGCGCCCCGAGTTCGTCGGCATAACCTACGAGGAACATCCGGCGCAAACTTTCGGCCCCGACCTCGCCGAAGCCCTCGCCATAGGCGAAGGCCCCGACCTGGTCCTCATCTCCCAAGAGCAGCTCGTGTCAGAACGGAATAAGCTTACGGTCATCCCGTACTCGAACATCTCGCAGCGCGAGTACCTCGACACCTTCGTCCCTATCTCGGAACTGTTCCTTACCGATAAGGGGACGTATGCCGTACCCATCGCCGTCGACCCGCTCGTCATGTATTACAACCGCAGCCACCTCGCGTCCGCAGCCGTGCCGCAGCCACCGCAGACCTGGGAGGCCATCCTCGGTATTGCCGAGCGCATTATCACGCGCACCGGCGGGCAAATCGGGCGTAGCGCGATCGCCTTCGGTGAATACGACAACGTAACGAATGCACGCGCCGTCCTCTCCCTCCTCCTTCTCCAGGCCGGCACGAACATTTCTATGGTCTCAAACGGCCAGCTCGTTTCCGCACTCAACCAGTCGGCGTCCGGACCGGGGAACCCGTCGCAGTCCGCGCTCTCCTTTTATACGCAGTTCTCCGACCCGGCAAAGACGGTCTATTCCTGGAACCGGGCGATGCCGGAAGCGCGCCAGGCCTTCCTTGCCGGCGACCTTGCCTTCTACTTCGGCTTTGCTTCGGAGCTCCCGTTGCTCCAGGCAGGGAACCCGAACCTCGACTTTGACATGGCTCCCGTACCCCAGCCGGAGCGGAGCACGACGCGCATGACCTATGGCCTCGTCTACGGCCTCGCTATCCCCAAAGCCTCGGATAACCAGACGGGAGCGTATACCACGGCTATCGCACTTGCCGGTAAGGATGCCGCGGCGGCAACGGCAGGCTCTCTTTCCATGGTGCCGGCCTCCCGCGCAGCGCTTGTTCCTGCAGCCGAGGATCGCTTTCAGCCGGTCTACTTCCCCGAGGCACTCGTAGCCCGCGGCTGGCTATCCCCATCGGCTGCCGTCACGGACAGCATTTTTGCCGCTATGATAGGGAATATAACCAGCGGGCGGCAGGATGTCGGGCAAGCGCTCCTCACTGCCGACCAAGCACTCACCTCAGCACTATGACCCTCACGCTCGCCCGTAACCTCTCACTGACATTCGTCCTGCTGCTCATGGCCCTTGGTCCCGTGGCAAAGGTTGAGGCGGCAACGTGTACTCCCGCCTGTACGGGGAATACCAAGTGCTACACCATACAAGATGTCGCGACGAAGAAATCGACGGACGTGTGCCGGACTCCTGCCCAGTACGCCGCATACCAAAAGGAAAGTGCGGCAGCGGTGAATAAGGGCGAGCAGACGGCTACGGGGCGTCCTAATACTATCGGTTCCGAGGGTAAGAGCGATGGCATGCTTACGAACCCGCTTAAGGTCGACTCCATCGAGGAACTGCTCGATATCGTCCTCAAGGCCGTCGTACGCATCGGCTCGATTATCCTCGTCCTCGCCCTCGTCTGGGTGGGCTTCCTCTTCGTCGCAGCCCGAGGTAACCCTGAAGGCGTGAGCAAGGCGCGCACGGCGTTCTTCTGGACGATTATCGGCGGCTTGATACTCCTCGGCGCAACGGCAATCTCAGGGGTCATCCAGTCGACCGCTAAGTCACTCGGCGCTTAACCTATGAGCTTCAAGGATATCGTCAACACGTCGCTCGTCCCGCTCGGCGACCTGGTGGTCACGCTCCTCTACGCCCTCGCCTTCCTTTTCTTCCTCTTCGGCGTCGTACGGTACTTTTTCGCAGACGGTGAGGAAGCCCGGACGAAGGGGAAGCAGCATATCTTTTGGGGCATCATAGGGCTCGTCGTGCTCTTTGGCGTCTGGGGGCTCGTTAAGGCGCTACTTTCGGTACTTACGTCCTGGACCAGTGCATAACGGATGGGTAACGCTTAATTTATTGCTAGTCTTTAGGTATGGAAAATAACCCGCTCGCAAAACTTGTCGTCAACGTTACGGTCTTTATCGATTCGTACCTTGTCCCGGTGCTCTTCAGCCTCGCGCTCGTACTCTTCCTCTTCGGCGTATTCCGCTACTTCCTTCTCGGGGGAGGGAACGAAGAAAAGCGCCAACAGGGAAAGACCTTCATCATGTGGGGACTTATCGCCATGGCCGTCATGGTCGCGGTCTGGGGGCTCGTGAACATCCTTGTCCGGACCTTCGGGCTTGAGAACAGTACGCGCCCCTGCCTCCCGACTTTCAGCGGCAAGTGTAATTCTAATGGCGTCGGTGGTGGCGCGAGGAGCACCATTGATACGTCGCCGCTGCCTGTCGAGCCGGTTAATCCGAACAATCCGGGCGGGAAGGCCATCTATTAAGCTGTCCCCACTGTCCCTTCACCCGTATTGACGAGGTTTCGTTCCAGTTTATCCTTAGGGTATAACCCTTAACGTTACGTAATTCACTTGTATGAAAAAGATTGCCTACACTGCCTTGGCGCTCGCCCTCCCGTTCATGGTCTCCGCGCAGCCGCGCGTGGGTAGCGTCCAGGATGCTGGCAGCTTCCTCATCAGCCTTATCAACAACGTCGCCGTTCCGGTCATCTTCGCGCTCGCCCTCGTCGTCTTCATCTGGGGCGTGTTCGTATACTTCGTGGCCGGCGGCCACAACGACGAGCAGCGCGACAAGGGCAAGAAGCTCATGCTCTACGGTATCCTCGGTATCTTCATCATGGTCTCCGTTTGGGGCCTCGTGAACATCCTCGTTAATTCCGTGACGCTTGATAACAACGGTCCTGAGAAGCTGCCAAAGGCGCTCCCGACCGGGACTCGTTAAGTTAGGGTTCTCCACCCAAAACACCGCGCCCCAGGCGCGGTGTTTTGCTATACTAGGGGTATGGAACCGGTGGACGCCTTCATCACCAAGGTAGAGGAGAATATCCTTATGCCTATCATCACCCTGCTCGCGCTCGGGGCGTTCATCATATTCGTCTTCGGCATCGTCCAGTTCATGATGGGCGCAGGCGACGAGGAAAAGCGGCGTACGGGCCGCCAGCACATGCTTTGGGGTATTGTCGGGCTCGCCATACTATTCGGTGCGCGTGTCATCGTGACTATCCTCGAGAACGTCATCGGTACTAAATAAAAATAACCACCCGCGGAAATCGCGGGTGGTTCAGTGAAGGTGCAGCGGTCGGTGCTTTCCCAGGGCACACGGCAGTAGCGGATGCTGGTCGGTTCCAGCATGTCCGCAGCCGTTTGGAAGGTCACCCACTTGGCGTCGGGGCACTGCCACTCGGGGGTCCACTGCCGTCCGCGCTCATCGCGCTTGGGCTCATGGTCCGTGTAGAAGCACTCCATCAGGTGGATGCCGGACGCCATGCCCGGCTCCGTTCGGAGTTGGAATCCCGAACGGATGTAGATGGTTTCGCTGCGGCCGTCGGCCGGAAGCGGAGGGCTCAGGTATTTCGATTTCGCGAGCTCTGCGCGCTCCTCCTCCGTAGCGGCGGGTTCGTCAGGTTCGCCGGCCGGCGTGGCCGCACCCTGGGCATGCCCAGGCTTTGGCGCCGACTTGTTCATCTCTGACGGGTGGCTGGTTGCGATCTTCCAGCCTTCCGCAAGCAACGTGCCTGCACCCAGATTCGATACGACCGTCCAGACGATGTGCGCCCCGATGATGATAAGCAACACCAGGAACAACGCAACAATCGGATGCTTGCGCACGAAGCCTTTCCTTTTGGGGTGGGCGTCGTGGTCGTCCTTCTTTTTGGGTGCTGCCTCTGCACCGGTCGCCTGGTCCTTATCGGACCCGTCCTCATGCCCCTTGGTTTTCGCCAAGCGCGCAAGGACGAGGAACCCGATAAAGAGTCCAAGGCCCGTCAGGATTACAAGCGGAATGATCCACCAGCCAAGGCTGCCGCTTAGCGCCAGATACGCTACGAAGACAGCAACCCCGGCCATCCCCAAGCCGCCGGCGATTTTCACGCCGCCGAACTTGAGGGCAATGTAGCCAAGAACCGGGATGCCGATAAGCAACAGGGCACCCTTCCATCCAACGTCGATGGTCCCCCTCCAGACGAGAAGGGCGATGATTGCGGCAAGCAAGCCTGCCGCTACGTACGTGACGATTTTCATGCTGCTTCCTTCTCTTCAGGGCTAAAGGTTTCCATGAAGTCCTTGAGGAAATTCTTTAGCTGCGCGGGAGTATCAAGCCCGCTGCCGTTGATGGATTCGCCTAAGCCGGGGAACTCCCTGATGAGGGGATTGTTCGCCCAGATGACCTTGGCGTTCGAGCTTTCAGTCATGGCGTCCAACTGCGCGAGCAGTGCGCCCATCTGGCCGAACTTCTGGAGCACGAACAGACGGCTTGCAAGCGACGTTGCCGCCGCATTGCCCTTCAGTTGGATGACATTCGCGTCCGCCCTGCCACGCACGAGCGTGGCGTGGGCTTGCGCGTCAGCTTCGATCCGCACCGCCTTTGCATTCTGCTCGGCGGTATATTCGCGGACTGAAGCCTTAACCAGCTCCTCGGCATACGAGCCGACGATATCGATCGTCTGCAGGTTTGCTGATTCGATGGTAATGCCGTAGTTGCCGACGAGGCCGTTCAGGTATTTTTCTTCGAGATTGACCAAAAACGGGGATCTCACGCGATTGATGTCGCCCGGGATCTTCGTGTTCAGGTCGGTAATCGCGCAGGAGAAGTAGTCGGGGTTGGCATCGCTGCCGCCCTCCGCCTCCGGCTGTTCATCCATTTCCGACAGCAGCTGCTTGTAGCCGCGGCTGCCGATGTAGTTGCGGGCACGCCGGTTGACTTCGCCGGTGATGGTTTCCAACCAATTCTCGGTCTTGAAGAGCGCCTTGTAGGGGTTGGAGATGCGCACCACCAGTTGGTAGCTGATGTCGAGCGGGATGCCTTCCTTGGTTTCAGCCGCATCGAGGACGATGATGTACGGGAAGGATGAGACGTACGCGAAGTTCGTCATTTCCTTCCTCGAGCGTACGCCCTCTTTGTGCGTCGTTTCATTGAGCTCCACCTCGTTCCAGACGAAGCGGTATTCGTGGACGCGCCGGAGGTAGGGAATCCCGACATAGAAAATGCCGAGGTCCTGCATCCATTTGGGGCGCGTGTCGTACTTCGCATCCTCGTCGTGGTCGTGTTCGATCACTTCCCACGCGGGAATGGTCGGGATGAAGTGAGGGGATTTGGGCGCATTGAGATGCGCGCCCTCGAAGGACATGATCAAGTGGCTGAAGGAATCACCCTTCATGACCATCTTGACCGTGCTCTCCTGAACCGTCGCGAAGAGAGTGTCTTCGTGCGCAAGCCAAGTCGCGAAGAACGGACCGCCAGCAGTGGCGGCACCGGTCAACGCAAGGGCAGAGGCACCAGCCAGAAGCGTGAACATACGTAATTCCTTCCTATGTCCTGTTTGGCACAAACTGCCAAGGTTCTTTGTCTCGCCACATTATATGACAAATAGTATGAAGAAGTCAAGTTGCCGTACGAAAGAAATGTGGCCTATATCCTGTAGGTATATAGCCCTCCAAAGCCCCACAGCCTTCCTTAGCCTTGCCGATTGGCCTTCCTTCCTATGGTCCGGACACCGAGTCGTGTGTGCATACACCTAAGCGCGCCTCTGGTGAGCGAATTCTTTACAAGTGCCGGGGAGAGGACTCGAACCTCCACCCCCGAAGGGACCTGCTCCTAAGGCAGGCGTGTCTACCATTTCACCACCCCGGCATTTTCAGTTGCTGCGTCCGCCCAGTAGGGCTCGAACCTACGACCATCTCCTTAAGAGGGAGTTGCTCTACCAACTGAGCTATGGGCGGACGCAAAAACCGAGAAGTATTGTACGGGGCCGTCCCTTGGGACGGCCCTCTACGCATAGTAGAGGAAAGGCGTCCACAATTCAACCGCTAGCCGCCGGGGCGGATGCTAGACTCTACGGATGGCAAAACTATATGACCGGGCGTATATGGGAGACAGGGTGGTACCGCTTGCCGAAGCAAACCTGAGCATTGCAAGTTCGGCAGTCCTGTACGGGCTCAGCGTGTACACCGTCTTCCCGGTCTTCGTCGGAGAAGGGAATGCGCTCCACATATTCAGGCTTAAGGAGCACGCACAGCGCCTCCTTAACTCCGCGCGCATCATCGGCATCGACGCCGCAGGCTGGGACGCAAATGCGCTCCTGGCTGCCGTTCGTGAGACGGTCGCCGCAAACGAGGTCACGGGGGACGTATTCGCGCGCGCGACCATCCACGTGTCCGAGTTGCTTCCCGGCGTGCGCTCCAGGGGCCTTGAGACGTCGCTCAGCCTCTTCCTGTACGAGGCAGCACCCATTCTTCCCAAAGACGGTGCGCGCCTCAAGACGAGCGTGTGGCGCCGCGTACCCGACTACGCGATACCTTCGCGCGCCAAGGTGAACGGGGCATACGTAAACTCAGTGCTCGCGCGCCAGGATGCCATTGATAGCGGATACGATGATTGCGTCTTCCTCGACGTTACCGGGCACGTATGCGAGCTCTCGGCAGCGAACCTCTTCCTCGTGCGCGACGGCGTGCTCATCACGCCGAGCTCTTCGACCGACATCCTTGAAGGCATCAGCCGCAAGACCCTCATCACGCTTGCCGAGGATATGGGGCTCAAGGTAGAAGAGCGCACGATTGACCTCACCGAACTCTACATCGTCGATGAGGCCTTCGCGTGCGGCACCTCGGCATACCTCACGCCGGTCCTCGAGATAGACAAGCGAATTATCAATGGCGGGAAGCCGGGCCCGGTGACCGAATCGCTCCGCACCAAATACCAGGATCTTCTCCACGGGAAGCTCGCCGGCTACGAGCGCTTTATTACAAAACTCTAACGATAGTGCCGAGGGCGGGACTCGAACCCGCACGACATTGCTGCCTGGGGAGTTTAAGTCCCCTATGTCTACCATTCCATCACCTCGGCTTTGCTAGACGATAGCACGGTGCGCACGTTCGTGGAGGCCCAGACGGAAATCGCATCCGTGCATAGCGGGTTTGCAATCCGCCGCGTTTCTACTTCGCCACTGGGCCGTGTTATTCGAATATAGCGCGAAGCTAGAGTTCGCGCGAGAGTTCGTCGAGGCGCTGGCGGTTCCGTTCGCCGTAGTCGAGCTCGAAGGTGACGTACGGGAGTATGGCGAGGCGTGAGGTCTTCTTCAGGTCTTCGCGGAACAGGTCCTTGTGGCGCTTAAGGAAGGCAAGCGCATGCTCGCCTTCCTCGGTCGGGAAGACACTGACGAAGATCGTCGCATTCCGGCGGTTCCGGCTTAAGTCGGTGCGCGTGGGCGTGATGAGGGTGTTACGGCCCGCTTCGCGCGCAATGTACTTCGCCGCAAGCTCGGTGAGCATATGCGCCTCTCTTTCGTCCTTGATGCTCATACGCGCTATTTCTCTACCATCTTCACGGAGAAGAGCGAGTCGCCGGCAGCGATATCACCGCGGGTCTCTACCTGGAGGCCGAATTCACCCTCGGTCTTAATGGTCGTCACGTCCATGCGCGCTACCTGGAGGTTCGTGAGCTTGCCGCGCTCAAGCGGGATGCCGCGACGTTCGACCTTGATCTGATCACCGACGGAAAGCTCGCCCGAAATCCACTTTGCGCCGAGCACGTGCTTATTGCCGGCCACGCTGAAGGACTTGAGTACTTTCGCCTCGCCCATGATCTCCTCGACCGTAATGCGGGGCGCACGCTCGATAACGAGCTCGCGCACCTTCTCGGCGAGTTCGTAGATTATAGAAAACGTATGTATCGCGACGCCGCTCCGTTCGGCATACTCGCGGGCAGCGACATCGGTACCCATGTTAAAGGCGATAACGACTGCGTTGCCGACCTGGGCGGTCTTTACGTCGCCCGTGTTCACGGCACCCACGCCTTCGGCGAGTATGCGTATGGAAACACGGTCGTGCTCGATCTTCGCGAGCTCATGCTTGATGGCCTCGATGCTGCCGGTAACATCGCTCTTAAGGATGAGTGGGAGCGCGGTCTTGCCGTCACCCGCTTCGGCGGGGATGTTCGCGACGCGCGCAGGGGCACCTTCGGCGATGAGCCGGTCGGCCTCCTTCTTGGTCGCGACCGTTATGAACGGCGTACCTGCAGGAGGAAGCGCGCTCCAGCCCGACACGCTGACCGGCTGCGAGGGAAACGCCTCGGAAATGCGCTTCATAAGGAAGTCCTCGATGAAGCGAATAGGCGCCATGGCTTGTCCGGCAACGACGAAGGCCCCGGTACGGAGCGTGCCTTCCTTAATGATGAGCGTGGCTGACATGCCGCGCTTCGGGTCCTGGGAAGACTCGAGGATGAACCCCTTGGCTAGGCCGTCGGCATCCGCACTCAGGTCGCTCAGGTCTGCCGTGAGGAGGACGAGGTCGAGGAGCTCGGGGATACCTTCGCCTGACTTCGAAGAAACGCCCGTAAAGGGGATGGAGCCGCCAAGGCCCTCGAGGTATATGCCGTGCTCGACTGTCGACATCTTTGCGCGCTCTATGTCGGCGCCGTTCTTGTCTATCTTCGTGAAGGCGATGACGACGGGAGTCTTTGCCTCCTCGATTGCCTGGTATGCCTCGAGCGTCTGCGGCTTCACTCCCTCCTCGGCGGCGATGACGAGTATGGCGATATCGGCAGCGGCAGCACCCCGCGCGCGAAGCGCGCGGAAGGCCTCGTGGCCCGGGGTGTCGAGGAAGGTAATGCGGCGCTCAGCACCTTCGTGCTCATGCACGGCCTCGTATGCGGAGACGTGCTGGGTAATGCCGCCGGCTTCGCCTGCCGTGACGTTACTCTTACGGATATAGTCGAGAAGTGATGACTTCCCGTGGTCGATGTGTCCCATGACGGCGACAATTGGTGGGCGTGGAGTTCGTGCCATGAGGTCTACCATCGCACAAAATAAGGTTTTTCACAAGAAAAAGGGAATCGCTCGACGTGAGTCAGGCGACTCCGCGAGCGATCTAGAAGAGGGCGATTCCGTATTTTTTGGATAACTCCCTGCGGACGTGCAGGCCGTAGGCGCCGTAGACCGCTGCCTGGATGATGCTTTCCAGGTACGCACCGCTAATGGACATCCATAGGATCACGAACAGATTTAGGGTTGCTACAGCTTGGTCGAGCCAAAATCCCGCACGTCCTGAAATGCGGTCACTTTCCGCATGGTGCAGTACCGGCCAAATCAGGAGGCCGAACAAAAACTTGGGCATCGTTAGTCTCCTGTGTTGCCCCGAAACTTTCCTGTTCGGCATAATGGCTATATATTTTGTGTAAGTCAATATGTTCAGGAAAAGAAGTTATCTCGACTGGGCCTCTGCCGCCCCCGTAGCAAGCGCCGCAAAGCTTGCCTTTGTCCGTGCACTCGCGCACGGAGGCAATCCCTCGTCGCCGCATCGGGAGGGAGTTGAAGCGAAGCGCGTGCTCGAAGATGCGCGTTTGAAGATTGCACGGCTCACCGAGGTAAAGCCTGCGGGGGTCATTTTCACTTCGGGTGCAACCGAGGCAAATAACCTTGCGCTCCAGGGAGTCGTTATGGCACTCCGTGCGAAGGGCGTACCTGCGGGCGACATCCACCTCCTCTATTTACCGGGTGCGCACGCATCGGTAATTAATACGGTGCGTACGCTTACCTCATACCGTATCGACGCTGAAGCGCTTGAGCTTCGCGACGGACGCATCGACGTGGAAGACTTCCGCAAGAAGCTGAAGCCGACGACCCGTCTCGTCGTCCTTGACGCCGTCTGCGGCGAAACCGGTACGCGCTACGATACGCGCAGCGTGCGCACCATCCTCGAGACCTTCGCACGTGAAGGAGGTTATGAGCGCGCGCTCCTGCATGTTGACGCGAGCCAAGCGTCGCTTGCGGCACCGTTTGACCTCACCCGCCTTGCGGCAGATTCGGTGGCGCTCGACGGGCAGAAGGTAGGCGGCATCCGCGGTATCGGCGCGCTGTGCATCCGGTCGAACGTGAAGCTCGCGCCGCTTATGCAGGGGGGCGGGCAGGAAGGCGGGCTTCGCCCCGGCACGGAGCCGGTTGCGCTTGCCTCCGCCTTCGCCGCTGCGCTTACGGAAGCATTTGAGGGACAGGCAGCCTTTATGCTTCGGGCGCAGCGCAGCCGCGACCAGCTTATCGCCCTGCTCACGGCTCAACTGCCGTCCTTGGTAGTGAATAGGGGAAGGGAGGGTGTGCCGCATATCCTTAATTTCTCTCTTCCTGGACTCGATACGGATTACGCAGTCATGCTCCTTGATGCCGAAGGCTTCGCAGTCGCGACAAAGAGCGCGTGCGAGGCCGATGCCGAGCAGGGGTCGCGCGCCGTGCGTGCGCTTACGGGTGACGAAGCCCGCGCGCGCTCCACGCTCCGCGTGTCCTGGGGACCGGCCACGAAGGAACGCGAGCTCAAGCGTTTTGCACACGCACTCGTGCGTACGGCGCACTTCCTCGACCGCTGACGCACTTTTGATTACGTGCCTCCCGCTAGGTATACTTAGGGTACCCGGAAGGGAACCTGGTATGGACATTGAAGACCTCTCAAAAGCACAGCTCTTGCTCCTCATGCTCCTGGTGAACTTCGTCGTGTCGGTGGCGACGGCCATCCTCACGGTGTCGCTCCTGGATGAGGCGCCCTTGAGCGTAACCCAGACGGTAGACCGCATCGTTGACCACACCGTCGAGACGATATCGACGCCCATCCAGGTGGCAACCACGGGCGTAACGCCGACACCGGCCGCGCCTTCGGGAGAACAGCTCCTCACGGGAGCCGTTATCGCAGCCGTGAACCGTACAGTGCTCATCCATAAAGGAGCGACGACTACGCCGGCAATCCTCTACGGCACGTACCTGCCGCAGCAGCGCGCGGTCGCGACGGCTTCCGGAGTCGCCATGCTCCCCCGCGAAGTGACCATCGTCTTTGCCAGCGGACAGAGCGCCGAAGCGTCCTTATCAAAGTCCGGGAACGGCATCGCGGTTTACGGCTTCTCGGATACTGCCGCGCTTCCGGGGGCGCCTGCCGCAGCCTTCGTGCCCGCAGCTGAGCTCAAGGCCGGGCAAACGGCCATCGCCATCACGAAAGATTCGGCAGCGCTGACCGGCATCGTAAGTAAGGTCGATGCCGCAGGCGTACGC
Organism: Minisyncoccota bacterium; assembly: GCA_036399335.1. GTDB lineage: Bacteria > Patescibacteriota > Minisyncoccia > Phycocordibacterales > Phycocordibacteraceae > C7867-001. The sequence continues at coordinate 29,090 of DASWNF010000004.1, forward strand.
ACGAGCTTGAGCGGCATTCCCGCAGGCGGGGCTGCCGTAAACCTGTCGGGCGGCATTATAGGCATCCAGGGCGCTTCGGAGAGCCTCTTCATACCGACCGACACCGTCATGAACCTGCTTGCGGACCCGAAAGCCGCAGACGCAGGAAGTACCGCACTGCCGTAACGTAAGATTTCACATAA
>DASWNF010000005.1:0-81023 GCA_036399335.1 Minisyncoccota bacterium
AGCTTGATCTAAGCCTGGAGGGCAGGGAAGTCGTGCACAAGCTGCGGCGTGCATGAAAAGCAAAAATCGCCCTCCGGGGCGATTTTTGCGGAAGGCGGTTGATGTCTTGTTCCGGTTGCGCTTCCGCTCCGGCTTACCATGTCGCTCCCGTGGGATGGACATAGGACCGAAAGGGGAACGCTCGTGCACAGGACCCGCCGTCCTAGTAGCGGGCTTGGCGGCAAAGCCCCCGAACCCGCTACCCCTGCCTTTGGCCGAAGCCGCAGACTTTTATGAGTATCCTCCCGGGCTCATCCGTCACCAACTGTTGATACTGGTGATAACCTGTGGACGGAAAAACCACCCATGAGGGTGGTTTTTCCACGAAAATCGGTATGCGTCTCGCCCCGTACGCCCAAGTCTTACTCACGCTCGTGATGACAAGACCCGTTTTTCAAAATAGGTTGGCCCGTAGGCCGGAACCTGTGATTCGTCTGAGCCGTAGCTCGGACTTATCCAGTATTACCCGATGAGCCTGTTGAATCAAGACCCGGAGCTGTTGATTACCTTACGCAAGAGCTTATGGTCGACGGAATTTCCCAGAGTGCCCGAGCAGAGAAAAGCCCTTAGAGCAGTGGGGGAGTCAGCCTGTTCGACCGTCCCCAAAGTCATTAAAAGCACTTCCCTCGCGTCAAAAAATACTTTTCGGGGAAGGGGTACGCCCTGCTGCTTTTTCTGCGCGTAGAAATATTTTGTCCCAAGTAGAGGCAAAAGAAGCTACAAACCCTCGCAGACAAAATTATTTGAGGTGCGTGCAAGGGAAGTGATGAGTACTTAAGGCTAATCCGTAAATGTACATATGATTAGAGGTCAGGGCTCGATTATATGTACTTCGTACAATATATCTTTCACGAAGTACATTATACGAATAAGTAAGTGGGCGGCATTATGGCGGCTTGATATTCCTTTGTACGGGCTTCTATGCTCGTACGGTTTGTACTTTGCCTCCGTATAACTCTGCATCTATGCATATTCAGCGTAGTGACTACGAAAACAAAGACTATTAACGCTTCCCCGAACCGTTCGTTTTCTTAAAGAAGGCTTGATTACAGGCTTTCTTGTGTGATGTCTGAAACAGGCCCGAAACATACCGGAAGATTAATCCTGTCTGGCTTCCCTGCCAAAATTCCTTCACGGACAGCCGAGATTCGCAAAATATGGCCCACTTACTCGTTATTCTGATGAGTATTTACAGCTAGTATCATAAAAAAGCGGCCCGCGTAAACGCGAGCCGCTGTATTGAGGCTTGGATGCTTAGCTCTTCAGAAGGCCGCGCCTGAGCCTGTTGGTGATGAGCTCCAGGCGGCGTGCAAGACGCCGGCTCCGGGGCACGCGGCTGAGTTGCCGGGCGATTTCCGCCAATTCAACCAAGTCCGCACGTACAGACGAGGCGAAGGGCGGAGCATGCTCGGCCGTCGGTTCAGGCTCGGGAACCGGCTGCACAGGAGCCACCGGCAGCTCCACCGGAGCTTCGGGTGGCTGGCTCTCCGCCTTCGCACGCTTCCTCCGGGATACGGAGGGGCGTTCGGGTGCGCGGGAAGCCTTCCTGGCCGGCTTTCTTTCATGTTGCGGCATGCGTTTCTCCTTCGTTACTTCCGTTACTTCATTCGTCACGACGATCGGCTGAGGCTGCGGGGTTTCGTTCGGAACTTTTTCCGGCGGAAGCTCCGGTTCGGGAGGTTTCGCCGCCGGCGCGGACGACCGCACGTCTTGCGGAGGCCCTTGTGCCGCCTGTGCCACCCGTTGCATCAGGCTCGGCGGATCGGGCGGAAGCGAGAAGGGCGCGCGTTGCGGTTGGAACTGCTCGCCCGATATCCGGGCTGACGGCACCGCCGGCAATATAAGCGGACAGCCGCCGCCACGCGGACGGCGCTCCACCAGGACTCGTTCCCGCCGCGGAAGCGCGTCATTTTCCTGCTTCTCCCGATCATGCCGGGCGCAGAGGCCGGTCACCGGATTGGTGACGTAGTCGGGCCGGCTGCTCTCGTTGATGCATTTTACGCAGAAGCGAGATTTCGATGGGCAGTGTATGCCTGCGCAGCGCGCGTTGTGTGCGCTGACGCGCGTCTTCTCCTCGCACCCCTCCTTCGTTGCGCCGCGCGGATAAAACACGCACGGAAATTGGACGATTTTCTCTGGAGCCGGTTTGCTTTGCATTTCCTCTACTCCTTTCCTTTAAGGGACTGTACCCCCTCTGGAAGGACTGTATCAGGAGGGAGCCATTGTGCAATTAGGTCCTTAAGGTTGCGGGCCGCTTAGTTCAAAGACCCGGTGCACGACCCATTTATTGTTTACGTACTGGAAGAGGGTGACGGAGTCGAAAACTGAATCGAATTCCGGAATCGGCAGCGTGCCTAAGTACCGCATGACGCGCTGGTAGAGGCCGGGAGCAAGCTTCCGGGCAACCGAGATATGCATCTTGATGGGCAGGGGAATAGCCCTCCCGTCTACCAGGCCGGCACATTCCGAGGCAAGCTCAGTCCCCCACTGTTGGAGTTCGGGAGTCATGGGCACATCTAGGTATATGGTCTTCTGTCGGAAGGTTTCAAACCCCCGGATCTTGAGCGGAAGCTGCGGTACGAAAGCTGACACCTGCGTCAGCTTCCCTATCACGGGCTCCAAGTCGTCCGTCTCAAACGGAGGTTTAAGCGTTATGTGCGCCGGGCTCCGGCGCGACAGGCTCGGGATGCCGAACCGCTTCTCCAGGTCTTTAGTCAGGCGCACGTAATAGCCGGCGGCGTCACCTCGTATATGGTGTGCAAGTAAGTAGCGCATATTAGTTGGCGAAATTCTGCGTAACCATCTTGCCGAATATGCCGCCATCGATGATCCCGATGCCGACGCGGTGGAAGCTCGGGTCAAGGATGTTGCGGCGGTGCCCGGGTGAGTTCATGAGCCCGGTATGCGCCATGGCAACCGTGGGCGCAAGCGCGAGGTTCTCGCCAGCAGTCAGGAATACCGCACCTGCCCGGAGCATGCGCACGAAGGGATCGTCCCCGTCCGGATTCTCGTGCGCGAAGTATTGTCGTTCCCACATGTCCCTGGAGTGGAGGCGCGCAGACGTAACCAAGGCCTCATCGATGCTAAGCGGTGGCGCGCCGACCTTGGCCCGCTCCTCGTTCACGAGCTCGAGCATGCGCGCCTCTGCAGCTTCGTCGACTTCGGTCGAGCCAGGCTTAAACGGGAGGCTCCGTGCCGGCTCACCGCTTCCCTGGTGCGTCGTAAGCGTGGCGAGCGCCGCAGAGAGCCCGCCACCCGATGCGCGGTCAAGGGCACTGCGCAGTCCCGGCATGGTTCCTGCGGCGAGCCGCCCCGTAGAGGAGGCCGCGACGTCGCTCGTAAACCACGTCGGCAGCGGGAGCGCCGTGCTCACTACGACGAGCATGATGCCGACGATTGCAGCTTCAATTCCTGCCGGAATAAGTGCTGCAGCCTTCGTGAGCGGTCGCTCCGCAAATACCCGGGGGTAGGCGCGGAAGAGCCGCTCAAGTGCCAGGTCTAGGGCGGCCTGTACGCCAATCATGACCACGACGAACCCGAGCACCGAAGCTATCTTCGGGCTCATGGATAGGAAAGGTGCCAGCCATGCACCGAGTGGCGCGAATGCCCAGAGTGCGGCTACGATGCCTGCGATTAGCGATACGACTTTAGCGGAGTACGGCCAGAAGCCGCTGCGGTAGCCGCGCATGAGGAATCCCGCAAAGAGGAGTAGTACGAGGCCGTCGATATAGGTAAATCCCATAAATTCCATGGTGCACGCAGTATCCAGGATACGGGTAAAGGAGCGGTGAACCGTCACTATAGCTTTTGCGTGGGTGGCAACCGCCCGTGCGATACTTGAGCCATGCATATCGTATGGTTTGTCTTACGCGGCATCGCTTCCGTCTTCGCATCGGTTGGCAACTTCTTATTCCGTTGGCAGGACTTTGCCGGTGCGATGGTCGGCGCGCTTGCGGCGTTCCTCATTTGGTTTATTGATAAGCATCACACCAAGAAGAACGCCTACAAAGAAAACTTAAACTTTGTCGAAAAGGTAATTATCGACCGCATCAATAACGCGTACGAGGCCCGCGTATCGGTACTTGTTTTCCTCGATGACAAGATACAGAAGATACTACGGGACATCGATTCGTCTCCGCCGGAACAACACTTCGTTTCGCAGGCATTCTTTCCGTTATTTTCCATGCGTTCGATCGGGCCTGAGATCCATAAGATCAGTACGGGGAGCGGTTACGTAGACAGCAAGATAGACCGGGCATTTAGCATATCGGACGACCTGGTGCGGATAGTAGACGACTCCCGCCGCCAGTTCGAAAGTACGCTTGAGCTGAACCAGACCCTGGTGCTTGGTAAATATAATACCGCCGCGGCCGAGAAGGCATCGCTACGGGCTTGTCTCGTAGAGTATGAGCATGTTACCCGTCGAGACCTGGCGGAACGTAACTTGTTGACGTATCTCCGCGTCCTCATCCAGACACAGGTTGCCATCACAGAACTTAAGAGGATCGGCATTAGGAAGTGGAGGAAGAAGTTCAGTCCGAAGTCCCCTACGCGTTTTCTCTGGTGGGGACGCAAAGAGCCGTCATCCCTCGATATTGAGCTTAACTGGGAGAGGATTGAGAAGTGTTTTGAGGAGGAGGTAAACATGCAGATGGCACGCATGAACATGTCCCCTCTCTAGTAACCTGTCTCACGCTAGGTATTACGCGTTTTCGCCGGCCACGAAGCCCGTCGTCCAGCACAACTGGAGCGAGTAGCCGCCGGACGGCCGGGTGATGTGGAGAAGATCTCCCGTTACGAAGAGGTTCCCGTATTTCTTTGAACGCATCGTACGCATATCAATGTCTGCAAGCGTAAGCCCACCGTCCGCAACGACGGCGCGCTCAAAGCCCATAAGCCCGTCAACGGTGAGCGTGAGTCCCTTGAGGAGTTCGGCTAACTGCCGGCGCTCCTCGCGAAGCACGCTGTGTACCTTCTTGTCGGCATCGATACCGGGCACGAAGGACATGAGCATCTCGACGAGGCCAGACGGCACGAGGTCCTTAAGCACGTTTCGCAGCAGCTTATTCTTGTGCTGGTCGAATACGTCCGTCAGGTGTCGGTCGAGTATGCCGAGGTCCATATCTGGGTAGAGGTCGATACGTGCTTCGACGGTCCCTTCATGCAGAAGATCCGCAACTTGCCCCGCAGCATTCAATATCGTGGGTCCGGAGACGCCAAAGTGGGTGAATAGCACGGGCCCGGTACGTGAGAACTTCTTTTTCCCTTGCACAAAAAAGGTAACCTTCGCCTCCGGAATCGTAACGCCGGCCACTTCCCTCACCCATGTCTCGCGCACCTTGAGAGGCACGATAGTCGGCGTCGGCTTTTCTACGGCGTGCCCGAGCGTGCGCAGCCAGGTGAAGCCGTCACCGGTTGATCCGGTCTCAGGGTGGGAAAGGCCGCCTGTCGCAAGGATATATGAGTCTGCCGTATACGTTCCCTCCTTCGTGGCTACGCCGCGTATGAGGCCCGACTCCCCCACCCCGCTCTCTATCGCCGTTACGGCAGCACCCGTCCGCACTACTACCCTTCCTTCCTTTAGGTACGCCCGTAGCGTATTGACGACGTCTGTGGCGCGCTCGGTAGCCGGAAACGCACGGTTGGTGGCTTCGACTTTTAGCGGTAGCCCGTGCGCCTCGAAAAAGCGGAATGTGTCGGCAACACCAAATTGCGAGAAGGCAGAATACAGGAACTGTTCGGCCTTGCCGTACCGGGCAAGGAGCTTCCGCTCCTCCGGCTCGGCATTAATAATGTTGCACCGGCCCCCGCCCGAGATGCGGAGCTTCTCGCCGAGGCGCTTGTTGCGCTCGAGCAGGAGGACGCGCTTACCGCGTTCGGCCGCGCGTCCTGCAGCCATCATGCCCGCAGCACCGCCGCCGATGACAATTACTTCGTATGATTCGCTCATTGCCCCACCTTACACGCATTGCCGGTTCCATGGAATCCTGCGTGCCTCCTTCCTTGACACTCTTTCATATTTATACTTTATTGGTTACAGCTGTGCGTTGTCCTTTGGCTGCGCTACCCCTATAACGCGGAGGTCCTGATGCGTCACGAAATCCTTCCCCATCTCTGGCTGCTCGTAAAGCCCTGCATCGCAAGCGCGCTGCTCGGCCTCACCTGGTACTTCGTCTTCTTCAAGAACGGCATCCACTTCGCCAAGGGCGACATGTCGGTGTTCACGGACGCGGGCATCCCGGTGTTGGCGGCCTTCCATACCTTCATGGCGGCTTTCGTCGTGAGCAAGGTGTGGAAGGAGCACACCGAAATAACGATGTTCTGCCGGAGCAAGGACTATGAGGGATTCCGCCGGATTATCGATAACCGGATCCCGATGACGATTCACTTGCTCCTCGGCACCCTGGCACTGATTATCCAGTTGCTCGTCATGTTGCTCGATTACGAGCGCGCGGACGCAGGTATCGCGCTCACCTGCTCGGTCTCCTTCGTCCTCGTCTTGTATTGGCAGGTCGCGACCAACCTCGACGACCCGAGCGCGGGCGTCTGGTACGTCAAGCACATACCTCCCTCCTGGCTTAACGGGGAGGAGGAAGAAAAAAGGAGTTCCTGAGGGTTCTCCGATAGCCCCGCCATCTCGGCGGGGCTATGTTTTTATACGTTAGGCCGAAGGTCGACGGTGTGCGCGTCGCTTTGCGCCTGTGCATTCGAACGAGCCTCGTAATGCGCGACGGTGTCGGTATTCCACTTGCGAAGCGTATCCGCTTCGTCGCGAAGGCCCTGGTTCTCCCGCCTCAGGTTGCGGATGTCGAAGCTCCGACGGATGAGGCTCGGGAGCGAGAAGAGCATGCCGAGCAATAGGCCGATGGAGCTTGCGAGAAGGATGAGGAGCGCCAAGGAACTCTCGAATTGCCATCCGAGGAACGTAAGCGAGACGATGTCCGTATTTTGGAGCGCGAAGATGATGGTCGCGGCACCGAGAACGAACCCGAGAATGAGTGGAAGCATGGGATAGGTAATGAGGCTAATAAGCTCATCTAGTAGCATGCCCTATTAAGCATGCGATTTTCATGAAGACTATGCGCTTACCGGCTTGGGTAAATGAAATTAATGACACGGTTCCTGAATCGGTCGGCAAAGCTTTGGATGCGCGGATATTTCTGGGTGCGGCGTTTGACCCAGGCATATACGCTCGGAGACGATATGGAAAGGAGGACAAGCCCGATGAGCATCGTGATGCGCGATGGGAAGCCCGGCAGGGGCGTACTTACGATGCCGATGATGATGAGCAGCAGCGCGATAAACACGAGGAAGATGCGCTTCGGCGTCTTCGCATTTCCCTTGAGCTCGCGCCCCGCCTGCTTGATGCTGAACTTAGCCATAGCTGTGGAACCCTCGCATCCCCTACCCTAAGCGATGGTGAACAATATCTTGAAGGCAAGCGCAATGAGGACGAGCGCGCCCAGTATCTCAATTTTCGGGCCGATAAGCCGCTTGCTGTGCATGCCGAAGTAGACACCCAGGAGCGAGAGCACGAAGGTCATGATGCCGAGGGCAACGGCCATGAGGGTGACGGACGCCCCGATGAACGAAAGCGAGATGCCGACGACGAGGGCGTCGACGCTCGTCGCAAACGCTACGGCGAGCAGCGGGCCGTTCTGGAGGAGGTTCCGTTCGTCATCATCTTCCTTCTTGAGGGCATCGAAGAGCATCTTGAGGCCGATGCCGAGGAGCAGCACGAAGCTCACGATGCGCGCATACTCGAGCCCTTCGGTGAAGGCGCCCGCGGCAAGGAATCCGACAACCAGCATCACGACGTGGAATACGGAGAGGGTGAGGGCGATGAAGAGCGCGCGCAGCCATGAGAGGCGGTTCAGGGTGCCCGCCCCTATCGACACGACCGTCGTATCAAGCGAGAGGCTGAGCGCGAGCGCGAGGACTTCGAGGAGGGACATGTTACTTCGAGGAGCCTAGGTCAAGTACCTCGTCCACCCGTATCTGCGCCACGAATTCGGGTACGTGGCTTACCAGGATCATTGCGCCGTCATACGCGTCGAGGGCCTTGGCGATGATGGGGATATGGCGGAAGTTAATGTGGTTGGTCGGCTCATCGAGGATGAGGAGACCCGGTTCCTCAAGCACGAGCCGCGCAAAGGCGACGAGCCCCTTCTGTCCTTCGGAGAGCATGCCGATCTTCTTATTGATGACGTCGGACGTGATGATGAAGCCTGCGGCCGTGGCGCGCATCTTCTCCTCGTTCTGCTGCTTCATGACGGAGAGGAGCGACTCGCGCACCGTGTGCTCGAAGTTAAGCGTCGAGAAGTCCTGTCGGTAATACCCGACGCGCACGCCAGGCGCGATGACAGCGCCCTCGGCCTTCCCTTTAGCGAGGGATTCGAGCAAGGTCGTCTTGCCGATGCCGTTTGGCCCCTGGAGGAGGAGGTGGTCGCGCTTCTTAAGCGTAATTTCCTTCTTATGCACCTTAGGCTCGTGGGTCTTCGGGTCGAGCGTCGTGTATGACGTTATGGAAAGTATTTTCCCGACGAGTTCCTGCTGCGAGGGGATGGTAAAGGGGCGGATGGTCTTGTCCTCCTTGCGGACGTCGACCTTATTCTCCTCCATTTCCTCAACCTCCTCACGCATCTTCTTGGCGACGAGACGCATCTTGCCTCCTTTCTGCGCGAAGAAGTTCGCCTTGTCCTTATTCTCTTGGATCTTCTTCGCAAGCTGCGCGTTCTTGCGGTTCTCGCGCTCGATGCGCGCGGAGATCTCCTTTAGGAGGTCGTAGTAGTTGCCCATGTACTGCTCGACCTTGCGCGTATGCACGTCGAGGTAGAGGACACCGTCCGAAAAGGAGTTAAGGAATTCCGCATCATGCGAAATGACCATACAGCTCTTCTTGTATTCCTTCAGGAAGTCGGTGAGGTGCGCGATGCCGTCCTTGTCGAGGTTGTTCGTCGGCTCGTCGAGAAGCAGAAGGTCTGGATCCTGGATGAGCGCGCTCGCAAGCAGGAGCCGCGCCTGCTGGCCGCCCGAAAATGAGTTTATGATGCGCTCCTTGGGCGCCTTCAAATTCACGACCTCAAGTATGGCGTCAATCTTCGGGTCGATGTCATACACCTTCCCGGGGAAGACCGACTCAAAGAACTCGCGGACCGTCTTCTCCCGGAGGTCGGGCGGGATGACCTGGGCTGCCATGGCAACGCTCGTACCGCGCGTGATGTGGATGATGCCCTGCTCGGGCTTGTATTCCCCGGTGATGAGTTTGAACAGCGTCGACTTCCCCGCCCCGTTTTGTCCCATGAGGGTCACCTTCATGCCGCGGCGCACTGAAAAGCTCACCTCATCCAGGATGGGGTGGTTGTGGCCATGGTTGAAGTGGACCTCCTCAAAGCGCAAAACTATTTCTTTCGGCGGTGCCGCGTCCTTGTTCTTCTTATCTGCCATTTCTTACTACCCTACCGTATAAAGGCCTTTGCGGACAGGCCTATGCCGCAACCAGGCGCGTATATATGACATAAAACCTCCTTAATTCATTGACAATTTAGCTCATAAGCATCAAAATCCGCCTGGACAAACAAGGAGAGACGAAATGCCGTTAACTAAGAAGGGCTTTGTGGTGATCAATCTTGCCCTGATCGCCGCCGCCATCGTCACCAGCATCATGTACAGAAGCGCTTTCCTGGTGGCGTGCGGCCTCTACGCAGCGACCTTCGTCACCATGTATGCGGCCGGATTTTTCAGGCATCGCTGCCCCGCGTGCGCCAGCTTGCTGACCACGTGGTCAGAGGGAGTGAAGGTGTGGCCGGGCGATACGAACCTTGACCCGACCGACATTCGGGAATTCGAAGGACTGTTCTGCCATTCATGCGGCGCGATGAGCGAACGTCCTGCCGAGTGGCGCTTGGTGCCGACGGCGACCGCCCGCCTTCCTCGCGGTCAGAATGCCGCTCGTTTCACCTTCGCCCCGAATGCGCGGCAGCACATCGCCATCTCGGCGGCAGACGCGCTCAACGAGGTGGTGTTCAGCGGCCGCCTCTCTGCGAAGGATCGCGAACTGCTCGTCCGTGCAATGGAGCTGACCCTCCATCACCAATACATGTATAAGGTGGAAGAGGAGAATCCGCTCAGGGTTATCCTCTACAACGACGCCTTCTACATGATGGAAGCTGATGCTACCGTCTTCAACAAGGGCTCCCGCTGGCCGCTCGACCACCTCTACGCCGTCGGCACGCACCTCGCCCAGCAAGCGCTGCAGGCTAAGTACCCGGGCGTCGCCTTCGAGTTCGAGGGCGGCGATAACCTGAACTCCGCCCACACGGCTATCACCAGGGCCAACAAAAGCGTGAGGGCGACCGCATAGGCCGAATCCTCTCAGAGAATCACAACCCGCTCGGCAGTGCCGAGCGGGTTCTTTTATTCATATTGATTGAACAGATGTTAGGCGGCGGTGGTGACCAGAGAAGTAAGTCAGTGGAAACTGGAGATTGAGTAGTTGATATAAAGACGGCCTCATCCAGGGACGAGGCCGTCAGTGTCGGGAAGATAGGGTGTGAGCACGAACTTAAGGCGCCGTAAATCAAGCGGCGTAATGAATTCAGCCGCACGTGCCACCACATCTTCCAGGTGAGGCAGGTACCAGGATTTATTAGGTGTCCCGGCAAGCTCCTTAACGATGAGGACAAAGGAGTGGCTGTTCAGGCAGTAATAGATCTCGACCTCATCGGTCGTCGCAATTCTGTAACCTTTGAGTTGCCACCTCGCCATACCTGGCATAAGAGCCGTTAATTCAAGACTCTGTGGGGCACCCTTCTTTCGCTCAAGGCGTAGCTCAAGATATCTTTCCATCACATACTCCCTTCTGGCATCCTTATATCACCAAATGAGTGGCATGTCTGCGGAGGACGCCTGAGGCTTTTTGCTATTGCTGGCAGTCTGGGACGATGTTGGAAAAGCTTCCTACTTGACAAGTATGATTAAAAGTACTAGTATTATATACAGGAAAGAGAGGTGCTAAATGGTTGACCGCTTGATCATGGGGGTTTTCGGTCTCCTGGTATTTGCGCTCGTGGTGCTGCTAGGTGTGATCGGATATTACGTGGCTGACTCGGTCAATCTGCCTGAACATGAAAGTTCAGGTCAGGTTAGCGGGAAAAGCTACCATCACGCTTATACCTCAATGGTAGTCGTATCGACAGGCAGAACGACGACGGTGATACCTCAATATCATCCCGAACGCTATTCGATCTGCATATTCGTCGACGCGACCCAACAAATCGGATGCGCCAATTATGCTCAGTCGACCTGGAATCAGGTCGAGAGGGGGCGTATGGTGCGTGTGGCCTATACGAGTGGGCGCTTCTCCGGAGCCACCTATATCGGCAATTTCACTTATTGACCCACCGACGGGATTCCCGCCTCGGTGGGTTTCCTGTTTTGTGGCTGGGGGTGTGGGACGACGTTAGAACTTTTCTACTATTCTCCAGATATTGAACCAATACGATATCTTGACATATAGAGTGAAACGTCTTATTCTCTTTGAGAAATTTCATTGGGAAGGGTTTGAAATGAAATCTAAGTTCTTTGAGAACCTGCGCACATTCGGCCCTGATTTGGTCGAATATGCTCAAGGGTGGATGGTCTGGCGCTCGGGGCAGAAAGCTAAACGTTCTGCTGCGGGAGCGATTGCTGCACTTTTGAAGTTAGAGCTGCGGAGGCAAACCATCTCCAAAATTGTCGAGGCCTGGGATCCAATCTCAGATGCGGTGGAGCCCGATGGTTTTCCTCTTCCCATGGAGCGAGACATCCAGGCGTACGACGCCGAGGGCAATATGGTGGATATGGAGCGTCTCTTTAATGAGTCAAACTCATTACTGCCATCTCATTGGAGTCGTAGGCCATATACCCGGCAGGAGATTGAGATGGCTCTCGATATTTTGGCCGAAAAGTATCGTGCCGATATACGGGTCGAACACACCTTCCCTCATGGCGCACCTGCACGAGAGTTCAGGTTGAGATAAATACCAACAGCCATCAAGTTCTCAGGGCCGCTCGATCACTCGAGCGGCTCTACTTGTTTATCTGTTCCAAGAGCACCGGACACTAAACACTAGCGCTCAATCCGGTTGGCAGAATGGGTTTTGTACTTGCCTCCATTCCTTTAATAATGGATAGTGCCTATATGCAATTTAAGGCATTCCATACGGTTTCGGATATCTGGGAAGCGCAGCTCCGGGATATTGAAAGCGCCAAGCACTCTATCCTCCTTGAGCAGTACATCATCGAGGATGTCGTGGGTGACGGCATCGGCCGACGCTTCGTTGATGCACTTGTGCGGAAGGCCCGGGAAGGTGTCGAGGTGCGGTGCATACTCGACGCGCAGGGGTGCTTTGAACTTTTCAAGAATTACGAACTCAACAACGAGCTTGCCGCTGCCGGCGGTAAGGTCTTTTATTACAAGACGCTCGGCGTCACGAACGTCGTCACTCCTGCGCGGCTTTTCCTTCGCGACCACCGGAAGCTCCTCCTCGTTGACCGCGAAACCACCTGGATCGGCGGTGCCGTCATCGGTGAGCGCTTCCGCGACTGGCAGGACCTCATGGTCCGCTTTACGGACGCACCGCTCGCAGACGTATGCGGCAAGGAATTCCGTAACCAACTCCTCAGGCTCCAGGAGAAGGGTTCCCTCCTTGCGCCCTTACAAAAGGTGGATGAGGAAACCCACATTACCGGGAACGCGCCCGGCATCGGTAACCGCTTCTGTTATGAGGAACTCTCGCACGCCATCATGCTTGCGGATACGTCGGTAACCCTCGTGACGCCCTATTTCGCCCCGCCCCTAAAGCTGCAGCGGGTCATTAACCGCCGCCTTCGCGACGGGCTCGAGATTAACCTCATCGTGCCGCGGACAAGCGATAAGCGGCTCGCCGACATCGCGCGTGAGGGATACTTCGAGGACATGCTGAAGCACGGGCTTATCCTTAAGTATGTGCCGGGGATGCTTCACGCAAAGATTGTCGTCGTCGACAACGAGTGGATGTCGTTCGGCTCCACGAACCTCGATGCCATCAGCCTTATCTTTAACCACGAGCTTAACCTGGTGACCCGCAATGCCGACCTCATTGCAGAGGTGTGCCGTATCGTGCGCGGCTGGACCGACGGCCTTGAGCGCATCACCACGGAAACGTGTGAATACCGGAAGATGTCGGCCTTGGAGCACTTCCTCGGACGCTGTGTCCGTTTCATCGCCTAGGACTTGCTTTTCTAGGTATAGTGGGTCATATTAACGCCAGCAACAAAAAAAAGGGGGTAAACGAATGCCGGAGGTTTCGGGGGAAGACAAGAAGTGTGCACACACGGAGTGCGGCAAGCTCATTCCCGACTTGCCGAATTCCAGTGAAAGCCCGTACTGCCACTCGCTCTGCCAGTGGTTGCATCAGGCAATCTGGACGCCCTGCGATGCGGGGCCCCAGCAGGAGCAAGCTGCGTAAGGTGCCCGGCATCCGTGCCGGGCACCAGCCCTACCGCACTCTTTTTGAGTCCTTTATCACGCCGCCCTGACCAGGCGGTTTTTGTATTAATTAATCCACAGATGGCATCATGTCTTCTTCATGAAGCGTGCGTAATACTCAGTCTATAAAATGAATACTGAGCCTGAGGTCGGATACGAGATGTTGAGCCAAATGCTCGATGCGCTCGACTTCCCTGCATACACCTTCGATAAGGACAGGAAGGTTTTGTTTGCTAATGCCGCTATGCGGTCAGTACTCCCCGTTTCCCCGCCCGGCTCAGCCATCGGTGCCGGTGTGAAGGACTATTTCATCGAGCACCAGTACTATGACGTCGACGGCAACCTGCTCGACTACCCGAACGACTCTGCCGTAGACCGTGCGCTCCGAGGCCAGGAGACGCGCGACCTCATGCTCGAGCACCGCAACCTGAAGGACCACACGCATGAGTGGATCAGCGTGTCATGCGTCCCCGTCATGAAGGACGGCGCCTTCAGCTACGGCATCCTCTGGTATCGCGACATTTCCCGCATACAGTCGCATGAAGCCAAGCTCCGTTTTCTCCTCAAGGCAACGCGCGTCCTTACGATAACGACCGACTTCCGGAAGCGCCTTCGCGAGAAGGCGGCGCTCGCCGTCCCCACCCTCGCTGACTGGTGCGGCATCGAGATCGTTACGCCCGACGGCATGCTTGAGCGCGTCGTGCTGGTGCATCGTGACCCGAAGAAAATCGAGTGGATTAAGGAATACGAAGAAAAGTACCTGAACCCAGCAGGGATCGAGAAGACTTCGGAACGCGTCATCCGCACCGGTAAGCCGGAATTCACGCCCCGCGTGACCCGCGAAATGATCGAGCAAATACCGAATGTCACCGAGGAGCAGAAGCAGGATATCTACCGGCTCAGCCTGACCTCGATCATGGTGCTGCCCATCGGGAACCCTGACCGCAGGCTCGGCATCCTCACGCTCGCCTACGCCGAGTCCGGCCGCGAGTATACGGAGGAGGACTTCTCCTTCTTTGAGGAGTTTGCCCGTCACTTGGGCGTCCTCCTTGAGAACGCGCGGTTGTATAACGAGATAAACGAACGGGACCTCTACAAGGACATGTTCCTTGCTTCCCTTTCGCACGAGCTCCGGAACCCCCTTGCCCCAATCAAGACATCACTCGAGCTTTTGAAACTCCATAATCCTGAGGAGGCGACCGCGGCTGAGGTGAAGGTAATCGAGCACCAGTTCGACCACATGGCGCGGCTCCTGAACGATCTTCTTGATGCGACGCGCTTCGTGCGCGGCAAGATCCGAATCGAGACCGAGGCCATAGACCTGCGGGAAGTCCTCGATGATGTCGTAAAGGCCCACGAGCCGGTTGCGCGCGAGAAGACGGTCGAGCTCATTGTCGAGGTTGCGGATACCCCGCTTATCGTAGACGCCGATCGCACCCGCATCGAGCAGGCCATGACGAACGTACTTGGTAATGCCGTTAAGTTTACGCCCGAAGGCGGGAAAGTGACAGTACGGGCGGCGCAGGACGGAAACGGGAATGCCGTGCTTACGATACAAGATACGGGCGTAGGCATTACGAGCGACGAGCTCGCACGCGTCTTCGAGCCGTATTACCAAAGCGAGCGCGTGAAGGGCGGCAATACCGGGCTCGGTATCGGCCTGCGCCTCGTGCATGAAATCATGCGCCTCCACGGGGGTACCATTACGGCGCAAAGCAGCGGCTCGGGGCTTGGAAGCGAATTCACGCTTACCTTGCCGCTTGCAAAGGCTGCTGAAGCCGCTACCATGCCCGAACCAGCACCATCCGTTATGTCCGCCCCCGAACCTGCCCTGCCCCCAAAGAACATACTGGTCATTGACGACAACCAGGCCGCTGCCGATGCCCTCGTGCGCCTCTTCAGTGCGCTCGGCTGGGATGCGGTCGCCCGGTACTCCGCACGTGAAGCCTTCGCCCACATGGACGAGTCGTCCGCCGACATCATTTTCGCCGACATCGGCATGCCTGAAATGAACGGATATGAGTTCGTAAAGACCTTGCGCGAAAACGGGTATACGGACGTACCGGTCGTCGCACTTACGGGTTACGGCCTTGAGGAAGACCGCGAACGCGCGCTCGCTGCGGGCTTCAACGACCATCTCACGAAGCCCGTAGGCGTGGACGAGCTCCGCCGGGTTATCGAAGCGTTGACCTAGTCGCTTTTTTATACGGGCGTGGTATAACGCTCTTAGGAAACGGGAGATAGGACATGTTCGAAAATCATGACTGGACCATTCCGGTCCTCATCATCGCCTGCCTCTTCGTGCTGCTTTGGATCCGTGTGCTTCGACACATCGACGCCTGGCGCATGCGCTGCGAAGCCGCGACGAGGGAGCGTATCCTTTCCGAGGAGCGCAGGCGCGAGGACGAGGAGCGCAGGCGCGAGGACAATCAATGCGGGCGGGGGTCGTACGAGGTGACGGATGTTGTCGCTTAAGGGACTACGGAGAGGCACTGCCCCCGTAGTCCCTCTCTTTTACGTAAGCAGGCCTTGGAGCTCCTCGGCGTTCCGCAGCGCATGCCCGCCGATGTCGTTATTGAAGTATACATATACGCGCTTTCCGCCCTTCCCTGCCTTACGGATAAATGACGCCCAGTCCTTGAGTTCGCTCGTCGAGTACGGCGAGGCAAAAAGCTCCTTGGGGCCGTGGAGGCGCAGGTAGCTGAAGTCGGCGGTCAGTTCGCGTGCTTCGGGATAGCGTGAAGACTGTGCGGCGACGAGCGCGACGTTATGCTTCCGCAGGAGCGCGAACGTGTCGTCATTGAACCAATCCTTGGCGCGGAATTCTATGGCAATGTCCGGCGGGTGCGCCTTTGACCGCGCGGCCTCGGTAAAGTGCGCGAGGAAGGTATCAACGCGCGCCAAGTCCTGCTTGAAGCTCGGCGGAAGCTGTACGACGATGGCGCCGAGCTTGGGGCCCAGTATTTGCGTGGTCGTGAGTATGTAGTCGATGCGCTCCCGTACGGCCTCGGTGAGGTTAAGGCGGTGGATGTGCGTAATGAAGCGGTTTAGCTTGAGTGAGAAGGTAAATCCTTCGGGGGTCATGCGATCCCAGGTCTTGTAGGTCGACTCCTTGCTTATGCGATAGAAAGACGAGTTATTCTCGACGCTCGAGAAGTGCTCGGAAAAGAAGCGCAGCTCGTTATACCCCTTTACCTCGGGCGGATAGAATACGCCATTCCAGTGGTTGTAGTGCCAGCCGGACGTCCCGATGCACAGGTGCTTTGTACGCATCCCCTACTCATACCCCACGCCGGATGAGCCATTCGTTAACGCCTCATCAATAGTTCATAGCTTCCCGCTTAGTATGCTTTCATATGCGGCCTATCTGGTCAGGAGCCCTCACCTTCGGGCTCATCAATATACCCGTGAAGCTCTACAGCGCGTCCGAGGAGCGTGCGCTCAAGTTCAAGATGCTTACCAAGCACGGTAATTGCCCCATCAGCTACCTCAAGGTCGTCCGTGGCACGAACAAGGAGGTTCCCTACGAGGACATCGTAAAGGGGTATGAATACCAGAAGGGCGACTATGTCGTACTCACCGACGACGACTTCAGGAAGGCGTCGCCCCGAAAGACGAAGACCGTCGATGTCGTGAGCTTCGTCGACGAGGACGAGATAGATAGCCGGTACGTGAACAAACCCTATTACCTCGAGCCCGATCCCAAGGCCGAAAAGGCGTACGTACTCCTGCGCGAGGCGCTCCGCCGCGCAAAGAAAGTGGGCGTCGCCACCTTCGTGCTTCGCGATAAGGAACATGTGGCCATGATCCGTCCTGAAGGCCATGCGCTCATGCTCGTGCAGCTCCGGTATGAGGACGAAATCCGGAAGCCCGAAGACCTGAAGCTGCCGAAGGACGCTAAGTACTCGGAGAAAGAACTCAAGATGGCGCTTGCCTTGATCGGGCAGCTCGAGGAGCATTTTAATGCGAAGGAGTTTAAGGACACGTATACGGAAGAACTCGAGAAGGTCATCGCAAAGAAGGCCAAGGGCCAGACGGTGAAAGTGAGCGGCGAGGACGCCGCTCCGGTACCGACCGACATGAAGAACCTCATGGAGGCGCTCCGCAAGAGCCTTGAGGAAGAACAAAAGCGCCCCGTGCGCGCATAGCTGCCGCTCCCTATGTCACTACTCGGCGAGTACAACCGCAAGCGTTCCTTCAAGAAGACGCCCGAGCCGAAGGGCGCCGTTAAGAAGTCCGCCGGCCCGCTCCATTTCGTCGTCCAGAAGCATGACGCCACGCGCCTCCACTATGACTTCCGTCTCGAGATCGATGGCGTGCTCAAGAGCTGGGCAGTGCCGAAGGGGCCTTCCCTGAACCCGTCCGACAAGCGCCTCGCCATGATGACGGAAGACCACCCGTATTCGTATAAGGACTTCGAGGGCGTTATCCCTGCGGGCGAATATGGCGGGGGCGACGTAATCGTCTGGGACACCGGGGTCTTCGCAAGCAGCGAGTCGTCAGGCCCGGAGGATGGCCACAAGAAGCTCAAGTCCGGGCTCCATAGAGGCGAGCTGTCATTCGTACTGTTTGGCGAGAAGCTCAAAGGAGGGTTCAAGCTCGTGAAGATACAAAACGGCAAGGAGGACAACGCCTGGCTCCTTATGAAGGCAAAGGACGAGTATGCTGAAAAACGCGACGTCACCGAAGATACCGCCTCCGTGCTCTCGGGGCGCATACTTCCCCGCGATGTCCCTGGTAAGTTAGTGAAAAAGGGCGCGGGCCTGCAGGCAGTTACTGCCGGTATGCCGAAAAAGGAAAAGACCCCCGCGCCTCCCGCAAAGAAGGCCAAACGAGGCACGGACCCGATGCCCCGCGACGTGAGCCCCATGCTCGCGACGCTTATCGATGCGCCCTTCGACCGCGCCGGGTGGATATACGAGATGAAGTGGGACGGCTACCGGGCAGTAGCCGAGGTAGAAGGCGGCGACGTGCGGCTCTACTCACGTAACGGCAAGTCGTTTGCCGGCACCTACACTCCCGTCGTTACGGCACTCAAAAGTCTCGGGCACGATGCCGTGCTCGACGGCGAGATAATCGCGCTTAAGGACGGCCGTCCTGATTTCCACGCGCTCCAACAATATAAGGACGCGCCCGTCCCGCTCCAGTACGCCATCTTCGACGCCCTATGGATTAACGGCGAGGACTTGCGCGAGCTCCCGCTCATTGAGCGTAAGGAGCGTCTTGTCGGCATAATTCCCGAAAGCCCCCACCTCTTCGTAAGCGAGCACATCGAGGAGCACGGCACGGCTTTTTTCGAGGAGATGCGCAAGCAATCCTTCGAGGGCATGCTCGCCAAAGACGGCCAAAGCCGGTACGTGACGAAGTCTCGCTCGAAGTCCTGGCTCAAGGTGAAGACGAGCAACGAGCAGGAGGCCGTTATCGTCGGCTACACCGAACCGCGCGGTTCACGTAAGAGCCTCGGCGCGCTCGTACTCGCGGCGCACATTAATGGGGTGCTTACCTACATCGGCCACAGCGGCGGCGGCTTTACGGGCAAGGAGCTCGCCGACCTGTGCAAGAAACTGTCGAAGGTTAAGGTGAATAAATCTCCCATCGCGGAAAAGGTCCCCATCAACTCCCCCATTACCTGGGTAAAGCCTCACTACGTGTGCCAGGTGAAGTTTACCGAATGGACGCCAAGTGGGCGCATGCGCCACCCTATTTACGTAGGGCTGCGGGTAGATAAGGAGGCGAAGGACGTCGTGAAGGAATCTCCCGAGGACGTAGGTGGAGGTAGTGAACTTACACCCACACCACCGAAGAAGGCGGCTGCACGTGCAAAGGCCGCCACAGCGACTGAAACCCCGTTTACGAACCTTACGAAGGTGTACTGGGAGGAGGAAGGCATTACGAAGGGCGACCTCATCGACTACTACCAGGCAATGGCGCCCCTCATGCTCCCCTACCTCAAGGACCGCCCTGAAAACTTAAACCGGCACCCGAACGGCTGGAAGGGCAAGAATTTCTACCAGAAGGACATGAAGGCCGAGCTCCCCGACTTCGCGCGGTCAGTCGAGATATGGTCGGAGAGCAACAAGGCGGAGCTCCGGTATCTCGTCTGCGACAATGAGGAGACCCTGCTCTATATGGCAAACCTCGGCTGCATTGAAATTAACCCGTGGAATTCGCGCGTCACTTCGATCGATAATCCGGACTACATGGTATTCGACCTTGATCCCGATACCAATACGATGGACGAGCTCGTCGAAGTAGCGCAGGAATTCCATAAGGTACTTACGCGTGCGTGCGAGGAGCACTATATAAAGACTTCCGGCAAGACCGGGCTCCATATCTACGTACCGCTTAACGGCCGCTACGGCTACGACCAGATACGCACCTTCTCGGAGCTTGTCTGCCGACTCGTGCACCGGAAATTCCCGAAGAATACGAGTCTTGAGCGGAGCGTCTCAAAACGCAAGGGACAAATATACCTCGATTATATGCAGAATCGCTTCGGGCAGACTATTGCTGCGCCGTATTCCGTGCGTCCAGCAGCAGGCGCGACGGTCTCTACGCCGCTCGAATGGAGCGAGGTGCGCAAAGGGCTCGACCCGACCAAGTTTACGATCAAGACTATCGGGAAGCGCCTCGAGAAAAAAGGAGACCTCTGGGAACCCGTACTCGGGAAGGGCGTCGACCTCGCGGCCTCGATCAAGTGCCTTGAGGCGGAGTTCTAGCTTACGTCGCGGAAAGGTCTTCTCTTGCGCAAGCCTAAGCCGCTTTGAGTAATGCAAAAGGCCCGCGGCTATGCCGCGGGCCTTTTGCATTACGCTCTAGCTTACTGGATGTTCCAGACGTTGCCGCGGATCGGGAACGTGCCGGCGATGCTCTTTGCGTTTGAGATGACCGAGACGACATCGAGGACCACCGTGCTGCCTGCCTGGACGCTCGAGCCGAGAAGGGCCTTCACCGTGAAGAGTTTGAACTTTCCCGGTTCGATGGTTGCGTCCGAAGGCGCGATGGCGACGCCGTTCTTGAACGATGCCTTTGCCGATGCGCGCGATGCACCGAGGTTATCGAGCGAGGAGAGCTCGGTGACCACGCTTACGGACGCCGTACCGCTCTGGCGGACGCCGAAGCCCGAGATGTGTACGGCTTCCGTACCGCGGTTGCGAACCTCGATGAGCGTAGCGGCAATGTTGCCCCCGGCCGTCGTGCTGCCGCCCATGCCAAGCGGGATCATGCCGACGGAGAGTACGCCATTGGACTTGGCTGGAGCCTTGTCATCGTCATCGTTGTCCTTGGTCGTTGTGCCGATGGTTACCTCCTTAGTCTCGATGAGGTTGAGCTCGTAGCTCTTGTCGCCGTAGAGGCGTACCTCGTACTCACCGGAAGCAAGGCGCTTAGAAAGCGAGACATTCCACTTCCCTTTCTTGACCGAGATGTTCTCCTTCTTGAAGACGGCCTTTTTCGTGCCCTCCTTGTAGACTTCGACGCCTACTTTCTTGGTACCCTCGGCGGTGCCGGAGAGGGTCTGCTTGTTGGCATTCTTGGTGAGCCCCGAGGTCGTGATCGTACCCTCGGCTACGTATGCCGTGAATTCACAGGTTGCCTTCTTGGAACCGTTTTCGACGACGAGCTTGTAGGTCGTGGTCTTCTCAGGCGAGAATTCTTCGCTGTCCGAGAGCTTCACTTCTTCGCCGTTCAGTTCGGCCTCCTTGCCGTTCTTCGATGACCATTCAATCTCGAGGTCTTCGCCTTCGGCAACGAGGATCTTGGCTTTATTCTTAAGCGTCACTTCCCCTTCCTCCGTGGTTACGGAGACGGTGCAGGACGGGTTCTTGGTCGCTGCTGCTGCCGAAAGCGGCATAAAGCTGGCGAGCAAGAATGCAGCTCCCATAAGGACTGCTGAT
This sequence comes from Minisyncoccota bacterium, assembly GCA_036399335.1. GTDB lineage: Bacteria > Patescibacteriota > Minisyncoccia > Phycocordibacterales > Phycocordibacteraceae > C7867-001. The sequence continues at coordinate 21,445 of DASWNF010000005.1, forward strand.
ATAGGTGCTTGTAGTGCGGTTGTTTGCATAAGGGTAAGTATACGTGGCCTATTTTTAATGGAAAGCTGAGCCGTGGGCACAAAAACACGCCCCGGCTAGCGGGGCGTGTTTTCATTGAACGTGATGCGAGTTAATGCCTAGGCACCAGCTACGTCGTCACCGACAAGATTCTGATCGTCCGTGCTGTCAATAAGCATGACACCACTGCGAGCGTGAATTGCCGGAGCCGTACGGATCGCGGTGTTCGGGTCCGTGGCCTCAACCGTGCGCACCTCACCAGCCTGGTTTACGTATGCGTACATCGCTGCGGATGCAGGAGATGCGACGAGTACGAAAGCACCTAGGGCGAGAGTTCCAAGAAGATACTTTTTCATAGCAGTCGTTATTAGGTAGGATGCCAACGGCTATCCTTAAACTCTAGTATAGCAGGTACCTATGAACGTTTCATGAATGGCTGAGCTTAACTTCAATCAGCTCATTTCGGCTCAAAAAGTCCGGTAAGGTCTTCATAGGTCTGGCGGCGTTTCGTAAGGCGGAGGTCATCCCCGTCTATCAGCACTTCGACTGCCGTCCCTCGCATGTTATACGTCGAGCTCATGGAGCTCCCGTACCCGCCTGCGACCAATAGGGCGACAAGGTCCCCTTCCTCGGGGCTCGCGAGCTCGATGTCCCGGTTCATGACGTCTCCGGTCTCGCACAGGTTTCCGGCGACGACGACCGGCACGGCTTCACCTTCAGGCTTTGAGAGGTTTACGACATGATGGTACGCGCCGTACATCGCCGGACGGACGAGATGGTTGAAGCCCGTATCAAGCCCGACGAAGGTGCGTCCGCCCTTCTCCTTTATGGTCGTGATGCGCGACAGCAGCACGGTCGATGCGGACACCAGGTACTTGCCGGGTTCAAGGTAGAGCGTGAGCGCGCGTCCGGTGCGCGCCGTAAAGTCCGCGAGCGTGCCGCGCGCGGACGCGGCCAAGGCCTCAATGTCGATCTCGCTTTGTTCAAGACGGTACGGTACGCCGAAGCCCCCTCCCAGGTCTATAAACAAGGCGTCTTCGAACCGTTCGGCAATCCCGGCAACGGCGACCATGGCCTGGCTCAGGGCCGAGGCCTCATAAAAGCCCGACCCAATGTGGCAGTGGATGCCGACGATGGCGACGCCTGCGGCGTCGCAGATGCGCTTGGCTTCGTCGACGTCAGAAAGCGCAATACCGAATTTAGACTCGACGTTACCTGTCGTCACTTGCTCAAATTCCCCTGCCCCCACTTCAGGGCATATGCGCACCGATACGCGGTCATTCGGGAAGAGCCTGCAGAAGCGGCGTATCTCGGAAAGTGAGCCGAGGTTCTGGAGCACGCCCTTCGTGCCTGCATAGCGAAGTTCGTCATCGGACGGGTTGCTTGGCGTATAGAGCACCTGGTCGGGCGTGAAGCCTAGCTCGAGGGCAAGGCGTATCTCATGCGGGGAGACGGCGTCGATGCCGTCTATCCCGGCTTCTTTAAGGACGCCTACGATATGCGGGTTGTAGTTTGCCTTAACGGCATAGAAAAGCTTCGTCTCCGCGCCGAAGGCTGCGCGCATCTTCCGCACCTGTGCGCGGAGCGTGCTTGCGTCCGTAACGAATGCCGGCGTGCCGTGCAGGGTTGCTACGGATTCGGCGTGCGCTCTTGAAGGGGTGTACATCCCTTCACCATACCAGAAGCCCGATTCTCGGCTGTGGAAAAGCGAATCTGCTAGAATGCCCACCTATGGAAGACCAGGAGCGTTCCCGGGGGTGGCAACAATGGGTGTTCGCACTCGGCGTTGCCGCCTTCGTATTCGCTATCAACTATAACAACCACGTCTGGCACGCGACGCCCCTGCCGCGCGTCCTTGGCGAATCCATCCATGCGGTCCGCGTGACAAGCGACCATGCGGCCTATACGGCTTCGCTGCTTGCGAGCCCTGCAGCAGCGCTCCTGCCCGTGCCCGTCGTCGGCGTCCCTTCTAGTGAAGTGGCCGATACCTTCGGCGCGCCGCGCGGCACCGACCGTACGCACCAAGGCGTCGATATCTTTGCGCCGCGTGGGACGTATATCCTTTCCGCGACCGAGGGTATCGTCGCGCGCATCGGTACGAACGGGCTCGGCGGGAATGTCGTATTCGTCCTTGGCCCCGGCGGCGAGCGGTACTACTATGCGCACCTCGACGAGGTTGACCCGGTGCTTGAGCTAGGCCAGCGGGTCAGTACCACGACCATCATCGGCCGGGTCGGTACGACCGGGAACGCCGCGGGAACGCCCCCGCACCTCCACTTCGGCATCTATGGCGCCGGAGGCGCCCAAAACCCCTTCTCGCGCCTGGATTAGCTTACGGAAGCTTTAGTACGCAGTATGACGCTCATAGGCTCTTGATGTCTGCGACAAGCTCAGGGAACTCTTCCTGATTAAAATGCCCACGGTCTTCAAAAGAACGTACTACGGCATTTGGTAGTGCAGCCGTATATTTTTCTACTTCTTCGTAGGGGACGACCTGATCATCCTTGCTGTGGTACAGGAAGATTGTTCCTGCCTGCTTGGCAAAATGTTCCAGCGAACTATCTATACTAAATTCAGGCAATGCGCGGTTACCGTTAGGATATGTACCCGCAACCAGAACGGTAGCCACTATTTTTTTCGGGAAATTGTTCTCAGTTAGATATTTGACCAAGAAGTCAGCGCCAAGCGAATGGCCGATCAAGATAACCTCGTCGTTAAGGAGCGGCACGTATTTTTCAAACCAAATACTCCACTCGCCATACTTGGCATTAAACGAATTAGGCATGCGCGGGAGAATTACTTGGTAGTTTGTGCCAAGCACTTCCTGTAATCCCGACTTCCATCCGCGACCTGGCTCGAGGTCAACTACGGCTTTTTTCAAGAAATCCAGGTACTCCCCGTACGTGTTAAAAGACTCCCCACCATGAATGGCTATTACCTGCTTCATATCCGAAAGTATACCTGATTCATCGATGCTTCAGAGCCGACTCGCCATAGTACGCGCATGAAAGCACTTACATTCCATGGCACCAAGAAAGTGGCAGTTGAAGAGGTCCCGGACCCCGTTATTAAGCACCCTAAGGATGTTGTTATACGCATAACCTCGACCGCCATTTGCGGGTCGGACCTCCACCTCTTCGGCGGATACATCCCGACCGTACAGGACGGCGACATCCTCGGCCATGAGTTCATGGGTGAGATTGTCGATATCGGCACGGAGGTGACCAAGCTCAAAATCGGTGACCGTATCGTCGTCCCTTTCGTTATCTCGTGCGGCGAGTGCGAATACTGCACCGAAGGACGGACGTCGCTTTGCGACCGCTCAAACCCGAACAAGGAACTTGCGGAGAAGGTCTTCGGCTACTCCCCTGCCGGCCTTTACGGCTTCTCGCACATGTTTGGCGGGTACTGCGGCGGCCAGGCCGAATACGCGCGCGTGCCCTTTGCCGAGTCGAGCGTTTTCGTCGTCCCTGACAGCGTGCCGGACGAGCAGGCGCTCTTCCTGACCGACATCTTCCCTACGGGCTTCATGGCAGCGGAGAACGCAAACATCAAGGAGGGCGACACCGTCGCCATTTGGGGTGCCGGTCCCGTGGGCCAATTCGCCATACGATCCGCATTCATGCTCGGCGCGGCGCGCGTCATCTCAATTGACCGCTTCCCCGAGCGCCTCGCCATGGCGCGCGAAGGAGGCGCCGAAACCCTTAACTATGAGGATGACGAGATGAACATCCCGGAGATACTGAAGGACATGACGAGCGGCCGCGGTCCTGACGCCTGCATCGACGCCGTCGGCATGGAGGCCCACGGTGCAGGGACGCTCGGCTCACTCATGAATGTCTATGACCGCGCAAAGCAGGCGGTGATGCTTGAGAGCGATCGTCCGGCCGCTCTTCGCGAAATAATCTATGCGGCGCGCAAAGGCTCGACCATATCCATACCCGGCGTGTACGGCGGGCTTTCGGACAAGTTCCCGCTCGGCATCGCCTTCAATAAAGGGCTTACGCTCAAGATGGGCCAGACCCATGTGCAGAGCTACGTGCCGAAGCTCCTCGAGCGCATACAGAAAGGCGATATCGACCCATCGTTCGTCATTACGCATCGCATGCCGCTCCAGGACGCCGTCGAGGGATACCGCATCTTCCGCGATAAGGAAGACTCGTGCATTAAGGTCGTGCTGACGCCGTAGGGGTACGGCTAAGCACGGAAGGCGCACGCGATATGAAAAAGGCCCCGAGCGGGGCCTTTTTCATAAGACGCTTCCCTTAGCGGGGCGACGAGGTCGAGGTGACGGTCGTCGTGCTGTTGAACGTGTTGTTTATGACGGAGGGTTCGATGCTTGCGCCCGTACCCGAACTGTTCGTTCCGGTGCCTCCCATGCCTGCACCCGTATTGGCTGCGGGCACGGTGACGTTAACCTCATTGTCCGCGTTGTCAGAGCCGTTGAAGAGCTGCGGGAACAACATGAGGGCAAGGAGGAGAAGGATAATAATGACGACGATTGCCACGATCCAGCCTCCCGCGCCGTTGCCGTTATTCGTCCCGTCAGGACCGTTTACTATAGTTGCCATATCTTGATATGCCGTTACTGCTAACGGTAGCAGCCTAGTACAGCGGAGGTGATAATTCGGTTAATTGCCGGTCTCGCCCAGGTGGCGCGTGAAGTGCTTCTTTATGGTTGAATCGAGCGCACGGCTGAAGTCGATGGCGTGCTTCGGGGAAAGCACGATTTCACTGATGAGCTGGCCGGTGGTCGTATCGGGGCGCACGTATGCAAACTGGAGGACGACGGAGTCGTCCGATACGGTAACCTGCGTCGCATTACTGAATGTCGGCTTTGCCTGCTGGGGGATGCTAATCGCTATTTGTTTCTTTTCCATGTTATCCGGGGATGATGCCTGTAATGATGCCGGTGACCGTGGCGACGAAGCCTACAATGAGCCCCCATATCGAGTCCCAGCCTTCCTCCACCAGGCCGAGCACGAATCCCATGTTCGTCTGCGTCGTCGGGTTCTCGATAAGCCCTTGTATGGAAACGCCGAAGAATGACAGGAAGAGCACGATTATGACGGTCCAGAAGAGTATCCTGAGCATGGAGCCAAGTATACCGCAGCGTTGCTATACTTTCCCCACGTATGGTGAGAAGAAAACCCCAGGAAGAGGATCCCGCATTTATGGCCTATGAGCAGGAGGCCTTGCGGCACTTTAAGAAGGTGGACCCAATACTCTATGCCGCTGCACTGCCCCACCGGGGCAAGTTCGCGCTCCGACCTGACCCGAAGAGGCGCAATAGCGAGCTCTTCGCATCGCTTGCGGCGAGCGTCGTCGGGCAGCAGCTTTCCATCAAGGCCGCCGACACAATTTGGGGGCGCGTAAAGGCCGCCGTAGGCGGCCGGGTGACGGCGCCTACCATTGCCGCAGCCCCCGAGTCGACACTCCGTGCGGCCGGACTCTCCGCCTCGAAGGTGAAGACATTGAAGGCGTTGTCGACTGCCGTGCTTCACGATGGGCTTAATCTCCTCTCGCTCCGTACGCTGACCTATGAAGAAGCGTGCGCACGCCTTACGCAAATTTGGGGCATCGGCCCCTGGACGGTCGAGATGTTCCTCATCTTCGCGCTCGGCGCCCGCGACATCTTCTCACCCGGCGACCTCGGCCTCGTGCGGGCGATAGAGAAGCTCTACGGCCTCCCCAAGGGCGCGCCGCGTGATGTCCTCGTCAGCATCGCCAATACTTGGTCACCCCACCGTTCCTTTGCCTGCCTCGTCCTTTGGCGGGTGTATGAGTCCTAGGGAGCCCGCCTCCAGTAGGGCTTGACTATAAAGTATAATCCTGTATAATGGGATATGGGGTGCTTTTGCCCTTTGAATAACAGGAGATATCACGATGTCGAGTTTTGGCGCTGCTTATGCAGCCTCGACTGATTACATTCCCGTCCCCGTCATCGCGCGCGAGACCCTGCATACGGGCCCCGTCGTGAAGGTGAAGGTTCCCGTCGGTGCGAACGACGGCGCCTATCCGGACGGGGATGAGATGGTCCCCTTCATGGCGTTCCACCACAACGTCCCCGGCGGCTTCGTGAAGTTCTTCGTCCATTCGGGCGATGCTGCACTGCGCGGCAAGACCATCACGGCCTCGGCGAGCGTGCACCGGAAGCAGCTCCAGGATGACCGCCTCTACCTCTACGTCGACCTTCATCCGGTCGACGCCGACACGCCGGTCACCCACCGTCTGGCCGTCCTGCCGAAGGGGCCGGGGTCGTGGGATGCGCTCGATCACACGAAGTTCGAGACGCCGGCGCCCATCAACGGCCTCGTCATCTTCGCGCCTCCGGAAGCGAAGCTCGTTCCCGAAGGAATGGTGGTGCAGCTGCCGAAGCCCGCTCCCGCAAGGAAGTCGACCGGCGACTCGCAGCTCGACCGCCTGCTCGAAGCCGGCTGGGAGATCGGCAGCGAGAACACCACCCAGGTGCTTCTCTTCCACATGAAGGGCGACGTGCGCAAGACGATGACCCACTACCGTCCGAAGAAGGCGGTCGACAAGCAGCGGCGCAGGTAAAACTGCCAACCGACCCAACGTAAACCGTCCAACCTATACAGAGCCCGTCCGGTGATTCGGACGGGCTTTTTTTATTTCCGCTATCTACCGTCAATACTTCCGTACCTAGGCTGTATACTAGGAACACCTATGGGAAAAGAAGGATCGCAATTCCAGTTCAACCTAACGCCAGGCAGTAGGCCCGTAAGAATTCCCGAGCAGGTGTCCGGTGAGGCCACGGAGTCAGCAGAAGCCGAACACCTGCCGACGACCGCGCGCGACCTTGCAAACCCGGAGATGCTCCGGCAAATCGAAGGCAAACACCTCTGGAGCAAGAACGAAGGGCACCATATCGGTACCATCGTAAACGTGCTCGACCGGAGGAGCGAAGGGATTATCGCCGTACTCCATGACGGCGAGCATGTGCGTCTCTTCCCTGCCGAAGATGTGCGCGTGTATGACGAGTCTACGCGCCAGACCACTTCGCTCGAAGACCTCCGTAGGAACGACTTCCTCATCGAGGGTACGCACACCCTCCGGATATTGAGTAATACGTCCGACATTTCAACTACCGGGCACCGGCGCATTACCTTTGACGGTCATCCTGCGCGCACCTACGACGAGGACGATGCCCACCTGGAATTCAGGGTCATACGGACCCCCGATAAGGACATCTTGCACGCTACGTAAAAACACCGGCGCCATGGGCGCCGGTGTTTTTCAATACCTACTTCACTCTAGAGGTACGACATCGGGTTCAGGTAAGCGTCCTTAGGCGCCACCGGCATGCGTGCATTCGCGCACGGCGTGGTAGCACCCCGGTACTGCCCAAGGGTGAGGATCTGCGTACCCTGGCTCGCATATACGCCGAAGTGGAGGTGCGGGCCGGTCGCGTACCCCGTCATGCCCGAGTAGCCGAGTACCGAGCCTGTCGACACGGATTGTCCGGGAGAGACGCTGATGCTTGAAAGGTGCGAGTAGAGGGTCGAGAGGCCGTTTGCGTGCTTCACGAGTACCCACTTGCCGAAGGAGTAGCAGCCCGGGATGGCGTCCGTATTGCCGGTACCGGTGACGCTTCCCGAGAGCGAGGCGAGCACGGCCGTGCCGGTCGGCATGCCGATGTCGATGGCATTATGTCCCGAACCGTTATATACCTGCGGGTTTGCGGTCGAGAATGGGGTCGTGCCGAAGTACTGGGTGATGCAGTAGCGGTTGCCGAGCGCTCCGGCCTTTGACTGGCAGGTGGCCGCAAAGGCTGCCGTGTACGGCCACGCGAGGACGCCAGTGCCGACGCTCGGGATGACGGCCGGGTTCACATCGACCTTGAGGCTGTCCTCAAGTGCGGAGAGCGCGGACTCGAAGGCTTTCTGCTGCGAGCGCTTCTGCGCGATGATTGACTGGTAGCTCGATTCCGTCTGCTTGGTTTGGCCGAGGAGGCGCTGCTTTTCGCGCTTGTTCGCATCGAGCTCCCCTTGCTGGGCTGCGAGCTGGCGGCGGAGTTGGCCGAGCTCGGCGCGCGTCGCTTCGACGGCGGTGTGCTGGCCAGTGAGTACGATGCGGTCCGAGGCGAGGCCTTCGGCGTTCTCACGGAGCGCGCGGCTCACTTCCGTCAGGTGGTCGGCCGTCGTCCAGCCGTCGGCAAAGGTGCCGGAGGCGAAGACGCGTTCGATAAGGCCGCGCTCCCCTTCCTGGTGGAGCTTCCGGATGGACTGCGCGATGGCCTTCTGGTCGAGCGCGATGGCCTCCGACTTGTCGGTAATCTTAAAGGCAAGCTCGTCGAGTTTCAGGTTCGTCGCATTAATCTTCGCCTGGGTTACGGAAATCTGCGCAAGGATCTTCTGGCGCGACACGTCAATCGACTTGATCGAGCCTTCGAGGGTCTGCTTCTGCCCGCTGATGACGTTCAGCTCTTTCTGGTACGTGGCGATTTCGCGCTCAAGCGCCGCAATCTGCTCGTTGTGGCTATCGATCTGCGACCGTATGTCGGTTACGGTCGGCGCCTGGGCCTCGGCTAGGTGTGCAAGGAGCCCGGCGATCACGAGGAGCGTGGCCAGGAGTACGGCAAGGTTCGCAAAGGAACGGATGGAAGCACGGGAACTCATACGGCTAGTATAAACCACGATAGCGTATCCGCCATGTGGGTACCGTGCGGCAAGGCTTACGTACTATATGAGCGCAATGGCCGCGCGTACGCGCGCAAGGGACTCTTCCCGGCCAAGGACATGGATAAGGGAAAAGGGGTCGGGAGAACGCTCGGCTCCCGAAAGCGCGTAACGAAGCGGCCACAGGGCCGCGCCCCGTCCGCCTGCTTCCTTAGGGATGGTGTCGGCATACGGCATAAGCGCGGCCTTAACCTCATCAGATACGGCGCCGTCCGGGAGCGCCTCGATGTGCGCCATAAGTGTTTCAAGGTGGCTTGTTGCCGCAGCCTCGCCTCCCTCCTTGGCCTTCGCAAGGAGGACGGTCCGGTCAAGGGCAGGTGCCGTAAACAGGAAGCCGAGTTCCCCTTCGAATATTTCGCGGGCCTCGAGGAGCGTGTACGCGCGCTCGCGAATAAGGGGGAGTGCGCGCATGAGCCGGGCCTCGTCCGGTGTCGTTAATGCCGCTTCCTTAAGGAAGGCGTCGTCGGGGAGCGTCCGCAGGTGCTCGCGGTTCAGGTGCCGAAGCTTTGCCGTATCAAACTGTGCACCGCTCTTCTGGACGCGCTCAAGGGAGAATTCACGGACGAGGTCCTCGGGCGTGAATACTTCCTGGTCTCCCGCCGGGTGCCAGCCAAGGAGCGCAAGGAAGTTCATCATCGCCTCGGGCAGGATCCCCTCCTCGCGGTAATCAAGGACGTCTTTTGCGCCGTCGCGCTTTCCGAGCTTTTTGTTCCCGGTCTCGTTTAAGATCGGCGGCAAGGTAGCGAAAATCGGCGGCTTCTGGTCGAGTGCGTCATAGAGTGAGAGGAATTTCGGTGTTGAGGGGATGAACTCCTGCGCGCGCATGACGTGCGTGATCTTCATCTCGATATCGTCGACGACGTGCGCGAAGTTATACGTCGGGTACCCGTCGCTCTTTATAAGTATGAAATCGTCGAGCGCTTCTTCTCCTGCGGACAATTTCCCAAAGACGACGTCTTCCCACTCGTATCGCTTGATGATCGGCACCTTGAACCGGAGCGGCGATACGCCGTTCCATTCGGTAAGCGTTTCGGGGCGATGGTCGCGGAACAAGAAGGGACGCTTTTCTACCTCTGCCTGCTTGCGGAAGCCTTCAACGTCCGCTTCTGTATACGGGTCGGGGTACGCAAAGCCTGCCGCAAGCAGCTGTTCTGCGTAGCGACGATGCGAGTCGAGCCGCGCTGACTGTAAGTACGGCTCATAGGGCCCGCCTACATCGATGCTCTCGTCCCAGTCGATGCCCAGCCATTTCAAGGACTCCATGATGTGCCCTATCGAACCCTCGACCTCGCGCGCCTTGTCCGTGTCCTCAATGCGCAGGATGAATTTCCCGCCGTGCTTACGGGCATAGAGCCAGGCGTAGAGGGCCGTGCGCACGCCGCCTACGTGCATGAAGCCGGTGGGGCTGGGGGCGAATCGTGTCCTAACAGTCATATCCCGACACCTTAGGCTTTAGCAGTGCCGTGCGCAAGCGCGATACTGAGAAGCTCCTCGGCAATCAACCGGGCGGCGTCTGGGTTGGCGAAGCCTTGGGCGGCCTTTGCCATGGCCCCGGCAACGGCTGGGTTTGAGAGGCGTTTCAATTCCGATACGAGGATGTGCGGGGTCATATTCTCCTCCTCAAGCACTTCGGCTGCGCCCGTGCGCGCGTAGGCATAGGCGTTCGTGCGCTGGTCGTGGCTTACCGACTCCGGTATCGGGATGAGTATGGCCGGGCGGCCCCAGAGGGAGATTTCGGTAATGGCCGTAGCGCCTGCGCGCGAGACGACGATGTGCGAGGCACCGGCAGCGCGCCTGAGGCTCTCAAGGGTCAGGAATGGGAAGGCGTGGTATCGCTCCTTGTGCGCCGCCGTCTCAAGGATGACGCGTGAGCGGGCTTGTACCTCGTCGAAGTTCGCCTTCCCGGTCTGGTGGATGACGTTTGCGAATGCGGTTATCTCCGGAAGCGCCGCGAGTACGATCTCGTTAATGCGCTGTGAGCCGAGCGAGCCGCCGAGGATGAGCACCGTCGGTACGGAACGGTCGAGGCCGAGCTCTTCTGCTGCCCCTTCGCTGAGCGGATGTGTGATGAGCTCGCGGACGGGAATACCGGTACGGGCGATGTTGCCCCGCACCTTCTTCGGGAAGTACGGAATCGAAGATTCGAAGGTTACGGCGATGCGTTTAGCGAATCGGGCGGTGAGCAGGGTCGCGCGCGCCGGCTTTGAGTCTGACTCGTGGACGACGACCGGGATGCCGAGGATGCGCGCAGCGAGGACTACGGGCACGCTCGCATAGCCGCTCCGGGAGAAGACGACATCGGGATATATGCGGAAGAGCGCAAAGAAGGCGACGATGATGCCACCGAAGGTTAAGAATGCATCCGTGAAGTTCTTAAAGCTGAAGTACCGGCGCAACTTCCCTGCCGGGACGCGTACGTGCGCGATGCCGTTCTCAAAGAGCGCTTGGGCGTCATAGGGATCCGGTGCCAGGAAGAAAAGCTGGGGCTCCATGAACCGATTCTCGCTTGCGAGCTTCCGGATCGCTTCGGCGACGGCGATGTGGGGATAGAAATGGCCGCCCGTACCCGACCCGGCAAAAACAATTTTCATAGGCGTTACGCCACTATATCACGCCAACCGGCCGGCATATTTCTTGAGGATGTATGGTAATTGCGAATGAAGCGGCGCCGGCAAGGCATCCAAGCGGAACCATCCTATCTCATCAAATTTATGCGGCTCACCATTCCTGACGCTTTTACGGTTGACCCGCACCTTGAAATCGAGCGCAATCCAGTGGGTCTTTTCCCCTTCGTGCTCGCGGTGGGCTTCGCTGTACCCGAGGAATTCGTGCTCGAGGATGTCCGCACAGTATTCTTCGGCAATTTCTCTTTTGAGCGTGTCGAGCACGTTGTCATGGAGTTCGAGCCCGCCGCCGCCTGCGTCCCAGGTGCCATGTTCATCACGGCATCGGATACCCCGTTTGCTGAAAAGGAAGTTGCCTTCCCCGTCGTGGCAAAAGAAGGAGACGACAATGCCCACGTAATCTATGCCTTTGCGCGGTTCCATACTAGGCGCGCTTCTTCCGGTTCGCCGCGATATTGAGGATAATGCCCACCGACAGGAGCGTAGCCATGAGCGCCGTACCGCCGTGGCTGATGAACGGGAGCGGAAGTCCCGTAAGCGGCGCGATACCGAGGAGCGCGCCGATATTAAGGAAGGCCGAGAAAGTAATGAGGAGCGTGAGCCCGGTCGCCACCAAGAGCCCGAACATCGAGGACGCACTGCTTGCGATCATGAGCCCGCGGAGCGCAAAGGCGACAAAGAGCATGACAAGGAGCAGGGTGCCGACGAATCCGAATTCTTCGCCGTATACGGCGAAGACGGAGTCGGACTGGGCTTCAGGAAGATAGTTGAATTTCTGCACGCTCTGCCCGAAGCCGCGGCCGGTAAGCCCGCCTGAGCCGATGGCGATGAGCGACTGCTGGATGTGGTACCCCGCCGCCTGGGGGGCTGCCGACGGGTCGATGAAGGTCTGCACGCGCGCCATGAGGTACGGGCGCATGAAGACGAGCACGGTAAGTGCGGCGACGGAGACGGCGCCGAGGATGAGGAAGTCGCGCCACGGCGCCCCTGCAAGGAAATACATCGACGCGCATGTTGCGCCGATGATGAGTACGGTTGAGGTGTTCGGCTGCGCGAGGAGGATGACGGCAGGCACGCCGACGATAAGGCAGAACGGGACGAGCCCTTCCCTCAAGTCCTTGATTCGCGGCCCGGCCTTGGCGAGGAAAGCTGCGAGCATGAGCACGACGCCGATTTTCAAGAACTCAGCCGGCTGGAACGTCGTGATGCCGATGTTAATCCACCGCCGCGCGCCGTTAAGCTCGAGGCCGAGCGGCGAGAAGACGGCGAGGGCGAGAAGGATACTCGCGATATAGAACGGCAGGACAAGCGCCAAAAGCCGCTTTTGCGGCATGAGACGAAATGCGAGGAGTGCGATAAAGCCCGGGATAAGACCGAGCGTGAACTGCGTGAGGAGGAGCTTCCAGGGTGAAGCGTCGGCGCGTGCGAGGAGCCCGAGCGAAGCCGACGAGAAGAGTGCGAGCCCGGCAACGACCAGGGTCAGCACGATGATGGCAAAGACGCGGTCGCCGGAGGCTTTCATGTTGCATATCATAGCGCATCCCCAGGGAACTCAATCTTCCTTGGAATCGCACCGCATAGTGACGCTCTAAACAATAGTGAACCTAAGGCCCCTTGATTCGTGGCCCTGGGGCAAGGGCGGCATATGAGGAATTGACTGACCTACGAACACTGTTATGGTAGCCAGCATACGTGTAGACCAATGGAGGATGGCATGTATCTCACGATTCATGGCGTTGAACGTATCCAGGGTCGCACGCAGATGCTGATCAAGGATGTTCTTTCGCTCATCGAAAATAAGAAAGTAGTTGAATTGGGCACGGACGGCAGGTTCGATTACCTGCTCTTCTACTCTGCTCCCGACCGTTCCTGTAAGATCGCCGTCGTCACTAAAGACCGCGTGAAGCTGGTGTCCGTTTGGCACAGATATTTCCGATTCCCTATAGGTATATGCCTGACGAAGGAAAAGGAAGCCGAGGCACGCATCCTCGCGGTGTCCCGCACGCTTCGGGCGGAAATCCATGTGTACAAGGACGGAAGTGAAGAGTTCGTCCTTAAAGCCGGGACAATCAACGTCCAGCGCGGTTTACACGAGATTACGGCCCTGGCTGCGGTCGCGTCCCAAATGCAGGCACTCGTGGATGTCGTCGAGGAAAACAGGAGCCGGATTAAAGGCCGGGTCAAGTATCGAATATATATGTTTGACGGCGATAACGTGCGTTTCAATTACGAGTTCCGACATTCGACCGCAGTACGCTTGCTTGCAGCCAGCAAGACTTAATCCCGCCCTCACCAGGCGGGATTTTACTATTTCAAGAGTGCGATGGCGACGCCAAAGATGCCCGCGATGATGGTGATGATCCAGTAGCGCATCGTAACCTTGTACGAAGGCCAGCCGAGGACTTCGAAGTGGTGGTGGAGCGGCGCTATATGGAACAACTTCTTCTTGAAGACCTTCTTCCAGAACATTTGGAGGATGTTCGAGGCAACCGTCGCAAAGAGCGGGAAAGCAATGATGGGGAGGACGGCGATACCCACCCCTTCCCCAAGCACGTCAGCCGAGAAAGCGACGACGGTGAGCGTGAGCGTGAGCGCCATGGATCCGGTCTCGGTCATCCAGAAGCGGGCGGGCGGGATGTTGAACCAGAGGAAGGCAAAGGTGGCACCTGATACTGTTGCGCAGAAGGCGCCAAGCGCGACCTGGTTCTGCGCGAAGGCGATGGCCGCGTATGACATGAAGATGATGGCGAAGATGCCGCCCGAGAGCCCGTCGATGCCGTCAATTACGCCCGAGGCGTAGACGACGAGGGCGACGAGGATGAAGAACGGTATGAAAAAGAGGCCGAGTGGCAGGACGCCGAGGAACGGGATACCGACGGCCGCAACGCCGAGCTTCGCATAGAACCACCAGGCGATGAAGCCCGAAATGAGGACGACGGCAATAAGCCGGTAGCGAAGCGAGATGCCTCGCGCATCCGGCGTCGTAACGTCGAGCAAGTCATTCAAGAAGCCCACAAAGGCACCGGTAATGAGCGCAAACAAAGGAAGCCAGGTCTGGCCGCGGGTTACGAAGTTCAGGCGCGTAAACGAGCCGTCGAGCATCAGCGCGAGGAGTGAGAATACCGAAGCCGTAATAAGTACCGACGCCCAAATGACGATGCCGCCCATGCGCGGCGTCTGCCCTTCCTGTGCCTGGTGGAGCTTGTTGAAGTTCTCGGCCTCGCGGCCGTCGAGCGCTATCTTTCCCGTCTTCTTCTTCCACACCTCGTGCTTATACAGGTAATGCGTAAGGACGGGCGTCAGCAGTATGCCGACCACGAAGCTCATCACGAACGGGATGAGGATGCGCGCGGCTTCGTAAGTGAAAACGTCCATGTTATTGCGAAGCGCCGGCGAAGTACTCGTGGGTAGCGTCAATCAGACGGTTCACGTCGCTGAACCTCCCTTCCCGTGTCGAGCCGAGGACGACTACGGCCACTGGGTGCCCTATGCCCACATCGAAGACGACGACGAGGTTCCCGCCGGCAAGATCGGTGAAGCCGGTTTTCGAAAGGAGGATGCCCGGCACCGTCACCACGCCCTGGTTCGTGTTCGGGAGCGAGCGCGCCATGCCCGTGCCGCTGTATATGGTGACCGATGATTCGGTCGTCGCGCTCGCCAGATCCGGGGATTTCTTAAGGAGCGCTCCCGCAAGGAGCGCCATATCGCGTGCGCTGCCGTAACCGCCCGATTGGCTCGTGCTTATGTCGAGGCCGGAACCGTTGACGGCATAGGTTTTCGTAAGCCCCACGCTAGCTGCCGTGCCGGAGAGCGCTTCCTTCATGGTCGTGCCCCGGCGCGCTGCCGCCTCTTCGGCGATGGCTTCGGCTGCGTCGTTCGAGGACGCGACGAGCGCGAAGCGTGCAAGGTCGCGGAAGCTGTACGTCTCACCCACCAAAAGCCCGCTCTCCCCTTCGGCCGCTATCGCGCTTGCGGACATCGTGATGACCGTACTTGGTGAAAATGCAGACGCGCCGGCGTAAACCGAAAGGAGCTTCGTAAGCGAGGCGAGCGGAAGCTGGCGGTCGGCGTTCTCCGAGTAGAGGGTTTGGCCGTTTGAGAGGTCGTAGACGATAGCTGCCTGTCCGGTGAGGTTGATGCCCATGAAGGCGTTCGGGGCCACCGGCGTGGTCGTAGCGACCGGGTGCGGGGCTGTAATGGGTACCGGGAGCGCGTCCGTACGCTTCCCGTAAGCAACGACAAGTAACGCAATGGCCGCAAGCAATACAAGCCCGGCTACGGGCTTCCAGGCCTTTTTCAAATTAAAGGAAATACGTCGGCTCATGGTGCAGCTTCAGGTGCGGTTGCGGCTTCTTCGGCCTCGGTGCGGCGGCTGGCGAGCGCGCCGGCAAATTCCCCGTATCGCGGCAGGGCTTCCTTATGGGAGATGCCGAGGTGTGCGAGCGCATCGATGGTTGCCGTGTACCGGGCGCGGCGCTTGTCGGCGGCATCTTCGCCGCGTTCGATGAGCCCGCGCATGAGAAGTGAACGGATGGCTGCCGTTGAATTAACCCCGCGTACCCAATCGATGTCGCTACGGGTCGCGCCGCCCTGGTAGAGGATGATGGCGAGGGTCTCGAGGCCTGCCTTGCCGAGGTCGCGCGACAGCTCGCTTTCGCGAAGCGTCTTTATGACCGGTGCTGCGTCCGGATGGGTACGGAGCTCGACTTCCGTGTCGGTCTCGATGAGTGCTAGTCCGTGCGAAGCCAGCTGCCCGCCAAGCTCAACAAGCCCGGCCGCGAGCATCGCCTCCGGAATGCCGAGGAGCGCGACGAGGCGCTTCTTCTGCATCGGCTCGCCGTGGGCAAAGAGCACGGCCTCAATCGTCGCGGGAAGTGAGAGGGTCATGGATAGTATCCAGGATACCCCACCTCTCCCCTCTAGAAAACCCTCTCCTTATTTAAGTGCGTTCGCTACTGCGCCCCTGAAGAACTCTTCCGTATAGTCGCGCCCCATCTTCCAAAGCTGCTTCATGGTCGGGGTTCGTCCCGGGCGGTAGAGTTCGGTATAGGGGTTTTCCTTCCCGATGACGAGGTCGCGCGCCATCATGGCCGTGATGACCCCGTACGTCATTCCGTTCCCGGAGAAGGCCGTCGCGACGATGCGGTGCGAGTCGTATTCGCCGATGAAGGCGAGGCCGTCGACTGGTTCCTCGATAGGCCCCGACCACATGCGCACGACGGGGTATTTCTTACCGAAGAGGTCTTCGGCATAGCCGAGGAGCGCCTCGAAGCTCTTCTTATGCATGGGGATCTCCTTCCGGTGGTCTTCACCGCCGAGAACGACGCGATCCTTGCCCCGCATGCCCTTTCCGGAATCGACGCGGAAATAGTGGTACGGGTTGTCCTGGTCTTCGTATATGCCTTCGGGATACTTCCCTTTCGGTACCTCAAGCTCGACGACATGCGTGATGTACATGCCCTTCTTAAGGAATACCTCCTTCGGGTTATTGAATGGGTGGTAGGTCGACGTGAGGGCCCAATCGGCCGAGACCGTATGGCTGCCGACGCGCGCCTTGAGCGGCAGGTCGCCGTCGATGTCCTTCACTTCGGACTTTTCATAAATGCGCACGCCCATGCGCTCGAGCGCGGGCAGGATGCCGGCGAGGAATTTGAGCGGATGGTATTTCGCCTGTTTGGGGATGGCGAGCACGCCGCGGTTCCCGAAGCCGAGCGTCGTGCTGTCGGAAAGGGTCGCCCGGATGCCGATTTGCTTCAGCGCCGCGTATTCTTCCTCTATTTCGCGGCGCTCCTTGCGGTCGTTCGCGTATTGGAAGTTAGGGCACCGCATGAATTCACAGTCGATCTTCTCCTTCTTGATGATCCGCTCGATGAATTCAATGGCTTCACCGTGCGATTGCCACACGAGCTGGGCATCCTCCTTGCCGTACATGTCGATGAGGTCGGGCGTATCGACGTCTATTGATTGGGTAATAAAGGCCGTCGTGCGGGGCGTTGTCTGCGACAAGACGCGCTGTTTCTCGAGGACCACTACGTTCTTGCCCGCTTCAGCGAGCGCGTAAGCGGAAAGGAGGCCGGCGATGCCTGCGCCAATGACGACGACATCGGCTTCCGTATCGCCCGTGAGTTTCGGGAAGCTCGGGATGTCTATGTCTGCCTGCCAGGTGGTTTCAGCGTTGTTTTTCATATGCTCCCAGTGTATGCACTTCGCATGAATGGGGCATGAGGAACGAAAAACCCCGCGCGCATCGCTGCGGGCGGGGTTGGCCTACGCGGCCAGGTCAAGTTCGATGTCGTCCAGTTCGATCAGCTTCAGCATGAGGCCGAGGATAATGAAGGCCACGAGCGTGAGCACGTAGAGGACGGCGAGTTCGATGCCGAGCGCGATGGCCGCTGCCGACCAGAACGCGGGTCCCGCATAGAGGCCGGCGAGCAGCGGAATGGCGACGAGCACGGCGATGGCGACCAGGCGGCTGCGCTTGCGCCAGCCGGACTCGTCGATAAACACGAAATGTGCGGCAAGGAGCGGGCTGATGATCCACTCCCACAGCTCAAGGGCGAAGAATCGGGCATCCGGGAATCTCATCATCACAAGCTCCTGCGTGTTGACTAATGGTATGGAACCACGGAGCAGGCCGGATGTCCAGGTAAGCGCCGGGCTAGTAGCGCGGTACCGACGCGCTCGCATTCGTTATCTGGATGTCATTAAAGGCGCCTGGCTGGTCGGCTTCGACGGCTCCCTGTTTTACAAGCTCGAGGAGCGCAAGGAAAGAAACGATGACCTCTACTTTCTCGGTCTTACTTCCGGTGAACTCGGAGAATGAAAGCGTGAGCGCATGCTCGACGCGCGTACGGAGGTTGTCCATCATCTCTTCGATAGAAACCATAGGGCGGATGCGCGCTTCGGGCAGCTTCACTTCGGCTTCGCGTGCGGCGAGCGTCTCCTCAAGGGCCTTGGCAAGGCGCGCGAGGTCGAGGTCCTTCGACGGCGCAAACATGGGCTCAGGCCTGCGCTCCCCTGCGCCGAGCATGACGGCGCGCCCGAAGATGCGCACAAGTTCGCGCGCAGCCTCGCGCGCCCGTTCGTACGCCTCAAGCCTCCGCTTTAAGTCTTCAACGTCCCCTTCTTCTTCGTGGGAAAGTTCGAGCTCGGGGAGAAGCGAGCGCGATTTAATGAGGAGGAGCGTCGCCGCGACGCTGATGAAATTTGTCGCGTCCTCCATCGGGAATTCTTCAGAGTTCCTGATGTAGGTGATGAAGTCATCCGTCACTTGCGAAAGCGACAGTTCGTTTACGAGGAGCTTCCGTTTCTCGATGAGGTCGAGGAGCACTTCGAGCGGCCCCTCGTATTCGCCTGCGCGGACGGTGAACGCGGGATGGGATGCGGCAGCCGGTTCCATATCCCTATCGTAACTCGAACGGGTGCACTTCTATGGCCGGTTCCTCATTTGGGTGCGCATCCTTTACCGCCTTGATGACGGCGTCGACCTGTCCTTCCTCGCACCAGGTCTGTATCTGCACGGCATCGGTGATGGTGAGCCCGCCCGCCTCTCCTAATGTCGGGTCCGCGTCCTCAGTCGCATAAAATTGCGCCTTGCCGTGTGTCATGAACTGGCAGTTACGGTAGTTGCCTATCTTCCCCACGCCCGCAGAGCCGAGCGCTTCGCGCACCGTAGCCTCGTGGGTCGTTTGCACGATGATGGATAGTTTGACTACCTTCATGGCTATTTCCCTTCCCAGCTCTCGATGAAGGAGATGAGGAAGCGTACGGGCGTGCCGATGGCTCCCTTGGAGAGTTCTTCCCCGGGTGCGGGCGTCATGCGCGGCGCGATATCGAGGTGCGCCCACGGGCACTTCAACTCCTTGGCGAATTGCCAGAGGAAGATGGCGCCGTTCGAGGCTCCCCCGAATTTCCCGCCGCCGATCTCGTGGTTCTTAAGGTCTGCAAAATCGCTCTTTACTGATGCCTCGTATTCGTCCCATAGCGGAAGCCGCCACAGGTAGTCCCCGCTCAACTCGCCGAGCGCGAGGAACTGGTCGGCGAGGGCGTCGTCACGGGTCATGAGGCCGCTCGCGTAGTGGCCGAGCGCGATGTGCGCCGCGCCCGTAAGGGTGGCGACATCAACGACGACGGCGGGGTCGAAGCGCTTCGCATAGGTGAGCGCATCTGAAAGGACGAGCCGTCCTTCGGCATCGGTGTCGGTGACCTCGATGGTCTTTCCGGAAAGGGATTTCAATATGTCACCCGGACGAAGCGCGTCATGCCCAACCATGTTCTCTGCCGACGGTATGAGGCCGATGACATTACGCTTCACCTTAAGGCGCGCAGCGAGTGCGACGGCATGTATGACGGCAGCAGCGCCTGACATATCCATATGCATCTCATATATGGATGCTGAGGGCTTTATGTTAATGCCCCCCGAGTCGAATGTTATGCCCTTCCCGGCGAGGACGATGGGCCTTGTCTTGCCGCCACCGCGGTATTCCATGACGGTGAAGGTTGGCTCGTGTGCCGAGCCGCGACCGACTCCGAGGATGGCACCCATCCCGAGTTTCTCCATCTCGCGGCGGCCCAAGGTCGTAACCTTCACGGGAAGGCCTTTAACGGATGCCTTCGCCGCTGCCCCTAAAAGGCGGGGCGTCATGTCGCCGCCGGGGGTGTTTGCAAGTTCGCGGGTCGCGTTTACGGCGCGCCCGATCTCTTGCCCGCGCTTTACCGCTACCTCTATGGATTTCGAGGACTCTCCGCACGCGAGGACGTCCGTAATGCCCGGCCAGCCGTTCTTGGGCGCTGTCTTGAAAGTGGTGAAATCAAAGTTCGCCATCTCGAAGTTCGTGCCGACGATTTCCGCTATCTGTTCCGGGCTCAGGTGTTGCAGGTTCGTAAAGAGCTTTGGCGTCCGGTCGAACTGCATCGCGAACTTCTTGTACTTGGCGGCCTTGGCGGCGCGTACCATGCTGCGACAGAGCGTAACGAAGCGCCGCTGGTTCATGTCTGCTGCCTTGCCCGCACCGAGTTCGAGCCACTCTACGCCTTTCTCGCCCGCACCCTCGCGGATAATGCGCTTGGTTCCTCGGTCTTCTTCCGTGAGCCGGATGCGGAGGTACCCTGCCGGAGCCTTGTCGATGTCTTTGCCGAAGGTGATGTTCATGCTAATCCTTTTTCTTCTTCACTACCTGCAGCGCCAGCTCGTCGAGCTGCTTTTCTTCGAGCGGCTTAGGCGCGCGCATGACCGACGTCTGACCGCCGCGCGTCATCGGGAATGCCTGGACCTCGCGGAGGTAGCTCTCTCCGGTGAGGTTCATGATATTGCGCTCCACGCCAAGGGCGATGCCGCCATGAGGAGGCGTGCCGAGCTTAAAGGCCTCGAGCATGTGCCCGACGCGCTCGCGCATCTCTTCCTGGGCAAAGCCCATGATCTTATAGGTCGCCTCGAGGATCTCCGGCTTATGTGCCCGAATGGAACCGCCGCCTGATTCGTAGCCGTTACAGACGAGGTCGTACTGGGTCGTAAGGATGTCCTCGATGTGCTCGCCCTTCATAAGCCAGTCGAGGTGCTCGGGGATAGGCATGGAGAAGGGGTTGTGGGTAAAGGTCCACGTACCCTCATCCGTCTTTTCGAAGAAGGGGAAATTAACCACCCACGCATAGGCGAGGACGCCCGCCGCCTTTTCCTCCTCGGTGCGGAGGTCGAACTTGTCCGCGCCGTGGGTTTCCATGGCGTCCTTATAGGAAACGCGGGGGAAAGGCTTCTGCTTAATGGTAAAGCCCATAGCCTCTACGGTTTCCGTTACCATGGCCTCAACCGTCTGCATCACGTCCTCCATTTCTACAAAGGACATCTCGATGTCTATCTGCGTGTGCTCAAAGCCGCGGTCGGCCCGCAAGTCCTCGTCGCGGAGTGCGCGCGCCGTCTGGAAGTAGCGCTCGAAGCCAGCTGTCATGAGGAGCTGCTTGTATTGCTGCGGCGATTGCGGGAGCGCGTAGAAGTTCCCTGGGTTGTGCCGTGAAGGGACGACGAAGTCGCGCGATCCCTCGGGCGTTGACTCGGTGAGGAGCGGGGTCTCAATTTCCGCGAAGCCCTGGGCAAACAGGAACTCCCGGCACCGTCGCACGAATTCGCTCCGGGTGCGCATGTTCTTTTGCATGCGCGCGGAACGCAGATCGAGGTAGCGATACTTGAGGCGAACGCTCTCATCGATGCCGCTCGTATCTTCCCCAATTTCAAAGGGGAGCGGTTCGGATGCGTTCAGTACCTCGATGCCCTTGATCTCGAGCTCGATGTCGCCGTTCTGCTTCCCTTCCTGCACATTCCGCTCAGGGCGCTTGTTTACGATACCGGTGATTGATACGACGTATTCGTTACGCACCTCCTTCGCGATTTCCATGAGCACTTCGTCGCCTGGGAGCACGACACCCTGGACGGTGCCCGTCCGGTCGCGGAAGTCGAAGAAGACGAGCTTCCCCTGGTCGCGGCGCACATCGACCCATCCTTTTATCGTGACGGTCTCGCCTGCGTGCTCGCCCAGTTCCCCTATAAGTATGCGTGTATCCATTGCGTATAAAATAGCACGGGCCGTCCTGGGGTGTCAGGACGGCCCGTTGTTGTCGAGGTCGTGAGTCAGGAGCTCTGCCATGTCGTGGCCGCCAAGCGTACCCGGGGATTCCTTGCGGATCCGGGTGCGAGGCGGCGTCTTTGGCAGCAGGGTCTCCGCAGGCTCCCCTTCGTAATTGACGATAAAGGTACTCGGCTTGTCGGGATGGGGTATGGTGGCGATGCACGTGATCTTGAGCCCACGCGTTTTTTCGACCCAGTCATCTGCAGTAAATACGGCCATCTCTCTATCCTCCTCTGGAAAGAGGTATACCTGCCAAGTCGCCCCCTGGCAAGTCGTGCTAAGTAATAAGCTAGCGTACACCCACGGCCTTACGTACGGCCTCCATCTTGATGCCCGCACGCTCGCGCGCAACTACGGCGCTCCGCTCCAGGACTTCGGCGACGTCGGCGTCGGTGAGGCTCTCGTACTTCTCGCGGAGCGGCGTGAAGTAGACGTCGAGGTCTTCGATAAGTGCTTCCTTGAGCGCCTTGTACTTCCCTTCGTGCTCGCGGTAGAGCGCGTCGAGCGACGCCTCGTCCTTAATGAGCTTGTGTATGGCGTATACGTTCTCCGGGCGGCCGCCTCCCGAATCGGTGACGATGCCCATGACGGCCTTGGCGACGGCGTCGCGGGATGCAAAAAGCGGCACGGTGTTCCCGTAGCTCTTACTCATCTTCGCGCCGTCGGTGCCGGGAACGATGCCTACGGCCGGAAGGATGAGCTCCTTCGGTTTCTTAAAGAGCTCCCCGTACGCCTTATTAAACTTTGTCGCTGCCTCGCGCGCGTATTCGACGTGCTGGCGCTGGTCCTCGCCGACGGGCACGACGTCGGTGTCGTAGAGGAGGATGTCCGCAGCCATGAGCATCGGATATGTAAAGAGTCCGGCGTTCGCCTCAAGCCCTTTTGCTACCTTGTCCTTGTAGGCGTGCGCCTGCTGGAGGAACGGCACCGTAACGACGCAGTCAAAGACCCACGCGAGTTCCGTGTGCTCGGGGACGTCTGACTGGCGGAAAATGGTCGCCTTTTCAGGGTCGACGCCGGCGGCAATATAACTTTTTACGATCTCGGTAACGTTCCTCCGCAGCTCGTCCGGGTTCCTGAGGGAGGTCAGGGAGTGGTAGTCAGCCACCATGATGAAGCTTTCGTTCCCTGCGCCCAGTTCCCGTTGTGCATCGACAAACGGCTTAAGCGCGCCGAAGTAATTGCCTATATGGAGATCCCCGGATGGCTGGAGACCGGTCAGGATGGTTTGCTTTTCGCTCATGAGGGTACGATAGCACATCCGTTGGTGCAATAAGAAAGCCGCCGACTCGTGAATCACGAGCCGACGGCCAGTGCAGGCATAGCCTGCTTTTAGCCCGTTACGGGAGACGGATGCCGGTGACCCGGTACGGTTTCCCTTGGGCGGTTATCTCGTCGTCGACGCCCTTGCCGAGGAAGGCGCGGGCGAAAGATGCGAGGTAGCTGTATTTCGGCGGTGAGGCCGGGGTGTCGCCTTCGTCCATGCCGACGATCTGGAACGCAAACGACCTCCCGGTTTCGACATCCTCCGCGTCGACGATATGGCCCAGGCGGATCTCGTCGCATTGCGTGGGGAGGGGGCAGATCGAACAGCTGCCGAGAATCTGTTCCACCCGGTGCAGCCGGTGGCGCAGGCGCTGCTCCTCCTCGTCGCGCGCCGCTTGTTCGGCGCTGTACGGGGCCCCGCCGCGCGACGTACGCTCGCTCGCCGCAGCCCGGTTGTGCGCGCGCAGGGCCGCTGCGATCGTCGTTTGCTCATCCTTGAAATTCTTCCAGCCATCAGCAGTAACGTAAGGCATCTTAAGTCCTTCCTAGCGTGTACAACCCATCTTTATGGGTGTCTAGATAGTACAACTTAAATATCTTTAAGCAAGCCTGTGGAAAAGCCTTTTCTAGACGAACACGGGTTCGGGTTCGAGCGTAATGCCGAAACGCTCGCGCACCATGCCTTGGATGTCTGAAATCAACTCGGCCAGCTCTTCGTACGTCGCCTCGCCGTTATTAACGACTACGAGCGCATTCTGGGGGTACAGTGATAGGTTCCCGAAAGACTTCCCTTTTAACCCAAGGAGGTCGATAAGCCAGCCCGCGCCCACCTTATATGTCCCGTCTGGAAGCCCGAAAACCACCGGCTTCTCAAATTCGCTTATGAATCGCTCCGCGACCGAGGCGGGCACGATGGGGTTTTTGAAGAAGGAGCCCACGGAGGCGAGGTCCCGGGGGTCCGGGAGCTTCGTTTTCCGTATGTCGATAATGGCCGTGCGGATGTCACGGAGCGTGGGGCTTCCTATGCCCTGCTTCTCGAAATATGCCTTCACGCCCGGATAGTCGGGGACGGTAGGAGTCTCTTTTGAAAGCCTAAGTGTTACGTGCGTGATAACGTATCGGGCATCGTGTTTGAATATGCTGTCGCGGTATGAAAAGCCGCACTCCTCTCTTGTGAGCCGGTGCACGGAGCCGGTTTCGTGCTCGTATACTTCGACGTTTTCCAGGACATCGGCAATTTCCGTACCGTAGGCACCGACATTCTGTATCGGCGTCGCCCCGGTACGACCCGGGATAGCCGAAAGCGACTCTATGCCTGAGAAGCTCGCGATAACCGCACGCGCAACGACCGAGTCCCACTCCTCTCCGGCACCGATGCGCGCTCGGCCGTCGTCGCCAAGCTCGAACCCCGGTATGCGCAGGTCGAGCACTACTCCCTCATACCGTTCGGGCATGGTGAATATCGTATTCGAACCCCCACCGAGCACGACGAACGGAAGCCCCTTTTCGCGGATGAAGGCGAAGGCCTTTGGCAGGTCTTCGACGGCGCCTATCTCGATGAGATACTGTGCCACCGGCCCCATGCGGAAGGTCGTGCGGGGGGCGAGGGGGATATCCTCCTGTACGTTCATATCATATATGATATACCTGTGGGCATGACTAAAACAAGCGAGCAGTCGAAGATCGGCTTCTTCATCCGGAAGCTCCGTGAAGAGAAAGGAATGACCCAGAAGGCCTTTGCCGAGGCCTTGGCGACGTCCCAGAGCGCCGTCGCTCGCATGGAGAGCGGTCGCCAGAACCTCACCCTGGGCGAGCTTGGGAAAATCAGCGAAGTACTTGAGCGCCGCCTCATCAACCTCCAGGAGTCGATAGACTTCCGCATTACGGGCGGACGCAAGCTGAAGGGCGCCATCACCATGAACGGCTCGAAGAACGGCGCCGTAAACATGATCTGCGCTTCCTTGCTGAATCGCGGCAAGACCGTCCTCCAGGGCATCCCGCGCATTGAGGAGGTATACCGGTACATCGAGCTCGTCGAGAGCCTCGGCGTCTCGGTCAAGTGGACCTCTCCCGATACGCTCGAAATACAGCCGCCGGCGAAGCTCGACTTTGCGAACATCGACGCCGACGTTGCCGCGCGTACCCGGTCCTTTACCTTCATCGGCGCACTCATCCACTGGAAGATGCCGTTCCGTCTTCCCCATTCGGGCGGGTGCAAGATGGGTGAGCGCACCATTTCCGCGCACCGCCACGGTCTTGAGAAGTTCGGCGTATCCATAAAGACTCGTGAGCACTATTACGACATTAAGGCCGGCAAACTCACTCCTGCGGAAATCATCCTCTACGAGTCGAGCGATACGGGCGCGATCAACGTGCTCCTTGCCGCAGCCCGCACGCCCGGCGTCTCGCGCATAAAGTTTGCCCCGCCGAACTACCAGGTACAGGACGTCTGCTTCCTGCTTGAGAAGATGGGCGTGAAGATTGAAGGCATCGGTTCGACGACGCTTACCGTCCACGGCGTGAAGGATATTAACGAAACCGTCGAGCACTACAACAGCGAAGACCCGATTGAGGCGATGTTCTTCCTCGCCGCAGCCATCGTCACCGAATCGAAGCTGACGATAAAGCGTGTGTCGATTGACTTCATCGAGCTTGAGCTTGAGAAGCTCCGCCTGATGGGGCTTAAGTTCGAGCTCGGGAAGCGGTACCTCTCGCGGAACGGCCGTACGACGCTCACCGACCTCATCATCCACCCGTCCGAGCTGAAGGCGCTACCGGATAAGCTCCATACCCAGCCGTTTCCGGGGCTTCAGAACGACAACCTTCCCTTCTTCGTCCCTATTGCGACCACCGCCACGGGTTCGTCCCTTATCCATGACTGGACGTGGGAGAACCGCGCCATTTACTTCACCGAACTCAATCGCATGGGCGCAAAGGTCACCCTGCTCGACCCACATCGCGCGCTCGTAGAAGGGCCGACCAAGCTCAAAGCCGCACAGATCGTCTGTCCGCCGGCACTTCGTCCGTCTGCGATTATCCTTATCGCCATGCTCGGTGCCGAAGGCACGTCCACCCTTCGGAACGTATACTCCATCCAGCGCGGGTATGCAGAAGTCGCCGAACGCCTCAATGCCCTCGGGGCCAAGGTGGAAGTGATACGGAATATGTAGGAAATGGAAAAGGCCCCGTAGGGGCCTTTTCCATTGGTGCGCCGGGCAGGATTCGAACCTGCGTAGGATAAATCCGCTTGGTTTACAGCCAAGTGCAATTGACCACTCTGCCACCGACGCGAGTACTCGCCAGTATAGCAACTCAGCGCCTAGAGTTCCAGGAGTGATAGAATGGGCGAAATCCATGACCGGACTCGCTTTTACCCCTAGTCGGCACGTGTCCGCTCTCGCCGCTCTTCTACTACTTGCCGCCCTTGCCGGAGGCGTGAAGCTGGCAACGGTCGGGACGACGCCGAACAGTGACTACGACAGTTACATCGCGACAGCGCAGCTTTTTTCTGGGCTTCCTGCATCCGAGCACCCTGAACGGATACTGAAGCCACTTGCGCCGCTGGCTGTTGCCCTCGTTGCGCCCGTCCTCGGGTTCCCCCAGGGGTTCGTCTTCGTCGCCTTCGTGTTTTACCTTGCCTTTGCCGCTGCGCTCTATGCGCTCGGCTGGGCATTCTTTAGGGACAGGTTTGCCGCTGTGTGCGTCGCCTTGCTCGGGGCGCTTTCTTACCCGCTCCTGCGCTATGGCGTTGACCTTTATACGGAGACCGGGGCGCTCTTTCTTTTCGTGCTCTCGCTGTACCTGCTCTTACACTACGCCAAGGAGCCGAGCGCGCGGCTCGTCATGGCGAATGCGTCCGTCATCGGGATAGCGTTGTTGTGGAAGGAGTACAGCGTCGTCGCCGGCCTGGCCTTCGGTCTCTTGCTCTTGTTTGAGCGGAATGCATGGAAGATAAAGATTGGACGGCTTACGCTTCTCGCCTTGTTCTCAATTGCGCCTACCCTCCTCGTGCAGGTGTGGGTCTACCTGACGTACGGGTACACGTACCTCGATTGGTACGTGTCCGGCGGCGCTTCCGGCTTTGCGACTGAGTTCACGCTTACGAACCTCGTTAAGAGCACGGCGGCGCTGCTTGGCGTTGCCTGGCTTTTCGTACCGCTTGGGCTTCACCGCTTTGCTTCATTACCCCAGCCTTCGCGGGCATTCCTGTTTTCTGTCATTCCCGCAACCATGGCATGCTTTGCCTGGGGCTACGTATCAAGCCGCCTGTTCTACGTGATGGCGCCGGCGTTCCTGCTCCTTGCCGTACTCGGCCTTTCCCGCCTCCCGCGCGGACTACAGTATGCGGGGCTAGGTGTGTCCCTTGCTGCTAACATCATCTGGCTGTACGTCGCTACCTCATGAAGCTCTCGGTAATCATTCCCTGCTATAACGAGTCCGCGCACCTCAAGGAGGTCCTTGTGCGTACGTATGCCGTTACCCTGCCTCCCGGCTGGAGCCTTGAGGTAGTCGTTGTTGATGACGGCAGCGACCAAGAGACGAAGGACGCCGTTGCTGTTGCCCTCAACGCCCACCCCGACCTCGTGCACGTCGAGCGCGAACTGAATGGCGGAAAGGGTGCGGCGCTTAAGTCTGGCTTTGGGGCGGCCACGGGCGACTACCTCGTAATCCTCGATGCTGACCCGGAGTACGACCCGAACGACATCCCGAGGCTTCTTGCTCCCGTCATCGAAGGGCCTGCGCGCGTCGTCTTCGGCGTGCGCGACCTAAAGGACAACAACGCCCCCGGACGCTTCCGCTACTACTGGGGTGGACGCCTCATGAACGGCCTCTTCAACGTGGCTTTCGGGACCCGGCTCTCCGATATCACCGTCTGCCTGAAGTTATTCCCGCACGCCCTCGTGCCGGAGCTTGTCGTGCAGCCTTCGGACGACTTCGTCTTCGATGCCATAGAGCTCACGCGTGTGCTTGCGCGCGAGCCGTTCACTGAAGTCCCCGTATCCTACGCCCCCCGCACCGCACTTGAAGGCAAGAAATTGAAGGCAAGCCACGGTATACGCATGGCCATGCGCATCATAGAGCTGCGGCTCGGGCGGATGGCGCGCATCGCCCGGTTCCTCATCGTCGGGAGCACGGCGGCAGCCATTAACCTTTCCATACTTGTCCTCCTGACCGAGGGTATCGGCGTCTGGTACCTCCTCTCCGAAGGGATCGCTTTTTTGGTTGCGCTTTCCTTTAACTTCTTTTGCCAGCGCCTCTGGGTTTTCAGGAACCGCGAAAAGAACCGCATGCGACAGGCGGGCACCTTCCTTACCGTTAACCTCGTGAACCTCGCACTTAACGTCGGCCTCCTTTATATATTCGTCGAGTACTTCGGGCTCTGGTACGTCGTCGGCCAGGTGCTTGCCTCCGTCATTATTGCCATAGAGAGCTACGTCGTATACCGCACCATCTTCCGTTAACCCTGCACGAGTACGAGCATCTGCTTTCCGCGCCGCAGGAGCGCGAGGCCGTTATCAAAGTCTTCGCCGGCAATTACCGTATCTGCGCCCGTTACCGGGACGTCGTTTACGGTCACGCCCTTGGCGTCGATGAGCCTGCGGGCATCACCCTTGGAGGTCGCAAGCCCCGAGAGCGTGAGCGCGTCGACGACGAGCGTCCCAGGCATGGCGCGAAGCGACGGGGCCTCGGCGAGGAGCGCAGTGCGCTCGCTTGCGGATAGGCTGCCGAGCGCGCGGTCGCCGAAGAGTGACTCCGAAACGACGACGCAGCGGTGAGCCGCATCCTTGCCGTGGACTATCTCGGTCACGGTGCGCGCAAGCGTCTTCTGTGCCTCCCGTTTCCCCGGGTTCCGCGAATGGAGCTCCATGAGCATGCCGATTTCGAGCACGGAGAGGAAGGTGTAGTACTTGAGGTAATTCTCGACGACAGTGTCAGGCTGGTTAAGCCAGAACTGGTAGAAGGCGTAGGGCGAGGTCTTCTGTGGGTCGAGCCACACCGCGTTCCCTTCTGATTTACCGAACTTCTTTCCGCTCGCATCGGTCACGATGGGCGTCGTGAGCGCGTATGCTTCCTTGCCGACCTTACGGCGGATGAGCTCGACTCCTGAGAGAAGATTCGTCCACTGGTCGTTCCCTCCTATCTGAAGGTCGGTGCCGTACTTCTGGTTCAGGATGAAATAGTCGTAGCCCTGGAGGAGCGAGTAGGCGAACTCCGTGTAGGAAATGCTGTCGTCCTCGTTGTCGAGGCGGCGGCGAATGACGTCGCGCTTCACGAGTTCGTTCACGGTGAAGTGCTTGCCAATATCGCGCAGGAAATCAACGAGCCCTACTTTGAGGAGCCAGTCGGCGTTGTCGACGACTTTCACGCGGTGGCCGATGATCGCCTGCATCTGCGCCTTGATGGCCCGCTTATTCTTTGCGACCGTGCGCTCGTCTGCAAGCGGCCGCTCCCCTTTCTCCTTCGGGTCGCCGATCATTCCCGTACCGCCACCGACAAGAAGCTGGACGGTATGTCCGGCGTCAGCCAGGCGCTTCATCGTGAGTACGACGAGCAGGTTGCCCGCGTGCATCGAGTCGGCTGTAGGGTCGACGCCAAGGTAGACGGTGCGATGCTTCCCGAGGATCGCATCGATATCCGCAGAGGAATTCTCGACGAGGCCGCGCGCTTTCAGGTCTTCTGCTAAGGTCATGCCGCTAGTATAGCAAGAGCCTAATGCGCCGCCCCCCAGGGCTCTTGGCCGTACGCTTCTATTGACCGGCTGAGATGGCTTCGCATTATGCGTACAGTACTGAGAAGGGTCGTTCCCGTTTTGGCATACGCTTCAAATGACGTGCCCTCGATGCCTGAAATCATCGGGTCTACTATGGGTAGGAAGTAGCTTTGCATCCACTCGGTCCCGAGGCTCCCTATCGATATGCTTGCCTGGGACAGGTTATCAATAAGGTCGGAGAGCTTAATGAGACGGACTTCTTCCCCGTTTTCACTCACCTGGCGCGTATAGGCATCCGGATGGTCGTCCCCAAACGTATTGGTCAGGCTCTCAATATATGAGAGCGCCGCGTGCCCGGATGCCTCGGCTATCTCTTCCTTGGCGGCGGCGGTGTCTTCGAGCAAATCATGGCCTATGGCACCGCACAGGAGGGCGGAGAGCGCATCAGGATCGCGGCATTCGCCGGATTGCGTGAGCGCGGACGAGAGTATCGTCTGCACGCGTCTTGCATGGACTAGGGCCGGCGTGCCGTCCTGTCGGGCCTGTCCTTTGTGCAGTCGGGAGGCGAGCTCGTCCATCCGCGCCAGTCGCTCCTCGGGAGTCATGCCTCCACTATCGCGCACCTTGTCCCTTTCGACAAGTTGTAGTTTAATGCGAATGGACAAGGAGAACCGCCATGACGTATGAGGACTGGATTCATTACGCCGGCGCCTCGGTAGAGGCGCTCTCACGGACGGCAAACGGGGTCAACGACCCGTCGCTATCGCATGACAAGCCCGGGCTGAGTATCGAAAGCGGTCCTGCGCTTAGGGCGCAGGCCGCAGCGAACATTCGGCGGGCTGTCGACTTCGCCTGGCATTCCCGGGACAGCGTACGCGGTGCACGCGAACTCTGCGCGTTCATTGAGACCCTTGCGGCCCAACTGAACGAAGGGCTCGTGCCTGCAGACCGCCCGCTATTGCGAACGTGGCACACGAAGTATTCGGGACCCGTCGCGCCTGAAGACGTGCCCGCGGCATTTGGTGCCTTCTGCGTGAAGCACGCGACAAGCCTGGTACACGACTGGTCGATAGCTGAGGCCATATTTATGGCTGCGGAAATCGAACGGGACTTCAACTACCACGTCCATCCGCTTGCCGACGGCTGCGGAAGGGTCTCGCGGATACTCGGCGCGCTCGTGCTTCTGCGGGTCGGGTCACGTCCCGCCCGCTTTGAAGACCGGACGGAGTACTACGCGCTTATGCGTGCGTCGTCCGAAGCCTGGCACGAAGCCTATGAGCGCCAACTGCTCCGTGCGTAACATAAAGGGGCCCGCGACCGGTTGGTCGTGGCCCCTCTCTTATCCGTCGATGCCGACGTATTTGAGGTCGCGGAACATCTCGGGCCGCAGGTTGAAGAAACGTTCTTCCACCGGCGGCTTAACGTCCACTGCCTCGACCTCGTCCCAGTCCCGTAAGTCAAACGGGAGCGGCGCCTCGACGTCGCGGATAGTCAGCATCGGCATGGCGAGTCCGGCACCGACCAGTGGATAGTTCCGGTGGATCCCGTCGAGGAGTGCGGACCCGTTATCCCGGCCGATCTCAATGATAGGCGGAAGGTAGTGGGCCACCACCCGGGTACCGTCCTGCATCCTCCCGAAGGCGATGAAGGCACCGAGGCCGGTTGGCCCGCTCGGTGTCGCAAACCCTTCGAGGATCTGCTGGAAGCGTTCGACCAAGGCGGTATATTTGCCCCGTTCAATGAACCGTTGGCCGACCCTCGCGGACCGTGCCGAAAGGTTCATGGTGCCAATCCACTTTCCCGTGTACGGATGGGTCTTACCGTCCTTGCACACGACACTTTCGAGAAGCCTCCTCAGGTATTGGTGGTGCATGAGCTGAACGCAGTCAATGATCTCCAGCTGGCGCAAGGAGACCACCTGCGTGACGGAATCCCGTGGGTAGAAAAGGTCGGCCTCGGTGTCGAGACCCGTCCTGCCCAGGAACTCCGCCACCGGTATGGGTGTAAACACGGCTGTTCTCCTTGCGGTTCTGGCCGCATTAAATCACTATTTCAGACTTTTGCAAATTATTTAACCAGGAAGAGGAGGCCGACAAGCGGCGCCACGAACCACCAGAAGAAGTACTCGTTCGGCGCAAACAGGGAGTTAATGGGGTTAGGGAACGTATAGATATTGCTGATATGGAAGACATGGTACGCAAGCGTAAGGAGAAAGGTCGCCGCAAGGAAGGACAGTACAAAGCGTGGGACAAAGGAAAGGACGCCGAATCCTCCGCTCGTGAGCCGCTGGATGAAATGGAACGGCACGAAGGTTGCTGCCGCGTAGAGGGCAATGCTGATGACGGCCTTCACGATCGTTGAGCCGCCCGCGTCGAGGATGTCGTCCGTGTACGGGAACACCATGTAGAGTGCATAGCCCGCATAGAAGGCGATGATAAGCGAGATGATGCCGCCCCGCCCTGACTTATAGGAAAAGCCGATCATGATGACCGTTAGGATCCCCAGCACGAGGAAGTTGCCGATGAGGAGCCACGCGCTCTCGACGCCTGAGGTGGCGAAGTCGCTGATGCTGGTGACGAAGTCCATGGGAGTAGTATGGGGCAGAAACGCTTAGCTGAGAATAGAGGGAGGCGAACAGCCCTTCTGGTGCTCTACAGGCTCTCTGCGCGGAGCTCTTCGACGAGCTTCCTGGCTTTCCCCGAGAGCTTCTTCGGGAAGGCCGCGGTGAGGTGGATGAGGAGGTCGCCCGCCCGCCCGTCGATATCTACGCCACGGTTACGGATGCGGAGCGTTTGCTCGGGCGCCGTCATGGGGGGCACTTTCACCTCGAGCTGCTTGTCGTCGATGGTCGTTATCGTGACGGTTGAGCCAAGGAGCGCGTCGGTGAGCTTTACCGGCATTTCCATAACTAGGTTAAGTCCCTGCTTCTTATATACGGGGTGCGGCTTTACGTGCACCTTTACGTAGAGGTCGCCCGACACCCCGCCCTTAATGGCTTCGCCGAGTCCAGGCATGCGAATCATCTCGCCGCCGTCGATGCCCGCAGGGATGCTGACGTTTATTTCCTCTTCCTTCCGTACGACGCCGCGTCCGCCGCAATTCTTGCAGGCGTCCTTGGGTACCTTCCCGCTCCCTTCGCACGTCGGGCAGGAGCGTACGCTCGAGAATGCGCCCAGGATGGAGTCGCGCGTCTCGTGCACGCGCCCTGCCCCGTTACACGTCTTGCAGGTTTCAAGCTCGGTACCCGGCTTTGCGCCCGAGCCGGTGCAGGTATCGCACTTGCCCACCTTGGTGATGAGTACCTGGCGCTTGCCGCCCTGCACGCTTTCCTTGAACGGCACCTCGATGTCTATTGAGATATCCCGGCCGCGGCGCGCCTTGCTCCGTCCGCCGAAGAGGTCGCCGAAGCCCCCGCCGAAAAGGTCGGAGAAGTCGAAGTCTACACCGCCCTGCTGGCCGAAGCCCGAGAAGTCGAAGCCGCCGAAGGGGTTCCCGCCAGCTCCTGCTCCCCCGCCTTGGAATGCCTGGCCGTACGTGTCGTATTCGCGACGCTTCTTCTCGTCCGAGAGGATGCTGTATGCCTCCGTTATCTCCTTGAACGTCGCCTCGTCGCCGCCCTTGTCTGGGTGGTGTTGCTGTGCGAGCTTACGGAACGCCTTTTTTACGTCGTCCTTGCTCGCCTTCTTATCGACGCCGAGTATGTCGTAGTAGTTCTTAGCCATGAATACCCTCATTCTACGCGTTCTGGTTTTCGTATGCAAAAAAAGAGGAAGTTGCGGGCCATAGGTATAAAAAAGAGGGCGGCTGCGGATGTGGTGTCCGCTGCCGCCCTCGTTCCTCCATAAGGAGGGCCTTACTTCGCCTTCGGGACCGGAGGCGCGGTGATTGCCGCGCGGATGTCCTTCAGCGCTTCGCGGTACTGCCGCGCCCAGGCCGGGTAGTGATCGACGCCGACGTCGTTCTCGTCACCAGGATAATCCTGGTAGGCGAAACGGAGCCGGAACGGCACCGGCGCATAGCGCGAGCCGCCGATGGCCTGGTCGACGTCGCCGTCGAGCCCGATGTCCCACATCGTGCCGGACGTCTTGTTCACGTCCGAGGTGGGGTCGAGCGCCTCGACAGCCTTCGGCATGTCCGTGACGCTGAGCGCCCGGTCGTTCGGCTCCAGCTGGTCACCGGTGTAGGTGAGCTCATAGAGCTTGCCGCTCGCGCCCTTCACGACGCGCGTGATGTCGCCGCCGTTGTGGTCCGGCTTGTTGGCCTTGAGGAAGTTGACGATGACGGCAACGTCGGTGTCGGTGTCGGGCGTGGCTGCCGGCATCGGCTTCACCGGCGCAGGCGGCGGCGCAGGCGCGGCCGCAGCCGTAGGTTCGGGCTGGGCTTTCACCGGTGCCGCTTCCTCCGCGGCGGCGGCTTCCGTCGCCGCGACAGCGTTGTCGGCGTCGGAGCTGCCGAGCCAATTAAAGGTATTGGCGACGAGCACGCCGCCGATGAGCAGAACGATGATGAGGCCTACGATCATCCAATTCCTATTGGTCACAATGAGTCTCCCTGAATACGACGCCACAGGTACGTGGCAATCCGTTAGGAGTTTACGGTATATAAAATAAAAGTCAAGCCCCCAGAATTCGGCATATAAAAAGAAAGGGCGGCAACGGATGTGGTGTCCGTGCCGCCCTCTTTGAGCGAATGGCTCTGCTCAGCTCGTGAGCGTCATCGCCGACTGATCGTTGTACTGGGCCAGCAGCGCGTTGTACTGGGCCAGCAGCGCGTCGTACTTATCCGCAGAAGTCTTGTCGTACCGCGGATAGCCGTTGAAGATGAAGACCAGCTTTCCCGGAACTGCCCGAGACGAGCTCGGGTAGAATTCCTCGGACGCTTCCTCGTCGCTCCAGCTGACGCGGAGGGCGCCGGTAGCGCGATCGAGGCTGAAAACCCGGCCGACGATCTTCTTCCCGTTGTGAAGCTGGTAGATGATGAACGGCACCCCTTCGCACAGGCGCTCGCTGCTCGGGTCGCCCGACGCGGAGATCAGGCCGCCGTACGGTTCGCTGAGGCAGTAGGGCTCGAAGAGGCTGACGACCTTGTTCAGGCCTGCGGGCGAATACGGCGTCTCCTGCGCCGCCGACTTGGTGTCGGCGTTGCCGCAGCCAGCGAGAGCAGTGGTGAATGCCATCAGACCGACAATCTTCCTGATCATGTTATTTGGCCCTCCTTAGGCCTTTGTTGAATGAGAAGAACAACGCGAACAATTCCGGTATATATTCACATACTAAGACAAAAGGTCAAGCCCTACAGGATTGCTCCTGTAGGGCTTGAGTACTTACGTTCCCGGACGTTGTGCCTACTCCCCCTCTTTTGGCTTCTCCGTGAATTCGGCGTCAGTGGTGCCAGCCTCGGAGTTCGGGGCTGCGTCTGCGCCCTCAGGGGCTGCGGCTCCTCCGCTTTCCTTCTCGTTTTTCATCATGGCCTCGCCGATTTTCGACATGCTGGCCGAAAGCGCATCGGAAGCTGCCTTGATGGCTTCAATGTCGTCGCCCTCGCGCGCCTGCTTGAGTGCGGCAACCTTCTCATTCACTTCCGTAACGACCTCGGCAGGGGCCTTGTCGCCGGCATCCTTTACGGCCTTCTCGGCGGTATAGGCCATTTGCTCGGCGAGATTCTTCGCTTCGATAAGCTCCTTCCGCTTTGCGTCCTCGCCTGCGTGCGTCTCGGCGTCGGCCTTCATCTTCTCAATGTCTTCCTTCGAGAGGCCGGTCGAGCCTTCGATGCGGATGGACTGCTCCTTGCCGGTGGTCTTCTCGAGCGCCTTCACGGTGAGGATACCGTTGCTGTCAACGTCGAAGGTGACCTCGACCTGCGGCATGCCGCGCGGTGCGGGAGGGATGCCGTCGAGCATGAACTTGCCGAGGTCCTTGTTGTCGTTGGCCATTGCGCGCTCGCCCTGTACGACGTGGATCTCGACGCTCGTCTGGTTATCCGCGGCCGTCGAGAACGTCTGTGACTTCGACGTCGGAATCGCCGAGTTGCGCTCGATGAGCTTGGTAGCGACGCCGCCCATGGTCTCGATAGAGAG
Organism: Minisyncoccota bacterium; assembly: GCA_036399335.1. Lineage (GTDB taxonomy): Bacteria > Patescibacteriota > Minisyncoccia > Phycocordibacterales > Phycocordibacteraceae > C7867-001. The sequence continues at coordinate 57,459 of DASWNF010000005.1, forward strand.
GGAGAGCGGGATGACGTCCACAAGCAGGATGTCCTTCACGTCGCCCTGGAGGATACCGGCCTGGATAGCCGCACCGATGGCGACGACCTCGTCTGGGTTCACGCCCATGTGGAGCTCCTTCCCGAAGAGCTTCTTCACCTCTTCCTGGATGAGCGGCATGCGGGTCTGTCCGCCGACCATGATGATCTCGTTTATGTCCCCCGCCTTCATGCCTGCCGCATCAAGCGCGCGCTTCACGATGTCGATCGAGCGCGTGACGTATTCCTCGGCGAGCTGCTCGAGCGTCGAGCGCGTGAGCCTGAGGAGGAGGTGCTGGGGGCCGGCGTCGGTTGAGGTAATGAACGGGATGTTGATCTCGGTCTCGGAAGCTGACGAGAGCTCGTGCTTCGCCTTTTCTGCCGCCTCATCAAGGCGCTGGAGAGCAAGCGGGTCTTTCGAGACATCGATGCCGCTTTCCTTCTTATACTCGTCGGCGATGTACCGCACGACCTTCGTGTCGATATCGCGGCCACCCATGTGCGAGTCACCGTCGGTCGACTTCACCTCGATGACATCGTCGCCGACCTCAAGTACGGACACGTCGAAGGTGCCTCCCCCGAAGTCATAGACCACGATCTTCTCGTCCTTCTTCTTATTAAACCCGTAGGCGAGGGCCGCAGCCGTAGGCTCGTTGATGATGCGCTTCACGTCGAGCCCGGCGACCTCACCTGCGGCCTTCGTCGCAGCGCGCTGTGCGTCGTCGAAGTATGCAGGGACGGTGATGACGGCCTCGGTGATCTTCTCCCCGAGCTTTGCCTCGGCATCCGCCTTCAGTTTGGAGAGGATCATCGCTGAAATCTCTTCAGGGCGGTAGTCCTTGTCGGACAGCGTAACCTGTACGCCGCCGTCAGGGCCTCCCTTAATTGCGTAGGGCACGACGTCCTTGTCGCGCGCAACGACCTCGTCCTCCATACGGTGGCCCATGAAGCGCTTGATGCCGTAAATCGTGTTCTTTGGGTTCGTGACTGCCTGGCGCTTTGCAAGCGTACCGACAAGCCGCTCGCCGTTCTTTGCGATTGCCACTACCGACGGCGTCGTGCGTGCGCCCTCGCTGTTTTCGAGTACGCGCGGCTCACCTCCCTCCATGATAGCCATGGCGGAGTTTGTCGTACCCAAGTCAATACCAAGAATCTTTGCCATGTGGTCTGTATTACATTTACACTTTTAAAAATACGCCCGAGATACTCCTATTTTACGCTTCATGAAAGGGGGTTTCAAGCCCTCCGCCCGCGCCGTTAATTCTCGACGTGGTACACCCGGACCTTCGCAGGACGGACGACGCCGGCTGCTGTCCTCCACCCGGCTTCGAGCACGGCGGAGACGGTGTCGTCGTCTTCCTTTGAGGTGCCAAAGTCCTGGCCCAAGGCCTCATGGTGCCCCGGGTCGAACGGCTCGCCCACTTCCCCGAAGCGCTCAAGGCCGAGCGCCCCAACGGCGTCATGGAGCTGCTTTACGATGCCCTGCATGCCCTCAGGAATGCCGCCTGCGGCCTCAGCGCGCGCCAGGGAGTCCAGGGCCGGCAGGAAGGCCTGTGCGGCCTTGAGGGCGCCCTGGGAGCGTGCGGCCGCCCGCTCCTCCTCGAAGCGCTTGAGTGCATTCACGTAGTCGGCCTTGGCGCGCTGCCAGCCGTCGAGGTATTCCTGCTTCTCGCGCTTAACGGCCTCAAGCTCGCGCTTCAGCTTATCGGCCTTCGCGCCTGCGCGGGATTCCATTGCCTCGACGTCTTCCTCGCTTGCGCCGTCAGCGACGCGCTCGGTTTCAAAAGTTACCTCATCCTCGTCCATATAGTAAGAATATGCCTGAAAGGAGGTGGCTAGTCAAAACCCGGTAGCCACCCGTACCCTACTCTGTCGTATCTCCCAGGAACTCCTCGTCATCCTGTTCGGCCTTTTCCTTGGTCGCGTGCACGGTGCCGTCCTTGTGGTGCGGTGGCGCATAGAGGGTGTAGAGCTTGAGGGCACCGCTGCCCGTATTCACGATGTTGTGTTCGGTGCTCGCGGGAATGACGACGACGGAGCCGGCCGTTAGGGCGTGTTCCGTGCCGTCGAGTACGGCCTTACCGTTCCCTGCCTCGATGCGGATGAACTGGTCTTGCCCGTGTACTTCGCTTCCGATTTCGCTTCCTTCGGGTATGCACATGACAACCAGCTGCATGTATGCGGACGTATAGAGCACGCGACGGAAGTCGTTGTTCTCAAGCGTATCCTTCTCGATGTCGGTGACGAATCCTTTCATAATGTCCTACATCAAGGGGCCGGGGTCGGCGTATGTCGCTGTCGCCCGTCGTATCGTCGGGGAAGTTTTGAGTATTACGAAATATGTGGCCGACAGCGCGAGTGAGATGAGGAGAAGCAGCGTACTAAAATATTCCTGCGCAAAAAGAAGACAAAAGACCTGGTAAAAGACACTTCCAATCCAGAACCAAAAGAAGACCGTGAAAAGGATGAGGAGGAACGCTTGTACTTGTTTCTTCATGTCTAGGCAGTCTGTACCAGCAGTGCCGCCGCGTGCTTCCGGCGAACGAGGTCATAGGCGTCATACCCGAAGGCGAGTCCGGCGATGAAGTACGAGAGCCCTTCGAGGTACCGGCCAACCGTCCCGACGGAAAGGAGTATTTCCTGGTGCGCCGGGGCCGGGTCCGTCAGGATGACGATGCCGAAGAGGACTGAGGCCATGAGCGTAAGGGTGCCGAAGACCATCCGCTCGCGTATGAGGAGGTACCCGAGGCCCGGGATGAGGGCATTAACGATGCCGGCGGAAATAGGGTTTGCGTGCATAGCCCCCATGGTAGCGCTTCGTACGTTCTTGCCAAGTGCTTCCTGCCTGATAACAAAAAAGCCCCCGTGCGGAGGCTTTTTTGGAAGCGGCTAGCGCTTCGACCACTGCGGGCGCTTGCGCGCCTTCCGGAGTCCCGGTTTCTTGCGCTCTACGGCGCGTGGGTCGCGCTTAAGGAACCCGGCAGCCTTGAGTGGCGACCGGAGGCTTTCCTTGGCGAGCGTGAGCGCGCGGGCGACTCCCATGCGCACGGCTTCTGCCTGGGCATTAATGCCGCCACCGTTCACCTTGGCCTCAATGGTGTAGGTGCCATCGACGTCCTCGAGGTTAATCGGGTCAAGCGGGATGGCGCGGCGTTCCTTCGTGTTGAAGTACTCCTCGCCGGACTTACCGTTCACCGTAACGCTCGTCTTCGCGGCCGGCGTGAGCTTAACCCGCGCGGTTGCGGTCTTGCGGCGGCCGACGGCCAGGGTGTAGGTCTGTTCAGGCATAACGTAAATAATTAAATGACTAGAGGGAAATCGTGAGGCGCTTCATGCGTTCCTTGCGGAGCGAGTTGCGCGGGATCATCCCGTCCACGGCCTTGCGGATAACTTCCTCGATACCCTTCTTCTCCTTAAGCATGGCGAGGGTCTGGATGCGGAGGCCGCCCGGGTAGCCCGTGTAGCGGGTGTACTCCTTCTGGAGCATCTTCTTCTCGCCGATAACGAGCTTCGACGCGTTCGTGATCTCGACTTCGACCGGGAGGACGAAGTTCTTCACGTAGTGCGCGGACTTCTTGCCGAGGAGCGCGCTTGCAGCCTCGCTTGCGACGCGTCCGAGTGCGCGACCCTTCGCGTCTACTGTGTAGCGGATGGTCTCAACGCCCTGGAGGGTGCGCTGCTTCGAGACTTTCTGCGCGATGGTGAGGCGGATTTTCTTTGGTGTGGTTGGCATGGCGGACATATTAGACGAAGGCGATATACGCGTTGTCGCGGGCGTTCGTCGCATTCGGTGCGCGCTTCACGATGCGTACGTAGCCGCCGGGGCGGTTAGCGTAGCGCGGGCTGAGCGTCGCGAAGACTTTCTTCACGGCTGCCGCGTCTCCCCCGAGGCGGGCGGCGACGAGACGGCGGTTGGCGACGGTGTCGGCACGGCCATGCGAGATCACTTTCTCGATGAACGGGCGGAGTTCCTTGGCCTTGGCCTCGGTGGTCGAGATCCGCTCATGGATGATGAGGGAGCGCGCAAGCGACCGCACCAGCGCGGTGCGCTGGTTTGATGGCCGATTGAAAGCACGTCCTTTACTGTGGTGTCGCATAACGTAGTCCTAGCTTTTTAACACATTCGTCGTTTCCCGTCGAATTTACTCGCCCTTGAGCGAGAGCCCGAGGGTGGTAAGCGCCTCGCTAATCTCCGTCACTGCCTTATCGCCGATGCCGTCGAGCTCGCGGAGCGCGGACGGCGTCTTGCGGGTAAGGCCGGCGACGGTCTTGATGCCGGCATCGGTAAGCGCCGAAGTAACGCGGGCGCCGAGGCCCAGTTCTTCGACCTTCGTCTTGCCTGCATCCTTCGCTTCAGCACTGTCTTCGCTCGGGGAGCCGTCCATCTCACTCTCCTCCTGGAAGCCGATAACGGCCTTCAGTTGGTGGATCATGATCTCGATGGAGCGCTCAAGCGCCTCACGGGGACCAACGGTGCCGTTCGTCTCGATGAGGATGCGCAGGCGGTTGAAGTCCGTGCGGTCACCGACGCGCATGTTCTCTACCTCGTAGTTCACGCGGCGGATAGGGGTGAAGGTCGCATCAAGCGCGATGGTGCCGATGTCTACCTTCTCGCGGGTAAGGACCTCGCGCGGCACGTAGCCGAGGCCGCGTTCAATCGTCGCCTCGAGCTCAAAGGGTACCTTGCCGGCGATGTCGGTGATGTACTGGTCGGGGTTGGCTATCTCGACCTGGGTCGGAAGCGTGAAGTCTCCGGCGGTAACGGTCTTCGGTCCCTTCACCGAAAGGCGAACGGTCTGCGGCTCATCACCGTGCAGCACGAAGTGTACGCGCTTCAGGTTGAGGAGGATCTCCATGACGGATTCGCGGACGCCCTCGATGGTGGCGAACTCGTGCGGCACGTCCTCGATCTTAACCGAGGTAACGGCTGCTCCCGAAAGGGATGAAAGGATAATGCGGCGGAGCGAGTTGCCGAGCGTATGCCCGTAACCCGGATACAGCGAATCAATTTCGTAAATGCCCTGGAGGCCTTCTTCGCGAACAACGCGGGGCTTTCCGGGGAGGGTGACTTGGTATTCCATGACTCAATCTAAGTTAACCAGTGAATAAATACTCAAACAGCACACTACAACCTAACGGCTGTAGAACGACAGCACGGCGCTCAAATCGCCCGCCGGGTCCGCAGACTCGGTAGTCGGCATCATGGTGATGCCGCCCGCCATAGTCTTAGGGTCCCAGGTGAGCCATGAGGCAAGCGACCGCTCGGCGAACCGTTCCGTGAAGTTATCGAAGAGGGCGCGTGTACGGCTTCCCTCGCGGATAGCGATGACGTCGCCGACCTTAATCGTGCGGGAAGGCACGGTGGTCTTGCGGCCGTTCACGGTGATGTGTCCGTGTGACGCCATCTGGCGCGCGGCGCGGCGCGTAGGCGCGAGGCCGAGGCGGTACGCGACGTTATCAAGACGGGTCTCGATGAGGCGGTGGAGCGTCTCGGCTGGAGTTACCTCGCGGCCGTGGGAACGCATCGCTTCACGGACGTACTCACTGAACTTGCGCTCGGTGAGGCCGTACGTGATGCGCACCTTCTGCTTCTCGAGGAGCTGGCGTCCGTACTCGGTCGGACCGCGTCCACGTCCACGGGTCTTCGCACGGCGCTCGCTGGCGACGGCAAATTTCTGCGTCTGGGTCTTTTCGAATACCGAGGCTCCAAGGCGCTTGGCGATCTTATATTTTGGTCCGACTTTCATACTGATGATGACTGATAACTATACGCGACGAGGCTTCGGCGGGCGCGGGCCGTTGTGCGGCACCGGCGTCGCGTCCTTAATAGCGCGGATGGCGATACCCTTTCCGGCAAATGCGCGGAGTGCGGACTCGCGTCCGGCACCGACGCCGCGGATGATGACCGATGCCTCCTTGAGGCCGATAACCATCGCGCGTTCGCCGAGGAGCTCGCCGACCTTAGCCGCTGCATACGGCGTCGACTTGCGGGCGCCTGAGAAGCCAAGCGCGCCTGCAGACGAGGAGATGATGGCATTGCCCTTCTCGTCCGTAAGCACAGCCTTCGTGTTGTTGAAGGTTGCCTCGACGTGGAGCACGCCGCGCTCAAGGCGCTTCTTAACGGCCTTTGAGAGCGCCCGGTCCTTGCGGCCCTGGTCGAGTCCCTTGCCTGACTTCTTGATGATTCGTTTCTTACCCATGGTGATTTAGTGCAGTACGGATTAGGTCTTTTCGAGCGTGCGGCGTCCAGAACCCATGGTCTTACGGGTGTTCCCGCGGACGGTACGTGAGTTCGTCTTCGTGCGCTGGGCACGGACGGGCAGGCGGCGCTCATGGCGGACGCCCCGGGCGGAACGGATGTCCTTCAGGCGCTTGATGTTCTGGGAGACTTCGCGGCGGAGCTCACCTTCAATCGTGAAGCCCTCGGCGAGGGTGCGTATCGTCTGCTCCTCGTCGGCGGAAAGCTCGCTTCCCTTCTTGGTAGGTTCAACCTTCGCCTCCTTGAGGATCTCAAGGGCGCGGGTCGGGCCAATGCCAAAGATAAGCGGCAGCGAGTATGCAAGCTGCTTGTTGTCGGGAAGGGTTACTCCGGCGATACGCATGGTTAATGACTATTACGGTAAATAAAAACGTATTAAATAAAACTAGCCCTGGCGAGCCTTACGGCGCGGGTTCCGCTTGTTGATACGGTAGAGGCGCCCGCGACGGCGGACGATGATATCTCCAGGCTGCTGGACTTTGATGGATGCGCGTACTTTCATGTTCTTAAAGGCGCCTCACGATGCGAGCCCGTCCCCCGTACGGGTCAGTGACAAGTTCTACCTTGTCCCCGACGAGTACACGGATACGGTGAAGGCGCATTTTCCCCGCGAGATAGGCGAGCAAAAGCTCACCTTCGGGCATGCGGATACGGAATAACGAATTAGGTAGCACTTCTTCTACAGTGCCTGTTGTTGGTTCCGCTTTTCCTTCCTCCATGTGTGGCTTAGCCATAGTAACAAGAAGGCTATTTACCGTCAAATACTACTTCGGTGGATACTTGTGTAGCGCAAAGCTCAAAAGTAGACTTTTATTGATTAATCCAAATATACGATGCATTATCTTATCCACGAGTCCTTAATCAGGGAGTAATGATGATGGATCGCGGTACGTCCTTTAAGAAAGAGCTGCAGGCACTGTGCATCGTGGTGACTATCCTGCTCGCGGCGACATTATTGATTTTCGGGCTGCTCCAGTTTATTTGGGTAGCCAGCGAATATCGGCCGGGCAACAGGGGTTACAACAGCATGCTGGCCGACGCCTACCTCCTCATGGGGGTTGGCGTCATCCTCCTGCAGAACTGCCTGCGGCGGATGCGCGAGCTCTGGCCCGCGCGATAATCAAAAGGGCGCCGCGAGTATCGCGGCGCCCTTTCTCATTTAGTCCCTCTATATATCTATTACCAGAGGTAGAGCGTCTCGGTCTTTTTATTGAGCTTAAGGGTCGTGAGGTCCTCCTTCGTGTTCCCTACCTTATACCCGAGCGTCGTGAACTGGACAGCGTAGTTACCCGACTCCTTAGGGGTAAGCCATACTGTTGCCGTAATGGGGGACGACTTCCCGTTCTTGATCTTGCAGTACCCCTTGGCCTTCGTTGAGCAGGATACTTTGGAGAGCTGTAGGCCGCTGAAGTCGTCACCCTTGAGGGTATAGGACACGCCAGTCTCGCCACGCGTCGAGTCAGTCGTCGTCATCGGGATGTAGATATCAGCACCTGAAGCGGTCGCGATGAACTCAATCTCGAAGCCGCCATAGCCTTCTGCCTTGAAGATTGTGTTGCGCACCTCGATGCCACTAATGCTAAGCGTGCCCTCTTTAGACGGAGACGGTTTCTGTGTGGCCTTAGCTTCGAGGTCGGCGAGCTTCGCCGTGAGGGAAGCTATCTGGGACTTCAGCTTCGCAATGTCCTTTGCGTAATCGGTCGTTGCGGCCTGGGCAGGTACGGCAATGAGGAAGAGGAATGCTGCGAGGATAAGGAATTTCTTCATAGGTGAGGTTATGAGGCTGGTTGTGCAGTGCTGACTTCGATATCACCGGGGTCGCTCGGGAACGAGTTCGACCAGAACGGTCGGAGCACGAGCGTGGCGCTCGCTACCTCTGGGAAGCTCGAGAGGATGTTTGTTGCGGCGTCGCGCGTCTTCCCTGCTACGGCTCCGGCGATGCGCTCAGGGTCGATGTCCCAGACGAGCGTCGTATTTCCTGAAAGCGAGAAGGAGTAGGTTTCTGCGCCTACCGGGGCTCCTTCGACGGCCGGCTTTAGGGTAAGTCCGCTTGGGTCCGGAAGTGAGATTGGCTGTCCGGCGTATGAGCCGACTACCTTATAGGCGATGGCCTTGGCGAGCGCGTTCTGGGGGAAGACGACGGCCGTCATCGTGCCCTTCGTCGTTACCGTCACGGTGTTGTCGCGGCCGGCCGTATCAGGCACCGGGGTGTAGCTCACGAACGAGGCACCGGGGACGAGTACGTAATTCTCAGGCACTTCTGCCTGCATGCCCTCGCGGAGGCTCGTCTCGAGCGCCGCGCGGTTCTTCGTGTCCTGCGCCTCGCGCGTGCCCTGGGAGACGCTTGCGCGGGTGCCGGAGAAGCCGCCCGTCATAGGGCCCGCTGACTTTGCGGTAACGAGGTCATAGGCAGGGGTGCCGCGCAGGCCGGGAACGGTAAAGGTTGAAGGACCTATGTTATACGTATCGCCGCCAGCGTCCGCATATACCGTGACCTCAAGCGTGCCCGGAGAGGAAGCCGAGCCGGCCGGCACGCTTATCGAGTCCTGGATGCGGTAGATGAGGCCGTTCGGGCTCTCAAAGCGCGTGTTCTTAATGAGGGTCTGGGGCGATGCCTGGGCGTTTGAGATCGTTATCTTCCCTGACGCCGGATCGTTTGCCGTTTCTGTTGACTCGGCTGCAACGGGCGTACCCGCCGTCTTCTCGACGGTCACTATCTCAAACGGGAGGTCGCCGTTGCTTGCCGTGGCCGTGAAGTCGCCGGTAACGAAGGCGCTGTTGGCGGTCGGCGTGACCTTAACTTCGGCGCCGGAGAAGTAGTACATGGCACCTACCGTGGCGAGCACGATAAGGAGCACGATGACGCCCGTGCCAAATGGGAAGCGCTTCCCGCCGCGGGGGCGGCGCGGTTCGTCAGAAAGCGGTTGAGGCGGTGGCGGCGGAGGGGCGCTGAAGCCACCCGCGGGAGCCCTCCCCTCGAGCTCCATGGCGCGGCGGCGCGAAGGCGGAATGATGTCCGTAATCGTCTTGTTCATATATGAAATAACCCAGGATTAACTCCCCTAATATGTGTTCAGTATACCCCCTGCCTACCCTTCGCTATCGCACGGCTGGGATAGTGGTGTTAGCGGGCACCCTGCGTTGCATAGAGCGCGAGGAGCGAGAGCATCGTGTCACCCTCGGCGAGCCCTTGGAACGTGATCCGGGAAGAGAATTGGGAGGCCATTACCGGAATGACCGATACGGGCTCGTCCGACAGCCAGAGCGTGTGGAGGGACGGTGCGTCGAGCGCGCTCTTAAGGAACCCGCGGGTTTCGTCTCCGGCGATGAGGAAGACCGTGCGCGGGAGCGCATGGCGCATCGCAAAGGCGCGCAGGAATCCGGCGAGCGCCTCGACCCACTCCTTCTCTGCCTTTTCAGCCTCGATGCCGAAGCGGGCGTTCCGTTCGCGGCTAATAGAAGGCTGCCCCGTCGTGCTCTCAGGGACGTCGGGTGCATCTTGGGCGAGGTCGCCTGCATGGCGGATGGCCTTGAGGAGCGGGTTCGTGCCATGCGGGAGCGAGCCCACGTCTACGACGTGCCCGCGCTTGATGGACGCGACGTCCGTCGCCTCGCTTGAGACTGAGAGGACGAGGAATTCCTTTTCATGCGGGTAGAGGTCGCGCAGGACGGCGAAGAACGGGTAGGCAAAGGCGGTGAAGGAAATGTCCGACGTATGGAACAGCTTCCTGAAGAGCGCCGTCACGTCCTCCCGGACGCTGTCTTCCATCGTCGAAGCAAGGACGGTGAGTTCGGCGCGGTTTGCGCGCTTCCCGAGTGCTTCCTTAACGGCGTACCCATTAAGGCTCGTCGCGATGACGGTTTCCGTAAGGGTGAAGCCTTCGGGAGGCTCGGCGTCCCGCGTAAGCGCCTCGCTGATGAGGCTTTTGGAGACGGTAAAGGGAGCGTCTTTTTGAATGGACTTCGTTTCGATGTGGGTTTCCTGCCACGGGCTCCCCATGTTCACGATAACGCGATCGACGCTCCCGCTCCCTGTGGCGGTGCGCAGTTGCGGTGCGCCTTCGAGCACGAGGCGGTCGCCCACATCGTTCAGGAGCTTCAGCATCGCTGTCGTCGGGCTTATAGTGTCGACGTGGTCGAGCGATTCGCGGAGCGTATAGCAAAGCACGGGCGCCTTACCCACCTCTATGCGCGCGAGCGCAACACCGATGCACGAGGCACTAATGTCGATGAGGGCAACCGACTCCCCTGCAGGTTTTTTTGAGAACCACATGTCGGTAGTATAGCGCCTCCCTAGATGCCTGAAGTAGATTTTCGAATTTATTACTGGCTTGGGCACAATGCCAGAACAGTCGGGCTACCTACAGTCCCGTCTAACCCCGCTCTACTTCAAAAGTTCTTCCTGGGTTGCTGCAGTCGCGCGCCAAATGCTAATCCCTACCACCGCCCCAACAATTGCCCCGGCAACGACGTCGGAGAGCCAGTGGAACCCGACCGAAGCTCCTGCGGCCACGATCAGAGCCCATGCCAGTGTGACAAAGCGTGTTGCTGGACGACGGTACGCGAGGTAGAGCACCGTAGCCCCTGCAACTGCCACGGCGGTGTGGTGGGAAGGCCATCCCCAGAAGATGCCGTGCTCGAAGAAGCCGAACTGGAAATTGCGGCTATGGTCGCTCGTCTCAAACGTCGTTAAGAACTCGGGCTGTATCCTTCCGGTGAATGTTTTGTAAACGGCGATGATAATCCACGCAACCACTGCGGCCTGTGTCGTGGCCACTGCTGCGCGTAAGGCAGTTACGTCCTTTTGTCTTTGGCCCCATATATATAGGCCGACGGGTAAAAGTATCGGTACAAAGAACCCACCGACGCCCGCAAGCATGATGAGCGGATACAAGGCATCAATGCGGGTCTTTTGGAAGAACCACCAATCAAAGCCCGTTAATACGAGCACGGCCGTAATGCCTGCCGCAGCGACATGCCATACCCAAAAGTGCCCGCGATACGGCGCGAACATACGTTGCGGCAAGTGGCTTAGGAGTGTCTGGAACATACGTAAAGGTGAGTATACCAAGCCCGGCTCCGGGCCGTATTGTGAGCTTTCTGCGACATGTGCTACTTTCTGTCCAGACCCGAGCTCTGGAGGCACTAAATGGCGAAGCGCATGGTTTTTCAAATCAACGACGCGGCTGAAGCGGCATTGCGTGACGTTAAGCGGCGTCTCGGCACCCTCGACGACTCAGTTGCAATTCAATACGCACTTTCGGTAACGAGAACAATATTACCTCTCGCTGATGAGAACAACGTTATTGCTATTCTCACTGCCGAGGGCGAAGCCGAGGTACACCTCAATCCCGAGTGAGCCACCGACTGCGCGCATGCGCGTTGGTGGCTTCGTTTTATCCTGGGCCCTGAAACGTTGGAAGCAATTTCCAACCATGCTAGGGTCTGTCCAGATTGCAGGAGGAAGTCATGAAGACTCATCATATGTGGGTTAAGTCCATGCTCCTCGCAGACATTGAACGCGGGGACAAGGATTTGGAAATCCGCCCGGCCAAGGGTGTGTTCTTGAAAATCAAATGCGGCGACAGGCTCGTCTTCAATCAGCGGCTTCACCGAACCGTGGTTGCCGTTCGGCGCTATGAGAGCATGGTCGCTGCGGTTATCGCTGAGCCTGCGGCGCACCTGTGGCCAGGCCATAGGCAGCAAGAAGTCCTCGCTGCATTAGCCGATCTATATAATCCCAACGACGACGCCTTTGTCGTTTTCGAACTCGTTAAAACCCCGTGACCATGTATGGCTCACGGGGTTTACTCTTACGCTGGTGTTGGAACTCTTTATCAGCGAGCCGTGTAATAGCTACTGGAAAGATATGGAGGTGGTGATGACTTGATTCCCTCATCGTCCTCGCCCAACCTCCTTTTAGGGGGTTCTTTTTTGCCGACTCTGAGGTTATCTAGGAACGTTCTTGACTGACGGCCTCTGCTTCGTATACTCCTCATGGGTTCAGGTAACAGTCCAGGTTCGGTTTGTGAGTCTGTAATGGGCTCACGAAACTCATTCCGTTTCGACGGGATGTTCTAAGAAAGGGTTCGAACCCCTTTCGCTGGTCCGGAGATTACCTGATTGATCGAAGAGTAGATGGGAGACTGTGAGGGTATGGTTTCGGCTATACCTTAGTCGTCAATGAGACACCATCGATATTGGGGACAAGAATAATGCCTCTCGTAGGCTGACCTTCCGAGGATCCTGAACCCACCTGCCGCTCCACGTTGGAGCGGCTTTTTCTTACTGTTGCCGGCTCTGGGACTGTCTCGGACACGAGTATAGAAAAAAGAGCCGCAACGTGCGGCCCTTGAAAGGGGTGAGAGAGTTTAGGCTTCGAAGGTAAACCTCCGATGTTCGGACAGTCCTAGACCGCCTTACTCGATTCTCTTTGTCAGTCGCCTGCCAGGATCCATGCGCCTACGGTGGCACAGGGGTTGCCCGGAGAGAAAAGGCCTCGTCCCATATCAACTTGCGTCAGTTCTGGGAATCACCAGTTGGTTTCTTCTCTCTCACCTTGCCCAGCTTACTCTACGCAATACTCCAGTCAATTACCGGCTCTGGTGGCTGTCCGTAGTAATACAACACGGGTTCGCGCAAGCGCGAACCCGTTAGTCTACTCCCATCCTCCGGGCTCCACGAAGGCCTTGTTGGCGTTCGTGGTGTAGTCGATTTCGACGCGTTCGTTGCCGTCGGCATCTCGTCTAATGGCCATCACCAGCCCGCTGTCAGGCTCAGGGGGAAGTCGGTTCCCTTGCCGGTCCCGACGCACGCCGGTAAGCCACCAGCCCGGGCCGAACCCTGAACGCGAAAGCCTTGGCATAAGTTTCGGCCCGCAGAACACGAGATCGAAGAGCACAATGAGCAGGAATATCGTCAGCGGGATGCCAGCAACCCAAAATACTTCCATGGCAGTTCTCCTCTAACGAAAGCTTTACATAAATTGACCGGTTGGCAATCAGGTATTGTTGGGCTCAGGGAATGTTCGAACTCGCTTACTTCACTCCCGATGAAAGTGATGATGAGAGGTTGCTGAGGAATGTGTGCCTGGTCTTTTCAGAAAGTAACGGGACGGACAGATAGGCGCCTCCCTGGTCGGTTATCTCGACGAGTTGGAGCGAACCATCTCGCAAGCGACATGCATCTATGCGCTCGATACCGTAAGTTTGCTTATTCCACTGTACGAAACGTTCAGCGAACGCAATATCATCTGCGCTCGGCTCTAGCTCGGCCAACCCCCAGCGTTCAGCTTTGTCAGGCGCATACAGAGTGTACTGAAGCTTCTTGTCGAGGTAGTAAAAGGAAATCTCATATTCGAAGTCCACGAACGACTGAATCAGGTAGTGCTGCGGTTTGAGCTCAAGCAGCTCCATTCGGGATACCTCCCTTGCATTTATGGCGCTGTACCCGTCTTTTGGCTTTATGAAGTAGGCCTCGGACGAGGGCAAAGCATCTAAACTCTCAATCGAATCTATGGAAGGAATAACAGGAAAGCCCGAGGCATAGAGTTCAAGAAGATAGTCCTTCCCATACCCTTGTTTCATGTACAGGTCGTCATGTATCGGGAGCTGGGGTTTTGTACGCCATCTGTCATACCAAGGCTCAGATTCTCCGTACCGAGCACTGTTCCAATAGTTCCTTATAAGGATGCGATCTACCGAATCCTCGAAAGGCTCACAATCCGCGGGGTGGCAAAGCACGACCGTGAAGTTACGACGTAGAAAATCGGATATCAGAATATCTTCGGCCTCCGCCCCGTTTGTAAGGTCAGTGACAACGAGGAGGGACAGCTTGTTCATGTGGGAAGTGTAGCAAAATATCACTGGCACTCGCTCTCGGTAATGTTGGAACATTGTACAGACCGCCATATAGTCATATGATTTAAAAGTCCCTCGAATGGTTCGGGTGGATGTATCAGGAGAGTTCCCATGTGGAGCATTCTTTCTCAACCCGACGGCGGCTGCGCTTTCGTCGGTGACGGCGGCACCGGCTGCATCTCGAGCGGTTGCGTGCACGGCGGCGGCTGCGCAGGTTAAATCGGCGCAGAACCGCCGACGGACATCGTCCAGTCAATGGGTTCCTCGGCAGCGCTGCTGCCGAGGGCCTATTTTATTTTGGAAGTCCGGGACGATGTTAGGAATTTATTTCCCAGCAAAATGGTTCCAAAGCGCCTTAATGTCTCGGTTCTTCTCCCAAAAAGCAGCCATTTCGGCTCTCAGCTCCTGATGTTGCGGATACCCTGCATCTATTACTCCGGCTCCTAGAAGGTCTGGGCATTCAATATTAAGAAGCACGGTTAGAGACTCCTTGAGGTCGTTATATCGTTCCTTCCCTAACCGATCCTGCTCACCGTCTCCGAGTCCATACCACGTATAGAAATGCCACAGCTCATGGAGAACAATTCTGTTCGGAGAAGCATTCGGTATAGAGATATAGAAATAGTTATCTTTTATTCGGTACGGGCATCGCTGGTTAATTGTTAGAAAACCCGTGACGTCGTCCGACAGTGCGACGCCAAAAATAGCCTCTGCCCTTTTTTGATACTCTGCAGACACCCTGATCCATTCCATCTGAAACTTCGCACACCATGTCTCAATATCTATATTGTTATCTGATAGATACTTCGCAATGAATTGATCAGCATCATCCTCTGTAGGATTTTCTCCTTTGAAAGCAACGAGTTTCTCGTATGCGTTCGTGGCATGAGATGAGTTGTACGCACCCTTACCCTTCGTTAGAAGGCATTCAACGTCCTTGCTACGGTCGTATTTGTATTCAACCTCCATGTATATAAAGAATAGTAGCAGAAACTACTACACTGCTGGCAGACCCGGTTTCGAACCTATGCCAACAGCGCCTTAATACGCCTGATGCCGGCAGCCACCGACTCCTCTTTTATGATCTTGAACGACTTGCCGCCGTCGGCGAGCTCCTTGGTATTTGCTACGTGCGGGCCGCCGCAGAACTCGAGCGAGAATGACTCGCTAAACCTAGGGTCAGCCTCGGTCGCTCCGAGCGGCCCCATGGAATAGACGGTGACAGTGTCGCCGTATTTGACGCCGAATTCCTGCTCGGCGCCGAGCTTCGTGGCCTCTTCCTTTGGCATTGCCGTGGCGAGTACGGGGAGCGCTTCGGCGATCTTCCGGTTCACGAGGTCTTCGGCAGCTTGGAGTTCCTCGGGGGTGAGTTTCCGGTCAAAGGAGAAGTCGAGGCGCACGCGCTCCTGGGTAATGTTGCTGCCGCGCTGGTGTACGGAATCGCCGAGGAGCTCCCGGAGCGCCGCGAGGAGGAGGTGGTGCGAGGTGTGGTAGCGGACGGTCACTTCGCTATGGTCGGCGAGCCCGCCCTTGAAGCGGCCTTCGCTTGCGGTGCGTGATTTAGCCTGGTGCTCTTCCATCTCGGCGCGGAAGGCATCTAAGTCTATGGAAATGCCGCGCTCGGTAGCGAGCTCTTCCGTTATTTCTATGGGAAAGCCGTAGCTCGTAAAGAGGACGAAGGCGTCGTGTCCGGCAATGCCTCCCCTTTTGGCGAGCTTCTCGAACTCGCGCATGCCCTGCTTAAGGGTGCGGCGGAACTTCGCTTCCTCAGCCGTGAGGATGGTGAGGATGTGCTCGCGCTTCGCGCCCATGTCGGGATACGCCGCTTCGTAGGCGGTAATGACGAGCGCGCCCAGGGCGGCCAAGGATTCTGCTTCAACGCCGAGGGTATCGAGGTGGCGGATGGCGCGGCGGATGAGACGGCGGAGGATATAGCCCGCTTCAGTATTAGAAGGAAGGACGTCGTCACCGATGATAAAGGCGGCTGCGCGTACGTGGTCGGCCACGACGCGGAAGGAGCGCTGGTAGAGAGGGTCGTCATACGACTTCCCCGTCTGGCTCTCAAGCTCGGTGATGATGTTGTTAAGCGTATCGGCGAGGAAGACATCGTCTGAGCCGAGCGTCGTCACCGTGAGCCGCTCAAGCCCGCCGCCGAAGTCCACGTTCTTCTGTGGGAGCTGCGCAAAGGAGCCGTCCTCCCGCTTTATGTACTCCATGAACACGGAGTTGCAGATCTCGACGAAGCGCCCGCAGTCACAATTCGGGTGGCAGTGTTCTCCCCACTTCGTGTCGTGCGGCGTACCGAAGTCATAGAACATCTCGGAGTCGGGGCCGCCCGGCTCCCCTGCCGGCATGTTCGCAGGGACTCCCGCGCGGCTCCACCAGTTCTTTTGGTCGTACCCGAAGATGCGCGCGCCCTGCATGCCGGTCGCATACCCCTGCTCTTCGGAGCCGAGCATGACTTCGGTAGCTTCAATGCCCTTTGCGGCAAACAGTCCTTTCCATATGCCGATGGCCTCGTCGTCCTTGGGGATGCCAAGCGATGCGTCGCCTGAGAATACGGAGACGTACAGCTTCTCAGGATCGAGCCCGAGCCCCTCTTCCTTGCTCGTGAGGAACTCGAATATCCACGGGAGCTGCTCCTTCTTGAAATAGTCGCCGAGGGACCAGTTCCCCAACATCTCGAAGAACGTGAGGTGCCGGTTATTACCGATCTCATCGATGTCGCCGGTGCGAACCGACTTCTGGGAGTTCGTGAGGCGTGCGCCTCCCGGATGGGGCTGCCCGAGGAGGTACGGGACGAGCGGCTGCATGCCGGACGAGGTGAAGAGGGTCGTCGCGTCGCCCTCGGGGCGCACCGATGCCGAAGGCATGACCGTATGCCCGCGTTTTGCATAAAAGGCGAGGAACCTGCTCCGTACTTCTGCGACCGTCATGGAATGAACATAGCATGCCAGGTATACTCTTCGCTATGAAGCACACCGGCTGGGGATTCGATATCAAGAACATTGACGCGAGCGTTCGTCCGCAAGACGATTTCTACCACTACGCCGCCGGAGGGTGGCTCAAGAAGGCTAAAATCCCGCCCCATGAATCTCGCTGGGGCTCATTCCACACGCTCCGACACAAGACAGACCTACGGCTGCGGACACTCCTGGAGGAAGTCTCGAAGCGGGCATCCCTCGCGCCCGGCTCGCCTGGTCAAATGGTGCGTGACCTCTATATAGCCGCAAGCGATATGAAGACGAGACGTGAGTTAGGAACGAAACCTATTGAGGGCATGCGCGAGCTTATTAAGGGTATTTCTAGTCACGAGGAACTAATTGCGGCCATTACCCAACTCCATCGCCTCGGCACCGGCGGGCTGTGGGGGTTCAGTGTCGACCAGGACGCGAAACAAAGCGAGAAGCATATCCTCTATATCCACCAGGGCGGGCTTGGTCTTCCTGACCGCGAGTATTACCTCAAGGACGCACCCGAGCAGGAGCGCGTACGTAGGGCATATAGGAAGCATATTGTCGCCCTACTCACCCTAGCCGGTTTTAAGAAGAGGGATGCAGAAAAGGCGCGTGAGGTCATTTTGCGGGTGGAGGGCGCGCTCGCAAAGTCTTCTATGAAGCAGGAGGAAATGCGTGACCCCGAAAAGATTTACCATAAGTACACAAGTGCGCGGCTCGCCCGCCTCACGCCCGCCTTCGATTGGAGAGCGTATTTCAAGCACATGGGAGTCAAAGAATTGCGGAATGTTATCGTCATGCAGCCAGGCTTCTTTACCGAGGTTGAACGGCTCTTCAGCAGCGTCTCCATCAATGACTGGAAGACCTACCTTGAGTGGCATCTTATAAACGACTTTGCCCGTACCCTTTCGCCCGCATTCGAGAAACAGAGCTTTGCTTTCTATGGCACGGTGCTGTCAGGGGTACAGAAGATGCGCCCGCGGTGGAATATTGCACTCGGTACCGTAAATGCCTGCGTGGGTGAACAGCTTGGAAAGTTATATGTAGAGAAGTACTTCGGCCCGGAAGCAAAGAAGCGGGCACACCAGATTGTCCGCGACCTTGTAACAGTGTATGAACGACGCATCCGTAATCTTGACTGGATGAGCCCGGCGACCAAAAAGCGCGCGCTGGTGAAGCTGCACGCCGTATCCATCAAGCTTGGGTACCCGAATACCTGGAAGTCATATCGCGGACTTGTCGTGCGTCCTGATGACCACTTCGGAAACTTAGCCCGGGCTAATGCGTACGAGCTAAGGCGAATGCTCAATAAGCTAGGCAAGCCAATTGATCGCGCCGAATGGTTTATGTACCCACATACGGTTAATGCCTACTACGCGCCGTCCATGAACGATATCGCCTTCCCTGCCGGAATACTCCAACACCCATTCTTTGACCTTGCCAGTGACGACGCGGTTAACTACGGCGCGATGGGAATGACCGTTGGCCATGAGCTTACGCACGGCTTTGACGACGAGGGATCCCAGTTCAATGCCAATGGCAACCTCAAGAACTGGTGGTCAAAGGCCGACCGCGCAGCGTTCGATTCCCGTGCCAAGGTGGTAAGGAAACAGTATGACGCCTTTGTCGTCGAAGGGCTTAAGGTAAACGGCCGACTTACGCTCGGGGAAAACATCGCCGACCTTGGCGGCCTTGCTATTGCATTCGAGGCATACCAGGACCACCTCAAACGGGCCGGGGGGAAGGATATCGGTGGCTTTACGCCCGACCAGCGGTTTTTCCTCGCGTACGCCCAGTGTGAGTACGAGCTGTCCCGGCCTGAAATAGTGAAGCTTGCCATACTGACGGACCCACACGCCCCGTCTATTTGCCGCGTAAACGGCCCTCTTTCTAACATGCCTGAATTCTACGGCGCCTTCGGCGTAAAGAAGGGAGACAAGCTCTATCGCGCCCCAAAAAGTCGCGCTAAAATCTGGTAATCATGGCTACACCTAACACCGAGCAGTTCCTCAACAACCTGAACAGCACCTTCCTTGCGCTCCATAAGGCGTACGAGGACTTGTTTTGGGTCTCGTATATGGGCGACCGCTCGGTAGATGCGAAAAAGGATGCAGCGCTTACGGCGATTGATGCCTTCCGCAGCGATCCAGACCTCCTTACGGAGGCACGTCGATTGCTCGCCGACGCCGACCGGAAGTCCGCCGATCGTCTTGGGTGCTGGGTCCGTTTTTTCGAGACATACCAATTGCCGTCAAAGGCGCTTGCCGTGAAGGAGCGGATCGTGAAGCTCGAGTCCAAAATCTTAAAGAAACGTGCTTCGGCAAAGGAAGGTTATATCGACCCGTATTCGAAGAAGTTCGTACCAGCTTCTTCGCTTCGCATGAATACGATGCTCGCGACGCATGAGGACGAGAAGATGCGCAAGGCATGCTTTGATGCCCGTGAGGAACTCGCCCTCAACCTGCTTAACGAGTACGTCGAGCTTGTTCCCCTGCGTAACGAGTTTGCGCGTGAACTTGGTTTCGCTGATTTCTACGACTACAAGCTCAGGCACGAAGACGGCATGACGAAAGAAGAACTCTTCGGCTTGTTCGAGCAGATATACGAGAAGACGAAACAGGTCTTTGCTGAAATCCGCGCGGAAGAAAAGGTGCGTCCGGGGCTCAGGAAGCCTTGGAACTTCTCCTATATGCTTGCCGGCGACTTCACCAAGGAAGAAGACCCGTATTTCCAGTTCGAAGACGCGCTCCCCCGATGGGGCCGTTCGTTCCAGGCGCTCGGCATCGGCTATCGAGGCGGACGCATCACTCTTGATTTGCTCGACCGGAAGGGTAAGTGGAATAACGGCTTCTGCCACTGGCCCGACCTCGTGCATTTTAAAGGGAACAAACGGATCCCAGGAACTTCGAATTTCACCTGCAATTTGGTCGCCGGACAAGTGGGTTCGGGCGTGCAGGGGTATAACACGCTCTTCCATGAGGGGGGCCATGCGGCACACCTACTTAACGTGGAAGAGACTGAGACGTGCCTCAACCATGAGTACGCTCCCATGTCGATGGGCTGGTCTGAAACCCAGAGCATGTTCCTCGACACACTCTTTTCAAGCATCGAGTGGCGCGTGCGGTACGCGAAGGATGCGGCGGGCAATCCTTACCCGCTGGAGCTTTATGAACGCAAGAGCCACGCCTTCTCGCTGCTGCGCCATGCGCGGTTCAACTCCATCATGTTTGTTGCCGACTTCGAGCGCCAAGTGTATGAGGCGAAAACGCTTACGCGTGCGAAGGTGCTTGCCTTTGCGAAGAAGAGCTATAGCAGATACTACGACCACTCGAAACCTTCCCTCCGTGCCCTGATGGTCCCACACATCTATTCATGGGAAAGTTCGGCTGCATATCACGGGTATGGGTTGGCAGAACTCGCACTCACCCAATGGCGTGCTTATCTCTATAAGAAGTACGGGTACATTGTCGATAATCCGAAGGTTGGCAAGGAAATGCGTGAGGTCTGGAAGTTCGGCTCTCGTTATACCTATGCTGAATTCGTGAAGATCGCGACCGGCAAGAAGCTTTCGGCGAAGGCGTTTATCGATGAGGTGAATGCTAAGCCCGCCAAGAAGCTTCGACTTGCCAGGGAGCGCGTCGCCCGATTGGCGCGGGTTAAGCAGCCGACAGGCCCCATACGGCTTGATGCGGAGATACGCATGACGCATGGTACGCAGGAGGTAGCGAACAATGCGAAGTCCTTCGAGGACATGGCAGCACGGTATGCAAAATGGCTACGCGGGCAGGCAAAGGGCTAGAGCCAGTCGATAGGCTCTTTCCCCTGCGCTTCAAGGTACGCATTTGTCTTACTGAAAGGCTTTGAGCCGAAGAAGCCGGTGTGCGCTGCGAACGGAGATGGGTGCGGCGACTCTATGACGAGGTGCTTCGTACGGTCGATATGCGCGCCCTTCGTGCGCGCATAGTTGCCCCAAAGTATGAACACGAGGTGCTCTCGCCTTTCGGACAGCGCCTTGATGGCAGCATCGGTAAAGAATTCCCAGCCCCGTCCTTGGTGTGAGTTTGCGCTTTTTGCACGCACGGTGAGCGTTGCGTTTAGGAGGAGTACGCCCTGGGTTGCCCAGCGGGTAAGGTCGCCATCGGTGTGCACAAGCGTTTTACCCAAATCACTCTCAAGCTCTTTGAATATGTTCTTAAGGGAGGGCGGTACGCGCATCCCTTCGTTAACGGCAAACGACAGGCCGTTCGCCTGCCCTTCGCCGTGGTACGGGTCCTGCCCGAGGATAACGACCTTAACGTCGTTAAACGGGCAGAGGTCGAGCGCGCGGAATATGTTGGCAGGTGCCGGGTACACGGCGCCTGCGGCGTACTCCTTTTTTACGAAATCCCTGAGGCTCTTGAAGTATGGTGCGTCGAATTCTTGTTCAAGCGCCTTCTTCCAGCCGGGCTCAAGCCGTACGTTCCCGATGCTCATGGGGGCACTATAGCAAAAAAGAAGGCGGTCTTGCTTCAGCAAGACCGCCAGATTTTGTGTCCGTTCGCGCGATTAACGCGACGCGACAGGAATGGGGCGCAAGTTCCCGTTCAGGTCCTTGCAGGAAGTGCCGTCGGCGGCGAGGAAAAATCCTGCCTGGTTGCAACGGAACTCATTCACCGCGCGGTCGGCCGCCACGTGCGTCAGGCGATACTCTTCGGCCTTTTCGGACCGCGGAGACCCCATGAACACAGCGGCTGCAATGATGCCGGCGCCGATAACCCCCATAAGCAGATTCGAACCCTTCAGAATGTTCATTTCAACCCCCTATTTGATTGCCTGTATATTATGGGGCATGGTGCCCCTCTTGTCAAGAGCCTTTGAGCGTGGCCTTGTGCATGGCGAGGAACTTCTTCCCGGCGGCCTCGCGGTACGCGCAATATTCGCAGCCCTTGCCGACAGGCGGAATGGCCGAGCTGTCGAGCGTTTCCTTGATCTTCGGGAGCATGTCGTCTATCCATCCCGTCTCCCCTTCGCAGGGTACGACGGTGATCTCGAACTCAAGCTTGCCGTCAAAGGCCGTCTTGTCGCCGTCGGCGTTCGCATACACGAAGTACCCTATCGGCGACACCGTAAAGCCGTTCCGACGGAGGAGCCATTGGTATACGCCCATCTGACGCTTGTACTGGTCGTGCCAGGAGGAGTCGGCGAGGGATTCGATGGTGCCCGTCTTCGATGTCGCCTTATAGTCAACGACGATAAGTTCGCCCGATGGCGAGACCCAGATGTCATCGACGGCTCCGCAGATGGTGAAGCCCGTGCCCTCATCCACGCACTCGACGCCCTCAAAGTTTTCGCGCCACGTATTCATATTTGAATGCTTGAACGGTACGGCGTCGATGCCGTATTTCGTCATAAGCGGATGCGCCGAAGCGGAAACGCGGTGTGCGTCAAACTCCTTCTTAAGGAGCGCGTCGACGGCGATGTTGAGCGTGAACGCCGGGCCCCGGGGGCGCGCCGTCCCGAGCTTGTTGTCGAGGTAGAAGCAGCGTGGACATTCGTTAAAGAGCTCTATCTTGGAGCGCGACAGGCGCCACTTCGGTCCCCCGTAGTTCCAATCGGCGCTACGCGTCGGGTTGTACTGCTTCTTGAATTCAGCCATTTGATACAGTGTACCAGAAGGCACACTCACCCTTTCTGTTAATTAGGGTGCGCCTATGTATTGGTGGACTTATGCAACCATGCTAAGGTTCTGTCCAGACAAGAAGGAGTGTTCAAAATGGCAACGATCGCAGCGACTACCCCTGCCGACTTCCTGAGGCACAGGCTTGCCGAGCTTGGTGCTGATACCTGCATGGCATTCGTTTACCTGAGGGAACTTCGGGAGGCAGCGGCCAACCCGGAGCTCGGCTACGACGACATGGTCCGGGCAGCCACTGAAGTGGGCTCGCAAGGCTTCAACCTGACCCCGCGCATCGGTAGCGATAACTTCAGTGAGGAGCCCTACCTCTGGATTACGCCGAGCCCGAAGCCGGTGGATCTGGTGGACGGCCAGGCCGTTCTCCCCGACAAGTTCTGGGTCATTGGCCGCCCCGGTGGCGGCGCATCTCTCAGGGTGGCCGAAGGGCTCCTGGTCTTCTCGCACCCAGGCCTTGCTACGGGGCACATGATTACGCGGGGGCAAGGCGACTTCAACGTGAACCCCTGCAGCAAGTCCGTACTGCTTAAAGATGGCCATTACAAAAGCGTCGTCCTCGACTACGCTGCGGGCCATCCCCTGGCAGTCATCCCGATTACGGACTAAGGGGTATCTGGACCGCTCTCCCACGAGGAGGGCGGTTTTTGTTACCAGTCATTTCAAGTAATCTAGTCTTGCTACACTCTAAGCATGGAATCAAAGTCTTACGATGTCGTGCTCCTGCCGGAAGCCTCGCTTAGGGAAAAGGCGGTGGCGCTAAGCAGTGAACTCAAGTTAAAGGGCACGTACTTTACCCTGGAAA
>DASWNF010000006.1:0-27428 GCA_036399335.1 Minisyncoccota bacterium
GTAAACGCCTTTGTGGCGTGGCTACGCGAACACGGCATTGAGCCGGCAATCACCGCATCGACCGGCATCGCCGCCACCCACATCCATGGCATGACCGTGCATGCCTGGAGCGGCATCGGCATACGCGATTCGCTCTCCCCGGCCGAGCTCGACCAAATCGCGAGCAAGGAGCACGTCGTGCGGCGCATCCAGCGGACGCAGGTACTCATCATCGATGAGATATCGATGCTCTCGTCAAACGTACTCACCATGGTCGACCAGGTGTGCCGCGAAGTGCGCCGACGGCCGGAGGCCTTCGGCGGCATGCAGGTTGTCCTCGTCGGCGACTTTTTCCAGCTGCCGCCCATATCACGCAGCGGGCAAGCGAGCTTCGCCTTTGAGGCGCCGGTGTGGCAGGACCTGCATCCGGTCATCTGCTACCTCACCGAGCAGCATCGCCAGGACGACCCGAAATTCCTTTCCGTACTCGCGAGCATCCGCACCCAGGAGGCCGGTCATTTGGTGGTGAGCACCATACTTTCGCGCGAGACCGAGGCCGATGAGGAACTCGAGGATATCCCTCGCCTATTTACGCATAACGTCGACGTTGACCGGCTGAACCAGGACCGCCTTGCACGGCTCGAAGGTAAGGCTGTTACGTACGGCATGGTGGGTACGGGAGCACCCGCGCTTGTCGAGGCCTTGAAGCGCGGCTGCCTTTCGCCCGAGAAGCTTACGCTTAAGGAAGGCGCCGTCGTCATGGGCACGAAGAATGTCCTCGCGCTCGGCCTCGCCAACGGGACGCTCGGCGTCGTGACGGGGTTTGAGCGCGGCACGAACTACCCGATGATAGATACCCGTGACGGGAGGTCCCTGATAATCCCGCCCGCCGAATGGGCTGTCGAGGAGGGCGGGCGCGAGCGCGCAAAGGTCACGCAGGTACCGCTTCGGCTCGCCTGGGCCATTACGATACATAAGAGCCAGGGCATGAGCATGGACGCAGCCGTCGTCGACCTCGCGCGTGCCTTCGAATACGGCCAGGGATACGTCGCCCTCTCGCGCGTACGGCGCCTCTCGGGCCTCTACGTGCTCGGCTGGAGCGAGAACGCGCTTCTGGTGCACCCATCGGTCGCGCGTATCGACGACTCCTTCCGAACGCTCTCGAACGAAGCGGCCGTCGGCTTTGCGGAGCTCGAAGAGTCAGGCGAGCGCGCCGAGCTCGAGGCAAATTTCATCCGTGCGTGCGGAGGTTCAATAACCCCGCTAGCCGGAAGCACCACACCCGGGAAGAAGAAGCCTGCTAAGGCGAGTACCCTTGATAAGACCCTCGACCTGCTCCTGAACGGTACGACGCTGCGCGACGTCGCGCTTGAGCGTAACCTTACGTACGGCACGGTCTGCGACCACGCAGAAAAGCTCGTGCGTGCCGGTAAGCTTGATGTCACACATGTTGATTCGAGCGTACCCGAACCGCTTCGCCAAGGGCTCCCGGAGATATTCGCGGCTTTCAAGAAGCACGGTACGGAGCGCCTCGGTCCCGTATATGAAACGCTCGGCGGAGTGCATGACTATGACGACCTGCGGGTCGCGCGCATCCTCTACTCAAAAGAAGCTTCATAGAATCATTACCCGGGTGCGTGCATACTCCTTTGGTTATGCCAGCCGTAGGTGTCGCTTCAGGCGTGGTCCTCCTTCTCGGGGGGCTTTTGCTTTGGGCCATCCAGGTCCTCCCGTCCGTGTCCACATTCCCGGTGGCCGAAGTGCCGACGGCAAGCGGCGTCGCTGCCGTGGCCCAGGCGCTTCCCGAAGCCGAGGACGGACGTACGACGCTCGAGGGCGTCGTCATCCATGACACGAGCGCAGATCCGCCCACGCCCTACATCCAGTACGCTTGGAGGGAGGGTGCCGTGCGCACGAAGCAGCTTATCTTTAGCGGCGCGCGCGGGTGCGCGCCGACGTCAGGCGACTTGCCGTGCGCGCCGAGCGCGGGGTCGGGAAGCCCGGACTTGCCCTACGGTGCGCGCATACGGGTCATTGGCATCATTACGGGCGACCAATTATCCGTGGAATCGATCGAGCGCCTGTAAGCTCGCACGCGCTTCGCTGCTATACTTACCTTATGACCCGCTTCGGATGGCTTGCTACAGGAGGGACGTTGGCTGCCGTTCTCGGTGTCGGGCTCCTGTTATGGGGGTTCTCGCGCCAGTCAGGAACTTCGGAATTTGAAGGGGAGCGTAGCGCAACGAGCGAGGCGGTCGACCCGGCGACACTCTCCATATATACGAACGGAGAGTACGGTTTTTCGTTCTTTTACCCGGCAACGGCGAAGGCCGAAGACGCTTTTACGGGCGAACCTCCGTTCCCGTGGCGCACGCACGCTTCCGCCACGGGAACGCCGATCGTCATCATCCGTACGGGCGGCGGGGAAGCGCGCGTAGGCGTATCCGCACAGGCGACGGCCCGCTTCGGCTGCCTCATCCCCTCGCCATCCGAAATTGAAGCAGAGCCTCTCACGGTCGGCGAAACGACTTGGCGGGTCTTCACGTTCGACGCGCTCGGCACGGACGACGAGCGCCGCGTCACAAGTTATCGGACCTTGCACGGCGACACGTGTTTCGCCGTAGAGACGTTCGAGCCGCTCGTCTCGTCACCGTTGCCGCCAACGGAGAGCCCGAGCTTCATCATTAGAAATTTCACCTTTGCCCGGTAACCTAACCCCCATGTCTATACTTCATTGGATCGTCTCAGTCGTGGCCATACTCATTGCCGCGTACCTCATTCCCGGAGTCGAGGTCACCCTACTCGGCGCTATCGTGCTCGCCGTTGTCCTCGGCGTCATTAACATCTTCGTAAAGCCCATTCTGCGGCTCCTTACGCTCCCGCTCACGATACTTACCCTCGGGCTTTTCTCACTCGTACTGAACGCCCTGCTCGTCATGCTCGCCGCACTCATCGTCCCGGGCTTTGTCGTCGGCGGGTTCTGGGCAGCGCTCCTGTTTGCTCTCCTCCTCTCGCTCATTAACGCCCTCTTCCATCTAGGACGGAGCTAGGGGCTTGCGTGGTATAGTCTGGCCGGAACGAACCTGGCCGTACGGCCGCAACCGCAGAGGAACTGCGCCATGACTAGCCTCGACAGCATCCTGCCGCATTTCCACTCGGGAAAGGTGCGCGACACGTATCTCATCCCCGAGCATCCGGCACTGCTGGTGCCTCGCGCAAGCGACCGGCTCAGCACGCACAACCGCGTCCACAAATCGGAAGTTCCCCTCAAGGGCGAACTTTTGGCGGCGCTTACGGTCTACTGGGCGCTCGAACATTTCGACGGCATACCCACGCATCTCGTCGCCTGGGGGAAAAAGATCTACGACTACCTGCCCGGCGCCGAATACGACCCGCGCGAGCACTACCGGACCTGCGTCGTCCGCCGGATGTACCCGGACCTCTACGAGTTCGTCCACCGGGATTACCTGACGGGCTCGCTCCTGAAGGCATACGAGAACGGGGAAGACCCGTACTTCCTCGGACTGCCCCCGGGACTCCCCAGCATGCACCGGTTTTCTCGGACGGTGTTCACGCCGACGCACAAATCGGAGGACGATGAGCCGCTCGACCCCCAGATCGTCCGCGACGCGTGTCCGGAGTCGACGGAAGTCACCCTCATCGCCTTCAGCCGCATGCAAGCGCACCTCGCTTCACGCGGGATTACGCTTATCGACGCGAAGTTCGAGGCTGCCGGCGGCGTCCTCATCGACGAATGGGGGACGGGAGACTGCTCACGCATGGCGCGGACTTCCGAAGTGCAAGAAGGCCGCGACCCTCCGTGGCTCGACAAGGAGTTCCTTCGTCGGGAAGCCGAGCACGCGTGGGGGACCGGTCCCCGCGCACCGCTTGAGTTCCCCCTCGAAGCCCTCAAGGCCGGTGCCGCGCGGTACCACGAAGCTTTCGAAGCGATTACCGGCATGTCGCTTTCGGAATTCCAACGATCCTACATGGACTAAGGGGCGAGACGTATCGCCCATTGGGTGGCCTCCTTGAGGCCGCCCAAACTCTTTATCCTCGTATCCCGCACGCCTTCGGGGTGCGCATCACGTATACTGGAATGGATGGCACTAGAAGCACCGGCGCAACCGCTTGCGACGCCTGAGGCGGAGCTTGCCTACCTGCGCGAACAGATTGCCGCAAAAGAGCGGGAACTCGCCGTCCTGCGGGAAACGCGACCGCGCGAAGACATCGCCGCAGAGCATTTAGGGGCGCATCGCGCGGCGCCCGCGCATGTCGTGCTTGCGCCCGAGATGCAGCTCACCCATACGCACCTTGGCGAGCTCGCCTCAAACCTTGAGCCCGAGAGCGACGACGAGACTATCCTCGAACTCAAGCAGATAATGGAATCAAAGGGCATTAAGAATGCCTTCGCCGTACTCGAGAAGCTCAATAGCCCGCACCTCGAGGACGACTTCCACCGGTTCCTCGTCCAGTACCTCATCGACGGCATGCCCGTACCGGGCTTTGAGAAGCAGCCGGCCTGGAAGGCGCTCCACATGACCCTGTATGAGATCTCGCTTCCCGAGATGCTCGGCGGCGAAGACCGCGACCGCGCAAAGCCCTTGCGTGAGCTCATTTCCGCTATGGAGCAGTTTTATGCCGGCATGCTTTCGGTCGAGGCTGCGTATCCGGGCGAGCCGCAATACTTTTCGCTTGAGCTCGCTGTCCCCGTCGACCGCGCCCACCTCATGTTTTATGCCTCCGTGCCCAATTCCCGTACGGATCTCTTCGAAAAGCAGATAGCGGCTATTTTCCCGGGTGCCGTGCTGACGCCCCAGCCGAATGATTACAACGTCTTCGTCCAAGACGGTGAGGCTGCTACGTCCTTCGCCGCGCTGTCGCGCCCGTTCCCGCTTCCGCTTAAGGACTACGCTGACTTCGATTACGATCCGCTCAACTCGCTCCTGAACGCCTTCGCTAAGATTGCGCCCGAAGACGAAGGTGCGCAGCTCCAGATCGTCATAGAGCCGCGCGGCGACCGCTACCCCAAGCACTTTAGGCGAGTGCTCGACCTCCTGCAGAAGGGCGAGCACCGCGACGAAGCGCTCCGCCTGCCCGAGAGCTTCTTTGGCGAAGCCGTACGTGACATCGGGCATACCATATTCGGCGGCTCAAAGGAGAAGGTCGATGCGGCGCGCGCAAAGCGCCGCGAGTCCGGGGCTAATAAGATGGACATCGAGCAGGTCGAGAAGAAACTCTCGGCGCCCATCATCGCCGCTAACCTGCGCTTGTCAGTATCTACGCGCGACGCCGCCCGTTCGGAGCAGGTGTTGCGGGACCTCGAGTCCGCCTTCTACCAGTTTGAGAACGCGAGCGGCAACAAGCTTGAGTGGAAGCGCGTGCACGGGAACGCCGAGCGGCGCCTTATCCGCGACAGCGCCTTCCGCGTATTCGAGCCTTCGACCGAACTCCCGCTCTCGCTTCGCGAGCTGACATCGCTCTACCACTTCCCGCCGAATGGCATCGAGTCCTCACCGCACCTGAAGCAATCGCGCTTTACCTCTGCCGGTGCACCTGTCGACCTGCCACGCGAAGGGCTCCTTCTCGGTACTAACTCCTTCCGCGCCCAGACCACGGAAGTGCGCATCGGCGACGAGGACCGCCTCCGCCACCTTTATGTGATCGGACAGACCGGAACCGGTAAGTCGGGCTTCCTCCAGACACTCCTCGAACAGGACATCCGTAACGGCAAGGGAGTCTGCTTCATCGACCCCCATGGCAAGGACGTGCTCGAGGTCCTTGCCATGGTGCCGCCCGAGCGCTACGAGGACGTCATCTACTTTGACCCGGCCTACATCGACCGGCCGTTCGGCCTCAACATGCTTGAGTACGACCCGGCACACCCCGAGCAGAAGTCATTCATCGTGAACGAGATGCTTGCCATATTCCGCCAGCTGTACGGCGACGTGCCCGAGTCTATGGGCCCGGCCTTCGAACAGTACTTCCGCAATGCGACGCAGCTCGTCATGGAGGACCCGGCATCAGGCTCAACCCTGATGGACATCGGTCGCGTGCTTTCAAATGCGCCATTCCGGAACTTGAAACTCGCACGGAGCCGCAACCCGATCGTGAACCAGTTCTGGCAGGAGATCGCCACTAAGGCCGAAGGGGAGGCGTCGCTCCAGAACATCGTGCCGTACATTACGAACAAGTTCGACGAGTTCACGGCAAACGACTTCATGCGCCCGATTATCGGGCAGCAAGAGTCCTCGTTCCGCTTTCGCGAGGTCATCGACTCGAAGAAGATCCTTCTCGTGAACCTCTCGAAGGGGCGGCTCGGCGAGCGTAACGCAAACCTTCTCGGCCTTATCCTCGTGGGCAAGCTCTTCATGGCAGCCATGTCACGCGCCGACAGTCCAGGGACGTCGTTCCCGCCGTTCTACCTCTACATCGACGAGTTCCAGAACATCACGACGTCGTCCATCCCGGCCATCCTTTCGGAGGCCCGCAAGTATAAGCTCTCGCTCACGATTGCGCACCAGTTCCTTTCGCAGGTCGATGAGAAGATACGCGATGCCGTCTTCGGTAACGTGGGCTCCATGGCCGTCTTCCGTGTCGGCCAGGAGGACGGGGAGTTCTTCGGCAAACAGTTCGCCCCGTCTTTCGGGGGCAGCGACTTCATCAACATCGAAAACCGCAACGCGTACGTGAAAATACTCGCGAACGGCATTCCCCAGAAGCCGTTCAACATCCGTACCGTCGACCTCGACGGCGGGAACCCGGCGCAGGTCGATGACCTTCGCGAGCTTTCGTACCTCACTCATGGCCGCGACCGTGCTATGGTTGAAGAGACTATTAGAAGCAGGTATCTCTCATAACCAAAGGACACATGACCAGGATGTCACCAAGCGAATTCCCACCTTCTTCCGGGCCGGTGAATGTACGCGGACGTTCGATGGAGCCCGTCAACGAAACCAGGTACGAACTTGTTACGGCCGTACGAGGTATAGAGGATATGCGGGAAACTCCCGAAGCCAGCGCCTTGTCGGCTGAAATTCAAGCGGCAATTCTCGCCGAGAAGGCTAATGTCGCCGAAGAACGCAATGCGCTCGACCAAGCCGGAAAGGATCGATATGAGCCTCTTAAGGAGTACCTTCGTGCCGAGGCGGCTTTTAAGAAGCTCAAAAAACCGACTGAAGAGGATACGGCTGCCTTTCAGGATGCACGCGTAACATACGAGGAGGTGCGCAAGACATTTGCCGGCGCGCAAATCGCCTATGCGCAGAAACTCCATGAATCAGTGAGCCGCAGGCTTGAGGCGCGAGGGGTGGGACAGGAAGATCGTGAGCGGATTGAGGCAAGGTACAACCGGCTCATACGCATGCGTGAGATTGTGGTTCCTGGAATAAAGCAAGAGCAGGAGGCGCGCACCGACCTACTCAATGAGCAGGGAAAGGGCATCTTCAGGAAAGTACTCGACTTTTATACGAAGAAAAATACCCAGTTCGAGGGATACATCGCTCACCGCATGCAGGAAAGCGGGAGGTTTAAGGGAGCGACTGAGGCCGATACGCGTCGTCGCGCCCGCGTGGTAGCGCGCGCAGCGCGCGTTGCGGGCTTTGCGACTGCGGGTATCCTTGCTGGAACAGCGGGGGGTGTGGGTCTTGGCATAAGCGGGCTCAGCTTCTTGGTGGGAACGGGCGGCGGCCTCGCGTACGGTAAGTACTTCGCTGCTACTAAGGGCGCGCGACGCGCCGAGCAGTACACACAGACGGCTGCCAAGGGAATTGCTACTGAAGAGGACCTTGCTGAGCAGGCACAAGCATATTCAATCGGCAGCGCCGAGGCGATTGACCGTTCCCGCACAACCCGTGAGAACATGTTCGCGCTCTTCTCGAGCCTGGGCATTTCCGCCTCGTCCATTATGAATACCGTAGGTTTGGATGGCGTACGCAATGCCTTCAGTACGCTGTGGAAGGAATTCTCCATACCTGAAGCGCATGCGGCTACGGCTCCAGCGCAGGGGATCCCCGAAGCCCCTCGAGCGGAAGGCGTCGGAAGCGCGACTCCAGGGCGCGCCGGTGCTGAGGCTCTTGTCGGCGACAAAGCTCCTCAGGGCCTTATTTCTGGAGCCGCGATACATGAGAAGGGCCAAGGTACGGACAAGCTCTTTGCGGAACTTAAAGACAGGATTGGTGACAACGCCGTTCTCTCTAAGGATGTGCCAGCCGTGAAGTTCGTGCTTGAGTCTGCGCCTAACGAAATTTCCAAGGCGTTGGGTGATGCGGCGTATGGGACCGATGGCATGACCGTACAAATGGGCGACCAGTTCTTTTTCGACGAGCACCAAAACCTATGGTTCGAGTCTTCCACCGGCGAACAGCACCTTTTCGTTGAGAATGACCCTAACGCCCCTAATGGCTTCAAGGTCCACGAGTTGAAGGTACCCGAATCTGCGGTAGCTCAAAGCACCTCAGAGGGTGCGCAAGGTGCAAACACGGGCGCAGAGAATGCCGGTGATGTTGCTCATGCTCGTACAATTCCCGAAGGCAATCGCGACGGGCTTAGTTCTGCTGCAGCTAAAGCAAGCACCGGTGACGTTGATACTGCGCAAAACAGTGGTGTACCCACACGTGACATCCCCGAAGGCAACCGTGAGGGTCTTGCTGCCTCAACAAAGGCTCCGACTGCGGAAGCCGCCACACCAAGTGCGCGCGACATTCCCGAGGGGAATCGTGACGGCCTTGCCGCGTCAGCAAAGGCTCCGGCCGCGGGAGCCGACACCCCAAACGCACGCGACATTCCCGAAGGCAATCGTACAGGTCTTACCGAGGCAAGGATTGCCCCCGAAGCGCCTAAGAACGCCTTTGCTGCCGAAGCAATCAATGAGCGCGGTGAGGGTACGGATAGCGTCTTCAAAGACCTTAAGGAGACTATTAAAGGAAAGCTGCCGGCAGGTCAGCAGCCGTCAGCAGCGCTCAAGCATTTCCTCGAATCAAACCCGAACGAGATCTCCCGGGCAGTCGGGACTGAGGCGTATGGGGCGGACGGCATGCGCACGCATCTCGGTGATACCTTTTTCTTCGACAAGGACCAGAACCTTTGGTTCAAGCCCGAGGGAGGTGAGCCGCAGCCGTTTATCATGAATGATGTCACTGCCGAAAACGGCTTCAAGGTGCATGAACTCGATGCCGAGCCTAACCGTACAGTTGCGTCACCGACCGAAGCGCCTCCGCAGGAGGCACCCACGGCTTCAGGCGAAGCGGCACGGCCCGAGGT
Organism: Minisyncoccota bacterium; assembly: GCA_036399335.1. Lineage (GTDB taxonomy): Bacteria > Patescibacteriota > Minisyncoccia > Phycocordibacterales > Phycocordibacteraceae > C7867-001. The sequence continues at coordinate 9,241 of DASWNF010000006.1, forward strand.
CAGTCGACCGGAACCTGTGCACACGGCTACTCCGCACGTCGAAAATACGACGTCAGCACCAGTTTCTGCTCCAGACACGCATGCAGGCGAACACGGACCGACACCGGTACATACCGAACCGAACAGCCCCGCCCTCGTTGGTAGCGATAGTGACTTCATCTCCCTAGATGACGGAGATAGGCCAGCCACCACTGGTGCTCCTGTTGCGGCCACTGAGGCTCCTGCCCCAGTATCCGGAGGGGATAGCGATTTCATCCCAAGTAGCGAGATTAACCCTGAAGCCAGGATATTCGATGCTGCCTGGGTGCCGGGAGACGCACTGCCTACCGAACCTGCGGTCTTCAGTTTTGTGGGGCCGGACGGCACGAAGGCGCTGTTCGCAAACGTTAGCCAGGACGCGCTCCCGCGCTTCGCGGAAGAGCGCGGCATTGATCTCCGCGGCCGGACGGTCATGTTCGACAATACGCAGTATGACGGGTGGGGGAATGCCAACCGCCAGGTAGGAAGCGCGACCTACGATAGTTACGGGAAGTTGGTACGGACCGTTGCCCAGGTGCGTGATGCAAACGGCGTGCCCGTCGAAAACATTAGCACCACCTTCCTTAAGGAACGCATAGCATAACCGTATGACCCAAGCACAAGATACCCAGGATTTGATTGAGGCGCTCGATATCGCCGCACTCCAGCCAGAGGAACAGGAAGAGCTCCTTCTCGACATCGGCGACCTCGTTTTCCGTGGCTCCATGCTCAGGCTCATTGAGCGCATGGATGATGCTACACGCGCAGAATTTGACACACTCCTCGCCCAGGACCCGCCCGAGGACGAGGTCATGACCTTCCTCGAGAAGCGCGTACCGGGCGCTGACACGGCTGTGGAAGAGACGATTGCCGACCTCAGGAGTGATATACTGGCGGTTACAGGTGATAAGCCCTAATTCTTGCCTATGACAAACACGCAGGTTACCTCGACGGGAATTGCCGTAGCGCTCGCCGTTGTCGTCGCGCTCGGTATGCTCTTTTTCGGCCCGAACGTATTCGCCCCGTTTGCGTCGCAGGAAGCATCGCCTTTAGATAACGCAACTACCACTATGGAAACAGGTCCAATTTCAGGCGAACTCCCGACCCAGCTTACCCTAGCCGACGTCACCGTCGGGCAAGGTGAAGAGGCGGCCCCGGGCAGCCAGGTTACGGTGAACTATAGCGGCATGCTCCCGGACGGCACCGTCTTTGACGCTTCCGACCGCCATGCTGAAACGGCAAATGGCTTCACCTTCACCCTCGGTGCAGGCCAGGTAATCCGCGGTTGGGACCTCGGCGTCGCGGGCATGAAAGAAGGTGGCAAGCGCCGCCTCATCATTCCCTCAGATCTCGCCTATGGAGCAGCCGGCGTGCCAGGCGTCATCCCGCCTAACGCAACGCTTATCTTCGACGTCGAACTCCTCGGCGTTAATTAAGAAAGCGGCAGAAGGCATAAAGAAAGGGCCCCGATAAATCGGGGCCCTTTTGAGTTGGGTCGTAAGGAGCGAAATTGCCAAACCCCTTACTGGCGCAGCCATTCCGGCATGTCGTTCCGCGGAGCGCGGCGCGGCTTTTCGGGCTGGCGAGCGTCGTAACGCGCGTTGTCGGCGCCGTAGCTGACCGTCACCGCAGAAGGCCGGCGGAGGGGCGGAAGCGCGTTCAGGAACGAGCCGCCGAACCGGGCCGCCTTTTCCGGGAACTGCTTGAGGCAATCCGGAGCGGCGATCTGCGCCCACATCGCATCGAGACGGAGCGTGATGCGGTTCGAGTGGATGTTGAGCCGCGTGACGACGATGTTCTCGAGCGACAGCTTGATGTGCGCAAGCTGCAGCTTCAGGTTGGCCTTGTTGACGAAGAGGCTCCCGATGAACGAGGCGATCGCCGCGATGCAGTACATTCCGGCCGAGAGGAGGCAAAGCGCCCCCGTCTGGACGGCCTGGGCGACCGTCATGACCATCGTCGCACCCTTCATCTTCTTCGGAAGCAATTCGTAAACGGCGGTGAGCTTCTCGAAGGAGAGGTCGGACTTTTCGAAGTCCAGGTCGAGCTCCATGATGGCATCCATGGCGCCGAAGGCGGTGTCGCAGAGCAGGCTGTTGAGCCGGGCAATGCGATTGTAGCCCTGGATGCCGGCCTGCGGATACCGGCGGAGGAACGCTTCGCGCGTGATGTGCGGGTCGTCCCCGCCGATCGTGCTCGAGCGCGCCGCGCGCGGCATTTGGCCGGCGGGCGTGTAGTCGTCGAGGGTGATGAAGTCCGGAGTCGGCGATGCGCTGCCGCTGTTGGGGGTTTCGAGCACGCTGAAGTCCGAGTGGTTGGACATGTCGTGCGCGGACACCGTACGCGTCTGGGTCTGCGCCTGCGCGTGGGCAGGGGCGACCAGATTGGCGGCGAGGCTGAGCGCAACCGCCGAATTGAGGGTCATATTGATGATCTTCACGGGTAGTCTCCCTTTGGCTTGGGGGGTTGAAGGCAGTAGGTGCATGGACAATTCCCGAGAGAATTGCGCCATTCCATTTACTACCATACCCCTATGGAATTATTTGTCAAGCCCAACCAGGCACGGCATACCCCATGCCAAGCCTTGCCTAAATACGCCCTCAAACGTAGGTTTTAGGTATGTCCTCGCTATCGTTCTCTATACAAACTACCGACCCTTCTTCACGCGCACGCACAGGCGTCCTCACTACGCTCCATGGGAGCATTACTACGCCTGCATTCGTACCGGTCGGCACCAAGGCCGGGGTAAAGGGCATCGTTCCCGCCGTACTTAAAGACATCGGCGCCCAGGTCGTGCTTGCGAATACGTACCACCTGTACCTCCAGCCGGGGGAGGCGCTCGTGAAGGGCGCAGGCGGACTCGGCAGTTTCATGGGCTGGGACGGCCCGACGATGACCGACTCAGGCGGCTTCCAGGTCTTCTCGCTTGGCAGCGCCTTCGGCCGCACGATCACGAAAATAGCGAAGGGGGAGGAGCTGCCGCGCGAGCAGGGCATGGCCGTATTCGACGAGGAGGTCCAGAGCCAGCACGGACAACTCGCCGTCATTGACGACGAAGGCGTGACCTTCACCTCGCATCTCGACGGCTCGCTCCATCGCTTTACGCCGGAGCGGTCAGTCGAGATACAGCACGCGCTCGGTGCGGACATGTTCTTTGCCTTCGATGAATGCACGGCACCGACGGAGCCCTATGCATACCAGCGAGAAGCCATGGAGCGTACGCATCGCTGGGCACGCCGTTCGCTTACAGCGCATCGCAGGAACCTGAGTGCAATGCGCACGCAGGCCATCTTCGGCATCGTCCAGGGAGGGCGGCACGAGGACCTGCGCCGCGAAAGCGCGAAGGAAATCGGCTCCATGGACTTCGACGGCTTCGGTATCGGCGGCTCTTTCAGCAAGGAAGATATGCAGGGTGCGCTCCAGGCCGCCATGCCCGAGCTGCCGGAAGAGAAGCCGCGCCATTTCCTCGGCATCGGTGAGCCGGGCGACCTCCTTACCGGCATTGCCGAGGGCATGGATCTCTTTGACTGTGTCGCCCCGACCAGGCTTGGGCGCCATGGGTCTATTTATACAAAAAGGGGAGTCGTTCACCTGAAGAACGAGAAGTACCGTAGCGAGTACACGCCGCTCGACCCAGAGACTGCCGTCCCCGGCACCGAAGGCTTCACGCGCGCCTACGTCGCGCACCTCCTTCGTTCGGGCGAGATGCTTGGGCAGGTTATCGCCTCGACGCACAACCTGGGCTTCATCCTCCAGCTGGTCGATGGCGCTCGAGCTGCCATCGAGGAGGGTACGTTTGGGGCGTACCGGGACGATTTCCTGCGTACTTACTATGCTTGACAAACAGGCATAGAGTAGTATTGTATATCCGGACGTTCCGGGCATCCCGCCCGAACAACCTCAGGAGAAATATCATGCGCCAGTTCGCGCTCCTCATCGCTTCGGTTGCTTCGCTCGCATTCGCCGCGCCGGCTTTCGGCCAGGCCATCAGCCCGCAGGGCGCCCCCCAGCCTTCGGCCGAGGACACCCCCCGTGCGGTCCGCGACATCAACCGCGCGTCGCTGTACGACACCGTCCGCTCGCTCGACCTGCATCAGCAGCTGGCCGGCGGCCAGGTCATGATGGATCGCACGATCGCCCTCAAGACCTGCCGGGAATTCCGTCGCGCCGTCGTCAGCCGCCTGACGCCGGCGGAGCGCGAGAAGCTCAAAACGGCAACGGTGGAGCGTCTGGCGGTTATCGCGATCGGTGTCCAGATCAATCCGCTCTTCGCCCTGGGCGCCCTCGATCTCCCGACCGTGGAGCCCAAGGACCCGCGCGACCGGAAGATCTTCGAGCGCTGCAGCGGCATCGGCCTTTCCGCCGACGCGCAGGTCGTGATGTACTGAGCGCTTTCGAAAGCGCTCCAAAGGACCCCGCCAGCATGCTTCAAATTGAAGCTGCTCGCGGGGTCTTATGCTTATCCACCATTGACAAGTTCCTGCATTTTCTGCAATATGTGAGCGGAAGTTCCGGGCATATCGCATCGGGGCACCACCTACAGGGGAAGCATGCCATGTATACGAACGCATTCCTGATTGCCGCCGCATCCGCGCTCATGTTCGCTGCCACTCCGGCTGCGGCCGCCGAGGATGTGCCGGCAACCGTCGAAGTCGGCGAGACCGTGAAGGCCGAGGAGCTGGTGCTCATCGCCATCCCGCCGCACATCGCACAGCGCCTCTGCACGGGCTACGCCTTCGCCGACGCTGAAATGGCGGCGCATGACATCCGCACCGCCATGGTCGTCGCCACCGAAGACCCGGCTCTCGGGACTGCCGGTTTTGGCATCATCGTCGAGGACCGCGAGGCCACCGACGCGTTCTGCCGCGACCTCGAGCCGCAGTCGGCGGCGTCCGACTCCATCGAAGAGGAGGAAGGCGAGGAAACTCCCATCTAAGACGCCGTTCCGCTAACCACAGGAGCTCGACATGTAACATTGTCCCACTTCATATGGCCCGCCAAGATCCCGTCAGCCGCTTCACAAGAGGCAGCTGACGGGATTTTCTTTTTATAAAACCACGCTTCATAGCTCTTGACAAATATAGAATAGGCTGCTACAGTAGCTCCAGTTACTGTCCTTGGCTCCAGCATATCGCTCGAGCCGCAAACCGGAGAAATACCATGCGCAAGCTTATTCTGGCCTGCACTGTTGCCGCCCTGTTCGTCCCCGCAATGCCGACCTTCGCCAAGGCGCCCGTTTCGAAGGAGCAGCAGCTCCAGGAAACCTGCGCCGAACTGGAGCGGGTGGACCAGGAGCTTCAGGCGGCCGGCAAGGAGCTCGAGGCGCTCGCCGCGGAGGACAGGAAGCTCCGCCGCAAGGTCAAGGGCTTCGGCCGCCCCAAGCCGCCCGTATCCCTCAAGACTCTCGAGGACAGCCTCGGCTGGCAGTATGGGTTGCTGAGGTGGTACGTGCTCAACGATGAGCTGGCTCTCCGCCGCAACCGCTCGTCGTGCGCGACCGAGAAGGCACGCTGAAAACCTGGACCGGCACCCGCAGGCCAAAAGCTTGCCGGTGCCGGCTCCAAAACCGTAAGGGAAACCCTTACGGTTTTCTTTTTATATTCATCTGACGGATGTACACTTAGCCTTTATGTCGAATTTCAAGCTCCATACGCCATTCCCGCCCGCCGGCGACCAGCCGAAGGCCATAGAACTCCTCACCAAGGGAGTTGAGAGTGGTATGCAATACCAGACCCTCCTCGGAGTTACCGGTTCCGGCAAGACGTATACGGCGGCAAACGTCATTGCCAATATCGACAAGCCGACCCTCGTACTCGCGCACAATAAGACGCTCGCCGCGCAGCTCGCGCAGGAGTACCGCGAATTCTTCCCGGAGAACGCCGTCCATTACTTCGTTTCCTATTACGACTACTACCAGCCGGAGGCGTACATCGCGCACTCGGATACCTACATCGAGAAGGAGGCACAAATTAATGCCGAAATCGACCGCCTACGCCACGCGGCAACGCAGGCGCTCCTTACGCGTAAGGATGTCATTATCGTCGGCTCGGTGTCGGTTATCTACGGCCTCGGTTCCCCTGAGAACTACGAGAAAGTCCACCTTAAGATCAAGGTAGGCGCAAAAGAAGACCGGGCGACCCTCATCCGCAAGTTCATCGCCATCTACTTCGAGCGCACCACCGCCGACCTCACCCCAGGTACGGTCCGCGCCGTCGGCAACTCGCTCGAGGTCATGCCGGTGAACGAGCGCGTCATATACCGCATCGCCTTCGACGCCGATTCCATTACGCATATCGAGTTCCTTGACCCGGTTTCGCGCGCAAAGACAGCCGACGTCGACAACGTATTTGTCTTCCCGGCAAAGCACTTCGTGACGAGTGAGGATGAGCGGAACCGTGCGCTTGAGGACATCCGGGCCGAGCTCGACGAACGCCTCGCCCAGCTGAAGCGCGAGGAGAAGCTCCTCGAGCACGAGCGCCTGAAGCGCCGGACGCTCCACGACATCGCGCTCATCCGCGAGCTCGGCTACACGAACGGCATCGAGAACTATTCCCGGCACTTCGACGGCCGCGCTCCCGGTGAGCCCGCACACACGCTGCTTTCGTACTTCCCGCACAAGAAGGACGGGACCGCCGATTTCCTTACCATCATCGACGAGTCGCACGTGACCATCCCACAGATTGGCGGCATGTACGCAGGTGACCGCTCACGTAAGGATGTGCTTGTTGAGCACGGGTTCCGCCTCCCGTCGGCGCGCGATAACCGCCCGCTTAAATTCGACGAGTTCGAAGAGCGCATCGGCCAGGTCATCTTTACGACGGCAACGCCCGGCGCGTACGAGAAGGAACACTCCGTGCCGCCCCAGGGACAGGTTGCCGAGCAGATTATCCGCCCGACCGGACTCATCGACCCCGAGCTCATCGTGCGACCAATCGCCGAGGGCGTCGGTGTTGGGGGCGACATTAAGGCCGAAGGCGACGCCCCGTACCGCGGGCAGGTTGCCGACTTCATCGACGAGGCGGAGCGGGTCATCAAGGGCGGCGGGCGCGTGCTTGCGACTACCCTCACGAAGCAGATGGCCGAGGACCTCTCGACCTTCCTCAAGGAGCGCGGCATCAAGGCCGAGTACCTGCATAGCGACGTAAAGACGATTGACCGCATCACCATCCTCACCGAATTCCGAAAGGGAACGTTCGACATCCTGGTGGGCGTAAACTTGCTTCGCGAAGGCCTCGACTTGCCCGAGGTCGAGCTCGTCGGCATCTTGGACGCCGACAAGGAAGGATTCCTTCGCTCGGACACGTCGCTCATCCAGACCATCGGCCGCGCCGCGCGTAACGTGCTCGGCCGCGTCATCCTCTACGCCGACGTCATGACGGGTTCCATGGAGCGCGCTATCGGGGAAACCAACCGCCGCCGTACCATCCAGCTCGCACACAACGAGAAACACGGCATTACCCCGGAAACCATTAAGAAAGAGATCCGCGACATCGCCGAAAGCATGCGGAGCGAACACGACCGGGCTGTGCACTCAATGCTCGAGCTCGACAGCAAACTCTATGACGAAGACCCTGCGGCCTTCCTCAAGGCAAAGCGCCAGGAGATGGCAGATGCCGTCGAAGCGCTCGACTTCGAGACGGCGGCAGTCCTGCGCGACGAGATATATAAGCTCGAAGGGAAGTCAGCTTCAGGGAAATCCATGCCGAAGAAACGGGGACCCAAGGGCAAGGCGCGATAATGCGCCCGTACTGCGTGCTACGCTAGACGCATGACCATACGCGCCCTGCTCGCGCTCCTCATCACGCTTTCGCTCGCGCTCTCCTTCGTCATTACGTCCCACGTCGGCATCTGGTTTGACACCTTTAAGCCCGGTACACCGCTCGACAGCTTCCACAGCTTCCTCGAATGGCTTACGGGTCCGCTATCGATTGCGACGACGACCTCCTTCCTCACGGGGCTTGTTGTCGCGCTGGTCTTCTTCATCGTCGTGAATGCGCTTATCGTGCGCCCGCTCCGCCTCATCCATCGCGCCTTGGCCCATTTTGCGGCGTCCGGGCAAACAACCGAGCTCCCTACGTTCACCCTCTCGCCGCTTGAAGTGCGGGACCTTGCCACGTCCTTCAGCACGTTCTCAACCAGCGTTGCCGATTCGCATGCGCGCGACGCGGAAATGTCGCGGGTGAAGTCCGACTTCATTTCAACTGCGGCGCACCAGCTCCGCACGCCGCTCACCGGCATCCGGTGGTCGCTTGAGGCGCTTGAGAAGGAGGAGTTGAACGAAACCCAGAAAGTCCTCGTCAAGAACGCCGTAGAGAAGAGCCACGACCTTGTCGGCATCGTCAGCACCTTGCTTGATATCTCAAGCATCGAGTCAGGGAAGTATAAGTACCAGATGACGCAGACAGACTTAGGGAAGCTCGTCCAAGGCATCGCCCAAGACTTCATTCCGCTCGCAAGCGAAGCGGGAGTAGTGCTCACGATGGAAGTTGGCGCTGAGCTTCCGAGCGTCACCATCGACTGTGAGCGCATCAAGTGGGTGTTGAATAACCTTATCGAGAATGCCATCCACTACACGCCGTCAGGCGGGAGCGTTCATGTCTCAACCGAGGCCGTCGCGAACCGCGCCATCGTGCGCATACGCGATACGGGCATCGGCATCAGCCCCGGCGACAGCAATAACATCTTCGAGCGTTTCTATAGGGCACCCAATGCGATTACCAAGAAGAACCAAGGCAACGGCCTCGGCCTCTACATTGCCCGGAGCGTCGTCCGTGACCACCAGGGCGAGCTGTCCTTTGAGGCGAATAAGGAGGGGCCGGGTACGACCTTTATCCTTGCGCTCCCCGTAAGCCACTAGCCTGCGGGGTATACTTTCACCATGAGCGACACCCAATTCATCCTTATCGTCGAGGACGACCCCATACTCAAGAACCTTCTCGGCCATACCTTTGCCGGCCGCTACCAGACCCTCTACGCCGGCGACGGCAATGAGGCGCTCGCACTCTTTGAAAGCCATAAGCCGGCGCTTGTGCTTCTCGACCTGATGCTCCCGACCATGGACGGCTTTGCCGTGCTCGAGACAATCCGTGCGCGTGCGGACGATGCCCGCCACACACCGGTCATCGTTGTCTCGAACCTAGGGCAGGAGAGTGACAAGCAGCGTGCGAAGGACCTCGGCGCAAACGGTTACCTCGTCAAAGCCGAAGTCGATATCGACGAAATCATCGCGAAGATAGAGGAGACGCTGAAGGTTGAATAGATATATTATCTTTAACAATGAAGAATCTTCACCCAGAATGTTCTGGGGATTTTAACACAATCCCCCTTGACACGATGGGATTGACGTGATTCAATGAATATATTGTAATTAACATCCTTGACCATGAGCGAACGAAATCTTTCAGGTATTCAGGAACAGAATTCCATGGGCGATCCTAAACGAGAAGACATGAATCCTGTTGCTAAAAGTGCCGGCGATCTGGTTGGGGCGTTTAATGCCAAGTACCTCACGGCCATTGATGCGCTCGCCACAGGAATGAGTAGTGAGTCCGTGGTTCGGGAACAGCTCAAGCCGGTGTTCCGCGCAATGGATGAGCAAAGGATTACCGTCACGACACAAATGGCAGTAAAGCGCGAGATGGTAAAAGAGGCCCTAGGACCGAATGCAAAACCGGAAAAGATAAATGCAACACTGAGAGCGATTGAAGGTTTGGAGGACCTCCAAACGATCCCAGCTGTTTAGCAGCAAGAGGTTCACGTAACGCCCCGACTTTGTCGGGGCGTTACTGCTTTCATACTTTGTGCTCGAATTGCGTAAATGCCGCATCATTGTATAGTGTTGCTGGGTTGTATCCCGCTTACTCTGAAAACTCATAGGGAGAGAAGACATGGCCAGCCATGCCGATACGAAGACTGAAGCCAAGAGCCGCGTGCATATTCCGGCGCTGGTCCAAATCCAGTCCATGCTCAACGCGATCACGCCCGACCAGCTCGCCGGCCCCCTTCCGGGAACCCGCGAGCCCGATGGGCACGCCCAGAAAACCGGGCAGCTTACGGAGGATATGCGGCGCATGTACCTCGTGAACTTGCAGCTTCACGAGGCGCAGGATGCCGAAATTCTCGAGCTGCAGGCGCTCGCGGAAGATCACTGCCGCGACGAGCTTATCGCCTCCTTGGAGTCGAGGAAGCGGCTGATCGATATCACCACGGGTATGCTGCAGCATGATATCGCGGATGCTTTCCCGCAGCCCAAGGGCGACATATGCCCCGGCCACATCTTCAGCGACGGCACGATCGGCGTGCACCCGATGCCTGGCCGCTTCGACTTCTTCACCTCAATCATCGGCATGATTGCCGTTGGTGGAGGTAGGGGTAGCGGACACTAACCCGCTTCGTAGCGGTAGCTGCGGCTAACAAAAAAGGATCGCCACGTCGACTACAAGTCGAAACGGGTGGTCCTTTTCTTATATATCCCAGGTTTCGGACTTACGGCCGCTTTGGTATACTCCACCCGTACCTGTCCCGCCACGGACAGGCGCGCCCCTGTTTATATACATCAACTCTTCATGGCAAAACCGCGAGCATCATCGGGTGTGAACCCTAAACATGAACAACATACCGGCGAGGACTGGATCCGCGTGAAGGGCGCGCGTACCCATAACCTGAAGAACGTCTCCGTGGACATACCGCGCGGCGTGATGACGGTCATTACCGGTCTTTCGGGCTCCGGTAAGTCATCACTCGCTTTCGATACGATCTTTGCCGAAGGACAGCGCCGCTACGTGGAATCCCTTTCCGCGTATGCCCGCCAGTTCCTGAACCAGATGCAGAAGCCGGATGTCGATGAGATCACGGGCCTCTCCCCGGCCATTTCCATTGACCAGAAGAGCCGCTCGAACAACCCGCGCTCAACGGTCGCTACCGTTACCGAGATCTACGACTACCTGCGCGTGCTCTATGCCCGCGCAGGCCAGCCGTACTGCGTGAATCACGACGTTCCCATCTCGCGCCTTTCGAAGGAGGAGATGATCCGTCTTATTTGGGAGCGTGTTTCCAAGAAGACTGGCGAAGGCGCCGAGAAGGTCATGGGTATCGAATTCGACCGCTCGACGGTCACCATATACGCTCCCGTCGTCGTCGGCCGAAAGGGCGAGTACTACCAGCTCCTCTATGACCTCCTCGGCAAGGGATATGAGCGCGTGGTCATTGATGGCGCTGCGAAGTCGCTCCGCGAGAAGGTCGAGCTCGACCGCAACAAGCGCCACGACATCGATGCCGTCGTCGATACGATCTTCGTAAGTGAGTTCGTCAGGAACCCGGACGGCGCACGCGAACGCCTCTCTGAGGCCCTCGAGCTCGCGCTCAAGGAATCTGACGGTCTCGTAAAGATCGGGCACGCAGACGGTACTAAGGAAACCCTCTCGGCGCGCTTCATTTGCCCTGACGACGGCTTGTCGTTCCCTGAGGTCGAGCCGCGCCTCTTCTCCTTCAATAGCCCGTACGGTGCCTGCCCGAATTGTAATGGTCTCGGAACAAAGTCGCTTTTTTCGAGTGACCCATGCCCGGTGTGTGAGGGGAAGCGCCTCCGTCCTGAAGCGCTCCGCGTGTACTTAAAGAATAGGCCCGAAAAGGCCGTTAAGGGAAAGGTTGCAAAGAAGCAGAAGGACGCCGATACGCTCGGCATGAACATCGTCGATTTCGTGCACCTTTCCATACGCGATGCCAAGGACTTCATGGATACCCTGCACCTGTCCGAGATGAAGGAAGATATCGCGCAGCCTATCATCCGTGAAATCACGAGCCGCCTCGATTTCATGCTTAATGTCGGTCTCGACTACCTCACGCTCGACCGTTCGGCCGCGACCTTATCGGGCGGTGAGGCACAACGCATCCGCCTGGCCTCCCAGCTCGGCACGGGCCTCGTGGGCGCGCTTTACGTGCTCGACGAGCCGACTATCGGCCTCCACCAGCGCGATAACGACCGGCTCATCTCGACCTTGCTCACGCTCAAGGAGCTCGGCAATACCATTCTCGTGGTCGAGCACGATGAGGACACGATCTACTCCTCTGATTACATCGTCGACATCGGCCCCGGGGCTGGCACGCATGGCGGTAACGTCGTCGCAAGCGGCTGGCTGGATGACCTCCTTACGGCACCTAAGAACGACTCGGGCTCGGTCACGCTCTCATACCTTCGCGGTGAGACGGAAATAGAAGTACCCGAAGAGCGCCGCGCAAGCGAGAAGGGGTCGATAAAGATAAAGGGCGCGACGCTCCATAACCTGAAGAACCAGAACGTTGACGTGCCGCTCGGCCGCCTTACGTGCATCACGGGCGTGTCAGGGTCGGGGAAGTCGACTTTCCTGTATGACGTGCTCCATAAGAACATCGCCGCACGCCTCGCAAACCGCACGGCAGAACCCGAGCACTGCGCGAGCATCACGGGTACCGAGTACATCGGCCGTGCCGTGCTCATCGACCAGTCAGCCATCGGGCGCACCCCGCGCTCGAACCCGGCCACCTATACCGGCGCCTTTACGCACATCCGCGACCTCTTCGCCTCGACCGCCGAGAGCCGCGCGCGCGGTTGGAAGCCGGGACGCTTTTCCTTTAACGTAGCGGGCGGGCGGTGCGAGGCGTGCCAGGGGAACGGAATGATTGCCGTCGAGATGCACTTCTTGCCGACGGTCTACGTCACCTGCGATGTCTGCAGCGGTACACGATACATGCGCGAGACGCTTGATGTTACGTTCCGCGGCAAGAATATCTACGACGTACTCCAGATGACCATCGAAGAGGCCGAAGTCTTCTTTAAGGACATCCCGGCCATTAACGACCGCCTCGAGACCTTAAATTCAACCGGGCTCCAGTACCTTACGCTCGGGCAGTCGGCGACGACTTTGTCTGGCGGCGAGGCGCAGCGCGTAAAGATTTCCGCCGAACTCTACCGGCCAATCACGATGAAGACGCTCTATCTCCTTGATGAGCCGACCGTGGGTCTCCACTACGAGGACGTCCGCAAGCTCATTGAGATCCTCCAGGAGCTCGTGCGGCGCGGCAATACGGTGGTCGTTATTGAGCACAACCTCGACCTCGTGAAGTCCGCCGACTATCTCATCGACTTTGGCCCTGAAGGCGGCGTCGGTGGCGGAAAGGTCATCGCAAAGGGTACGCCAGAAGAAGTTGCAGAGACGGAAGGGTCGCATACGGGCGAATACCTCGCGAAACTCTTTAAGAAGTCGAGGAAGAAGAAGTAGCTGCGCATTGTTTCGAATTGAAAAGCCCCCGCGTCGACTGGCGCGGGGGCTTCTTTGTGTCGGTGCCCATAAGGGAAGCCGGTGCTGCGCGAGCGCAGTACCGGCTTCGGTTTGCCTAATGGGCGGGGATATAAGACTTCCGTTTCGGCCGCCCTTCCTTGCTCCAGCGCCGCCGTTGCTTGTAATAGCGGAGCGCGTGGTCGCCGATGGGCACCAGGCAGATGACGGCGCCGACAAAGGACAGGTGGAGCAGGTCGGCCTGGCTTTCGGTGCGCAAGAAGCGCTGGCCGAGAAAGTGGGCCCCGACAACGCCCCATACGCCGATAATTCCATAGAGCAGCATGCGCCCGTTGTGGTAGGACAGGAACCGGCGCTTGTAGCAGCGCAGGAACCCGACCGCCTTCAGGAACGCGGCGCCGGCGACGATGACGCCAATGATCATGTAATACCGCCGCATGTCCATCGTCTCCTGCTGAGTCCCGATGTAAATGCCGATGGCGAGGGCAAGGATGCCCATGAAGAGGTAATGGCCGATACGATGGCTCGGTGCGTTGTAGTGAGACATGAGGCCCTCCCTGCGGGTTATCTGGTTGGTCTGTTCACGTTATATGATATAAATAATGTAAGGTCAAGAACCGTATTTGTTATGCAACGCAGCGATTTAAAAACATTGGACCTTCCGGACTGCCCGGGCGTCTACCTCTTCACGAAGGGTAAGGGACGCGGGAAGCAGGTTTTGTACGTCGGTAAGGCAACCTCCTTGCGCGACCGTGTGCGCTCGTACTTCGATGACGACCTCATCGCTACGCGCGGACCGCGGCTCGTAGATGTCGTTACCCAGGCCGATGGCGTTATGCATGAGACGACCCCCACCGTACTTGAGGCGCTCGTGCGCGAGGCCGCGCTCATCCGCGAGCATAGCCCCAAGGGGAACGCCATGGGCAAGGACGATAAGACCTTCTTATATGCCGTCATTACCGACGAGGTAGTACCGCGCGTGCTTGCCATACGAGGCAAGGAGCTCGACTGGAAGCGTAAATGCATCCTGGGAGCCCCTGAGGTGCCGTTTAAGGACGCGTACGGCCCCTTTACGTCCGGATACCAGCTCCGCGAAGCGCTCCGGCTTATCCGCCGCATCTTCCCGTTCTTTGATACGCCGCGTCCCATCCTTCTGGACAGCCCTACGGGCATAGGCCGGAACGTAGATGGTGGGAATAAGCACTTGCGCGCCAAGGTCGAGTTCAATCGCCAGATCGGGCAATATCCCCGGGACATGGACCGGAAGGCATACCTGCGCTCCATTCGGAACGTCTGCCTGTTCCTCTCAGGGCGCGTGAAGGCGCTCCGCACCGCGCTTGAGCGCGACATGAAAGCCTTCGCGAAGCGTGAGCAGTTTGAAGAGGCTGCCCAGGTGCGCCGTCAGCTCTTCTCGCTCGATCACGTGCAGGATGTTTCCCTCATTAGGGACGACCGCAACGAAGAAGTAGAGGGTCCGCGCATCGAGGCGTACGACACGGCGCACTTGAGCGGCACCGAGGCTATTGGCGTCATGACCGTCGTTGAGAACGGCGTGCCCGTAAAGGCCGACTACCGCACCTTCCGCATCAGGGGCACGGGCGGCAAAAGCCTGAACGATGACATCGCTTCATTAAAGGAAATCCTTTCCCGGCGTCTCGGGCACCCTGAATGGCAGCTGCCGAAGGCCTTCGTCATCGATGGGGGCAAGACGCACAAGAAGGCGGCTGAGGACGTCTTGAGGGAAGTGGGTATCGGTATCCCCGTAGTGGCCGTCGTAAAGGACGAGAAGCACCGTCCGCGCGAGGTGCTCCGCAGCCTCCGTACGGGCATTACGGACGCAGACGCCGTACTTGCGAACTCCGAAGCGCACCGCTTCGCGCTTGCAAAGCATCGTGCCGCAAGAAGCCGGAAAATGCGGCTATAGAAGGAGAAGCCGCCATATTTACATAACGGCTATCGGATGCTTTCCTTATCTCGGATGAAACACGGAGGTACGAGATGATAGACAGAACCAGGGGCAAGGGTCAGCCAGGAACCCCTATTCCAAGAAGCCTCATCTTGGGCGCGAGCCAAAGGAGGGAGCAGGCGGCAGCAGAGCGGCTGGAAGAAAAGAAGAAGACCCTGCTCGGGAACTTCGACACCAAGCTCCCGTGCCCGTGCGGCGGTACCGTCACGGACGAGGCGACTCAGACGAATCCCCACCGCAGGACCGATCCTCGGAGCGTTCGCTTTGACGCGCCTCGCGACGCGAGAGCGCTTAATGCCAGCTTCGCGGTATACCACCGCTACGTCTGCCATGCCTGCGGCATCATCTTCGATAACACGATTATCGAGAAGGTGCGCGGGTATGTGCCCAAGGAGCAAAGGCCTAAGGAGAAGCCTGGAGCCTAGGCCACAGCTTCAAGCATACGAACCACTGGCAGCAATGCCGGTGGTTCTTTTGATATACTCGTCCTATGCACGGCACCATCGTCGGCGTCCTCCGCGGGGGACCCTCCAAGGAGCACGACGTCTCGCTCAAGAGCGGGCACAGCATGCTCGCCAGCCTGCCACGCGAGCACTTTACCGTCCGCGACATTTACATAGACCGGAGCGGCACCTGGCACGACCGCGGCAAGCCCTCAACCCCCGGACAGATATTGCCGACCATCGACATGGCAATCATTTGCATACACGGTGCGTACGGGCAGGATGGCGAGGTCCAAAAGATTCTCGACCTCTTCGGCGTCCCGTATACGGGACCGGATGCATATCACGCCTTCCACGCCTCGCATAAGGTGATGGCTAAGGAAGTGGCGCGGAAGGCCGGCGTGCGGACGCCGCGGTACCTCTTTGCCGAGACAAGCGAGCAGGCCGAAGCCATGGCGCAGGAGGCCGTACGCTCCTTCCATCAGCCCGTGGTAGTGAAGCCGGTCGATTCGGGCTCGTCCGTGGGCGTCTCGGTGGTCGGCGGGTACAAGACCGTGCTCGACGCCATCCTCGCCCTCTTTGCGGACGGTGCCCGCGGCGTCATGGTCGAGGAACGTATCCGCGGAAGGGAAGCGACGGTCGGTATCGTCGACGGGCTTCGCGGAGAAGTGCTCTATGCGCTCCCGCCGGTCGAGATAGTGCCGCCCGAGGAGCATGACTACTTCTCATACGAAGCAAAGTATTCCGGAAAGTCGGAAGAGATTTGTCCCGGACGCTTCACGCGCAAGGAGTCCGACGAGCTCATACACCTTGCGAGGACCATGCACAGCGCACTCAACCAGACGCACTATTCGCGCTCGGACTTCATCGTTTCCGATAAGGGGATCTACTTCCTCGAAACCAATACGGCAGCGGCCGTGGGCATGACTGCTGAGTCGCTCATGCCGAAGGCCCTGGCCTCGGTCGGGGTTACGCTCCCTGACTTTGCTGCGCACCTTGTGGGCCAGACGTTACGCGCATGAACGAGTTCAAGGACCGCCACTGCGTGCCCTGTGAACGCGACGACTTCCCGCCGCTTACGCCCGAGCAGGCGCAGGACTTCATGGAGCACATTCCTGGCTGGGAGCTCGCCGAGGATGCCCGCTCGATAAGCCGGGGCTACACCTTCAAGGATTTCAAGGAGGCTCTCGCCTTTACGAACAAAGTGGGGGACTTAGCCGAAGAAGAAGGCCACCATCCGGATATCGAGCTTTCCTGGGGCCGGGTTACGCTCAGCCTCACGACCCACTCAATTGGCGGCCTTTCCGAGAATGACGTTATCCTCGCCGCCAAGGTTAACGGGCTGCAAAATTAAACAGGCTATGCTATAACAATCAGGTACGGGCCGTTAGCTCAGTTGGTAGAGCATCTCATTTGCAATGAGAGGGTCGCAGGTTCGAATCCTGTACGGTCCACCGAAGAAGACTCAATAGCCGCAAGGTCCTCAAAAGCCTTGCGGCTATTGCTATCTACGGTTTGCAAGCCTCTCTAGAGTGGGGTTCAGTGTCTTCGTTCGGTTTTTGGCCATGCCATAGATTGCTCCCGTAGGTTTAGGTCATTCTCATTCAGTTCTCTGGTTATTGTCATATGTGTGTGAGTTATTAGAGTAAAATGCATATGATGGTACGAGCGCATCTGAACATCAAAAACCATAGCCAGCAGATTTTGGATTGTATTTTTAGCAAGTAGGGACCAGAAATATATGAACTTCGATCGCTATGAATGGCGAGGGGACTTGTTTGCAAGTGATTTGCCGGTCCTGCTTCAGAAATTTCATACAGAGCTAAGTCTCATCGAAAGAGAATGGCTGGACACATTCACGGTTTATTTTGATAACTACGAAGAAGTCCATGAAACCAGACGCACGGCAAGGTTGCGGTCATACGGCGAGATTCCGGCAGAAGGGGTCACGCTAAGCTACCTAAAGAAATTGCGGTGGCAGTTGGAAGTAAAGAGCGATAAAGCAAAGAATCGAGTAATCTACTTCGAAGGCCTTCCTACAAAGATCAGTTCAGGTCTATACGCAGAGAGTGGCGACAGCTTCACAGATACGCAACTTCTTCCCCAGATACTTCGTGTCACCAGAAGACGCCATTATTCATACGGTGAGAGAATAGAAGAGTCTGAGCGAATAACTGTCGATGTCCAAAGATTGAACTACTTCTTTGATACTAATGAGCATCTAATATTCCTAGGTGATCTCGGACCTCGCGTTGAAATTAAGTCGAAAACTCAGAAAGAATTAACCTCTCTTATACGTAAGTACTCGTTGGATGAGATTGCGTGGGTACTTAAGCATCGCTCCCAACACCTTTATTTCCAGCATTGTTTGAGGAGCGTTCTTAGTAAAGAATCTTATGAGGGCTTTCCTGAGGTTGAGTTAAAATACAGTCTTTCTTCTGCGTCTCATAAAGAGTTACTCAAGACTATATTGGACTGGGTTAGTTC
>DASWNF010000007.1:0-19493 GCA_036399335.1 Minisyncoccota bacterium
GCATGCGTCCCCCACCTTTCGCTCTACATGCTGCAACTCAAGGCAGATGGCCTTGCTGAAGCCGTGGAGCGCCTCTCGCTCATCGCTGCCCGCACGCCTCAGGTAACTGCGCTCGCTGGCCATTACCACTACTCGCACGACTACCTTGCCATTGAGTACGCGAAGTCTGATGCGTTGATTGCCGTACAGGAAGAAGTCATAAGCGCGTTAAATCCGCTTCGCAACGGCCTGCGCGAGAATGATACGGTGCGACTCGCGACGGTACGCGGAGAAGAGCGTTCAAACATCCTGGAATACGGGTACCGAAGCGTCGGCAGCTTGTTCAAGCCACACCTCACCTTTACCCGATTTATGGGTGACCAAAAAACCATCCTCGACTCCTTGCCGCCCAAGGAAACCTTTAATGGAGCCTACGATGCCCTTGGCATATATGAGATGGGAGAACACGGCACCTGCATGCGTCTCGTTACGTCCTGGACTCTGTGACCACTAACGATGGATAGTCATTGACAATATCCTATTCAATAATATAATCCGTACGGATCTAACCGTAGGGGAAGTTATGAGCACTCACAGCTTTGGCTTAAAGAAAGACGACCTGGTTAGCGTGCCCGTAAGTGGGTGCCGGTACACGATACCAAGCACCGGCAGCCGTTGTGGCGCGCCGACAAAAGAGGGTACCGTTTACTGCGAAGATCACGAATGCTTCGCTCCGATAGCGGCTTCCGGCTCCGGCTCGTCAATGAAGCCTGCCCGACACCCTTGTCACCGGGACAAATACTGACGTTCGGGGACTAGTCCACCGCCTCCACACACAAATGATGTGGAGGCGTTTTATATTCGCTTTATCCGTACGACGGAACCCGCGTCCTGCGCTGGCCTGCGTGATAAAATACGAACATGCTGCGTGCGTCGTCGTTTACTTTCAGTACCTATAAGGTTAACGCCGCCTGCTCAACCATCACCTTCACGTATCGCGTGGAATTCCAGGGCGGAAAAGTGAGGACGTACACCGACCGGCTTCTTTTTGAAGACATCGCTCCTGAGTCATGGGGCCAGATTCCCAAGGAGGTGCTTGAGTCAACCCTCCAAGCACTCCTCCTTATGCTTGGCATCAACTACTGGTGCGTCTTCTCGACAAAGGACATACGCATAGAAGGATTTGCGCTCACGCGAGAGCAGGCGCAATTCTGGGACGCGCTCTACCTGAACGGTCTTGCCGAGTTCTTCTATGACATGCAGATGGATTTCAACGGCCTCATCGCTTTCCCGTACGATGCCTCTACCGTCGCCCCTACGCCTGCACGATTTGAACGCCCCAACCGTGCGCTACTCCTAAACGGCGCAGGCAAGGACTCCATCCTCTCTGCCGAAATGCTGAAGACCGCAGGAACGCCATTCGACTTCTTCGCCTTCGCGCCCACCCCTGCCCATAAGCGCATTGCTAAGCTTGTCGGCGCAAAAACAGTAAGGGTGCATCGTAAGCGCGACAGGCGCCTTAATACGCGCATGTCGTGGACGGGAGTATCAAACGCCTATCCGTCGGTCTCTACATTCACCTTCGTGGCCACACTCCTCGCGGAGCTCCTTGGCTATAACTCGATCGTCTTCTCAAACGAGCGGAGCGCTGACTTCGGCAACCTCACCTATCTTGGGCTACCGGTGAACCACCAGTGGTGCAAGTCATCGGCGGCAGAAGAGATGGTCAATGACTACATACGGCGCTTCATAACGCCTGACATTAAAACGGGGTCGCTCCTGCGGGAATTCAGCGAGCTTGAGATCGTCCGTCGCTTCGTGCAGTACCCCCAATACCTCCGGTATGTCACAAGCTGCAATAACTATTTCTGGCTTCCCCGCTTCGAACAGTTCCTGCGTAGCGGATACTGGTGCAAGCGGTGCCCGAAATGCGTATTCCTATTTGCGTGCTTCTCCGCCTTCCTACCGAAGAAAGAAGTGGTCGCCATGTTTGGGGGAGACTTGTATACGCGCACGCGCCTTTTGACTCTTTTCAAAAGCATACTTGGCATTGAAGGCTTTAAGCCGCTCGATTGCGTCGGCGAACCTGAAGAAATGATTCTCGCCATGCATCTTGCCGCGAAGCGCGGTGAATACGCGAACGAGCCGGCAATGCAGCTTTTTGAAGTGCACTTCCCGCTGACCTATAACTTTGAGGCAATTGCACAAGGAATCCTGCCGACGGGCACAACACAATAAGGGCTGGAGTAATGGCTTTCCTTTAGATATTCCCGGCTCTAGGCCTGTGTTGGAGCCCATTTCGATACATGGTACGGTTCGACCAGATAGTTACGGAGAATAGCCATGGAACGCGAGTACTTGCTACTGCTGCCAATCGAGCCATTTTCAATTGGCGACACGTTCGAGAGCGGCGCCCAATTGCCGCTCCATTGCACCGTTATGTACTGGTTTAAGCCGGGATGGGGCAATATGCTTGAAGCCATCACCGAATCCCTCAAGGCTGTTGCACTGATCAACTTAGCAGACATTAAGTTGATCTCGACGATGCCGGCACGATTGGGTCCGAAGAGGGACATTTCGGTCCACCTGTTTGAACGCGATCCGCCCCTCCTCTACCTGCATACGGCGGTGCTGCTGCTTCTTGCGAAGATGAACTCCCTGCCCAGGGACTTAAAATTAGCAGGAGCCGGATATGTGCCGCACGTCACGAGCACCGATCGTGCGTTTCCCCCGGGAAGTGAATGCTTTCCGCGCGAACTGGTACTTATCGAACGTGGCGAGGACGGGGCGAAGAAGGTCAGCGCACGCTTCCCGCTCTTCCGCACCTGAACCAATCGCCCGGCACTGTGTCCGGGCGATTTTCATTGGGTATGAGGGGAATGTTGGAGCGCTTGTGCAACTGTGCTAGTTTTTGCCTAGAGAAAGGAGGTGTCCCATGGATGGGTCATCCGATGAAAATGAAGGTCTTGTCAGCCTGGACGCCGTTTTTGCCAGGATGGAACCTGCAGAGCGCGCCGAAATCGAAAGGCTTTCCGGCGAGAAGCTCGAAGCTGTACGTCCGGCGGTTGAACTGAACCACCGCATCGCGGGGGTGCTTTCGGTCTCTGGACTGGAATATGCTGAGCTTGTCGGCGCCACCGAGCCTTCGGTTATCGAGGGCCGGTCGCCTCGGCTCATCACGCTGAAGCGCTTCGTCGAGGCACGGGGCGGGACGCTCGAGCTCACCATCGTGCTGGATGGAAAAGAGCACAAGGTGCTTTGAACCATCAGACCACGCAACGGTTCCGTTGCGTGGTCTTTCTTTTATTCTGGGGTCCTGAGCTACTACTGGAATCTATTTAGTGGGCGAGAGCAAAATTCCACGCCCGGCGTAATAGTGCCGGAATTCCTCTAGCGTCAGGCGGTGATTGACTTGGGTAGCCGTGCTCACAAAGCCTGAAGGGTTGTTGATGGAGATGGTGTTTGGGTCGTAGCCTGTTACGAGTACGAGGTGTCCTCCCTTCTGTTTTTCAGGTGCGGTGCGGTACCCGCGTACATTTGGGTTTACCGACACCATCACCAACTTTCCTTCGGATAGCGCGTACTGAATACCTTTGATACTTAACCGCGTATACACCTCCGCCTTAAGGCCATGCTTTTTAACCCAATTTGAGAATTCCCTGAACCTCATTCCAGAAAGTCCGTCGCTTTCGTTCCGGTACACACCGGCCTTCAGTGCGTCTTCTGCCATCTCCGCAGGCTTCAGGTTTTTCCCGTGGAAATATCCGAGCGCCATAGCCGCTGATGCCATGCCGCACATAGTGAATGCCCATTCGGCGTATCGCTCTGCTGACGTTGCTCCGGTATCGGCCCAATGGGGGTCGTCCCTTGGCGAGAGCTCTTTCTTTAGGCTTAGTTCTGCGTGCTCAGGTTTAGCGAACTGACATACGAATGGCGTATCGTACTGGACATGGTCCTTGATTGACGAAGTTCGGGCCCGCACCTCAAATAGGAAATTTCTGAACTCTTGCAGTACACGACGGACTATTTTCATTCAACCATTCTACTTTATTGCTGGGTCGATTGTTGACCTATCCAATAGCTCCTCCGTGATACCAACACCGATAGATTAGCTCCCCATCCACATAAATTTCTTCAGTTCCTGAAAAGTATTTTAAATCTCCTTCCACTTTATTTCTGTATGTAGTGTTTCCTTCTGTATATTCGCGAGGCCCTCGAACCGGAAGTATGTCTGTGTATTCCTGCATTAGTGCAGGGCGCAGGATGCTATACGCATTTGCAGTAGAAATATTTTCTTTAAGGACATGCCCGTAGTAGTTCATTCCCCATATGGGTGTGCCTGATTTATAGACAACTTCTTCCCCCATGAAGTCTCGTGCACCAAAGTACGTGTCATGAAAGATAAGGTCTCCTTTTTCAAAATGGTAGTCCTCTGATGCTGGGCGAAGCGAAGCCGCTTTAGGCGTTTCCCTATTTGCATAAGTCGCCTTATTCGCAGCGTTTAGGAAAGCCCCGAGTTCAACAGGTGAAATATCCATAACCAGATTCTACACCTGGCAGTCACTGAAATAACAAACAACTCTAGTATCCAAAGGCGACGAAGCGTTGTGCGCAGCTCGTGGGCTTTCTCAACGGCTAATACTCTGTAAGTACTTAAAGCTATTTACAAACCCCTGCGTAAAATCGTTAGGTCTCGTATCCATCCACTCGCGCAGCTCCTCTGGAGCTATCCATCGCGCTTCCGAGACTTCTTCGGCATTTGGAGTGATTTCTCCGTCGTGGGAGCCGGTGAAAATAGTGCTGAACCTTTTCTTCATCTTTTCTGGCTCATCGGTTTCGTCAGAATAAATCTTACCTAACTCAGTAAGCGTGACTCCCCGTACGCCGACCTCTTCCAATAGTTCGCGTTCTGCGGCCGTATGGTAGTCCTCACCCGCATCAACGTGTCCTGCCGCCGATTGATCCCAGCGGCCAGGTAGCGATTGGATATGGTCAGCTCGTTTTTGTATCAAAAGTTCCCCTCTTGGGTTGAAAAGGAAGACCCGAGCAATTCGATGGATAATTCCCTTCTCCCAAACCTCCTGTTTAGTTCCGTGGCCAAGAACATTGTCATTTTCGTCTACGAACGTAATGTCTTTCATGGCTCTAGTATACCCTCTGTGAGGGCGTTGTAGCGGGGCTCTGGAAAGCATATGCGGTTTCAATCTGGAAGAGCTGCTGCACGCTGGAACGACGGATGGAACTTGTCTGCAACATGTGATAAGTTCTGTCCAGGAGGAGAAGATTGATGAGCGAACCTTACACTCCTGTGCTTGCACAGCTTGGAACCACCATAGATCTGGTCGTTCTGCCTAAAACCCTCTTGCCCAAGGTCGGGAAGCAATTTACGCGTGACCCGCAGGTTCACAAGCGCGGCGACTGGACTATCGTCAAGGTTTTTGAGGGCGAGGATGGCACGCGAATGATGTCACTCATCGGCCTTATCGGGCTTGACGCCGCAACACGACTCTTCGCGGTTGAAGTCCGCGAACCTGTTTCTTCCTAGTCATCGCGATAGGAAGGCATAGGACAAGATGGGCAGCCCTCGATTCGCAAGAATCGAGGGCTTATTTATTGCTGTGCTCTGGGACGATCTTCACCTCGCCACCGAACCCCGGCGATTATAAATAGGGGTTCTTTTCTTTACTGGCTTCTGCAGTGTTAAATTAGCTCTTGCTCTTAGAGAGGCGGCGGCAAACCAGGTTTCGAACTTACGCCGCGGCCTCCGCCTGGAGCGTCTCTATTTCGGCAACAATGGCCCCTATGCGGTCGGGCGGTATCGCTATCTCGCGAAGTTTGGCGCGGTTCTCGCGCACTTGGGACGTCGTCACGATGTTCTGGTCTATAAGGAGCCGCTTCTCGCTCTTGCGGAGCTGCGTGAGCGCCGTTATCGGGTAGAGGCCTGAAGCGACGATGCGGTCGTAAAGGTTCCCTTGCTTGGGGTAGCTCCAACCGAGGAGATTGAGGCCGGCGCAAGTGGCATAGTCGACAGCCTGGGTCGTGAACTTGGTGTTTGTGATGAGGAATCCGAGGTCGACCGGGCACGTTGCGCGCTCTGAGGGCTCGCACTGCCAGATGTCGTCCATGCGCGCCTTTACGTAGAGCGCGGTCTTTACGTCGGTCTTGTACCCAGGGTCGTTATGGTACTTAAGTTCTGCCGCAAGGTGCTGGCCGTTACGCGACGCGTATACGTCGACTTCATGGGTCACGCACTTCCCGGGAATGAGGCGGCGCGGCTCGACGGCCCAGCCTTCGCTCTTGAAGAGCTCGCTTACGAAGTCCTCGAATGGGTGGCCCGTTGGACCGAACTCGAAGAGCGCGCGGCGGAGGCTGTAGCGCGCGGCTGCGGAGCGCGTCTGTCCGCGGAGCATGGCGAAGGCGCGGCGGTATATCTCGCGGCTTTCTTCGGCAGGCGCGAGCGAGGACTCTATGGTCGTACGGATGCGCGAAGCGACGGCCTCGCTTGCTCCGGCGCGGATAAGGGACTCTTCGAGCTTTGCACCGCTCCAGGCTTCAACGGTACCGTCGGCTTTGATGATGTCAGGCATGTTATTCGATGATACCACCGCCCAGGCACGTATCGCCGTCGAAAAGCACAAGCGACTGCCCTGCCGCAACCGGCTCAGGAAGCGGTGTTTCGGGCGTGAAGGAGGGGGGGGCGAAGGTGCCTGCAACTCGGGGGCCGTGGTACCGGTATTGGGCAAGGACGCGCCCGGAGGGTGCTATTCCCCTAAACCAATTGGTATCAATGAGCGGGAGCTTCGCGCGTTCGTCGGGAGTGTCGCGTACTCCTGATACGGTAACGGTATTGGCTTCCATGTCCTTTCGTACGACGTACCAAGGGCCGGGCGTCGAATCCCTAAGCGCGATGCGCTCGCCCAGGGTATAAAGGACGGCACCGTCGTGCGTGCCGACTTCCTTCCCTGTCTCACCAAGCGCTTTCCCAGAAGTGGGCTTCATTTCAGCTCGCAGGAAGTCATCTACGGAAATGGAGCCGAGAAAGCAAATGCCCTGGCTGTCGCGCTTTAGGGCGTTAGGCATATTAAATGTGCGGGCAAGTTTTCGTACGTCCGCCTTATGCATTCCGCCAAGCGGGAAAAGGGTATGGGAGAGTGCTGCCTGCGGTACGGCCCAAAGGAAGTAGCTCTGGTCCTTGCCTTCGTCGATGCCGCGGACGAGCGTAGTCGCGCCTTCTTCGCGCCGTACTTGTGCGTAGTGGCCGGTGGCGATGTAGTCTGCGTCTTCGCGCATGGCAAAGGCATGGAAGGCGCCGAACTTCACCTCCCTATTGCACATGATGTCGGGGTTGGGTGTGCGCCCCGCACGGTACTCGCGGATGAGGTAGTCAATGACCGCTTCCTTATATTCTTTGGAAGCGTCGAGCGTGAGAAACGGGATGCGCAAGTGCGCGGCGACCCGCATGGCGTCCCGCCGGTCCTCCGCCCAGCTGCACGGCATGTCGGGCGGGTACCAGCCCTTAATAAAGACACCGGTGACTATGGCGCCAGCGTCCTTCAAAAGTGCGGCAGTGACGCCGGAGTCGACGCCGCCCGAAAGCCCGACGAATACGCGCTTCCCCTGCATATCTTTGGCCACGTCGGAAGCTAGCTTCATGCGCGCATTCTAGCGAGCCTGGTGGAGCGCGTCGAGCTTTGACCCTTACGGCGCTAATTCCTGAACGCTTGAGCTGTCTCCAATTGTATGACATAGTCAGCGCGGCTACTTTTGGCTCAGGATTTGGGGAGACTCGCAGTGTCAATTAATGAACCTTTTGGGGCGAACGGCATCCTTGGGTATATCCAGGAACAGATCGCCGCGATCAAGCCCGAGGAATTCGTCAACTCGCTTGCCGAACCTGGCTTTGACGAGAACGACGTCACGTTCGTCGGTGAAGCGGACGACCGCATCAAGCGCTTGACCGTTTTCTACGGAAAACTCACCGCTCAGATGGAGCCGCTTCTCGAGCGCGCACAGGAAATCCATAAGCTCGGACGCGAAGAGCGCACTCCCGACGTGGTTGAGGAATATCGGCGAATCCAGGAAACATGCGGTGACCTCAGCCGCCTCAGCGAGATTGTGGCCGGTATGGTCAAACTCGAAATCAGGATCCGTTTCCGCCAGATACCGCCCCACCACAGCTTCGTTATCTGCGAGAACTGGCGCGTCGGGTGGATGCGGCATGTGCTGCTGATTCAGCTCGGATAGCGACCTATCCAGCGTGCGCCCGGTCTCGCATGACCGGGCGCACTTTTTTACTATGGTACTTTGAAAAACTATCTGACTTCCGCTACTTCAGGATGGTCCTGTATGTCCGCATAAAAGGTGCGGTAGTCTACCGTCAGTTCTTCTCCTGGTTCGATATCCCTCATTGCCGTCGTAACGTCCTCCACTGAGTCGTCACAGTTCGGGTTTACGGAATGGTTGAAGAAACGGCCGTCGTCACCGCAGAGCATGTACTGTTCGTATTTCTCATCGAGGAAGGCGTAGTTATGGAATTGTTCGCGTGCAGGCTCGGAAAGTTGCGCCACCTCCTCTTCGGTCATAAGGAGGTCGAAACCAGGCTTGTATTTCCATACGACGGTGCCCTTGGGGATTGCCTGGTCTGCAAAAAGACCGATGCCTTCGATATCGCTCGCCCGAGTTTTAGTACGTACCATCAACATGTAAGTATTCTATCAAAGTCCTATTTAAATCCTTAGATGCGCTTTGTAAACAGCGGACCTAAGCTCCCTTTCTTCTTCCATCCCAATAGGCCGACGACGATTATGTCGGAGAGCAGCATGTAGACCGGATAGACCAAGATAGCGAAGGAGAAGCGCTCGGCGGCAAATAGGTTGAGGGTGTCAGCGCTCAAGGTACCCATCCATGCCCAGAAGTTCTCCCCTTCAGGCCGCAGGTACGATTTCTTTATCGTCGGGAATAGCGCAAAGGCATCAACGCAGAGGTTCGTTACGAGTGCGACAACCGGATCCCTGAAAACCGCCCACAACAATATGCTTACGCCGGCACCAAACAGGCAAATCATGTCCGTCTTACTCCCCAAGCCGCCCTCCCCGTATTTCAGGGTAAGGAGTGCAATGGAAAGCGGCCCGACAAACTCAACTACGGGAACCCAGATCGTATTCGATGCTCCTGAGAAAAAGTAACTGAGGGCAAGGATGAGCCCCATTAACGTCCAAATCCACCAAGTGGCGCGATTGGGCTTTGATTCGCCGCGAAGTATGGAAATGACATATACGACATAGGCAGCCAGAGCTATTACTCCGGCAATGATGCCGAGTATTGTTTGCAGGTTCCAGATATCAATCATGCGGTTTGGCTAGTATAAAACCAGGGAGGTAATTACTCGGATTCCTTGTACAAGGCCTCCAGGTCTAGCTCGTAGTGGTTTGCAAGCCCGACGATGCAATTAAGTACGTTCGTTATTTCTTGCCCCAACCTTTCCTTGCTTCCCTGCTTTTCCCAATTTGCCTTGGTGCCGATCTTCTCGAGTAGTGCTACTTCTTGGGCCACTTCACCTAGCTCCTCAGTTGCTGCAAGCATAATCTCGCACACGTTCTTATGCGGGTTCAATGCCATCACGGGTGAATCCTTTACCTTTTCCTGAAGTTCTCTTAGGTTCATCTGATAATTGTACTCCACTCACCAGTCCAACTGCAGCAATAGCGATAGCGATTGACTAGAGAGACAAATCTGGTATTATCATGCCAGTAAATTGTTCCACTCTGCATATGGGAGTAACCGCATGTTCAAGCCTCCGAAACTCATCGGGATCGTGCACGCCAGCGTGGCCGTTCCTTGCCTCGCCCTGCTGGTTTTCGATCTGCAGGCAGGCGACTTCCTGCTTAGTCTTGCGGGAGGAGCCCTGCTGCTGCTCGGCGTCTTCAATGTGATGATCATGCCGTTCATTCCCCAGAAGGAGTGCAGCGATTTGCACTCGGTTCGAATGGGCGGCTTTGCGGCTGCCGGCACGTATGCCGCTGCGTTTGGGGCAAGCATGTTCCTCATCGACTCCAGCGTATCGTTCCGCCTGCCGCTCGCCATCGGCATTCTGGCCATCGCCATCGCTGCTTGGTTGTGGCTCTCCTACGGGAGGCTCATCAAAGCCGAACCTCAGCCTGAGTCCGCGTAAGCAGGCTCAGCAAAAAGGCTCTCCCGCGGGAGCCTTTTTTCTTATACTTTCGTACTAATCCAAATACAGCGCGCGGTTCTGTTTATGCTCCTCGAAGGTCCGGCCGTAGTACATCTTTCCGTCGCGGCCGGTGAGGTAATACAGGTAGTCGGTCGGAGTGGGCGTCGCCGCGGCGATAAGCGACTCAATCCCGGGATTAGAGATTGGTCCGGGCGGAAGTCCCTCGTGCATATACGTGTTATACGGCGAGTCAGAAGCCAGGTCTGCGGCGGTCGGCGTGTACCCGTTCTCGCCATTGATATACCCGAAGACGGCATCGACCTGGAGCAGCATGCCCATGTCGAGCCGCTTCCACAGGATGCCGGCAACGACGCGCATGTCTTCCTGTCCTTGCGCCTCGCGCTCAAGAAGCGATGCCATGATGACGAGCTCGGGAAGCGTGCGGCCAGATGCTGCGACAATATCCCCTATTGTCTCAACCCGCTCGTCAAACCGTGCGCGCAGGCGCGCAAAGGCGTCGTCTGCTTCGGTGCCCGGCATGAAGAAGTAGGTATCTGGGAAAAGGTACCCCTCGCTCGTCGAGGCAAGCTCAAGGAACGCTTCCGTATCAAACCCGGGTATGCCGCCCGCGAGTGCGACGGCCATGTCATCAACAGTCATGCCTTCGGTAAGGGTGACGCGATACGGCTCGATGCCGTGGCGGCTGTGGGTCATGCGGTATACGAGCGGCACGATGCCGAGCGGGCGCTCGAAGACGTAAAAGCCTGAAGCAAGGCTCCGGTCCTGCATTGTGAGACGGGTATATGCGCGGAAGACGAAGGTCGAGCGTATCGCTCCTTCGTTTCGAAGAATGCTGGTCATCTCGCTCACGGTCGCGTCCTCGGGTATGGAGATGAGTGCGCCTGTCGGGAAGGTGCGTGGTGGTAAGAGAAGCAGGTATGACGCGATGCCAATGCCGATGAGGAAAACGAGGGCGAGCGCCGCGTACAAAAGCCGGGCCCGCATGCCCCACATACGATTGCGGAATCCCACCATGCGGGACTGGATATCCGTAAGTTCCATACGCTAAGTCGGCAGGTTTGCCGGAGCGCCGCTCGTTGCCGACTGGATGCGTGGGAGCGACGGCGTCTCGACCGAGCCCGACGGCACGTGGAATATCGTCGCAAGCTCCTCGCTCGAGAGGATCATCCAAGGGCCCACGTACGGGTCATGGAAGTACGAGCGACGGCGGTAGTATTCGACGAGCTTCTCGTGCTCGTGCTGCTTGTGGTGGCCGTGGCGGTCTTCCCAAGGATAGTCGTTGAACTTTGCCGAGAAAAGGCTCGAGAGCTTGAAGCCGTTCCATCCTTCGGAATGGAAGGGCTTCAGCATGTTAATGAGGTACGTAATCATGGCAGGCTGGATGTGGCCCTTCTTCGCCATGTAGATGGCGCGCATCCCGACATCAAACCCCGGCTTACCGGTATTGCGTTCGAGCGCCTCAATCGTTGCCTTCTGTCCTCCGGTTGGGTTCGGGAAGCCCTCCGTCTCCTTCACTGCGCCTGTGGTGGGATCGACCGTCGTGCGGCGACTGATGCTGTCCTTCCTGATGCCTTCGATAATTTCCTTCGACTCATCCTTCCAGGTCTTCCCCTTCCCGTACTTCTCGGTACGGCTCTGCCGGAAGATGATCTGGTACCAAAGCTGCTCATTCGGGCCAATTGAGCCGAGGAGTTCGATGAGCTGTGCAAGCGGGTCTACCTGCTCCTCCGGTTTCATGCCGGGCTTATCAAGGCCGAATTCTATATACGTCTTTATAGGAAACGGGTCGGGCTTCGTAAGGAGGTACTCGCAGCCCCACATCTCGTTGATGTTCGGGTTAGAGGCATCAAAGATACGGCTATAATCCTCTGCCTCGATAATTTCAATACCCGGGTACTGGGCATAGAAGAAGCTCTCGAGACCGCGTCGTAGGCCGGTGCGCGTCCATATGTAAAAACGGACTTGCCCACCAATGGAGGCAATCTCGAACGTCCACCACGGGCGCACGCCGCCCTTCCAGTACTTCTTGTACCAGGTCGTCTCGCCTGAGCTGAAGTTCAGGTTCGTGAGCACCGTCTCCATGGCGAGCGGCGTCTTCTTCGTATCGCGCGGGAGCTTGAGCTCGAGGAGTATCGTGGGCTGCGAAGCGATGAAGGCTGCCCGCCGGGACTGGAGGAAGCGGGAGAAAGAAAAATAGACGAGCATTACGGGCGCCCAAATAGGCGCGAGGAAAATGAGGAGGTTGAAGTTGCGGAGCGTCTGCCCCGGCGCAAAGATAAAGAAGACAAACAAAAGGACTCCCATGATTATCACGGGCTCCTTAACCGACATGTGATACCCGCCACTTTCGTGCGAGTTATGCATTATCTTTTCGACGAGACCCCAGCCTGGTGGGCCGCCACCTCCTCCGCTAGACATGCACACAGTATACCCGACGCTCGGGCTTAGCTTGTGCATATACATGAAAAGAAGGCCGCATCCCAGATGCGACCTTCATGGCTCAGCACGATACTCGTGCATTACTCCCGGCTGATTCGTGCCCGCGCAGCTGCCAGCACATTTTGCAGCTCGGGATTTATGGGGACGACCCTTTCCACGCCGTCCATGCTCGTGATCGTGCGGTTCTCGGTTTGGTTGCTATACGCGAGCAGCTCCGCGAGCTCGGCTGAGTCGCACGGTATCGGCACCGGCTCGTCGCAGAGCTTGTGGACCTGCTCGATGAGCTCCTTGCCGATCCGCACCTTGCGGAGCTTCACCGCACCCAGGGCCATGGCGCGGAAGGTTTTGCGGTCGATGGGCGCCACCGTAAGCAGGCCCAGCCGGGGATTCTTGCAGCAGACGAGGGCGAAATGCTTATTCCTGCCGCGATAGAAGTCCCTGCAATCGACAATCATCCGCTCGATGATGTCGCCGGGTTCGCACAGCTCGAACATGCGGTCGATGTCGGCGGCAGTTTGCTTGGCGTCCATGACTTGCATCATGTCCTATCTCCCTGTCCGGTATTGGACTCTATCCACTAACCTACCCTAGGCGCTGGGGTTGTAAAGCGATGGCGTCGGATAGGTAAAAACAAAGCGCGCCCTCTCGGGCGCGCTTTGTTTTTCTAAAAACTGGATTATGCAACGGCGTAGGTGCCGTTCTTGTTGCGCTTAAAGTAGCGCGAGTCGTTCAGGTTCACGAGGATGGTGTTGTCCTTCACGTACCGGACTTTCTTCACCTCATCCATAACGCTTTCGCGGGTCATCGGGCCCTCGCGCTTAAGTACGTCGCGGATGACATCGCGGACGACGCCTGGCTGGTAGCCCCATTCCGAAAGCGCGTAGAGGCCGCGGCCGACGAGCACGAAGCGCTGGTCCTTGATGAGCTCGTTGTGCGTGGTGGCGACGTGTGCCTCCTTCGCGAAGAGCGTGCTGATGGACTTTGCGACATCAGAGAAGTGCATCGGTGCGCCTGAGCGCTTGATGACGAGGTACGCATAGTCGCGGATACCCTTCGTGCGGATCGCCGGTGCGCCTGCCTTACCCCACTCGGAAAGCGGATTGCTCGAGATGCTCTTTGAGAGCGAGAGCCAGCGCTTCAAGGTCTCTTCGGTCTTGTAGGCATCGTTCACGCCCTTCAGCTCTTCGAGGAAGCGGTCGAGCATGTCGCCTTCGGTAAGTACCTCTTCGTCAGAAAGGGACGAATAGAGGGAGGAGAGTGCGCGGTGGACCTTTTCGGCCGTACCGTGGTCAACGTGCCAGCGGGCATAGAAGTCGTCGGTCTCGCGTTCGCGGAAGAACGCGCTTCCTACGACGAGGAGGAAACGGAAGCGGTTCCGTGCCTTTTCGTCTGCGGCAAGCCCGGTAAGGAGGTCGTCCTCGTGAACGATCGCACCAAGAGTATGCATATAGTCAGAAAGCTCCTTGAAGGCCGCCTGGCTGTCTTCAAAGGTCTTTGAGGAGCGGATAGCCTCAAGGCCCGCAGCCTCGATCTGGCGGACGCGTTCGCGCGTGATGCCCCAGCGCTCGCCGATGGCCTCGAGGGTCTCGCGTTCCGAAGAGGCTCCGAGACCGAAGCGGAATACGAGCACTTCGCGGGCGCGTTCAGGCACTTCAGCAAGAAGCTGTTTGGTGAGGACGGCGCTATCGAATGACATCTTGGTAATACCGCTTGGTGAAGCGGTAGCGCGCGCCTTCTTGGCAGGGGCTTTCTTCCCCTTTGGTTTCAGGTTTTTGGCGGGTTTCTGAGGCATATAGGAATGTACTGGTTTTATACCAGATACGGTTAAAAGAGTCAAACCTTCCCTTTCCGGGTACCCGTGGGGATAACCAAAAGGAGGTGCTCGAAGATAAGTTTAAGGGGTGCAGAGCGGGTATGGAGGAGTGGAAGGAAATGGAGCAGGTCGGTAATGAGCGCCTGGTAGCGACGGGCTTCTTCAGGAGATTTGACTGCCTGCTTCTTGGCAGATGCGTCCCTGAGAAGGTCTTCGGCAAGCCGAACGGCGGCGCTCCTGGCCTCCTGCTTCTCTTCATCCTTATCTGACTTGCTTTGGTCTATAAGTTTCGTAATGAGCTTCTCGCGCTCAGTAGCATCTGATGCGAGGAAGGCCTCGCCGAGCGGCGAGAGGAGGCCCGCTTCCCCGCTCACGTCCGGGAGGGACGCCAGGCGCGAACGGAGCGTCGGCAGGAGCATGCCGCCCGATGGAAGCACGAGAATGAGCGTGACGTCCTTAGGTGGCTCCTCGAAGAGTTTGAGCAGGGCGTTCTGCGCTTCGTGGAAGAAGCGCGTCGTCGCGATGACGATTACCTTGTGGCCTTCGATCGGTGCGGCCATGGCGATATCCGTCAGGTGCCGCGCCTCTTCTACGGAGAAGTGGAGATAGCGAAGGATGACGAGGTCGGAGCTTCCGCTCGCGACCTTGAGCTCGCGCTCGGCAAAGGCCGACGCCTTCGCAATGCCCCGTTCGCTACTGTCGACTACGAAATATGCGTGTGGCATGGCTACAGTCTACCGCAAGGCGCGTGTAGTGCTTGACAGATATCCTCTAATATCCTATACTCAATATATGACGGCTATCGTGCCGTAGTTCCGTGGGGAGACATCCGGTGCTCAAGAAAACTGTCCTTTTGATTCTCGCTTCGTGTGCGTTCGCAGCGCAGGCACAGGCCCAGATCGCCGTGCTCGACACGGACGTCAACATTGCGGCGCTCGAAAGCCCCGTCGAGACGAAGGCGAAATCCTTCGATGTCGGCGGCAGCGTCGAGCTGCTTCAGGGGACGGATGGCGCCACCATCCTGACTCCCCAGTACCACTGGCGTTCCGGGAAATGCGATGGCTTCGGTTTCGTCGACATCTTCGTCGACGGCGGCCCGCTCAAGTTTCTCGGCGACAACACCATCAACTGCAAGGTCGCCGGTCCGGTCTTCGTTTCGGCGGAGGCAGGCGCAACCAACTTCGGCGTTACCGCGAAAGCCGGCATCGGCGTGGATGTGCCCCTTCCGGGCATGATTTTCACGAGGGTGACCGCCTATCCGGTGGTGACCCGTGGTGACGGCGACCGTCCGCAGGTCAAGGTGACCTGGCTGTCCAAGGACCTGAAGCTCGGGAAAAAGGTTTCGGCCTATACTACCGGCTTCGCGCGGTTCAGGGATGGCGCTCCCGACGTCGCACAGCCGCAAATCTGGCTCAAGGTCGACGGCCTGCCGTTCGAAGTCGGCGCTGAAGCTGCCTTCTTCGGTTCGGAAAAGCCCGGCGTTCTGTTCGGGATCAAGGTCGGCGGTTAAGCGACTGCACGCGTATGCGTTTCGAGGGCTCCCTTTCTAGGGAGCCCTCTTGTATTTATACGGGTGACTATTTCTTACTCAAAATGCTCTTCCTATACATATCCAGGTGCCGGAGCGCGATGCCCGTACCGCGTGCGACGCAGAAGTACGCGTCGTCAGCGAGCTTCGCCTGCACGCCCGTGCGGCGGTAGACGAGCTCGGGGAGGTTGCGCAGCTGGCTCGTGCCGCCCGTAAGAATGATGCCGTTGTCGATGATGTCGCTTGCAAGTTCGGGTGGGGTCTCCTGGAGCACCTTCCGGATGGCGCCCATCATCTCGCGCAGTTCCCTATTAAAGGCCGTGACGACTTCGTTGGTGCGGAGTTCAATGGTGCGCGGCAGGCCGGAGACGAGATCGCGACCTTTAATGGGCATGCTTATCTCTTCGGTAACGGGTACGGCCGAACCGATCTGGATTTTCACCTCCTCGGCGGTCTTGTCGCCAATCGCCAGGTTGTACTGCTTCTTCACGTGGTCGATGATCGCCCTGTCGAGCTTATTCCCTGCGCACTTAACTGATGTCGAGGAGACGATGCCGCCGAGCGATATCACGGCAACGTCGATGGTGCCGCCGCCGATGTCGCAGACCATGCGGCCCATGGCTTCCTGGATGGGAATGCCGGCACCGATTGCGGCGAGGATGGGTTCCTTAACGACGTATGCGTCTTTTGCGCCTGCCTTAGCCGCTGCCTCGATGACTGCGCGCTTCTCGGTGCCCGTCACGCCCGCAGGAACGGACACGAGCACGGTCGGCTTAAAGAGGTTCCAGCGGCCGAGTGCCTTGCGCATGAAATACCGGAGCATGGCCTCGGTGACGCGGTAGTCGGCGATGACGCCGTCCTTCATGGGGCGGTAGGCGGTGATTGAGTCCGGGGTGCGCCCGATCATCTTCTTCGCCTCGACGCCAATCGCGAGCACCTTATTGTTCTCGGTCGAGACGGCGACGACGGAGGGCTCGTTCAGGACGACCCCCCGGCCCGGGACGAAGACGAGTACGTTGGTCGTGCCGAGGTCAATGCCGAGCTTTGGAGAAAAGAGTGCCATGTACGGCCATGATACTCGTGACCTGCCCTTCACGCAAAATGGGGAGTTTTTGACACCGTCTTCCCTGTGTCGAACGGCTCACCGGAACCTTAGTCTCTCGGGCATGGTTATCCTAGAAGCACCCCCATACCATCCATGCCGCCACACACCTTTAGTTGGATCTTTGCCGCAGTCGTAACCGTAATCGGCATACTAAATATACTTTTGGTACACCCGGTACCGGGAATCGTGTACCTGCTGCTTTCGCTCGTATACCTCCCTCCTATGGAGCGCGCCCTTAAGGCCAGGTTCGGGCTTTCTATTCCGCGCGCGTTCAAAATTCTTCTCGGCCTAGCAATCATCTGGTTCACCCTCGGCATCAGCGACCTCGGGGACATGATCGATTAATCAATGTTCTGGAGCTGAAGCGAGATGGGACCTTACTTGCTTTGCGCTAACACGGTTCGAATTTCAGTTGGCCTCAAGACTTGGTTATCAATTGCAATGGATTTGAAGTACGCATGTAGCTCGTTCTTAGCAAGCTGCTTTTTATCCTCGGGAATTATGTTCCAAACACTAGTCGAGAGTACATACGAGAGTGCTTCGCTATCGGACAAACTTTCCGTGACGGTAAGTGTCTTCTTATCAATATCTGCATAGCCACAAGCTTCAAGAAGTATTTCGGGTTCGTAAGATGCTTTTATGTTCGGTATATCACCCTCGATAAAGGGCCGCAGGACCTGTAGGAACCCCTCCCGGAATTTGCCGTACTCGCGGTTCGCTATGAAGACGTGCCCGCCCGGTACCAGTACGCGACGTATTTCCCCTGCAGCCTTTTCGTTAGCAAACCAATGGAATGCGCTAAAACACGTAACCGTATTGAATGAGGCGTCTGCAAATGGCAGCTGCTCGGCTGGGGCAACGGCGTAGTTGATTCCGTCGTTGTACGCACGAGCCGTTCGGATCATTTCCTCGTCTATGTCCGAACCGGATACTGGTATCCCAAGGCGATGTATCTGTCTCGTTATGATGCCTGTACCGCATCCAACGTCGAGGACGTTTTGCAGGTTCGTTCTCGAAGCCAGGTAGTCCAAGACCTCACTGGGCATGGGTGGGCGCGCCGCGTCGTAAGTAGTGCTGAACCTTCCGAACTCGCCGTATTTGGGACCAGCAGTCATGTCGCTCAGTTAATTAATAATGTCGCTTCCCGGACGCAAGCAAGGCGCAAGCTTTCTGGATGCGTTCTTTGTGTGTGCTTGGACCTTTCGCTTCGTCTACCCAGGCAATGAAATCGCGCCGCTCCGTTGGGGTAAGTATTTTCCACGTCGCCTTAGCCTTCGGCTGCTTACCAAGCGCTGAGTAGAAATCCATCGGCACCACAGCGTAACAGCAAGGGCGCCGCTTTCCTTCAATAAGCATTTCGGAAGTTCTCCTGACTCTCCGGTCCCGAGTTTCCTGCTGCTTCGCCCCTTCAACCCAGCTTATGAAGTCTCGCCGCGCAATGGGAGTAAGACCCTGCCATGCGGCTTTTGCCTCAGGAACAGCCGCCAGCGCCTTACGCAGGTCCGCAGGTAGGGGTATTTCAGAGGCTTTTACTACATTGGGTTCTTTGCTCATACTCATTCGTTTACAACACGCCCCTAATTGATTTAACAACTTCATCGAGCTCCTCGTTCGGGCTTGTAGCGCGGCTTCCCGGGCGATACAGGAACACTCTCGGGTCATACTGGTAAATTCCCGTGTCCCCCTGCTTGCGCGGCACGATGTGCAAATGAAAATGCGGCACCGCCTGTCCTGCCGCCTCGCCGTGGTTCCAGGCGAGGTTAAATCCTTCAGCGCCAAAGGCACTGCGGAGTGCAGGCAAGAGCTTGAAGTGGAGTTCATCGATTGCGAGGCGCTCCTCAGCGGTTAGGTCTTCGTAGTATTCAACATGCCGCTTGGGGGACACGAGCATGTGCCCTGGAGTTATGGGGATGTTAGTCGGGAACGCAAAGGCGAGGTCGTTTTCAATAGCCGTACGGCTGTTCACTTCAGGGTTGTCGCAGAAGGCGCATTCCATATACGTGCAATATACCACTCGCGGTTTTGTTGGCTGGACTTCCACTCGTTGACCATTGCGTATGTATTGCATAGGATGCTTGTGGTGTATTTCCGTGCTGCAGCGGTCCTGCAGTAGCTCTTCGTTAACGGGACAAGGAGTCCTCTCATGACCCATGGTTTCAGAATTGCTCGTGCCTCCGGCATCGGCGGCGCGCTCTGCGCCATCGTTGCCCTCGCCGTGTCGCCCCACCTGTGGTGGCTCGGTATCCTGGTCGGCTTCGCCGGCGGCTATGTCGCCTTCGAGTTCCGCGACGTGCTGCGCGCCATCCCGGTCGCGTTCAAGGCTTCGGACGCTGCAATCGGCAAATTCTTCTCGAAGCGGCACCCCGTCCTCTATCCTTCCCTGGCAGTGGGTGTCGTCTGCGCCTTGTTCTCGTCCACGGTTCAGCGCCCGGGACAT
>DASWNF010000008.1:0-40031 GCA_036399335.1 Minisyncoccota bacterium
AACCTACTACCTCGCCCGCGCCAACCACACGGGCACGCAGCTTGCATCGACCATCTCCGACTTCAGCACGACGGCGCGCGGGCTGTTCTCAGCTTCCGCACCCCTGAGCTACGACAGCGGCACCGGTGCCCTTACGATCACCCAGGCAAATACGAGTACGGACGGGTATCTCGCGTCTACGGATTGGAATACGTTTAACGAGAAGGTCAGTTCTACGTCCATCGATACATCGGGCGAACTTGCAAGCCTCATCGGGAACGAGACCGGCACCGGCGCACTCGTATTTGGCATCGCTCCCACACTCACTAATCCGACCATTAATGGCGCGACGCTTTCGGGCGCACTGGCCGGCGATGTTGAATTCTCGGGTAACATAACATTCAGTGCGGCACCGATCCTCACCGGGCTCTCGGGGCTGCTCCAGGGCAACGGTTCGTCGGCAGTCACGGCTATCGCCGGCACGGCCGGCCAATTCCCGTACTACAGCGGTACGAATACGGTCGCGGCGACATCGACCTTGTTCATGACTCCTGCCGGCAATGTCGGTATCGGCACCACGTCGCCGTTCGCGAAGCTTTCCGTAGCCGGGACGCTCGCAGCGAATGACATTATCCCGAATGGCCCGTACACGAACGGCGTATCGGCATTCAGTCTCGGCAATGTGGGGCAGACGTGGAACAGCGTGTATGCGAGCAACATATACCTCGGCCCGAGCGCCTTTGGCGGTACCAAGCGGTGGAACCTCACCACGGACTCCACTACCGACCGCCTGATGGTCTTCAATGACGGAGGGTTTGGCGGAAGCGAGGTATTCTCCATCCTCCAGAGCGGCTACGTCGGCATCGGCACCACGACTCCCGGCTCGCTCCTCTCTGTCGCCGGCATCGCGAACTTCACTGCGGCTACTTCGACCTTCTACTCGACCGGCGGCATTAACCTGGCCGGCGGCTGCTACGCCGTAAACGGTGTCTGCGTAGGCGGTTCGTCATTCAATAATACGCTGGCGCAAGGGGGCACGGCGACGACGACATTCTATGCTGGCGGCCTTGTCTTCTCAGACGGCACGAAGCTCACGCAGTCGTCGGGCACGGGCAACGGCATCCTCTCGTGGGATAACACCAACAACCGCCTCGGCATCGGTACATCGACGCCCTGGGCGCAGCTTTCGATCAACCCGAACGGCATTACCGGGCCCGCATTCGCTATTGGCTCGTCGACGGCGACGCGCTTCGTTGTCACGAACGGCGGCCTTGTCGGCGTCGGCTCATCGTCGCCAACCACCCTCCTTACCTTGCGTTCGTCGAAGCCGATAATCACCCTCCATGACACGACGGCCGCGACCTCGTGGCAGATCCGCAACGGTACGGCAGCCGGGGGGATGCTCGATTTCTATCACCTTAACTCCAACAGTTCACTCTTGAGCCTTACGTCGGACATGGTGATGGTCGGTACGACGACGAACAGCACCGGTAATGCCAGCCGGCTCTTTGTCTTCGGCGGCGTGAACGGCGCGAATGTCGACGTCATGGGCGATCCGCGTATCGTCGGCGGCGACCAGGCGACTATCGACCTCCAGAGCGGGACGTTCCCCACGACCGGCTACCAGACGTACCTCCAGTACGTCAATCACGGCTTCGGTACGAGCTTGGGCTTCGCAAATACCGAACTCGCGCAGCTGGTGTTTAACGGCGGCAATACGAACCTGATCTACACCGGCGTAAACAAGCCGCTTATCTTCGGTACGAACGGCATACAGCGCATGCGCCTCACCGAGACCGGTGAGCTTGGTATAGGGACGACGACGCCTTGGGCGCAACTTTCGATCAACCCAAACGGCATCGCTGGCCCCGCGTTCGCTATCGGCTCGTCGACGGCGACAAGCCTCGTCGTCACGAACGCTGGTCTTATGGGCTTAAATCAGACTGTGCCGACTGCGCAACTCGACCTGAATGCGCCGGCAGGTGTTGCCGGTCTTAAGGTTACGGGTACGGCCCTCGCGACAACCACAACGACTGCAGCCGGTCAGTTTAACGCAGCATTAGCCCTCAGCGTTGTAGGGGCGAAAGGACAAGGTGTATCGTTCAATAGTCCCGTCTCACGCGCAGGTGCGGGAAGTGCGATTCAGCTCGTGAGCGGGGACGGAGGTGACGTAGACGACGCGAATTCCAGCGTCGGAAGCTCGCATAGAGCAGGTTCAGCAGCGGCTATCTCGATTCTCGGCGGGGTTGGCGGCAACTCCCTGAATGCGGTAAGTGGGGCTCGCGGCGGCAGCGGCGGCAGCGTGACCGTGCTAGGAGGCGCGGGCGGCGTGGCAGCAGGCACTGCTGATTCAGGAGTCGGCGGAAGCCTTACGTTCTTCGCAGGAACGGGCGGCGCTAAGGCGACCTCAGGGTCCAGTGGCCCTGGCGGGAGCGTTTCCATCGATGCTGGCGCCGGAGGTACGGCCACGGATGGCGCTACTGCTGCAGCACCCGGTACTGTGAGTATCGGCACGTCGTACGCCTCCTATATTACTATCGGTAATTCGAGCGGCTCGACTGCGCTCAACTTCTACACCGGTACCGGTAACTTCTCCGTGAATTCGAACCAACTGCGGGTTGACCAGCTGACCGGATACGTAGGCCTCGG
Organism: Minisyncoccota bacterium; assembly: GCA_036399335.1. Taxonomy (GTDB): domain Bacteria; phylum Patescibacteriota; class Minisyncoccia; order Phycocordibacterales; family Phycocordibacteraceae; genus C7867-001. Next base: position 2,629 of record DASWNF010000008.1, read on the forward strand.
AACCACCACCCCTGGCTCGCTCCTGTCGCTCAACGGCATCGCGAACTTCACTGCGGCTACTTCGACCTTCTACTCGACCGGCGGCATTAACCTCACTGGAGGCGGCTGCTTCGCCGTGAACGGCGTATGTATCGAGAGCGGCCTGACCGGAGAACCCGGCACCGACTACGCGCCGGCAACCTCGGGCACGGATTTGCTCTACGGTAACGGCTCTGGCGGGTTCAGTAATGCCACGGTCTCATCACCGCTTACGTTCAGCGCGGGTACGCTTGGCATCCAGGCCGCAAATACGAGCCAGAGCGGCTACCTCACGAACACAGACTGGAATACGTTTAACGGGAAGCAGGGGGCGATTAGCCTTACCACCACCGGCACGAGCGGCGCGGCGACTTTTAACGGTACGACGCTCAACATTCCGCAGTACAGCGGCACCACTTACACGGCAACCTATCCGGTGACGCTCACGGGCTCGGCCTTCGGCCTCGCCTTCGGTACGACTACCGCAAACACCTGGAGCGCGCTCCAGACCTTTACGTCGGGTATCGCCGCTTCGGGCAACAGCACGCTCGCGAATGCGACCTCAACGAATTTCTTCGGCGGGCGGGTGACGGCGAATACCGCAGCCTTCGGCCAGACCGGGTCGACGACCATCTCGAGCACGGGAGCACTCACCGCACCGTCCCTCACCATCAGCTCGCTCACGGGGCTCCTCAAGGCAGCCTCAGGCGTCGTCTCGACTGCCGTCTCCGGCACCGACTATGCGCCCGCAACCTCGGGCACGAGCCTCCTCTACGCGAACGGTTCGGGCGGCTTCTCGAGCGTAACCGTCGCCTCACCGCTGACGTTCACCACCGGTACGCTTGGCATACAGGTCGCCACGAGCCTGCAGAACGGATACCTTTCAAATACCGACTGGAGTACCTTCAACGGCAAACTCTCGTCGACGGCAATTGACACTTCGGCCGAACTCGTAAGCCTTGTCACCGACGAGACGGGATCGGGCTCGCTCGTCTTCGGAACGTCTCCATCGCTTGCGACGCCGACCATCGCCGGCGCGACCTTCTCGGGTACGCTCGCCGGTTCGCCGACCTTCTCGGGCGCGCTTACGCTTTCGAATGCACCGATCCTCACCGGCCTCTCGGGGCTCCTCCAGGGCAACGGTTCGTCGGCCGTCACGGCTATCGCCGGTACGGCCGGACAGTTCCCGTACTACAGCGGCACGAATACGGTCACGGCGACATCGACGCTCTACCTGGCTACAAGCGGAAACATAGGTATCGGCACCACATCGCCGAACTCGAAGCTCACGGTCAATGGCAGCGCCTCGTTCGGGGACGGCACTAACTTCACGGGCATCGACGCGGACGGGGACCTGAAGTTCAGCGGAACGGCTGACTACATAGTGGATGCGAATGAGTACGCATTCCGTTATAGCGGCAACGAAACCCTTGGACTGTATTTTGACTTAACGAATACCAGGTATAGCTTCGTGGGCGACGCCGGGGTCAATGCGTTCTCGATTGATGTCATAAACGGCAATACCTACGCGATGGGAAGGTTCGGTATCGGCACCACGACTCCCGGCTCCATCCTTTCGGTAAACGGGGTCGCGAACTTTACGGCGGCAACGTCGACCTTCTACAGTGCAGGCGGCCTGAACCTTACCAGCGGCTGTTACGCGATTGCCGGCACCTGTATCGGGAGTTCCGGTAGCGGTTCTAACTACTTCACGAACTCGGGTGCAAGCACCTACCTCAGTACCGGTACCCGGCTCGGTATCGGTAGCACGACGCCAAGCGCGCTCCTGTCCGTCGTCGGCGCGTTCTCCGACAGCGCGAACGCGCCGCAGGCACTCTACGTAAAGGGCGGCGACAGTCTTGCCTTTGCCGGTGGGGGCATACGGCTCGAGGGCGGCGCGGGGACCGTCGGCGGCGGCCTGGATTTCATTGCCGGTTCCTCAGATGAAGGTCTTGCCGGAAATGTGGTGATTACGGCAGGCTCAGCGCTTGCTTCCGGTTCCTTAGGGGGGAATATCACGCTCAATCCCGGCTCAGGCTTTACTCAAGCCGGAAACGTCTTGCTCGCCCCAACGAGCGGCCGGGTCGGCGTCGGCACGACGACGCCATGGGGCAAGCTGAGTGTTGAGATGGGTACGGAAACTAACTCCTTCATCGTAAGCAATAACGGCAGCTCGACGCCGTCCTTCGTGGTACGAGGCGTAAACGGCAACGGTAATGTCGGTGTCGGTACGACAACGCCATGGCGAAGCTTTGCTGTGGCCGGAACTGTCGGATTCCAGGGACTTACCTCGACCTCGACCGTCGGTAACAGTCTTTGTCTATCGGGTACCTTTGAAGTAACCGTGCGTACGGCAAACACTTGTTCGGCCGCGTCCTCATTGCGCTTCAAGGAGGACATTGCTCCGCTGGATGCAGCGAGTGGCCTGGCGGAAGTCATGCGACTGCGCCCGGTCTCCTTTAAGTACACGGACTCATACCTCGGCAGTCTTTCAAACGACCGGAACTGGAACGGCGAGCGCGTAGGCTTCATCGCTGAGGAAGTTGCTAAGATTGACCCGCGCCTCGCTACTTTCGACTCAACCAATACTGCTGATTCCGTTCGTTACGACATCATTACCTCGGTGCTTACGCGTGCGCTCCAGCAGACCTTAGGCGCCGTCGATGTGCAGAATGCGCTCACGGGCACCTCTACTCTCAAGTCGAATTACCAAGGCCTAACGAATGCCGCCATCACCGTCGATGAGGAAGGCCGCGTCGGCGTCGGCAGTGACCTCTCTGCAAGCGCGCTTACGATAAGCGGGGACGCACAGGTGGCAGGCATGATTACGGCTGGCGGGCTCACGCTTACCACGGGTGAACTCAGCCTCGCAAAGATCACGGCCGACAGCTTCATGAGCGCACGGACGTACTTCGCGCCTGCAACGCGCGAGAGCTTCCAAATTGAGGGAGGTACCCAGTCCGTCACGCCGCCGCATGCGACGCTCGGCACGGGAGGCCAGGTCGACCTCTACAAGCTCGCAACCTACGGCCTTGCCCGCACGCAGGCGCTTGAGAGCCGGTTCACAGCGCTCGGGAACGCGCTTGACGCCGCAATCGGCAGGCTCGATACGATTGAGGCCATGCTTGCCGCAAGTACGACTGAGACTGCGCCCGAGACCGACGGCGCAAGCTTCTCAAGCATGCTTGCCGACGTAGGCATCATCTTCGACCGCGGCGTGACCGGTATCAAGAATCTCGTCACCGAAACCTTCACCGTGGGTACGCCAGAGAAGCCGACGGGCATTACGCTGTACGACGAGGAGACGGGCGAGCCGTACTGCTTCTCCATCCGGGGTGGCAAGGAGTCTGTGCGTCCGGGCGAGTGCGGTGACGAACCGTCGCCGACTCCGGATCCGGGACCTGCGCCCGCACCAGCGCCTACAGAACCACCTGCAGGCGAGGGGGGTGGTACTACGACCGAACCGGCCCCTGAGCCTGCACCCGCTCCAGAACCGGAGCCAACCCCGGAGCCAGAACCGGAACCTGCGCCCGCTCCGGAGCCGCCTCCGCCTCCGGAAGCGTCGCCAGAACCCGCACTTTAGCCGGGGGCTGCGTGCTACACTTTCCCTATAACAGCTAGTCTTTGCCTCATATATGATTCGCGTCGCCATTAACGGGTTCGGTCGCATCGGTCGCGCCTTCGTGCGTCAGGCGTGGGACCGCGCCGACATCGAGATCGTTGCCGTAAACGACCTCGGCTCACTCGAAAACCTTGCGTACCTTCTCAAGTACGACACCGTATATAAGCGCGCGCCGTTCCCGGTTGAAGCGCGGGAAGGGAAGCTCGTCATCAACGGTAAGGAAGTCGCCTTCTTGTCCGAGAAGGATCCGGCCATGCTTCCATGGAAGGATTTTGCCGTAGACGTCGTCATCGAATCGACCGGTTTCTTTACCGAATTCGAAAAGGCGAAGGCGCACCTCACTGCGGGCGCGCGCCGCGTTGTCGTTTCCGCTCCCGTAAAGGATGAGTCGCCCCTGGGTGCGACCGTCCTCATGGGTCTCGACGAGACGAAGCTCGCTACGTGCCCGATAACGAGTAACGCTTCCTGTACGACAAACTCAGCGAGCCCCGTCATTGCCATACTCGACGAGGCCATCGGCATCGAGAAGGCTATCCTCTCGACGACACACGCCTATACGGCGAGCCAGTCTATCGTCGACGGCCCCGCGAAGAAGGACATGAAGGAGGGCAGGGCAGCCGCCCAAAACATCGTCCCGACGTCTACCGGCGCCGCCATTGCCGTTACGAAGGCGTACCCGGCGCTTGCCGGCAAGTTCGATGGCATCTCGCTCCGTGTTCCGGTACCGGCAGGCTCTATCGCTGACATCACGTTTATCGCGAAGCGCCCGACTACGGCCGAGGAGGTGAATGAAGCGCTCCGTACGGCAGCGAAGAACGAGCGCTGGAAGGGCATATTTAGCGCCACCGACGAGGAGCTTGTCTCGAGCGATATCGTGGGCGAGCGCTTCGCTTCCATTGCCGACCTCGGCATGACGCGCGTCGTCGACGGGAACCTAGTGAAGGTACTCGCGTGGTACGACAACGAGGCAGGGTATACGCACACGCTCGTCGAGCACGCCGTAAAGGCAGGGAACCAAGGGATATAAGCATGAGCGACCTCCAGTTCAACGAAGAGCGGGGCAGTTACCGGAGTGGCACCAGCGCTTCGGGCATGGCGGGATGGCTTACGAGGAGCGGTTTCGTAAAGAACGCGTGCCAGGCAAATGTGCTGATGGCCACCGTGGCCGTGCTTGCCCTTGCGGCCTCTGCATGGCTCCTGTCCGTTACGGGAGATGCGACAAGGCTTACACCGGAACAAGAGCGTACGGCCGCATGGATGGCAGAAGGACGTCTGGGCGCACCGCCGGCTTCCTACACACCCGCACCATGAGGTACGCACGCACCGAAAGAGGCTTTACCCTCATCGAGCTCCTGGTCGTCATCGCCATTATCGGCGTGCTTTCGAGCGTCGTCCTTGCTTCCTTGAACACGGCCCGCGCAAAGGCCCGCGATAGCAAGCGGCTGGGAGACCTTACGGCCCTGCGGACCGCGCTCGAGCTCTACTCAAACGACCATAACAACTCATACCCGACTACGGCCGGTGAGTGGCGGGGGACCTGTCCCGACTTCGGTGCCTACGGGAAGACCGGTACCAACGGCTGGATCCCGAACCTCGCGCCTACGTACCTGCCTGAACTTCCGACTGACCCGAAGCCGATAGGCACGAGCGGTTGCTATATCTACAATTCGAACGGTAAGGAGTACATGGTCGGTGCGTACCAGACGGTGGAAGCACACACTGTGTCTTCAAACCGCTGGATGCGTCCCGCAGAACCCACAAATGCTACCAACTTTACCTTCTACTCCTCGGGGGCGGCTACTTGGTAGCCCGGTTATAGGGCTCGCGCTCGCGACCGTTCACGATTACTACACCTCCTAACCGTTTACACTGGCACTATGGCAACCGAAGCAAAACTTTTTATCGCTGCAGACCACGCCGGCTTCCGGCTTAAGCAGGCGCTTATCGAACACCTGTCGCTGCTCGGCTATGAGGTAGAGGACTGTGGCGCATTCGAGCAGGATTCCGAAGACGACTATCCCGATTTCGTCTTGCCGCTTGCGGCCAAGGTCGCCGCGACACCTGGCGCATTCGGCATCGTCTGCGGGGGATCGGGGCAGGGCGAAGCCATGTGCGCTAACCGGGTGCAGGGCGTCCGCACAGCGGTCTTCTACGGCCAGATGCGCGTTACCGATGCGCTCGATAGGGAGGGCGGCTTCTCCGAAGACGGTTATGATGCCGTGCGCCTTTCGCGCCGTCACAACAATGCGAACGTACTCTCGCTCGGCGCGCGTTTCGTTTCCCCGCTTGAAGCCGATGAGGCGGTGCGTATCTTCCTTTCAACCGAATACACGGCCGACGAGCGGCACGTACGCAGGCTCGGGAAGTACTAGCGCCAAGCGCTGTGCACCCGGCATACGGTAGCCCCGCGCCTGCGGGGTATACTTTTATGCATATGGGAGCCATCATTCCCGCCATCCTCCCCGTATCGCGCGAAGACCTCGACACGAAGCTCCTTCGCCTTCACGGCATCACGGACGAGGTACAGGTCGATATCGTCGACGGGCGTTTCGTGACGCCGGCGAGTTGGCCGTATGCACCCGGCACGGACACGCTTTCCGAGCACGATGCCTTGCCTGAGCTCGGTTCCTTCAAATACGAAGTCGACCTCATGGTCGAGAACCCTGAAGCGGCCATCGACCGCTGGGTGCGTGCGGGCGCGACCCGGATCACGGTACATGCGGAAACGACGCACCGGTTGCCCGATGTCATCCGGGATTTCCAGGTGAAGTTCGGCCATGACAAGGGTTTTGCGCCCGAACTCCTTTCCTTCGGCTTATCGATAAGCATCGCTACCGATACGGCGCTCATCGAGCCCTTCGTCGACAAGTGCGACTACGTGCAGTTCATGGGCATCGCGCGGATAGGGAAGCAGGGCGAGCCGTTCGATACGCGCGTCCTCCAGAAGGTGCATGCCTTCCACCGGAAGTATCCGGACATGCCTATACAGATAGACGGTGGTGTAAACCGCGATACGGCGCCGCGCCTCCTCGAGGCCGGGGCAACCCGGCTTGTCGTCGGCTCCGCACTCTGGCGCGCTGCGGACGTGCGCGAGGAGTACCGCGCCTTTAATGAATTGACACAGATGCACGGGCTCTATATCTAATTATGGATATCCAATTTCAAGAAGACGAGCACCTGCGGAGGAGTAGTACTGCCAAACGCACCGGCATTATCGGCTGGCTTACGCGAACGGGCATGGTAAGTACGTCGCGCCAGGCAGAGACCGTACTGCTCGTGGTGGCCGTTCTTGCGCTCATCGCCGCTTGGTACATTGCCTTCGACCGGGATACGGTGGATCCGGCATCGCTCCCGACGCGCCCGATGGAAGAGCCACGCAGGTAACCTATGAAGCACCTTACCCAATCCCGACGCGGCTTCACCCTTATTGAACTCCTGGTGGTCATCGCGATCATTGCGCTCCTCTCGAGCGTCCTCTTGTCGATGCTTTCTGATGCGCGTGCACGCGCCCGGAATGCCAGCCGTATTGAGCTGCTCGACCAGTACCGTAACGCGCTCGAGCTCGCCCATAACCAGAATGGCTCCTATCCCATGGTCGAGAGCGATGGGTACAGCTGCCTTGGCGTCGGGCCGGGGGGGACGTGCCAAGGAATCACGCAGTCGCCTGCGGTGACGGCAGCGCTTGCGCCCTACGTTAAGCTCGTGCCACCCGACCCCACGAACCTGGTGACCTACGGGTACGAAGGTTTTATCTACTTTACCTGTCCGGGGAAGACGGGGTGTACGCGAGCCGTTAACCGCCCAACGGCGTCCGGATACGCGATTGTATATGTGCTTGAAGGTGAGCGGGTGTCTTGCGGCCCCGGCGTACCATACCTCTTCCAGGGCGTGCCAAACGGTACCTACTGCATCTACGTCAGCCTCTAGGTATCCGCGTGCTATCCTCGTAATAATGGCTCTAACCGACGAAGACATCCGAGTACTCGAGGCAAAGGCCCAAGTTGTGCGCGAGACGATACTCTCCATGCTCGTCTCCGCAGGGAGCGGGCACACTGCGGGGCCCCTCGGCATGGCCGATATTTTCACGGCATTCTATTTCCATATACTTGCGCACGACCCCAAGGATCCCGCGTGGCAGGACCGCGATTACCTCATATTGAGTAACGGGCACATCGTGCCCGTCCGGTACGCAGCCATGGCCCACGCCGGGTATTTCCCCGTAGAAGAATGCGATACGCTCCGGAAGTTTGGTACGCGCCTCCAGGGGCACCCCGAGCGTACGAAGCTCCCGGGGCTGGAGACGACATCGGGCCCGCTTGGCGAAGGTCTGTCGCAGGCCGCAGGCATCGCGTACGCGCTTCGCATGGACGGGAAGAAGAACAACGTGTTCGTCGTGATGGGCGACGGCGAACAAAACGAGGGGAATGTTTGGGAGGCCGTCATGTGGGTAGGGAAGGAGCGCCTGGATAACCTTACGGCCGTCATCGACCGCAATAACATTCAGATAGACGGTATGACAGAAGACGTTATGCCGCTCGATTCGCTCAAGGAAAAGTACGAGGCATTCAATTGGCACGTCATCGAAGTGAACGGCCATGACATGGCGGCATTCGTGGGTGCTGTCGAGATGGCCAAATCAATTTATGAAAAGCCCGTGGTCATCATCGCACACACGATCCCTGGGAAGGGGATCAAGGAAATCGAGTTCGACTACCGGTGGCACGGCGTGCCGCCCGGTAAAGGTCCTGGAGACAAGATTCCTGCTGAAAAGCAGGCAGAGGCATTCTTGAAAGAGATACGTTCTATGAACGGCAGGCTCCCCAATGAGTACGCATAACCTATGAATGACGTAATCTTCAGCGAAGAGGGTCAGGGCCTAGCACATGTCCGCCCAGTCCCTAAGCTTACGGGCCTTCTGGGTATGGTCGTTCGCTTAGGAATCGCCAAGGACAAAGTCCAGGCACAGGCCTTTCTCCTTGGTACCGCAGTCTGCGCGGGCGTACTTGCCATCGGCATATTTGTGTTCGTCGTACCGGAAGGGGCCCCGCCTGCGGAGCCGCCGCCTATCGGCGCACCGCCGCGGGGTATCCCTCCGAGATAACTGTCTATGAAGCACTTTCGCGCCTTCACGCTTATAGAGCTCCTTGTGGTCATTTCCATCATTAGCCTCCTTTCAAGCATCGCCATAGCGTCGCTTGGTACAGCGCGCACCAAGGCAAACGATACGGCTATAGCCGCATTTGGACAGGAGCTTACCAGAAAGATCGCCGACTGCGCCGTTAACGGAGGCAAAATCCAGATACCCAATAACCAGACAAGTCCTACGAACCTCATGTGTTCTCTGGGGGCGGCGTACGGCACGTGGCCTAAGGCACCAAGCAGCTGGTACTACCACCAGCATGTGTATGTGAACGGGGAGGAAAACTTACTGTATATGTATAAATCAGGGGGCCCAGCATCCACGTACAACGGTATGTATTGCGGCCATTACCCGGATTACTCGTCGTTATGCCCAGTATCGCCCAAAGCCTGTAACGTGAGCAATAGCTACGGATGTACACGGCAGACGAGCTCGGGCAGTTATGAATAGTCCCCTCATTGGTACAATAGCCATATGGTAAATCCCAATGCGAAACTCGTCGGGAACGTCTTCGACAAGAATATGGAAAAGAAGCCGACGCGCGACGGCTTCGGTACCGGAACCATCGAGGCCGCCCGCCAGAACCCGAACGTCGTCGTGTTGTGTGCCGACCTTAAGGAGTCAACGCGCGCCGAGTGGTTCGAGAAGGAGTTCCCGGATAATTTCATAGAAATGGGCGTCGCCGAACAGAACATGGCCGCGCTTGCGGCCGGCATGGCAGCCGTCGGCAAGGTGCCGTTTATTGCCTCGTATGCGGCCTTCAATCCAGGCCGCAACTATGAACAGATACGTACGACCATCGCCTTAAACGAGATGCCGGTAAAGGTGTGCGGCATGCATGCGGGAGTCTCGGTCGGTCCGGATGGCGCGACCCACCAGATGCTCGAAGATATCGGCCTCATGCGCATGCTCCCGAACATGGTAGTGCTCAACCCGGCTGATGCCGAGGAGGCACGGAAGGCCGTCGTCGCTGCGGCAATCCATGACGGCCCGGTATACCTGCGCTTCGGGCGCTCAGGCGTGCCGTCGTTCACGACCCCCCTAACGCCCTTTGTAATCGGGAAAGCGCTCACGCTTTGGGAAGGGGAGCGCCCCAAGGTTACGCTCCTCGCCACCGGCTCGATGTCATACGTCGCGCTTGAGGCCGCACGCGCGCTCGAGAGCGATGGCGTGAGCGCATTCGTGCTCCACGTGCCTACCATCAAGCCTCTCGACGAGGAGGCAATCATGAGCGCGGCAAAGCGCACCGGCGCCGTAGTTACCCTCGAGGAGCACCAGATAGCCGGAGGTTTCGGGAGCGCCGTCGCCGAACTCCTTTCGGAACAATGCCCCGTCCGCGTGAAGCGCATCGGCCTTAACGACGAATTCGGGCAGTCAGGCGAACCCGACGAGCTTCTTGAGCACTACGGCCTTTCCGGCCACAAGGTTGCCGAAGCTGTGCGCCGCTTCGTAGCGCATGCTTAGGCGCAAGATCAATTTCTATATCGGCGCGCTCGTGATTACGGTATGCGGCGCATTCGCCACCTTGCTTATAACGAAAACTGCCGGCGAAGCCGGCAGTTACGATTATACGAGCCTTTCGGAGGAAGTGCGGTAGCGGTGCGGAATTAGAATTCCGATACGCGATACTCCGCCGGCGCCTTGGCAAGATATTCTTCAAGCGCAGCACGCGAAAGGAGTCCCCGCTGCGCCCCGACATCCTGGACGACTGACATCGAGTTGATGGGGCCCCAGAGGAGCGCCTCGTCGAGGGGCTTCCCGAGGGCGAGGGCGGCAACGACAGTCGAGGCGAAGGCGTCACCCGCACCGGTGCGTTCATACGGGCCGCGCGCATCCGGATACATGGGGATGCGGAGCATGCGTTCGCCGTCGTAGGCGTAGGCGCCGTTCGTGCCGTCGGTAATGCATACGACCTTCGGGCCGAGGGCGTGCACGGACAGGAGAAGTGCCTTGATGTCGGTGACGTCCGCAATCTCGAGGATACGTCCGGCCTCCTCTTTATTACAAACGAAGAAGTCGGCGCGCCCGTAGAGGGGACGGAGCGCGGCAACGCCGAGTTTCATCTGGAACGTGCCGGGCTGGAAGGCGAGCTTGGTGTCGGGGAAGGCCGCGAGGAGCTCGATAAGGGCCTGGTGGTAGGGGAGGGAGTTTGCGGCAAGCGAGGATAGGTAAAGCCATGCGGGGGCCTCGGTAAGCTCGGGCGCCGCATAAGAGAAGTCCTCGTGCTTTACGAGGATGGTGCGTTCATTGCCGTACCAGAGGACGTAATGGTAGTTCGTCTGCTTACCGGGCTCGGTCACCATGAATTCGGTGCCGACGCCCTCCTGGCCGAGCACGTCGAGACACTCGGCACCGTAGCGGTCTTCGCCGACGTACGCGCGAAGCGACGACGTGAGGCCGAGGCGCGCGGCAGCGACAGCCGCATTTGCCGCGTTCCCTACGGCAGGGACGAGCGTTGCGCTTTCGTAGGGGATCTTGTCCCCGAAACGCATCGAAAGCGTGCAGGCGTCCGTATCGATATCACAGTGCACTTCCGCGTCCTTGAGCTTTATAAAAGGTTCGGTAACGATGTCGCCGATGGCGAGGAAATCAAGAGGCATGGGGGAAAGTATACCAGCACATGCGCTATACTTGGCGCATGATCGACCTTCAAGACATCGCCCAGAAGCTCATGGCCCCCGGGAAGGGACTATTGGCCGCTGACGAAAGTAACGAGTCAGCCGATAAGCGCCTCACCCTCTACGGCATCCCTACGGGTCCGGAGATGCGGCGCCAGGACCGCGACCTCTTCCTTGCGACGCCCGGCATCGAGCAATACCTTACCGGCGTCATCCTCTATAAGGAGACGCTCGACCAGGCAGACGACAAGGACGGCATCCCGTCTGCTGCCGTCGACAACGAGCTGTTTCCTAAACTCCTCCTCGACCGCGGCATCATCCCCGGCATCAAGGTAGACGAAGGACTCGAGCCGTTCCCGGAAAGCCCGAAGGAGACCATCACGAAAGGGCTCATCGGCCTCGACGAGCGCCTGTTCGTCTATAAGACGAAGTACGGCACGGGCTTTACGAAGTGGCGCGCCGTCATCCGCATCGAGGGCGACCAGCTCCCGACGGCGCAAGCAATTCACGAGAATGCGAAGCGCCTCGCGAGCTACGCGCGCCTGGTACAGGCCGCGGGCATGGTGCCGATACTTGAGCCCGAAGTATTGCTTGAGGGAACGCACAGCCGCGTACGGAGCCGCGAGGTGCTTACCGTCACGCTCCAGGCACTCATGGATGCGCTTGAGGACCAGGCCGTCGACATGACCGCCGTCATCGTGAAGACGGCGATGGCGCTCTCGGGGAAGGACAGCGGGCGCATGGATACGCCCGAGGAAGTAGCCGAGGATACGGTCGCCGCGCTCATGGAAGCCGTGCCGGCCCTGGTGCCGGGCATCGTCTTCCTTTCGGGCGGACAGACGACCGACCAGGCCACCCGGAACCTCGCGGCGATTATTAAGGAAGCCAAGGCGAAGGGCGCGCCTTGGCCGCTCACCTTCAGCTATGCGCGCGCGCTCCAGGACGAAGCGCTCCGTGCATGGGGAGGGAAGGAAGAGAACGTGCCTGCGGCACGCGAAGCCTTCCTTGCGCGCCTCGCTTCGGTCTCCGAAGCATTAACGAATACGTAACACCTATGGACGACGTATCATTTAACGAATCCGAGTACGCGCGCCGCGAGGCGCACCCCTCGTCGAAGTCGGGGCTCTCGAGCCTCGTCATCCGCACGGGCATCGTGAAAACTGAGGCTGCGGCACAGAAGGTCCTTCTCGCCGTAGCCGTGCTCGCGATTGTCGCTACCGTGCTTATCCTCATCAGTGCCGGGAACAATACGGCGCCGCCCCAGCCCTTGCCGGAGGAGCTCATCCGCTAATACCTATGCATACCCCATCCCTGCGACGCGGCTTCACCCTCATCGAGCTCTTGGTGGTCATCGCCATCATCGGCGTCTTGTCTGCAGTTGTCCTTTCAAGCGTAAATGTCGCGCGCGAGAAGTCGCTCGATGCACGCCGCCTAGCGGACATACACCAAGTACAGCTGGCCCTCGAGCTCTATGCGGACGCGCATAGCGGGAACTACCCGATTATCAGCGGGAGCTACCTGGAAGAATTAAAACCTATCCTTGCACCGGCATACATCCCAGCGGTCCCGGAAGACCCGAGGCGCGTTGCGCCCTATACTTACCGCTACTATTCCGGGGACGGGAACGGTTACACGATACTCATCGACTTGTACCGCGACGGGAACAATGGTTTCTGCAAGATAAATTACGGTACGCCATGGTCGGGCTTCCAGGTCTACCCTAGCTGTTAAGGCATAATCCGCTCCGTCAGGACTTGCTTCGAGCCCCTATCTAAGGCATACTCGCCACATTATGACTATCACCATTTCCGCAACGAAGCGGGAGGAAATCGGGCGCGCATCGCATAAGCTCCTCCTTGAGGATCGCATGCCGGCCGTCGTGTACGGCCCTAAGCACGAGGCCGAGGCAATTTCCGTCCCGCTCCACGCATTCAAGAAAGTGCTCCGCGATGCCGGCGAATCGACCGTCATCGAACTTACTGGACTTGGGCAACCGCTCCAGGTCCTCATCCACGAGGTGTACCGCGATCCGGTCACGACCATGCCGCGCCACGCCGACCTCTACGCCATCGAGAAGGGTGCAAAGGTTGAAGTCTCCATCCCGCTATCGTTCGTCGGCGAGTCCCAGGCGGTGAAGCTCGGCGCCAACATCGTGAAGGTCATGCATGAGCTCCCGATCGAAGCTGATGCGGCAAACCTTCCGCACGAGATCGAAGTCGACATCACGTCGCTCGCCGCTATCGGTGACCAGATCCACGTGAAGGACCTTAAGCTTCCGAAGGGCGTTACGGCTACCGTCGAGGGCGATGAGCTCGTCGCGCTTGCGCAGGAAGTCGAAGTCGAAACCGAAGAAGACACGACCGGCGAGCCGAACATGGACGCCATCGAAGTCGAAAAGAAGGGGAAGGACGAAGAAGGGGAGTCATCAGAGGGCTAACAACCCGGGACACGAACAAAGGGCGGCCGAGAAATCGGCCGCCCTTTGTTCGTTATTTGGTTCCGTGGGTATTCGCGAGCCCTTCAGTGCGCATCGAACCGTTATCCAGGACTAGTCCCGGGCATGCGCGCTTACCCGGGCTCACGGTTTGTCACCACAACGGCGTATTTCCGCCCATGGTATACTCTCCCGGTATGTTATTTGCCCGTCGGCAGCCTATCTTAGCGCTCCTGGCCATCGGCGCAGCCGTCCTGCTTCTTGCCGCCTATGTCCCGTATTCGCAGGCGCAGACCGATGATATCGGCGCCCGCCGAGCCGAACTCCAGCGCCAGCTCAACGAGGTTGAGGCACAGATTAACCAGACCAATGCCGTCATCGGCAAGCTCCAAGGCGAGGGTTCATCGCTCCAGCGCGACATCAACGTCCTCGACGAGCAGATCCGCCAGACAAGGCTCCAGATCCGCGCGACCGATATTGCCATCCAAGCGCTGTCCGAGAACATCACGCTCCATGGCAGCGCCATTAGCTCGCTCTCGGGGAAGCTCACCGAGCAACAGCAGGCACTCGCGGAAATCATTCGTCGCACCCAACAGTATGACGACTACTCGCTCGTCGAAGTCGTGCTCTCGACAAAAAACGTATCGGACTTCTTCGGCGACCTCGATTCCTTCGCGACGCTTAAGAGCGCGATAGGGGACTCATCAAAGGAGCTTGCCCAGACGCGCGCCGCTACCGAAGTAGAGAAGGACGGCCTCGAGACCCAGCGAAACCAGCAGCACCAGCTCCGCGAGCTCCGCGTGCTTGAAGAGGAGAAGGTAAAGAGCCAAGAAGCGCAGAAGGCACGGCTCCTTGCGCAGAACCGCGCCCAGCAGGGACAAGTCCAGGGCACAAAGGCCGAGCTCGAGCGAAGCGCCGCACAAATCCGCCAAGCGCTCTTCGCGCTCGCCGGCGGCGGCGGCGCCATCCCGTTCGGTACGGCGTATGAGCACGCGAAGACTGCCTCGCGCATTACGGGTGTCCGCCCGGCAATGATCCTCGCGATCCTCTCCCAGGAGTCCGACCTCGGACGGAACGTCGGCCAGTGCCTCGTGACGAGCCTCACCACCGGCGACGGTAAGGGCAAGAACACGGGCACGTTCTTCTCTGGCGTCATGAAGGTGCCGCGCGATACCGTGCCGTTCGAGCGTGTCGTGACCGCCCTCGGCCGCGACTGGTCGACGACTGCCGTATCGTGCCCTCAGCCAGGTGGCTACGGAGGCGCCATGGGCCCGACCCAGTTCATCCCTTCCACGTGGGTCATGTACGAAGGCCGCATTAAGAGCTCGCTTGGCGTCGCTGCGTCCGACCCCTGGAACTCCCTCCACGCCATTGTCGCTACCGGCCTATATCTTAGCGATGTCGGCGCATCCGGTGGTTCCTACCAGGCCGAACACACGGCTGCAGCCAAGTACTATGCCGGCGGTAACTGGGCCGTTGCCGGGCAAGCCTACGCTAACAGCGTGATGGGGAAGGCGGCCGCCTTCCAGGCAGACATCAATACGCTCGAAGGCCGCTAAACCCCACTATCCCCAAGGCCTCGTGCCAGGAGACTAGCTGCCTCATGCGCCGTGCCATACTTCTTAAGTGTCAGAGTTTCCCATGTCCCCACGTTCAAAAACGTCTACTCGCGTACGTATAGCCGCAGCCCTTATTCCTATAGCTATCCTGGCTGCGGGAATGGTTGCCGTACATGCATACGGCGATGAGTTTAGGCATCTTACCCGAAGCTACGGGCTGACTGCAGCCGTACTCGACCCGAACATGCCGGTATGCGTACAGGCAAGTGTCGGACAAGTTACTAACGTTTCATATTCAGGAGGACCCGATGGTATTTGTGGAGCAGGCAACCCGGGCGATCAGTGTTCAGGCGGGGTCTCAATAGACTTCGGTGACGGTTCCGGGACCGGTTACACGGCGGTAGGGCAAAACAACTTGTCCGCATCACATACTTGGACCACAGCCGGTGAGTATATGGTAAGCGGCGCAGGCCCAGCATGGGGAAATAAGGCAGGGTATGGGGGCGCAGGAAGCGGAACCATTACGGGAAACGCTGGGTCGGCTTCAGGAGCCGGACAGCCCGCGCGATGTAGGGCCGTTATCACTGCACCCACGCCTGCCGTGACCGGCTCATGCTCAGTCTCTCCGACGTCAATAACAACCGGAGGCTCAGCAACTTGGGGCGCAAGCGCGTCCGGGGGCAACGGCTCGTACACTTATTCATGGAATGGGACTGACTCACTTTCGGGCAGCGCCAGCTCGGTCAGTAAATCCTACGCGACGGTAGGCACGAAGACGGGAAGCGTCACGATAACCTCAGGCTCGCAGTCGACAACCGTCAACTGCTCGAACAGCCTTACCGTCACGACGCCTCCCCCAGCCCCTATTACTGGCTCGTGCTCAGTCTCACCAACCTCTATTACCGCGGGCGGCTCAGCAACTTGGAGTTCGAGTGTATCAGGCGGCACCGGTTCATATGCCTACGCGTGGACAGGTACCGATAGCCTTACCGGCTCGGCAAGTTCAGTTACGAAGTCGTACAGTGCGACGGGTACGAAGACGGCAAGCGTTACGGTAACGTCGGGCTCGCAGTCTGCAGTAATCAACTGTTCAAACAACCTGGACGTAGGTGTCGCGCCACAGGCTGACCTTACCGCAGGGGCAGTCACGACTGCCACCTCAGTTACGCTTGGTACAGCGGTAAACTTTAGCGCGCCCGCAACCAACGAAGGTAATGCGACATCAGGCTCTTTCCCTATACTCTTTGATGTTGAGAACACTGGCGTGGTCAATAGCGGGTACCTGTCCGCGCTCGCTCCGGGAGCCTCGGCATGGGGCGGTGCAAATTATACGTATGGCGCCGTTGGCACGTACCGTGTTCGCGCATGCGCCAACTACAACACTTCATGGACAGCCATCACGCCCGAATCCAACTATGGCAACAACTGCGGCGGATGGACCACCGTGACCGTTACGGCGGCACCGGTCACCCCGCCACCCTCGACCCCGGACCTCTCCTGTGCGGTTAGTAGCACGAACGTATCCGTTGGCCAGAGTGTTACCTATACCCCGGGCGGCGCGGGCTCGGGCGCTACCTACAACTTCACTTCGCCCGACAACTACTCGGCAACGGGTTCGTCAGCTACGCGCACGTTCTCGAGCGCAGGTGAGTACGCCATGAGCGTAAGCAAGTCCGGGTACACCACGAAGGCCTGCGCCGTGGTCACGGTTGGTGGGGGAACTCCCGCCTCCTGCACGAACCCGGTCGTGGACATCTCGGCGAGCCCTACTCGCGTCCCGAAGGGAGCGTCGGCAAACGTCACCTGGAACGCATCCTGTGTCGCCTCGTCCTGCTCAATCTCGGGTCCGAGCGTGAGCGGGTCGCTCGCCCCTTCAGCAACCCCCCAAAACGGCTCGGCGACGCCGACGATTAATGCCCAGAGCGTGTACACCATCAGCTGTGATGGCAATACAGCAAGAGACCAGGTCATCGTGAACATCATCCCGCAGTTTACGGAGTTCTAACGCAGGTTTTACGCCGTATTGCGGTACCGTGGCGCATCTGCTATAGTTTTCGAGATGAAAAAGGATATCCACCCAAGCGATTACCGACAGGTAATTTTCGAAGACATGTCTTCCGGCAAGGCGTTCCTCGTCGGCTCCACCATCAAGACCCGCGAAACGGGCACCTTTGAAGGCAAGGAGTACCCGAAGGTTGTCGTCGAGATCTCGAGCGAGTCGCATCCGTTTTATACGGGCGAAGACCGCACCCTCGACAAGACCGGTCGCGTCGAGAAGTTCAAGCAGCGCGCAGCGCTCAAGAAGTAACGACCAGGACCAAACGCCCCGCCCTCCGGCGGGGCGTTTCCTGCTATCATCTACCCTATGGAATATTCTCCTGATTTCAAATCGAACCACAAGACCGCGTACTTCGCGGAAGAATACGAGCGTCTCGAACGGGAGGCGGAGGAGTCGCTTGCGGCGGCGGGTGACGACACCGACCTCATAGCGCTCGCCGCTGAAGACCGTGCGCGCATCGACGCCCGAAAGGCCGAACTCCTCGACGAGATGGAGCGCATCCTTGCCAAGGAGAAGGAAGAGGAGGCGCTCCCCAAGGCCGTCGTGCTCGAGTTCCGCGGAGGCGCCGGGGGCGACGAGGCAAGCTTGTTTGCCGGCGAACTGAAGGAGATGTACCAGAAGTATGCGGAAGCCAACCGCTGGCCCGTGCGCATGATCGACGACCTGACTATCGAGATCTCCGGTACCCCGGCCTACGAGGCGCTCCGTCATGAGACGGGCGTGCACCGCGTGCAGCGCATCCCCCTCACGGAGAAGCAGGGACGCATCCACACGTCGACGGCCTCGGTCGCCGTGTTGCCGATCCGTACGAAGCCGAAGTTCGAGATCAACCCTGCCGACATCGAGATGGAGTTCTCCCGGTCGGGAGGCGCCGGCGGGCAGAACGTGAACAAGGTCGAAAGCGCCGTGCGCCTCATCCATAAGCCGACGGGTATCGACGTGCGCTCCACGAGCGAGCGCTCCCAGCTCGGCAACCGCGAGAAGGCGCTTGCGCTCCTTTCCGCCAAACTCGAGACCTTGTACGAGGAGGAGGAAGCCAAGAAGAACGCCGACCTCCGCTCGGGCCAGATTGGCACAGGGGACCGCTCGGAGAAAATACGTACGTATAATTTCCCGCAGGACCGCGTTACGGACCACCGCATCAAGGCCTCATGGCACAACCTCCCTAAAATCATGCTTGGAGGGCTAGATCCCATCATTGAGGCGCTTGCGGCGGCCACGCGCGGCGAGGCCGTAGGGGAAGGGGAGGATGAGGACGCGTAGCAGCCTAACTACCTAAACCCAGTATTTGCGGCCCCGTTGCCCCTGTGGTATCTTCTTCCTATGAATACCGATAGTTCGGTCGGGCCTGGCGTTGACCGTCTTTTTGAGACGGGTGCTCACTTTGCGCAAGTAAAGAGCCGCCGGCACCCAACCATGAAGCCCTTCGTTATTGGCACGAAGTCCAAGGTCGAGATCTTTGACCTTGCGAAGACCAATCAGCAGCTCGGTGCGGCGAAGCAGGCCATGGCCGCGCTCGCACGCGACGGTAAGGTCGTGCTCTTCGTAGGCGGTAAGCGCGAAGTCTCGGACGAAGTACGCGCGACGGCTAAGCGCATCGGCCAGCCGCACGTCGCCGGACGCTGGCTCGGCGGCACGATCTCGAACTTCGTCGAAATCAAGAAGCGCATCGACCGCCTCGCTGACCTCACGGGGAAGCGCGAGTCAGGCGAGCTCCTCAAGACCACGACCAAGCTCGAGCGCGTCTTTATCGACCGTGAAATCACGCGTCTTGAAGACCGCCTCGGCGGCATCACCAACCTCGCGAAGCGCCCGGACTTCATGGTCATCGTTGATACGAAGCACGAGGCGCATGCGACCAAGGAAGCCCGCGATGCAGGCATCCCGGTCATCGGCGTCATGAGCTCCGACTGCGACCTCAAGGACGCAGCGTTCCCGATCGTCGTGAACGACGCATCCCGCGCGACGGTGAAGCTGGTGCTGGATGAGTTGGCATCCGCCTTCGAAGCAGGCCAGAAAGCGTAGTTCGTCGCGTTAACATCCCCGTCTGCATTGTTGCGGGCACCTGGGCATTTCCCTCACCGTACTCAACGTACGCCTCCGGAAATGTCCTACCGCGCCTCGCATACGGAGATTTTCCCCGCAACTCAAGTTAGTAAATTTACATAACCTTACCCTATGGATATCTCAATGGACGCAGTTAAGGGCCTCCGCGACAAGACCGGCGTATCGGTCATGCAGTGCAAGAAAGCCCTCGAAGAAGCCGGTGGCGACCTCGAGAAGGCGGAGGTCATATTGAGGAAGCGCTCAGGCGCTGCTGCCGACAAAAAGTCCGACCGCGAACTCGGTGCGGGCGCTGTCGCTACGTACGTCCACGGCGGCGAAATCGGCTCTATGGTGCTCCTTTCGTGCGAGACGGACTTCGTCGCGCGTAACGAGGAGTTCCCCCAGCTCGCCCGTGAAATAGCCATGCAGGTTGCAGCGACGAACCCGGCTTTCCTTACCGAAAACGACATCGCTCCCGAGGCCCAGGAGGCTGCCCGCGCAGTCTTCGTAGAAGAGGTGAAGGACAAGCCTGCCGACATGCAGGAGAAGATCCTCGAAGGGAAGATGGCCGCATACTTCAAGGACCAGGTCCTCATGAATCAGCCGTACATCAAGGATGAGTCGAAGACCATCCGCGACCTCGTCACCGAGGCGTCCCAGAAGTTCGGCGAGCGCGTCGAGGTGAGCCGCTTCGTCCGCTTCTCAACCCGCTAAGTAGCACTAGGCTAAGGGCTGCCCAAGGCCCTGCTTGCGGTTTTTTGCCCGACACGGCACCCTATACCCATGACGCACCTCATCAGCATATTGCTCGCGTGCCTCCTGTTTTTCGGGTTCCTGCTCCTTACGCTGTACGAGTCGAGGCGCGGTACGCGTTTCTTTGCCGGATACCGGTATAAGCTCGACATGAAGATCGCGCGCGCGCAGTTCCTCATCGACCACATCGACTGGGGCGCCTTCACGGCGCACGTGACCCGCACCTCGCTCCAGACGGTCGCGCACGATATCACGCACGGCACGCTCCTCTTCGTACGTTCCGTCGAGCGCTTCCTCACGCGCGCCGTACGCGCGCTTCGTACGCGTCGCGACGGCGGCGCGCTCGATGGCCCCAAGGCCGGCGCCCCCACGATCGTAGAGCCCGCAGCACGGCGCCTACGGGTCGGGGACATCATTCGGCGTACTAAAGGGGAATAGGGTATAGTCGTCACACACCCGCCGGTGTAGCTCAGTTGGTAGAGCAGCTGTTTTGTAAACAGCAGGTCGTGGGTTCGAACCCCTCCGCCGGCTCCATTTCGTCTATAAAAAGAGGGCAGCCGGACCACGGGGTCCGGCTGCTTAGGTCTCCCTTTGTGCAATCCTCGCCTTAAGGAGGCTGAGCCACGGGTTTGGGAGTGGGCGCCGCTTGAACTTAAGCAACACGCCTTCATCTTCGACCAGCATCAGGTCTCCTTTGCGGGTGACGCTTTGGCATACCTCAGGCCAATCATCGAGTGACTTCAATCCCTGCCAGGTAATCGGGAAGCCGAACATCCAAGTGACGACAATGCTCCTGATCTTAAGTTTGAGTTTGCCTTCCCAGGGGTGTCCCTCGGGGTAGCGCGCATCGCACTTATAGACTTTGGAGTCATGGTCGTCTATTACAGGGACAATCGGCGTAAGCGGAATCAAGTTCTCTCGGTAGAGTTCGTATCCGGGCTCTTCCAGGCCACCGCGCTGGATGGTGACAATGGGAGACTCAGGCACAAACTGTCCTTCGCGTATGCGCTTCTTGCGAAGCGCCGTCTCCCGGATGCTCGTCGGGCGGGGCTCATCGTAGGTAATTTCCGCGCCCGTCTCGAGGATTATGCGGCCTTCTTCGAACAGTGCCTCCTCCGTATTTGGGTCGAAGACAATGCATGCCGAACCGCTTGCGCTCCTGATTATCTCCCGGGTTTCTTTGCTGCCCAGGTTGAGGGCAAGGTGCACTTCACGTTCGAGTTCGCCATCCAAGCGATGCAGCCCTTTCGGACTTCCTGCTTTAAACTCCTCCGGGGTAATCCCGGTGTTGCCTAAGACGAACTGTTCGGTAGTAACTCCTTTGTTCGGTAGAAAGGGAAGGAGGGGAGAACGAATAATTCCCTGCGCAAGCGAGTACCATTCCGGCGGCGGAAGCGGAATGTCCCTTTTTGCGATATCAGAAAATATACTCCTCGCGCTCCCCGGGTCGTTATTAAGTTCATCGGAAGTCATGTCACGTCTCCGTGCTAGCTTCCCCCGCATGGAGACTACATTAAATCTTCACTTTTGCCTACCCCTTTTATATAAAGAATGAGTATATAGGCTACGTCTTAATGAAGGGTTGGAAGTATCTTCCGGAGGTCAGCCAGGCCTGCGGGCTTTACGAGATAGTGGTCAAAGCCCGCAGCTTCGCCCTTTTCCCGGGCTTCGGGCGTACTGAAGCCCGACAGGGCGATAAGGGTGCCTGCATAGCCTCGGGTACGGAGCGTGCGCGCCACCGAATAGCCGTCCTGGTCCTGCATGCCGATATCGAGGATGACGACATCA
This sequence comes from Minisyncoccota bacterium, assembly GCA_036399335.1. Classification (GTDB taxonomy): domain Bacteria; phylum Patescibacteriota; class Minisyncoccia; order Phycocordibacterales; family Phycocordibacteraceae; genus C7867-001. The sequence continues at coordinate 24,666 of DASWNF010000008.1, forward strand.
GTGGGCATTTCCTCGGCGAGCTCGAGCGCCTGGCTACCCGAGTAGGCATAGAAGACGCTGCATCCTTGGAGCTCTAGGAGCCGCCCGATACCTGCGGCTGCCGCATCGTTATCGTCTACGACGAGCACGGACGGTCCGGCTTTCCGGTTTGGGAGGTCGCGCCTCGACCGGGGCGTCTTTGCGGCCTTCACGGGCGACGCGTCGGAGAGCGGTAGGCGCACGATGAACGTACTGCCGAGGCCATTGCCTTCGCTTACGGCCGTAACCGTGCCGTTATGCATGGAAACGAAGGAATGCACGAGCGCGAGCCCGATACCGAGCCCTTTCTTGCTCCGCTGGCCATGGTCGAGCTGGTGGAAGGGGAGGAAGATCGTCTCGATGGCGTCTTTAGGGATGCCGACCCCTTGGTCGGTGATGCGCACTTCAGCGGCACCGTCGACGTCCGTAACCGTAAGCGTTACGGTGTCGCCCGAGTTTGAATACTTCGAGGCGTTCGTGAGGAGGTTCGAGAATACCTGCTCGAGGCGGACCGGGTCGCCTTCGACCGTGAGCGGCTTCCTGCTGCCCGTAAAGGTGAGGGTTTGGTGGCGCTCCTTGTAGTGGTGGGCAGTCGAGACGACGGCGCGGCGGATGACGTGGCCGACGTCGACGATTTCGCGCTTGATGGCGACCTTGCCCTCCGATATGCGGGAAATGTCGAGGAGGTCGTCGAGAAGCCGCCGTACGGTCTGCATGCTCGCCTCCATGACCTCGAGGCTCTCCGCCTCCTCGTGCGACTGGGTGCCCTTTATTTTCATGAGCTCAATCGCCGAGACGACCGGGGCGAGCGGGTTCCGGAGTTCATGGGCGAGGATGGCGATGAAGTCATTCTTGGCCTGGGATTCCGAGCTAATGCGGGAAACGGCATTTTCGAGCGTCATGAGCTGGGAACGCATGAGGTTCGTATTGAGGCGGCGTTCCTCCTCAAGCGCGACGATGATATAGAAGGCTACAGCAAGGGCGATGAGGAACAGTTCTATGGAAAAGAGGTTGGCCGGGAGTGATGCTGCCGAGCTCGCAAGCACGACGCTTTCGACCGCAAAGATGGACGTGACGAAGACGGCGAGCGTCACGAAGCGTGGGCGCAGCCGTATGGCGATCCAGAAGAAAGGGATGAGGAGGAGGTAGGTAAGCGAGACGCCGTATACCGCTTCGATGCTAAACCCAAAGATGGCCGTATTAATGGCAATGAGCACAGTAAATACGAGGAGCGTCTCAACGGCTTCGGCAGGCGGACGGCGGAAACGCAGCTTTGCGCACCAGCGAAGGAGCATGGGGACCATGGCGAGGAATACGAACACGTTTGCCACGTAGGCATACGACCACCGCCACGCCTCATGCGCGGGCGCGAGGAAGAGGAGGGTCGGCAGGATAAGCGAAACGACGAGTACGGTGCCGATGGTATAGAAGGCATCGCGGTACGTGCGGTAGATAGGGTCGACCCCTAGTTTGCGAAGGAAGTGCGCGCCGAGCGCGGCTGCCAAGGTAAGGGCAGTGGGGACGAGGTAGACCAGCGGAAGCTCGTGACCGACTGCCACGCCCGCAGCAAGCATGCCGAGGAAAACGCCCGGCCAGAGCCGCGCGCCGCTAAAGAAAAGCCCGGCAAGCCCGATAGCCGCTGCCGGATAGATGAACGAGACTGCCGGGAGGAAGAGGAGCGTGAGTGCGTGCGCAGCGAAGAGGACGATCGCGAGTAGCGCCATACGCTGCCATTCCTGGCGTGTGTAGAGGGAAGGAAGCCCGATAAGCTCGTCGGCCATAGACGGCTCAAGTATATAGCGAAAGGCTGTGTACGGCGAGTGTCCTTACGGCCGCGCTAGCGGGCAGCAGGGACGCTCGTTGCCGTTGAGGTCGCGAAGAAGTTCTTCGGGAAGTTCAGCTTGAACTCATCGACTTCCTCGAAGCCGTACACGCGCTCATCGCCGATGACAAAGGCAGGGAAGCGGGGTTCGACCTTCTCAACGGCGATGAGCGTCTTGAGCGCGCCGAGTTCGAGGTTGTAATCGAAGGAGTAGACGCGGAGTGCGGGGTTCGTCTCGTGCAGGTACGAAAGCGCATAGCTTGCGCGGTCGCAGTCTTCGCAGGCACCCGGCTCGTTCGAGTAGAAGTAGAGCGCGACGACCGGGTCGAGATTGCAGGCTTCCGCAAGGCGCTTCGTAAGGATGTAGTCGCGTATCTGGATGAGGGTGTACTGCTTCTTGAGCTGCACTACCTGCTCGTTATCGCTCCCGAGCTGGCCTTCGGCAAAGGCGAGGCGCTCGCCGAGGTTGGTCATCTCGCTTGAGAGGGTGTTGGTCTCGGAGAGGTTTTCGCACGACGTCTCCTCGAGAAGGGCGAACTGGGTCTCGATAGAAAGGGTGTCGGTCGCAAGCCGTGTTTGGAGGTCGGAGAGCTGGGCGACGCGCTTCCGGTCGAGGTAGTTGATGGCGTAAATCACGCTTCCGATGATGGCAGCGGTGATAAGGAGCGCGAGAAGGGCATTACGTGCGGCAAGTGACATAGTGATGGGTTATGGCTCAGATTGTAGCACCTGTTATCGCCAAGGGCGCTTCGTGCCGAGCGCCACGTCCTTAAGGGAACGAAGGAGCCATAGGGGCGCGATGAGGCGGAACAGGAGGGCGTAGGCAATGATGCCCGTAATGAGCTTTGCTGGAGTCTTCGATACCTTCTGCCCGATGACAATGAAGAGGATGATGCCCGCCGAGGTGACGATGGCGAGGAGGGAGAGTACGGAAAGCGGTATATAGAACCACTCGAAGGTGATTTGGGAGAAGGTATAGGAAATCGGGATACCGTGGTGGATGAGGTAGCTCTGGACGACGTCCTGTACGGTCGAGAAGATGAGCATCCCGAAGAGCACGATACCGCCCACGATGGCGAGGAAGCCAAGCGGGAGGACGAGGAGGCCGAGGACGCCGAATCGAGGATTACCGACGAGGTCGCGGTAGTCGAAGGCGACATTCCTGAGGAAACCGCTCGTCCAGCGCGTGCGCTGCTTGATGAGCCCGCCCACGGTAGCCGGCACCTTCGTGTAGACGCGCGCACGCGGCGCATTCTCGATCCAGTACCCTTCGCGCTGGAGGCGGAGCGCCATTTCCATGTCCTCCGTCTGGTGCCCGTAGCGGAAGCCGCCGACCTTGAGGATGATATCGCGGCGGTAGAGCGAGAAGGGGCCTGGCGTCACGTAAATGCCGTTCACGACGGACATCACGTGCCGGAGCGCGATACCGAGGATGTACTCGACATGCTGCATGACCTCAAGCGGTTTCTTCGGGTTATGGACCGACATGGCGACCGTTGCCGCAGCCACCCGGGGGTCGTCGAAGCACGAGATGATCTCGCGGAGCGCTTCCTTCTCGACGAATGAGTCGGCATCAAGGCAGCCGATGAGTTCGGCGTCTTCGGCCATGGCGATACCGGCGTTCAGCGCGGCGTGCTTGCCGCCGTTCACCTGGTGGACCACCTTTACGCGCGGATGGTTCAGGAAGGCCGCATCGAGGATTTCGCCCGACCGGTCGGTCGAGCCGTCGTTCACGACAATGATGTCGAGCTTGTCGACGGGGTAGTGGAGTTCGAGCAAGGATTCGACATTGCCTTTAATGGTCGCCTCCTCGTTGAAGCAGGGGACGATCATCGCTACCTTCGGAGTGCGCGTACTTATGGGACGGCTCCGGCGCTCGCGCGCAGGTGCCGAAAGGAAGGTAATGAGAACAAAGACCTCAAAATAGAGACCAATGAAAAGCAGGCCGTAAATCAGGACCTCGATGCCAGCCATATATAAGGACAGTATACCAAATCATGCCCGGAGTGCCGTTCCCCGAATGCCGGGGCCTCGGGTATACTCTGGGGATATGGCAAACGGACGCCTACACCCCATAACGGCAGCCATTCGCGAGATAGCGGATATTTTCGGTGCGATGGGTTTCGGCATCGCCTATGGCCCCGAACTCGAGGACGAATGGCATAACTTCGACGCGCTCCGGATTCCGGCCGACCACCCAGCGCGTGACATGCAGGACACCTTCTGGACGAAGGAAGACACGCGCCGTGTCCCGCGCACGCACTGCACGTCGGTGACACTCCGGAACCTGGAACGCCTCGCGAAGGAAGGCGGTACCCGGATGCGGATGGTGAACCCCGGCAAGGTGTTCCGCAATGAGGCAACCGACGCCACCCACGAAGCGCAGTTCTACCAGTACGACGGATTTGCCGTCGGTCCCACCGGCGAAATCACCCTTGCGCATCTGAAAGGCATTTTCAGCCGCTTCTATCGCGAGTACCTGGGCGAGGGCGCCCAGGTACGCTTCCGCCCGAGCTACTTCCCCTTCGTCGAGCCGGGCGTCGAAGTTGATGTGTGGTACGAAGCGCCGGGGAAGCCGGGTGCATGGCTTGAGATGGCGGGCGCGGGCGTCCTGCACCCGGAGGTGCTTCGCGCGGCCGGGCTCGACCCGGAAAGGGTACAGGGTATCGCCTGGGGCGGCGGCATAGAGCGCCTCCTCATGGTGAAGTACGGCATACCGGATATCCGCCCGTTCCACTCGGGCGACATCCGCTTCGTGCACGCTTTCGATACCACCGTCCAATAACATGAAAGTCTCGCGCACCTGGCTCCAGAAATATTTTGATACCGAGCTCCCGCCCGTAGCGGAGCTGGCCGATGCCTTTACCTTCCATTCGTTCGAGGTCGAAGAGACCGAAGGCGAGATGCTCGACGTAAACGTGCTTCCGGACCGCGCCGGGTATGCGCTGTCGCACCGGGGCGTGGCAACCGAGCTTGCCGCTGCGCTTAACGTGCCTTTAAAGGATGACCCGCTTAGCACTGCGGCGCCCGCATTCCCTGCAACCAGCGAAGTCACGCTTACGGCTTGCGACGAGACACTCGTCCCGCGCTACATGGCTGCCCTTATAAAGGGAGTAAAGGTGGGTCCGTCGCCCGCATGGCTCCGCGAAGCGCTTGAGTCCGTCGGGCAGCGCTCCATCAATAACGTCGTCGATGCGACGAATTACGTCATGCTCGACCTCGGCCAGCCGCTCCATGCCTTTGACGCCAAGGCATTCGTGCCGAAGGAAGGGAAGTGCCTCGTTACCGTACGTAAGGCTTACGAAGGCGAGGCCTATACGGCGCTTACGGGCGAAGCGTACGTGCTCCCCGAGGATACGCTCGTCGTCGTTGACGGGAATACCGATGCGCCCCTCGGCATTGCGGGCGTAAAGGGCTCGAAGGCTGCGGAAGTGAACGAGGCGACGACGGACCTTATCCTTGAGGCGGCGAACTTCGATGGCACGGCCATCCGTCGCGCCTCCCAGGCGCTGCGCCTTTGGACGGACGCCTCGCTCCGCTTCCAGAACCGTCCGTCGCCCGAACTCGTCGGCTACGGCATGCAAGCCGCACTCAACCTCATCCAAGATGTCGCCGGCGGCGAGTTTGTCGGCGTTACCGAGGCCGGTACTGCAGGCGCAGCCGGCGGCCTCGTTACCGTTACCCTCGAACGCATCAACGGCGTCCTCGGCAGTACGTACACGATAGGGGACGTAGAGGAGGCACTCACGCGCCTCAACCTCGATAGCACGAAGGAAGGGGAGACGTTCCATATCCGTACGCCCTTCACGCGCCGCGACCTCACGCTCCCCGAAGACCTCGCCGAGGAGGTCGGTCGCGTGCTCGGGTATGACCGGCTTCCCGCGCTCGATCTTCCCCCCGTTACCGCCGCGCCCGACCAGCGGAGGTACCGCAGCATCGAACGCATCAAGGATGTGCTGCTTGAACGCGGGTATGTGGAAATAAGTACCCAGTCATTTGCCGCAAGCGGGGAGGTCGAGCTTGCAAACCCGCTCCAAAGCGACCGCCCGTGGCTTCGCGCCAGCCTCGCCGAAAACATGCACGACGCGCTTGAGCGCGCGAAGCGCGAAGCGCCGCGCGTCTTAGGTCCCGAACCAAGCCTCAAGCTCTTTGAGCTCGGGACGGTATTTGCAAAGGAAGGCGAGCACCTCGCGCTTGTGCTCGGGTATGAGGCGCTCACCGGGAAGCCGTCGAAGGCCATGCTTGATGACGACCTCCAGGCGGTCATTGAAGCGCTTCCAGGCGCGGGCATGGCGACACCTGCACATGACGGGCGTATTGCCGAGGTGTCGCTCGGAAACGTCGACCTTGAGGGCGCAGGTAGCGACTACTTGCCGAAACAGGTCATCCTAGGCCCCTACCAGCCGTTTTCGCTCTACCCGTTTGCGCTGCGCGATATCGCCGTCTGGGTACCGACGGACACCGTCGAGACCGAAGTCGCACTTTTGGTACATAAAGAGGCGGGAGAACTCCTTGCGCGCATGGACCGCTTCGACCGCTTCGAGAAGGACGGCCGCGTGTCGTATGCCTTCAGGCTGGTCTTCCAATCTTCGGAGCGGACGCTAAGCGACGCGGACCTCGACCCTGTCATGGCGCGCATGACTGAAGTCTTGAACGCCACCGAGGGCTGGGAAGTACGCTAACGCTTATGGCAGATACCTGGATTATCGTCCGTCACCCGCATAAGGAGGGCGAAGACGAAGGCGTCTATCTCGGGCACGATGCGCGCATCACCGAGAAGGGGAAGCGCCAGGCCGAGGTGCTCGCCGCGCGTCTCGAGAAACTTAAGCCGCAAGGCGTCGTGTCGAGCGCGATACCCAGGGCCGTTGAGCTTGCGGAAATGTTCGCGCACCGGCTCGAGGTCCCGGTCATCGTCGACCCTATATTCAACGAGATAGAAAAGCCGTCCTTCCTGGTTGGTCTTTCACGCACGGACCCTATGTACGAGTCGGTGCTGAAGGACATACGCGACGGCTTTGACGAGAACGTGTTGCCGCAGGGTGTGCGGGTGAAAGCGCGCGCTGAGCTCGAAGAAGAGACGCGCCGCGCGTTCGCGACCGTAGAGGCGTACCCTTACGAGTCAATCGTGCTCGTCTGCCACGCCAAGCGCATCGCTTCCTTCGTGCACTGGGTATACCGCAATGGAACGCTCGAAGGGTTTTATAAGGAGGCCGATAGGCACCTCATACTCAGTACCACGGGCGTTACCATACTCACGCGCCGCCCCGATCGCCGCACGGGCGAGGTGCATTGGCACCTCGATACGGTGAACGACTATTCGCACGAGGCCGAAGAGGACGCCCTAGCCTAAGGCCTCTTCCAGATCGTTTAAGCTGGCAAAGCCGTATACGGCATCAAAGCCTTCTTCCTCCGACGGGGGCTCTTTTTCAAGCTGTTCGCGGAACCACGCCATGTCGCGCTCGCCGACGACGTATTCGCGCCCTTCGTTTTGTGCGCTCGCTTGCTCGAAGGGGATGTCGAAGTACGCCGCAAAGACCTTGTGCGCGCCATGGGCGCGCAGTGACTCGATAAGCTCGACGCGCTTCCAACGCTCGGCGTAGGTAGCGTCGAGGACGACATCCCGGTTAGCCTTCAGGGCTTCATTGGTCCTGCGTTCCGACTCGATCCAGACGTCGCGGTTGCGTGACTGGTCGTTTACGTCGCCCAGGAGTTCGGCGCGGATGTCATCCTTGTTTATATAGGTAAGGCGGCGCTCCTCGGCGAGCCGCTTCAGGAAGGTCGTTTTCCCCGAGCCCGGGACACCGATACCGACTATGACGATAGACATGCCCCTATTCTAGTACGGTTGGTCGATAGGACACCAGTACGCCCAGCGCTCGCGCTTGCCCGTCTTTTGTTTTATAAGCTTGTTCCCGCAGTGTGGGCACGTACCGCGTCCGTGTACCTTCAGGTTCTTGCGGAGCACGAACTTTTTCCGCCATTTATAAAACTGGAGCGAAAAGGCGCGCGTCTCATCGATTATCTCGCGGAGCTTCTTCGGCGCGAGGTCACCGATCTTGTGCTGCGGTGCAACTTTCGTTATCGACAACACTTCATTTTTTATGATGTTGCCGACACCGGCGAAAATATCTTGGTCAAGGAGTACGTCGGCAATTTGCTCGTCGGGCGTAGCGCGCATGAGCTTCAGCGCGCCGGCGGCACCCCAGTTCTTGTGCATGATATCGCGCGTGAAGTCGTACTCCTTTTTTGCCTGCCTGCTCTCAATGACTTTTATCGAACAGTTGAAGGCAAGGAATTGCCCGTTCTCGAAGGTAAGCGCGAGTCGGGGCTCACGCGCGCGCTTGTAGTCGCCCGTCACGGAATGTCCCTCGACCTCGGCTTCGAAGGTGCCGAAGAGCATGAAGTGTATGCGTAGGGCAAAGTCCGGGAACTGGAGGACGAGATGCTTGCCCCAGGAGAATAGGTCAGTGACGGGCAGGCCGGTTAAATCACCCGGAATAATTGTCTTCGTATTGCCCGATGCAGCTTGGACCACCTGCTTCTTGAAGGGTTTCAGCTGCTCTTGGGCGAGGAAAAGGGAAGGGCCTTCCATGCTGAACAGTATGGGAAAACGAAGGTGAAGATAAAAAGAAAGCCGCTCGGGGCAGCTTTCGCTGCCGGGCGGCTCCTATTCCTCCCTGCAGGAATTGATGTAGACGGCAATAATCGTCATGGCTTCTTGCCGACGGTCGCGACCCCAAAGACGCGCAATGCGCGCTATCTCATTCATCACGTGAACCAGTTGTTGTTGATTCAGGGTCGCTGAGTCGTTTACCAGCAGCTTGAGGTAACTGGCGACCCCGGCTTCTTTCGACTGACCTTGGCTGATTCCGCCGCTCAGGAACTCTTTGGCATTGGTGCCCATATGTACCTCCTCTTTCTGTAATCATTAGACCAGTAGGGGGTCTCCTCCGCAACTCTCCTGTGCCCGTTTTGCCATCCCAAACTAGCCCGCGCCGTGCTATACTCTAAATACGAAATATGGCTAAGAACGAGGAGGAAAAAGGGAAAAAGAGCGGCGCCAAAGGCGCCGCAGCCAATGCATACGATGCCTCGTCGATCACCGTCCTCGAGGGCCTCGATCCGGTCCGTAAGCGCCCGGGCATGTACATCGGGACGACGGGTCCCGATGGCCTTCACCACCTCATTTGGGAGATTTTCGACAACTCGCGCGACGAGGCCATGGGCGGCCATGCCGACGACATCGAGATAGCACTCCTTCCGGGCGGGTACGTCCGCGTCGTCGACAATGGCCGCGGTATCCCGGTCGGCATCCACCCGAAGACGAAGGTCTCGGCGCTTGAGACCATCATGACGACGCTCCACGCCGGCGGTAAGTTCGGCGGCGACGCCTCGGGATACAAGGTCTCGGGCGGTCTCCACGGCGTGGGTGCCTCGGTGGTGAACGCGCTCTCCGAGCACGCGAAGGTCATCGTCCATAAGGACGGCGCCGTCCACATGCAGGAGTACAAGATCGGCAAGTCGCTCGGCAAGGTGAAGCAGGTCGGGAAGACGGTGCACAACGGCTCGATTGTCTTCTTCAAGCCTGACATCGATATTTTCAAGGACGGCATCAACTGGAACTGGGAGAAAATCGTGGGTCACGTCCGCCAGCAGGCGTACCTGGTGAAGGGCACCCGCATTTCCGTACTCGACGCGCGCGAAGCCGGCATGGTCGACTCCGAAGAGGCGTTTTACGTCCGTGAGCTTGGCCTCGAGGTCCCGTCCATGTCTTTCTACTTCGAAGGCGGCCTACGCTCGCTCGTCGCTTTCAATAACCAGCACCAGAGCCCCGTCCACAAGAACATCTTTTACGTAGAAGCGGAGAAGGATGACGTCATGGTCGAGGTCTCGCTCCAATACGTCGACGACCTCTCGCCCCGGCTCATGGCCTTTGCGAACAACACGTATAACGCCGAGCACGGTACGCACGTGACGGGATTCAAGACGGCGCTCACCCGTACCATTAATACCTACGGCCGCACGTCGAAGATCCTCAAGGAGAACGAGGAGAACTTCACGGGCGACGACGTCCTTGAGGGCATCACGGCCGTCATCTCGGTGAAGATGCCGGAAATCCAGTTTGAAGGGCAGACCAAGGCCAAACTCGGTTCCGTCGAAGCCCGGGGCGCCGTCGAGACCGTATTCGGCGAAGCTTTCGCCATGTTCCTCGAGGAGAACCCTGACGACGCACGATCCATCATAAACAAGGTATTGCTCGCCCTTAAGGCCCGAAAGGCCGCCAAGGCCGCCAAGGACTCTGTGCTCCGTAAGGGGGCGCTCGAGGGCATGACGCTGCCGGGCAAGCTCGCCGACTGCCAGAGCAAGGACGCTTCCGAGAGCGAACTCTTCGTCGTTGAGGGTGATTCGGCAGGCGGCTCGGCAAAGATGGGTCGCGACCGCCGCATCCAGGCCATCCTTCCACTTCGCGGCAAGATCCTCAACATCGAGCGCGCACGCCTCGACAAGATGCTCGCGAGCGAGCAGATCAAGAACCTCGTGGTCGCGCTCGGTACGGCCATCGGCGACATTTTCAATATCGAGAAGCTTCGCTACCACAAGATCATCATCGCTACCGACGCCGACGTCGACGGGGCCCACATCCGTACGCTGCTCCTCACGCTCTTCTACCGCCATTTCCGTCCGGTCATCGACGGCGGATTCATCTACATCGCCCAGCCGCCCCTCTACAAGATCAAGCGCGGCAAGGAAGTCATGTATGCGTATTCGGACGAGGAGAAGTTCAGCCTGCTTGGTGATGCCGCTGACATTGCCTCCGACGTGGGGGAGAACGAAGGCACAAGCGAAGACGGCGAGACCGAAGGGGAAGTCGAGGAGACCGAAGGCGCAGAGGAGAAGGGAAGCAAGAAGTCCACGAAGGTCACCATCCAGCGGTACAAGGGTCTCGGCGAGATGAATCCCGAGGAGCTCTTTGAGACGACCATGGACCCGACCCGTCGCCTCCTGAAGCGCGTGACCGTCGAGGACGCCTCAGAGGCCGACCGTATCTTCGATATCCTTATGGGTACCGACGTCGCAAGCCGCAAGAGTTTCATCCAATCGAACGCGAAGCTCGCGACCCTGGACGTCTAACAGTTGCTTATAAAAGCCCCGCGCCAGAGCTGCGCGGGGCTTTTTAGATACCTCAAGGTGTAGATGGGGGCGGTTGATGGGGGTGGTAGCATTTCTATATGAAGGCGGTCGTCACGATATGCAGCAGCCGCAAAGACCCTAGTCCAGGCTTATTGCCGGCAATGACCCGTTACCAGGGTTCGCACGTAGGAAAAGCGCGAGCCGAAGCCGCATCGCTCGGAGCGCCACTTTATATTCTTTCAGGCAAATTCGGCCTTATCCGCGGAGACACACCAATCCCAAATTACGATTATCATCTCAAAGAAGAAACGCCTGGATTGGCAGCGCTCGTGGCCTCGCAGTTGAGCACCGAGGAAATAACGGACATGGATTTCCTTTGTCTGGACGAAAAAGCATGGCAGCCGTACGGCGCCGTCCTTACGCGTGCTGCCGAGCTCGCGGGCGCGGTACTTACTATCCGCAAATCCTAACCAGCCCCTGTACTGCTAAAATGCACGAATGAAAGACCAGTACGTCGGCGACTTTGGCGACTACCAGAAGGTCTCGCTTCTCCGAAATCTGCACGAGCAAGACATATCGGTGCTCGTGCACTGGATGCGCACTAGGGACGACGGCAGTACGGATGGGAAACATATTACCTACCTAGAGAAGCCTGAGGTGTGGCGGGCATACGATGCTGAGGTCTACGACTTCTTCAAATCTACAATGGACGCAGGAAAGCGCCTTCTTTCCGTTATTGAAGCAAGTAGGTCGCTTAGGAGTGTGCAGTTCTTAAATGCGTATATTGAAGATAGAAACGTTCGTGCAGAAACTCTGGACTTGGCCGTACGTTCAGGCGCAGACGTGGTTTTATTTGATCCCGATAACGGCATTGAAGTGCCGTCAACCAACAGGAAGAATGTGCACAAGTACGTAATGTGGGAAGAAATCCTTACCACCATTAATGCGGGTAAGTCAGTCATCGTCTATCAACATTTCTCCAGGACAAGTAGGGAAGCTTTCATTACGAATAAAGTAAAAGAAATACAGCAGAGGACCAGCCTGCCGGTAATGTCCATCCAGGTGCGGCACTCTGTGTATTTCTTCATTATCCAAAGAATGCACGAGGCACGGATGCGTAACGCTATTAAGGCTTTTGCCCGCACTTGGAAGGAAATGGCCATGGTGCGGCCCTACTAGGCCTGTCATCATGGGTAGGTAAAAAGAAAAGAGCCGGCCACGACGCCGACTCTTTTCGTTTTATGTGGAGATTGTTTAACGCTCGATATCGATCTGTGCCGTATCCGAGTTGTTGTTCTCGTTGCTCTCGTTTACGTCGCGGCCGGAGTCGACACGGACGATGAGGTCGCGGTTCGTGCCGGAGCGCGGTTCGGTGAAGCAGAGGGTGAACTCCATGCGGTCGCCAGGACCGAGGGTGCGCTGTCCTGCATATGTCTTCTTTACGGCCGGCGTGGTTGGGAGCTCGACGGCGAGGTCCCAACGGCCTGAGTTGTTCGTACCCGCGTTGCGGACGGCGAACTTGAAGCCGCCGTACTCGCTATCCGGTACTTCGCGTGCGGCGCGGAAGGAATCGGGGTTCGTTGAGCTGCAGTAACCGGTAGCCGTGATATCGACGGCAAGGTCGGCAAGGCCGTGCGGTGCCGGAGGCGGTACCGTAACCGGGACGGTGACCGTGCGCGGCGTTGTCGGGACGGGCTGCCGTGCCGGGGTGGTTGGCGCAGCTGGCGTGCCGGTCGTTACCGGTGCCGTGGCGACAACCGAGGTGGTGGCCGTCGAGGTCGCAATCGGTTCGAAGACGGTCTCTGCAGGCACGGTGACCACTTCAAGAGCCGGCTCGTCCTCCTCTGCGGGCGTGAAGACCGAAGAGAGGGAGACGGCTGCCGTACCGAGGCGGTTAAGCGCTAGGGGCACGTAGCGTGCAGCGTAAATCGCGAGGGCAATGCCAATAAGGATTAGGGTAATGAAACCCACCATTGCAAGGGCGCCGGTGGCAGCCTTGCGGCGTGGGGTCTGGTCGGTGGTCGTGGTCGTTATTTCCATACGCTTAGTATGTACCACACCCCATATTGGCTGTCAAGCCTGCGCCCGACGAGCCCATCCGGGGCTGGCGTCTGGCGCATAACCTTGTATGGTAGGGCGTGGCGCGTGAGGGCCAAGTTGTGACACCTACTTGACAAGCCGTCCATTGTGCTGTAAATATATCTAAGACCATATGAATTCGCACGGACACAACTCAGGCGGCCACGGGAAGGTTTCTACGGCAGCCAAGAAGGCACTAACCAGGAAGTGGAGCTTCCTGGCCGTGTTCTTGCTTGTCCTCTTCACGTCGACCGGCGTCCTCGGCGCGCTCGACCTCCTTCCGGAGTCGGGTGGGACCGAGGTGGCGGAGACGCCAAAGCCCGCACTTACGGCCGCAGCATCACTCGCCATGGCACCGGAGCTCCCGACGAAGATCGAGATCCCGGCGCTTGACCTCGAGGTCGATGTCGCGAACCCAACCTCGACGAATGTCGCAGTACTCGATAAGGCCCTCCTCAACGGGACGGTCCGGTACCCGACTTCATCGAAACTTGGGGAAGCGGGTAATGTAATCATCTTTGGCCACTCGAGCTACCTGCCCATCGTCCGCAACCCGTCCTTCAAGGCCTTCAACCATATTGAAGACCTGAAGAAAGGCGACCGCATCCTGGTCACCGGCGGCGCGCGTACGTTCGTCTATGAAGTGGAAAGCGTCCTCAGCGCCGATGCAGAGGAGGATGCGATCCCGCTTACGGTCGAAGGCAGCAAGCTCACCCTTGCAACCTGTGACTCCTTCGGTTCGAAGTCGGACCGGTTCATCGTGACGGCGAATCTTGTAGAGAGCTACCCGGCCGGGATCTAATCCTGGACGGATAGCTCGCTGCAAGCCTAAACAGCTTGTTCGAGAAGTCTGCCGCGCAAGCGGATGAGGCGCCCTTCTTTCAACCACCGCCCAGTAGGGCGGCCCATAGGGGAGACCTACAATGGTCATACTTACTCGCCGCACCCTGCTTGGCTCGCTTTTCCTGTCGTACGCCGTCTTTGCGGCTGACGCAGCTTCCGGCCAGCGGGTCCGTCCGATCATCCAGGGCGGCCTCAAGGGGCCGCACCCGGAAGAGGCATTCGCGCAGATGATCGAAGGATCGCTCGCGAAGGACGAAACCGGCCACGCCACCATCCCGAACGCCCGCGAGACCTTCCTGAGGCCCGTGGACGTCTGGGAGACGCTTCGGCGGCTCAATCCTGGTGCCGGCCCGACGTTCTACGCCGAACAGCCGACGCCTCTACAGCTCCGCATGATGGTGTCGTTCATCCGCACGACCCGGCTCCGGGAGCTTACGCACACCAGCCGCTTCTTCAACACGACCGTGACGGGAAGCGGTGCCAACCGGCGCATCATCTACGACAATATCAGCACCCTCGGTGCCGGCATTGAAGTCCTTGAAGACCCCCGGACCGGGGACCCGATCTTCAAGCGCGATTGCGGCAACGGCCTCGGCCAATGCGTCTACATCGATTTCGAAGTCCGCGAGGGCGACGAATTCGAGGTGATCTGGGAGCGCTTCTACCACGCGAGCGACCACTGCTTCCGGATCCGGCGCGTTGCCGAGACCTACCAGCATGACTCGAAGGAGGCGAGCTGGACGCCCATCGTACCGGGCAAGATCTGCGGTGACTGCACGTTCGCGTGGGCCAACGAGATCATCGACAAGGTGCCGTTGGCCGCGGGACCGATCGCCGTCAAGCCCGGCAAATACCAGCTCCGGCTCATCCGCGGGGAACGCGTCGCCTTGTGCCTCAAGCGCAGGTCGCCGCATCCCATCTCCGGCATCAAGAGCTCGTACAGCGTCGACATCAGTTGGCGCCGCGAGGATTACCACCGGGTCGGTGAAGAGTGGCACGCTCGCGTCCACTACGACACGCGTGAGCTCCAGACGGACGGCATCAAGCTCGGCAACGGTCCGAGGTCGCTCGTCTGGTATCCGGCGTCCCTCGAGGACCTGGAGGCCATGGAGTACTTCATGGTTCAGGAACGTCCTGGCTAAGTAGGGAAGTGCGGGTGGGTCGCTTTTGCGCCCACCCCCACAACCTCCCCTTTTCTGTACGCCGCGGGAGCGGCAATTAAAAAAATTATTACCTTTCTTCATTATGTTCGCAAACCTAAAACACAGCCTGTTCGAAAATCGGAAGCCCGTCCTCATCGGCCTCTTCGTAGTGCTCGCAGTCGTTGGCGTCGGTATGACGACAGCGTTCGCAACGGGCATGACATCGCCTGACGAAATCAAGGCGGCGATTCTCCCTCCTTGCTGCGCACCTCCGCCTGCACCACCCCCTCCGCCACCACCACCCCCTCCGCCACCACCACCCCCTCCGCC
>DASWNF010000009.1:0-95057 GCA_036399335.1 Minisyncoccota bacterium
TGTATAAGTCGCGCAAGCACCGTGACCAGGTGAATGCGAAGGTAATGAAGGATCCGCTTATGAACGACCCGAAGTACCACGATAAGCCGATGCCGTTCAAGATGAACCGCATGAGCTACGGCGGGTTTGAGGTGATTGTCGACGCGTAGCCAGTCTAGCCTGGTGTATCAGAAAGGGCTGCCGCATAGCGGCAGCCCTTTTAATGTGCCCATACGCCCCGAAGCATGGCGACGAAGTCGTGGCCGAGCTCGCGCCGGTCGTCGATGCCGTATACGCGGCGCTCGATGCCGCTCGTGGGCGCCGGGGGCACGCGCTTACGTATCCAGGTGTCGAGGCCGATGTAGATATTGCGCGGCTCCCAGCCGTACGGAGGATGCGTGAACGCTTGGTCGGGGTCGAGCCTCGGTCCGTACGCAAGGTCCATGTGCTCCATGATCTTCCGGCGGTCGGGACCCTTGTATTCGCAGAAGAACTCGAATGCCTGGGCAGGGTAGATGAGTCCGGGAAGCGTGGACGCCTGCGCGTACGCGTACGCCTCCCCGACGGTCGGCAAGTTTCCTACGTCGGCCCGCAGCTCCTGCAGCACATCGATGCGCGTCGAGTAGAAATGCGCGTAGGGGAGATTAAGCTCCTTAAAATTCTCTATGATGCGTAGCTCCATCGCCCGCCTCCTTCCTGTTCCGGGTACACCGTACCGAGGCAGGGCGTCGGAGTCAAACTAGAAGTCCTTGCCGTTCACGAGTTCCGGCGAAAGGGAGCTCACGTCGATGCCGTCGAGACAGCGGACGTTAATGGCAACTTTGGGGAAGGTAACGCCCTCGGCAAACGACTGCACGCCGCAGACGCGGCAGAAGAGGTGCCGGATGGTCTTCTGGTTAAAGAAGTATTCCATGAGCATGTCTTCGCTCGTCTGGAGGGTGAACTGGTCGCGTTCGACGAAGTTAAGGAGGAATCCTTTTTTCGAGCAGTGCGAGCAATTGCACTCGATAACCTTCTCGAGGCCGGTGGTTACTTCATAGCGCACTGCCCCGCAATGGCATCCGCCGGTGTATGTCTTCATATACCCAGAAGTATACGCCTTATAAGGCTTCCATGCCGTACTATTGGAGGAGGGAAGGAGATACTTGCTAAATATAGGCAAGTGTGCTATTATATACATACTATGCCTTTTAGGCTCCAAAACCTCGGGACAGCTCGTCCGCCCTTCATCGCGGCGCTTTTTGCTACGCTTCTCCTCGGCGGGATCGTAGGGCTTGAGCGCCACGGCCTGGTGACGCTCCCTAACCCTTCCTTCGAGCTCCTTGCCTCGGTGCTGCCGGGCGCCGTCGTCGCACTTACGAATGAGGAGCGCTCAGACATGAACCTCGGGAGCCTCCGTGCGAACGCCCTCCTTACGCGCGCTGCGCAGATGAAGGCCGATGACATGGCGGCAAAAAGCTATTACGCGCACGTCTCGCCTGACGGCACCATCCCGCCGTATTGGCTTACGGCTGCTGGGTATAAGTACCAGGTCATGGGAGAGAACCTCGTAGTCGACCGCGAAAGTTCCGAGTCAGTCGTCTCCGCATGGATGGGTTCGCACGACCACCGCGAGAACATCCTGAACCCTAGCTTTACCGAAATCGGCATCGGCGTTGCCCACGGTACTTACAAAGGACGCGATACCATTTACGTCGTGCAGATGCTCGCACGCCCCCTCGGAGGCCAGGTAACAGCGTCGAAGCCAGCACCGGCACCTAAGCCCGCCCCGGTCACGCTACCGAAGCCCGCGCCCGCGCCGGTCAAGACACCGGCACCAACGCCCGCTCCCAAGCCCGCACCAACGCCGCGCGCCGTACCCGTCGTCGTCCGTGCACCGGCTGAACCGAAGCCGGTCATTAAGGACCCTATAGCCCCTATTCTCGATACCATCGCCTCGACGACGCTCATTGAGGTCCCGAGCATCGTCGCGAGCTCGACCTACCTGCCGCCCGTGCTTAGCGCGGACATCTCCGCACCGGTAGAACTCGCCGAACCCCTTGCATCCGTGAGCCCTGCGCCTACGAGCTTCGGCATGAAAGTCCGCGCATTTGCCGCGAGTGTCGGCCGCGAAATCAAGAGCTTCCTCACGTTCTAACGCACTTCTGGACCCGAACGTGCCCGTTCGGGGTAGCGGGATGCTACGATAAGGGCATGAACAAGACCTTACAGATTCTTGCCGCCGCCCTCGTCGTGCTCATCGCCTTCTTTTACGTAAGCGCGAAACGCACCCAGGTGCCGTACGTGCCACTCGTCCCTACCGAGGTCTCGCAAACGACCTTGACCCTGTATGCCTATGACGCACGCCGCGACATGGACGACGTAGGGAACGTCCTCTGCAGCAGCAAGGGCCTCGTGCCGATTACGCGCACTGTCCCTACGACCGAGACACCGCTTAAGGATGCACTCACGCTCCTTTTCGCCGGGGGACTCACCGAGGACGAGCGCGCGCGCGGACTCACTACGGAATTCCCGCTCCAGGGCGTACGCCTTGAAAGCGTTGCCATACGCGGCGACGAGGCGACGATTGAACTCGCAGACCCGAACCACGCTTCGTCCGGCGGTTCCTGCCGGATCGGCATTCTCCGCGCACAGGTTGAGGCGACCGCCAAGCAATTTCCCGACATCACTCACGTTCGCTTCACCCCCGAAGGGGTATTAGAGCCGTAATGGCAAAGAAAAGCGCAGGCATCTTGCTGTACCGCATGCGGGGCGGCAGCTTCGAAGTATTCCTCGGCCATCCGGGCGGGCCCTTGTATACGAAGAAGGACGAGGGAGTCTGGTCCATCCCGAAGGGGGAATACGATGGCGACGAAGACGCGTATGACGCGGCCCGCCGTGAATTTACCGAGGAGACGGGGCACGAGGCGCACGGCACGGGCTTCGAGCTTGCACCGGTAATGACGAAAAGCCGGAAGACAATCCGTGCCTGGGCGGTCGAAGGCGAGGCAGACCCGGGGAAGGTCACGAGTAATACCTTTGAGATGGAATGGCCGCCCCGATCGGGGAAGCGCCAGCCATTTCCCGAGATAGACCGCGCGGAGTGGTTTGCGCCCGAAGTGGCGCGCGCGAAGCTCCGTCCCGAGCAGGTGCCCCTTATTAGTGAGCTCGAAGCGCGGCTACAGGATAAACAGTAGGAAAAGCGAAGCGAGCGCAATGCGGTAGATGCCGAAAGGAATGAAGGTGCTCTTTTTCACGAAGGCAAGGAGGAACCGGATGGCGACGAGGGCGACCACGAAGGCCGTAAGCGCACCGGCGAATATCACTCCGAGATTACCCGCCTCAAACGTGTCGTACGTCTTGAGGAGGTCATAGCCGGTCGCGGCAAGCATCGTCGGGACAGCCAGGAGGAAGGAGAACTCGACGATCGCAACGCGGCGTATGCCGAGCATAAGCCCACCCATGATGGTCGCCGCCGACCGCGAGACACCGGGCACGACGGCAAGCGATTGGCAGAGCCCGACGGCAACGGCATCGCGGTACCGGATGTCCCGAAGGGAAGCGGTGCCGGCCTCGTCTTCCTTGTGCATAAGCTCGAAGACGATGAGCAGGACGCCGCCGAGGAGCAGTGCGCCCACTACGACGAGCTCGTTGTCGAGTAAGTACCCCTTGATGACCTTATACAGCGCGAAGCCGATAACCGCCGTCGGAACGAATGCGGCGATGAGCCGCTTCATGACCTCGATGTCGAGGAAGGAGCGCCAGTAGGTGACGACGACGGCAGCAATGGCGCCGAGCTGCACGACGATAAGGAAGCTCGTCGTGAACGGGCTTTCGGCGATGCCGAGGAGGTGGCGCGCGAGGATAAGGTGCCCGGTCGAGGAGATCGGGAGGAACTCGGTTGCGCCCTCAAGTACGCCGAGCAAGACCGCTTCGATGAGGTTCATCCGTGCATAGTACCGCATGCCGAGCCGTCATCACGGCGTATTTCAGCTCAGCCGTATCTGCGCTACCATGGCAGGATGGCGTTTACCCGTATGCGCAACTCGCTCGCCCAGGAACCGACGGCCTTCTTAACAAGGAAACTGTGGCGTTTCTCAGAAGGCATGCATGGTCGCATAGCCCTCTATTCGGGCATGTTCATCGTGGCGAACCTGGTTATGCTCACGCCGCCGCTTATTTTCGGCGCCTTCATTCGTGAGGTACAGGTCGCGGGGATAGTTGCCGAGAATTTCAGGTACCTGCTCTTCCTGCTCTTCCTCCTCTTCGCAACCGAAATAGCCTTCTGGGCATTCCATGGGCCTGCACGCGTCATTGAACGGACGGTATCCTTCTGGGCGGAAATCAATTACCGTCGCTACCTGCTCGGCGGCCTCCTCGACCTCGGGCTCACGTGGCACGGGGAGCACGACTCGGGGGATACGATAGACAAGGTGAACAAAGCAGGAGACGGCATTGGCCGTTTCGGAAGGAATATTTTCCAAATCCTCCAGCTGCTCGTGAAGCTTATCGGTACGTCCATTGTCCTCCTCTGGTTCTCGCCGGTCATTGGCATTACCGTCTTCATACTCGTCCTCTGCTCTTTCGTCATCATCTTCCAGTATGACCGGTACCTCATCCCGCAGTACCGTCGTTTGAACCAATTCAGCAACCGCGCGATGGCGAGCGTCTTTGACGCGCTTTCAAACATCACGAGCGTGAAAATCCTCCACATCGAGACCCCCATCTTGGCGGGAGTCGTGTCGCGCCTCGAAGCTTCGCACGATGAGTACCAGGCAAACTCCCGCCTTAATGAGGCGAAGTGGTTTACGGGAGGGATACTTTTTCAAGTAATCGCTATCATGCCAATCGCGTACTACGTCTATAAGGGAATAACGACGGGAACGGCGATAGACGCCGGTACCTTATCGACCTTGTACCTCTATCTCACCAGCCTGACGTTCGTGTACTTCGGATTCACCGAGTTTTACCAGGAGCTCGCCGTATATAAAAACCAGATTTTGAATGCAAAGCCGATCGAAGACGCCTTTACGGAAAGGAGTACGCATACCGTGAAGATGCCAAGTGCGTGGGAGACGATGGAAATCAAAGACCTTCACTTCGGGTACGGCACGTCGGGCGTGGCGCACCTTGATGCCCTTACGCTATGTATACGGCGCGGAGAGCGCATCGCCGTCATCGGCGAGTCGGGTTCGGGTAAGACGACTTTTCTCAAGGTCGTACACGGACTCTACCCGACGGCTACCGGTTCGGTCATATTTGATGGGACCGAGGCGTTATCGACTTCCTTTGCCGACCTCGACCTCAAGACCATGCTCGTGCCCCAAGAGCCCGAACTCTTTTCCTCGACCATCCGCGAGAACATTACGCTCGGCATCGCGTATCCCGAGGAGGACATCGTTCATGCGGCACGCCTCGCAAACTTCGAGAAAGTCCTCGACCGGCTTCCGCGTGGGCTCGACTCGGTCATTAACGAGAAGGGAGTGAACCTTTCCGGCGGACAGAAGCAGCGTCTCGCCTTGTCGCGTGCGCTCCTGTTCGCCCGGGATAAGGAAATAATACTTCTCGACGAGTCCACAAGTTCGGTCGATGCCGAGAATGAGACGGAGATATATACGAACATCTGGAGGGACTTCGCCGACAAGACGGTCATTGCTTCTATCCATAAGATGAACCTCCTCAAGCTTTTTGATCGTATCTACATCTTTGAGAAGGGCCGCATCGCAGACGTGGGGTCGTTCGATGAGCTCCTTTCGCGAAACGCAGGCTTCAGGGAGTCATGGAACCTTTTTGTTGCGACGCAGGTACGCGAGGCCGGAGGTACGGGGGAGTAGCACGCACGTAATGCACAGGGGCCTTTACAAAGGCCGAATATAAGAATTCCGCGTGCTACTTTGAGGAAATGGAACTTTTCTTCGCCAAACTCTTCGGCGTGTACTTTATTATCATGGGCGTCCTCATCCTTTGGCGCCGCGACGCCGTCATGCCGACTATCGCGCGCTTTGCCGACGAACGCGCCTTTCTCTTCATCATAGCCGTTATCGAGATACTCGCCGGCCTTGGGCTCATCTTCGCCTTTCCCGGCTTTACGCTCCCTGACCTTGCCGGGATCATATCGCTCATCGGCTACATGCTCGTTATCGAGGGCATAATCTATCTCGCCGCACCCGCACATGTCGTGAAGCGCTTCGTCGGCTACTTTAACCGCCCCATATGGTACGTCATCGGCGGCATCCTTTCCGTATTTGCCGGCATGTACCTGGCGGGCAAGGGGTTCGGCTATTTCTAGGGTGAGGCCACGGGCTGGTACAATAGCGCCATGCAATCCTGGCACGCGCTTTCAGGCGATGACGTACTCCGCGAGCTCGGTACTACTGAAGAGGGACTGACACGCGAAGAAGCCGCGAAGCGGCTTCTTGAGCGCGGCGAAAATCGGCTTCCCGAAGCGAAGACCGAAGGGTACCCCCGGCTTTTCCTACGCCAGTTCGAGAGCCCTCTCATCTACGGGCTCATCGTCGCGAGTATTGCGATTTTTATCATCGGTGAGCGTACTGACGCCTACATCATCCTCTTCGTGCTCGTGTTCAACAGCATCGTGGGCATGCTGCAAGAAGGGAAGGCGCAGGATACCCTCCGCGCACTTCGTCGTTTCGCCGAGACCAACGCTACGGTGGTGCGTGACGGCCGTGAACTCATCATCCGGGATGCCGAAGTCGTGCCCGGAGACGTCATCGTGCTCGAGGAAGGTGCCAAGGTCCCGGCTGACGCACGGCTCCTCGTCGCGCGTATCCTGCATGTCGACGAGGCGTCACTTACGGGCGAGTCCGAGCCGGTCATGAAGAAAACCGAGACGGTCGCGCTCGAGCGCGCAACGGTAGGGGATCGCGTCGACATGGTCTTTAAGGGTACGAACGTTACGGGCGGTACCGGCCGCGCCGCCGTCGTCGCAACCGGCCTCGAGACCGAGATCGGCAAGATTGCCCAAAAGCTTTCCGCTATCGACACGGACGTACCGCTCAAGGCGAGCATCAAGAAGCTCTCGCGTGCAATTATTGCCGTCGTCGCAGTCGGCGGCGTGCTCCTTTTCTTCCTCGGCCTTTCACTCGGGCATCCGGCATCGACGATGTTCTCGGTGGTCGTATCGCTCGCCGTGTCGGTCATCCCGGAAGGCCTACCCATCGTCATGACCCTCGTGCTTGCGACCGGCGTATGGCGTATGGGCCGCCAGAACGTCCTCGTGAAGCGGCTGCAGGCAGTCGAGGCTTTGGGACAGGCGCGCATCATCGCCGTCGATAAGACCGGAACCATCACCAAGAACGAGCTCATGGTCGAGCGCGTGTGGACGGCAGACAATACCTTTACCGTGTCGGGTGCGGGATACGAGCCAACGGGTTCGATATTGCTCGGGGGCGCAGGCATCGACGCGGCGAACCATCCCGAACTCCTGAAGGTGGGGAAGTACGCAGCCTATACAGCGAGCGCACAGACGATGTATGACGAGGAAGAGAAGCGCTGGCGCGTGTCGGGCGACCCGACCGAGGCCGCACTATCGGTCTTTGCGCAAAAGGTCGGCTTCACGAAGATAGAGCTCGAGCATGAGTCCCCGCTTGTCGCCGAGATGCCCTTTGATTACCGCGCGAAGTTCCATGCGACGCTCCATGCCGAAGCCGAGGGTAATTACGTAAGCATAGCCGGGGCGCCTGAAGCGGTGCTCGCGCTGTGCACGCATATTTCGGTTGCCGGGCGTCCCGAGCCTATTACAGCGGCGCACCAGAAGGACATGGAGGCAGGCATACATGCCATGTCGCGCGAGGGACTGCGTGTCATTGCCCTTGCCGCCCGACCTACGGAGGCCGGAAACCTCGACTCCCGCACCCTTGCGGGCCTCACACTTTTCGGTTTCTCAGGCATGCGTGACGCCATCCGCCCTGAAGCACGCGATGCGCTCCTTCGCGCCGAGGCAGCCGGCATTTCCGTCGTCATGATCACCGGCGACCATAAGCTCACCGCGACTGCCATCGCACGCGACGTCGGCATCTGGCATGAAGGCGACACCGTCATTACGGGGGAAGAGGTCGATGCGCTCGGCGACACGGAACTCGCGCATGCGCTCGCGCGCGTGTCGGTATTCGCACGCGTCACCCCCGAGCACAAACTCCGCATCATTAACGCATACCGGAAGCGTGGCGACATCGTCGCGATGACCGGCGACGGCGTGAACGACGCGCCGTCCCTGGTCGCCGCTGACCTCGGTGTCGCCATGGGCGCCATCGGTACGGAAGTGGCGAAAGAAGCCGCCGACATCATCCTGCTTGATGACAACTTCGGGAGCATTGTCTCTGCCGTCGAGGAAGGACGGAGTATTTATAAGACGATACAGAAGGTGATTCTCTACCTTTTCTCTACGAGCGTGGGGGAGGCATTCACCATCATTGCCGCGCTCCTCCTCGGGATGCCGCTGCCGCTCCTCGCTTCCCAAATCATCTGGCTTAACTTCGTGACCGACGGCTTCCTCGTCCTCGCACTCGGCCTTGAGCCTAAGGAGCGGGGGCTTCTCGGAAGCGGTGCAGCAGGACCGAAGCGGCACCCCCTTATCGACCGCATCTCCCTCGAGCGCATGCTGCTTATGGGCGCGGTCATGGTCATCGGCACCCTCTACCTTTTCATGCAGTACGCCGATAGCGACATGACAAAGGCGCTTACGGTTTCCGTTACGACCCTCGCCATCTTCCAGTGGTTCAACGCCTGGAATTGCCGCTCGGAAACGAGGTCGCTTTTCGCCATGAACCCGTTCGGTAACCTGTACCTCGTCGGGGCGACTGCGCTGGTAGCCGCCCTCCATTACCTTGCGCTCACCGTACCGTTCTTGCAGGAAGTGCTCCATACGATGCCGCTCACGGCTGCCGAGTGGCTTATGTGCATCGGCGTCGCTTCCACGGTCATCATCGCCGAAGAAGTGCGGAAACTGATCCGTCGTTTCGTCTAATTCCAGCTTTGCTTAACCGTACATTCACTGGCCTTGGGATATAGGTATAGACGGAAGCGTCGGCCATTCATACGCGAATGCGCAGCAGGTTATCTACTCCATCCTTGTCGGCGCTAGTTCTTTAACTCGAACGGGCAGGCTGCGTAAATACGTGGCCGTACCCCTAGAGCGCACGCTAGGCACATCGCGAAAAGCGGATTGCGACTAGCGGATTGTGACTACTACGGAAAAGGTCGGCAACATGACTGCCGGCCTTTTCCTGTAGGGGCATAAGCTTAATATGCCTCCAAATCCACCTTGTAGCCGCGGCCGGGCACCGTATGGATAAGCTTTAACGTCCCGGGCAGGTGAATCTTGCGGCGAAGCCCGCGGATATGCGACTCAATCGTATTACTGAAGGGATCGCTCGTCATATCCCAGACATGCTCCATAATCATGCCGCGCGAAAGCACGGAGCCTTGGTGGCGCATCAGGTATTCGAGAAGCATGAATTCCTTGCGGGTGAGGTAGATGCGCTTGTCGCCGCGCCGGACGCTCTGCTGCTTCGTGTCGAGCGTGAGGTCGTCGACGGTCATTATATCGCCGACGACATCTGACGGGCGGCGGAGGAGCGCGCGTATCCGGGCGATGAGCTCGTCGAAAGAGTAGGGCTTGATGAGGTAGTCGTCCGCGCCTGCGTTAAGGAGCTCGACCTTGCGCCAGCTGTCGTTCAGCACGGAGAGTATGAGTATGGGCACATGCCGCCCGGTACGGCGTATCTCGGTACAGACCGTCACGCCTGATTTCTCGGGAAGCATGTTGTCGAGGATGATGACGTCGTACTCGTTCGTGCGCGCAAGGTATGAGCCCTCGGTCCCGTCGCCTGCCGTATCGACGGCAAAGCATTCTGTGCGGAGGTTTTCCGCCAGGGTTTCCCGGATATCGCGCTCATCATCGACTACTAAGGCTCGCATGCTTTTCATTGTACGCAGGGAAGGGGAAGCCGGGACGCCCCAAAGGGGATTACGAAGCCCTCGCAGGGTATACTGCGAGCGATGAAAACGTTCCTCTGGATTACTATTGCCATAATCGCCTGTATCTTGGCCTTATTTGTACTACGAACAGTTAAAGAAAAACCGAAGGTTTCCTGTAGGGATATTGAGCCCGCACCGAGCATCTTGGCCTTTGGCGACAGCCTCGTTGCCGGGTATGGCGCTACGACGAAGGGCGGCTTTGTAACGCTTGTCTCAAACGAGACAGGTGTACCGATACAGAACCTGGGGCAAGGAGGGGATACGAGTGAGTCGGCTAAGAAGCGGCTCCCCGTCGCCGTTGCCCGGAAGCCCGATGTCGTCCTCGTGCTCCTTGGAGGGAACGACGCACTCCGCCGCACGCCGGTCGAGACGACCCAGGCGAACCTCGATACCATAATCGCGTCCTTTAAGGAGGGAGGTGCGGAAGTAGTACTCCTTGGCGTCCTTGGCGGGCTCCCGTTCCAGGATCCCTATCCGGCGATGTTCGAGTCGCTCGCCGAGAAGCGTGACGCCATATATGTCCCGAATGTCCTCTCGGGGCTCATCGGCAAACAGGAGTTCATGAGCGATTCCATACACCCGAATGAGGCCGGGTATGCGCGTATCGCGAAGCGCGTACTCCCAGCCGTCGAAGAAGCCTGCGCGAAGCGGTAGTCCTTGACTCTCGAACAATTGTTCGAATATACTGGAACGCATGGAAGACAAGCATGCGGATAAGGTGCGGACGTTCTATCGACGGCACAAGCGCATGCCGTCGATTACGGAACTCATGGGGCTTTTCAAACTGTCTTCCCGAAGCTCGGCTTTCTATGTCGCCGAGAAGCTCGTCCGGTCAGGCCTCGCGCATAAGGACGGAACGGGCAAGCTCGTGCCCGGGAATGCCTTCCACGCCGTATCGCTCGTCGGGCACGTGCGCGCCGGCTTTGCCGCACCTGCGGAAGAGGAACTCGCCGACACGATAAGCATCGGCGAATACCTGCTCCGGCATCCGGATGCGAGCTACCTCCTCACGGTCGAAGGGGATTCGATGCGGGACGCGGGCATACACTATGGCGACATGGTGGTCTTTGAGCGCACGTCCGACTACAAGGTGGGGGACATTGTCGTCGCCCTTACGCCCGACGGATATACCCTCAAATATTTACGTAAAAAGCAGGGGCGGTATTGCCTCGAGGCGGCAAACGAAGACTATCCGGATCTCTACCCCGAAGAAGGAGAAATCATCGGCATCGTCACTTCCACTTTCCGGAAGTATGCGTAGCGCGCGATAGGCTTGTATATGGAAGTCACCGGTTTCCCCAAGGCCATACTGCATCTCGACGGCGATTCCTTCTTCGCCTCAGTCGAACAGGCGCTCGACTACCGCCTTCGCGGCAAGCCCGTAGTCACGGGCGCCGAGCGCGGCGCTGCCACGGCGCTTTCGTACGAGGCCAAGCGCAAGGGTGCCAAGCGGGGCATGACCCTCAGGCAGATACGCGAAGTCTGCCCGGACGCCATCGTCGTCCCCTCGAACTACACGGCGTACTCCATATATGCCCATCGCATGTACCGCATCGTGCGCACCTTCGCACCGTCGATTGAGGAGTACAGCATCGACGAGTGCTTTGCGGATCTCACCGGCCTCGACCGCCACTACGGCATGTCCTACGAGGAGCTCGCGCGGAAGATAAAGGCGAAGCTCGAGAGCGACCTCGGCATTACGTTCGGCGCGGGGCTCGCACCCAATAAGACGCTCGCGAAGGTCGCCTCTGCGCGGCATAAGCCTGCCGGCTTTACGTCGATCCCGCGCGAGTCGGTGCATACCTTCCTCGAGGGCCTGCCGATGGGTTCCATATGGGGGGTGGGGTTTTCGACCTCGCTCCAGCTTGAGCGCCTTGGCGTCTATACGGCGCTCGACTTTGCGGCAAAGGACCGCGCATGGCTCAAGGCCAAAAACATCAGTAAGCCGTACCAGGAGATATGGATGGAACTGAACGGCGACTTCGTGAAGCGGCTCGGTGACGACGGGGATGACGCCATCGGCAGCATCATCAAGTCGCATACGTTCCGTCCGTCGCGCGACCGCGCCTATATCCTCTCGCAGCTTTCGGCGAACCTTGAGGCTGCGTGCGCAAAGGCGCGGCGGCATCGCGTGAAGGCGCGCCACTGCCGCTTCTACCTCAAGACGCAGGACTTTACGTACCAGGGAATCACGCTCGACCTCACCGTACCACTCGCCGAGCCCCGTGAATTCCTCCGCGCCATCCTTGCGCGCTTCGATGACGTGTATGAGGAGGGCGTGCAGTACCGCGCGACGGGCATCGGCCTTTACGCGCTCACCCGTGAGGATGCCGTCACGAGCGACCTCTTCGGCACAAGCGCGCGCATTGAGCAGGGAGCGCAGCTCTTGGGGGCGATAGACCGGCTGAACCATAAATACGGGAGACATACGGTCTTCCTGGGAGAGAGCATGGATGCCGTTACCGAAGGAGGAGACGAACGCACGCGGAGCCTTGAGCTTCCCGTACACCAGCGTAAGAAAACCATTTCGATACCGCACGTGGGAAAAGCACACTAAAGGACATAGCTCGCTATCAGTACTCTATACTTGTTCCATGAACAGGGAGGAGGCACTACAGAAAGTCATTGGCCTAAAACCAAAAGTCGTATATCTCTGCGGAAAGACATGTACGGGTAAGACGACATTCACAAACCTCTTGGTAAACGAGGGATATGCGCGAATTGAGTTGGACCAGGTAGTTATGGATGCAGTAGTGACCCCGTTCAATGTAGTCCCGGCCTATGAGGCGTTTATAACTGCGTATCAAGACGTAGGCCCTCCTGAGCACGTGACGGCTTTTGTCGAGGCCGCTAAAAGTGAAATCATAGAGAAGTTAGCCCATTCAGCAGTCATAGTTGAAGGCTCGATTGGGAAAAGCCATCTCGTCAAACAAGTCTTTGAAGGTATGGATTTCCTCTTCATGTATTTCCATCCAACGGATGTTCGTGCATATGAGGACCGCATACGGAGGAGGTTCGTATCTGGAGTAAGGACAAACACGACAGGTTTACCGAAAGAATTTTGGAATCTGGTTGAAGAGGCGGACTTAGCCACATACTTAGCGTCTAATATTGTCGGTGCAGGAATAGAAAAATCAATTAGCAAGTACGTCACTATTTCAATACGACGGTCACAGGAACGGCTCGATAGGTTTATGGCGGACTTCCCAAGTATTTGGGTAGTGGAGGTCTAACAATTGAAGTAGTAAGAAAAACCCGCCCGGTTGATGAGACCGAGCGGGTGGGACTATCCCAGGCGTTACGCAATCATGGCCACGTCGGCAATCATGCCGGCTTCGACAATCTCCCGAATCACCGCCTTCGTCTCGAGGTCGTCGAGCATATAGGTGATGATTCCTTCGATTTCGTCGCGCGTGAGCGGGGGGTTGGGCGGCACGCGGGGATTCTCGAAGATGTGGCGGAGCGCCTCAGGAAGATGTGACTTCTCGGGCACGTAGAAGTACTCCCCATGCCCGAAGTTGATTCCCATACTGCCCCAGTGGGCGGCGATGGTGAGCCGGAAGGCGCCGATCTCAAGGCTCGGGAAGAGGGACTGGATGTCGTCTTGTTCGCGCAGCAGCGCGAACCGGTATTCACGGTCTTCGAGTGGGTTGGTGGCGTTGCTCCCTTGGTGCCGCGGCCGGATCCACATCTGCCTGTCCAGATGCAGCGAAGGCCGGTCGAGGAGGGTGAGGTTGAACTCCCCGGTGAGGCCGCCGCTCCAGGAGGACAGGATGTACCCGCCCTCGCGCATAAGGCGGTCGTTGATGGCGTGGACGTTCGATTCCGTCACGTTCGCAAAGGCATCCGTACTCGTCATGACAAGCTCCTTCTGGTCGTTCAGGTCTGGTGGAAACGTAGCATGATTGCCTTGCGGCTCCAACATCCTTGTATACTTTAGATACGAATGGGACACTTATTCCACGAATTCTGGTTCATCCAGCTTATTGGGGCAGTTGCCCTCGCGTTCCAGTTTCTTGCGTGGGGGGCAGTTACGCGCAAGAAAATCCTCTGTCTTCAATCAGTTAATTTGGTCATACTGGGAATCCATTTTGCACTTCTGTACGCATATGTCGGTGCCCTAATGAATATTGTTGCCTTTATACGTAACCTGGTACTAATACGAAATGACGGCAAGCCCTGGCGGAGCCGGTGGATTTGGTTCGGATTCTTTGCGGCACTTTCCCTTTTCGTGCTTGTTTTTTCTTGGCAAGGATACAGGTCTATGCTCCCTGTAGCTGCAGTCATTATCAGCATGTATGCACTATGGGATACCCGTCCAGCACACATGCGTTTTTACATGCTCATCGCCTGCTTCGTGTGGATCCCATACACCGTTATCGCTGGTTCATATTCTGGGCTGGTTAGCCAACTCGTTGGAATTTCAGGAATACTCTGGGGCATGTACCGATATGACAGGAAAGTCGCGTGAGAAATGAACGAGTGACTCAGTCCTGTATTCACATTACGTTCACTAACAACCATATAAGGTACATGCATGGCATATCGTACCGACAACCGCCACAGTGCCCGCTTCATGATGCGCAAGATGCTTCGGAGGCTTCGCGATTCGCTCGACGGCGCAATCGACAACCTCTTCATCGAACGCCGCGGCAGCATTGTCTAGCTTTTAAAACAGGACTGTAGAGGTGCTACCATTACGGTAATGGGGGCACTTTTGCGTTCGGTATTACGGCGCGTTATGGCGGGGTTGCGTCGCCCGCCGATTCTCATCGCAAGCCTGATTGCGGTACTTCTTTTTGCCGTCCTGATTTACTCCCACCTCTTCGGACCAACGCAGGAATTTGCCAAGACCGAACAATTTATCGTGACGCCGGGTACGACTTTGGCAGAAGTCGCCGCAGACCTGCGTACTCAAGGCTTCGTACAAAGCACGCTCCTCGCACGTATGGTGCTCAGTAGCGGCGCAGATGAGAAGGGCATACGTGCAGGCGGGTATGCCATCGGCAAACACATGGACCTCTGGACGATTTCCAAGACCCTTTCCGCGATGCCGCGTTTAGTGTTCGTTTCCATACCGCCATCCGTCCGAAAGGAAGAAATAGGGGCGATACTTGCGCAAGAGCTCTTCTGGGGCGACGAAGAGCTCGCCCTGTGGGAGGCGGCGACCGTTACCGATCCCGACATGCTTGAAGGCGTCTATTATCCCGATACGTACCTCATCCCGACTGACCAGGCGCCGGTGGCCATTGCTGCGCGCTTGCGTGGTCGCTTTGCCGACGTCTTCGCACCGTATGCGGCCGAAGCTAAAGAAAAGGGACTTTCATGGAAAGAGGTACTTACGCTCGCATCGCTCGTCGACCGCGAAGCGGGGAGGGACGATAAGGAGCTCGTGGCCGGCATCCTTTGGAACCGGCTCGAACTGGGCATGCGTCTCCAGGTTGATGCCACCCTGCAATACATCCGCGGCACTGAAGGGAAGTGGTGGCCGGTGCCTCGCTCGGAGGATAAGTATCTCAATTCGCCGTTCAATACGTATAAGCATGCAGGCTTGCCGCCGCATCCGATAAACAATCCGTCCGTAGCGTCCGTTGCGGCCGTACTGAACGCGCAATCGACTGACTGCGTCTTCTACCTCCATGACCCGGACGGACAGATACACTGTTCGCTTACGTATTCGGGGCAGCAGGAGAATGTCGATAGGTACCTCAGGTAGCATGCTCAAACACCTTGTCTTCGATTTCGACGGCGTCATCGCCGATACCTTCGACATCAATTGGGCGCTTAGCCAGGAACACGACGAGACGGCCACCCTCGAGAACTTCATCGCGCACCACGACGGCAACGTATACGAGGAGCCGCGCATCAAATTTAAGCCCGAGCGCCGCCAGGAGTTCTTTAGCGAGTACCGCAACCGCTTGATGCCGAGCCATATCGCTGCGGCCATAGAGCCGGTGCGGAGGCTCGCCGAGCGGTACTCACTGTTCGTCATTTCCAGTAACGGAGAACACGCCATCCGGGAAGTCCTTGAGCAGGCGGGGCTTCTCCCGCTTTTCGTACGCATCATGGGCGAAGAGACCCATCCGTCCAAGGTCGAGAAATTTAAGCTGCTCTTTGAGGAGCACGAAGTTACCCCTGACACCTGCGTATTCATTACCGACACCCTTGGGGATATCCGGGAAGCGCATAAGGTGGGCGTGCGTTCCATCGCCGAAACCTTCGGCTTCCACGACCGCGAACGCCTTGCCCTTGGTGAACCGTTTGCCATAGCCGATTCGTGGGAAGAGATTGAAGACATAATCAGCTCGCTCGGCACCTAAGATCGTCCGGGTGTCGTATTAATCCCCAGAGCAGAACATCTCTCTACGGTATACTGCGCCGGCATGCGTCCGCTCCCCATACTCTTCTTTACGCTGTTGCTAGACACGATTAGCGTCGGCTTACTCATCCCCATCTTGCCGGCGCTCTTTAATGACCCGGCATCGTCCTCGTTTCTCCTTGCGGGATATTCCGTCGGCGCGCAGTATTTTATCGCCGGCGCGATTACGGCCGTCTTCGGGCTTATGCAATTCATTGCCGCGCCTATCCTGGGCGAGCTTTCGGATGCTTACGGACGTAAGCGTTTGCTCACGATAGGGGTGGCGGTACTCGCATTCTCGAACTTCATGTTTGCCTTTGGTATCGGGATAGGCTCACTCGCACTCCTCTTCGTAAGCCGCACGCTTGCCGGACTTGCGGGTGCGAACTTCAGTATCGCGCAGGCAACGATTGCCGACGTAAGCGCGCCCGAACAGCGCGCGCGTAACTTCGGGCTCATCGGCGCTGCTTTCGGCGTAGGCTTCATACTCGGTCCCTTGCTCGGCGGCCTCATCGCCTCGTACTTCAACTATGCCGCCGCGCCGTTCTGGTTTGCGGGGTGCCTCGGGCTTCTCAATGTCCTGTTCGTGTCGCTCTTCCTGCCTGAGACGAACCATGACCGGCGCGCCGCGAAGTCGTTCACGCTTTTGAAAGGTATCCGGAATATTAAGGCCGCGATGCAGGATGCCGAGGCAGCACCGGTGTACCTCACGAGCTTCCTGTATATGTCGGGCTTCGCCTTCTTTACGTCCTTCGTCGGCGTGCTGTTGTCGGTCGAGTACGGGCTTACGGAAGCCGGCATCGGTACGTTCTTCGGTATCGTTGGTGCGTGTATCGTAGTGACCCAGGTCGCTATCCTGCCGCAGGCCGTAAAGCGGTACCCCGAACGAAAGATCATGCTCTGGGGATTCCCGGTGGTCGCACTCTGCGTGCTCCTCTATCCGTTTATGGATACGATTACGCTCCTCTATATACTTATCCCGATCATGGCCGTACCGCAGGGCCTCGCCTTCGCGAATATCGCCTCGCTTGTCAGTAAGAGCGTGCCTGCTGACCGGCAGGGAGCAGCGCTTGGCATCAATGGTTCATTGATGGCGCTTGCCCAGGGCGTTATCCCGCTCCTCGCGGGCGCAGGAACAGGGCTTCTCGGCATCAGGCTTCCGTTCGTTGCCGGCGCACTCCTCATCCTCTCGGCGTGGTACGTACTCTTCCGCTCCGTACGCGAACTGAGGCGTCGAGCGCAGAATTGACCCATACGGAAAATAAGGGTACATTAATGACATTACGCCCGCAGGGCATTTTTTATTGTATGGAAATCAGGAACATCGCCATTATCGCCCACGTGGACCACGGCAAGACGACGCTTACGGATGCGCTTATGCGCCAGACCGGCGCCGTTGCCGAAGGCGTGTCCATGGACAGCAACACCCTCGAGCAGGAGCGCGGCATCACCATCTACTCGAAGAACACGTCGATTGAATACCAGGGTACGAAGATCAACATCGTCGACACCCCGGGACACGCCGACTTCGGTTCGGAAGTGGAGCGCGTGCTCCGCTCCATCGACTCCGTCTTGCTCGTCGTCGACGCGCAGGAGGGCCCGATGCCTCAGACGCGCTTCGTGCTCAAGAAGTCGCTCGAACTCGGGCTGAAGCCTATCGTCGTCCTTAATAAGATAGACAAGCCCGCTGCCGACGCCGACCGTGCGGAGGAGCAGGTGCTTGAGCTCTTCCTCGAGCTCGGCGCATCCGACGAACAGGCCGATTTCACCGTCGTCTACGCAATCGGCCGCGAAGGCGTTGCCATGAAGAAGCTTGATGACGAGCGGAAGGACCTCACGCCGCTTTTGGATACCATCCTTTCCGAGGTACCGTCCGCCGTTACCCCCGAGCTCATCGAGAAGCCGCTCCGCCTCCAGGCCTTTAACCTTGCCTACGACAACTTCCTCGGACGCCTCGCTATCGCCCGTGTATATGAAGGTTCCGTCCGTTCGACGGACGCCGTTACCGTCCTTAAGCCTTCGGGCGAGGCGCGTACGGGCAAGCTCACCAAACTCTTTACCTTTAAGGGTATCGCGCGTACCGAGGTAACTGAGGCGCAGGCAGGCGACATCGTCATGATTGCCGGCCTCCCGGATATCTTCATCGGTGAGACGGTCGTAATCGACCCGTCAGTTGAGCCGCTTCCGGCTATCGCCATCGACGAGCCGACGATTACCGTCAACTTCCTCGTCAACAACTCACCGTTCGCCGGCCGCGAAGGGAAGTACGTCACGAGCCGCCAGCTCCGCGAGTACCTTGAGCGCGAGCTCGAGGTGAACGTCGGCCTCAAGGTTGACTT
Source organism: Minisyncoccota bacterium (assembly GCA_036399335.1). Lineage (GTDB taxonomy): Bacteria > Patescibacteriota > Minisyncoccia > Phycocordibacterales > Phycocordibacteraceae > C7867-001. Next base: position 18,655 of record DASWNF010000009.1, read on the forward strand.
CGTTTCTCCTGACGCCTTCAAGGTGTCTGGCCGCGGCGAGCTCCACGTCGCCATCCTTCTTGAGAACATGCGCCGCTCCGGGTACGAGGTACAGGTCTCGCAGCCGCAGGTCATTATCCGCGAGGAAGAGGGTAAGAAACTTGAGCCGTTCGAGGAGGTCATTATCGATACGCCAAGCGCCTACCAGGGTGCCATCATCGAGCGCCTCGGCACGCGCGCCTTCGTGCTCCAGAACATGGTGCAGCACGACGATCTCGTTCGCCTCACCCTTGAGGGCCCGACCCGCGGCCTCCTCGGCTACCGCAACCAGTTCGTCATCGATACGAAGGGTGAGGGCATCCTCTCTTCGCGCGTCATCGGCTTCAAGCCGTTCGCCGGAGAAATCAAGAAGCGCGCAGTCGGTTCCATGGTATCCATGGCCTCCGGCAAGGCCTTGGGCTATGCCCTCTGGGGCCTCCAGGAGCGCGGCCTCCTCTACATCGCTCCTGCTACGGACGTATACGAAGGTATGGTGCTCGGGAATACGAGCAAGGGCGAGGAGATGATGGTGAACCCGACCAAGGGGAAGAACCTCACGAACGTCCGTTCGTCGGGTAACGACGAGGCCATCAACCTCATCCCACCGTTCACCCTCACTATCGAGCGCGGCCTCGAAGTCATGGCCGGGGACGAGTACCTCGAAATTACGCCAACGAGCGTACGCCTCCGAAAGCAGTTCCTCACCGAGAGCGAACGCGCGAAGGCTCGCCGGTAGAACTGCGCCCATTTACGGGTGTATACTTCGGGCATGACGCCTATCGATTTTGTATACATTGATGATTACGGCCTTCTCGGCAGTAATTTCTATTGGCATAAATATGCCAACCACGGTCTCAGTAAGGAGGATATCCTCGCCGCAGGCGTAGTGGACGACCGCGTGCAAGTGCACAAAAGCCTTATTGACCCGTTACTTTCGGCGGAACAAGAGCTGCGCGAACGCGGGTGGCGACTCTATGTTAAGGAGGGATATCGATCCGATGCGCTGTATCAAATTGTATATGAGCGTCGCGTAGAAAAGTACGGTAAGGAAGCGACGGATTCACTCCTGAATTTGGAAGGGCGGCCACACGCCACCGGCCATTCCGTAGATGTTGCAATTTGGGATGAGGCGGAGAACAAGGAAGTTTATTTGCGACGAGGCGATGACGGGTTGCCTGCACTTTTTATAGGCTTCTATCGGGGCAAGGAAGATGAGGACTCAAAGCGCTATCAGGAACTTCAAGATTATCTCGCAGAGTTGATGATGCGTAGGGGTTTTCGCATAGGAACGAAAAAGGAGTACTTTCACTTTGACTATCGCCCAGACACGCAGCCGAACTATGATTAAACTGGCGGTTGAGCTTCACCTATATTTCAGTAGGGAAGCACTACAGTCTAAACATTAGCCATTACTGAAACTCCTATGTTGGTAACTATCGCCGTACTGCTCCTCATCCTCTGGGCCATTGGGCTCGTAAGTTCCTATACCATCGGTGGTTTCGTCCATATCTTGCTCGTCATCGCCGTGGTCATGGTGCTCGTGCGTGTCATCCAGGGACGTAACCCAATCCCTTAGCGGTATGCCTCGCGGTGACAAGTCAGCCTATACCGATAAGCAGAAGCGGCAGGCTGAACACATTGAAGAGGGTTACGAGAAGCGCGGCGTCCCGAAGAAGGAAGCTGAAGCCCGCGCCTGGGCAACCGTAAACAAGGAAGATAAGGGCGGAAACAAAAGTGGCAGCGGACGCGGGAAGGAGAAGGACACCACGCCTTCAAAGAGGGGCGGGAAGAAGGGTGGCCGCGATGGCCGTACGCGCGCGCCGCGAAGGGAGGCTGCAAAGAAGACGACAGCCAGGAAACGTCGTGCCGCGTAAGAGAATCCCGCAAGCGTATCGGAGTGCGTCTTTCGACTACGCTATCGACTTCGCGCACACGGACTTCCGCAAGCATCCCGAGCTCTATCAAATTGGCCGTGGCGAACAGGGCGTACTCATGGTCGAACCGTATAAGTCGGAAATACTTCCGCACTGGCGATTCAAGACGCCCGAGATAGCCCAAGTATCCTCAAAAGCTATATACGGGCTCTTTCTCGCGTACAAGCGCAAGAAGGATTTCGTTGGTATGGACATGGCGCGAAAGTTCCTGCAGATGGGGTACACGCGTGCCTGCCGCTACGCGAACCATGCGTCCGGGAAGAAGTACGAGAAGAACCCACAAAAGGAGCAAACCAAAGAGATGGAGAAGGACGCACGCCACAAGGTGCGACCCCAAGAGGCGGACTGGAAGACGAGCGAGAAGGCCGAGGCGGCGCGCATATTTTATGGGGTTTATGTAAGGGCACGTGAAGACCCGGCATATAAGAAGATGCGGGAAGCGCATAAGGAGATAGAGGCCACGCGCAAGAAGTTCGAAACCTAGTCTGCCAGCAATAAATAGAGAAACCGCGTAAACGGAATCTCCGTTACGCGGCACTACTGCTGAGTCCCTCAGGAAGGCTTTTCGTACGCGATGACCACATTCTCGTCCGGGTTAGATTTGTCGGTGATCAGGATACGCGCACCACTTCCAGACTTGGCATGTCTGTACAGATCGTCGACCGAAAGCGGGGAAGTGAATTTTGCCCTCTCCTGCTCATCCACATTCTGGCCAAGAACCGTGCGTGCTGGTCTTTTCATGACCTCTACTCCCTTGCTGCCTGGACAGAACCTTAGCATAGTTGCATAAGGGTTCCAACATCGTCCCAGACTGCCAGCAATTGTTGTATGCTTGAGTGTATGGAATTTCTATATAAAGCGTTTCTACTATTGTTCTGGATTGGTGTGACTTGGCTATTGTATAGAGCCCTTAGAAGTGGCCACATAATGCAGTTTGGTCAGTATCCGAACCCGGATTATCGTATTGGTTCTAATAATCCTGATCACCACCTCTACCGGCACTGGGACAGGAGCAAGAATCCGACTGCTTTCTACGTAACCCTTGTAGGGGTGATTGTTATCTTATTTTCACTCACAGGACTCGCGTTAATGTCTTTTACTCAAAACTAGGGCTCGAACATCGTCCCCATTCTTCCAGCAATACTCTTGGTAGCAGGAAGTGTGGCATACTAACGCAGGCAACCGAGGGAGTTGGACATGGCATATCTGAGTCGCGATATTATCGAAAAAATGCACGAGCTGCGGAAAGGGTACGAGATTATCGAAGATGCCCGTCAGAGGTATGTCGAGAAGGTTCGGGCAGACCGCGCTGAACCACCGCTTCCGCTGGAGCTTCCATGAAGTCATGAATCTGAGGCACTGCTCTTTGCAGCTGTTCAACCGCCCAAGCACCATGCTTGGGCGGTTTCGCATACCATAGTTCCATCATCGTCCCAGACCGCCAGCAAAAGCTATATACTTTAGGTCATGATCAACTCATCAGTTCCAGTTCAAAAAATTGGGTCATATTTTGAGATAGATAACGACGGTTATGTCACGAATCCGAGTTCGCTTGAGAAGCTTCAGGCGGAGTGGAAGCCACTTATTGATGAAGTGGTAGAAGCATATAAGCGTCATTCTGGAGACACGCTTCACAGCATCTATGTTCGGGGCTCGGTAGCTCGAGGAAAGGCAATAACTGGGATTTCGGACGTCGACAGCTACGCCTACACGACTCAAGAGGGGAAGCTGGACAAAACCTGGATGAAAGAGGAAGAGGAAACTCTCTTAAAAAGATTTCCCTTTGCGGAAGGTATAGAGTTTTCGCTCGACCTGCTCAAGTTCGCAGAGGAAGATCACGTTATGCTGGCTCAAAGCGTCTGTCTATACGGCACGGACCTCACGATACAAGCGCCTAAGCTTAAGCCGGGAAGGGATATGGTGGTCCATGTCCTCACGCTCGGTAAGCGTCTTGAGTGGCTTGAAAAACGTCTGCAGCAAATCGACAGTGAAGAGGATATTAAAAAGGCCTGCCTCTGGCTCATGAAGACTTTCTTGCGTTCCGGATTTGAACTCACCATGCCTCTATCCGGTATGTATACGCGTGACCTGTACCCCTGCTACGAGACATTCTCCAAATACTATCCGGATCGTGAGTCCCAGATGTGCGAGTTCCTACGTTTGGCTCTTAACCCCATAGCGGATAAGAAGACGCTTAGAGTTATGGCAAGAGAGTTCGGGGGCTGGCTACAAGAAGAGGCGAAGCGTGTGTATACATAAGAGTTCCAACGTCGTCCCAGACAGCCGAAATTAATGTTCTAATAGCTTCATGCAAGAAAGGGGGGGCAAGATCATTCGCAACGCCTCAGTCCAATTGGCGATTATCTTTCCTTTTATCTGGTTCGTATTGCTTTCCATACAGGCAGTTCGTGAGGGAACGGCGAGCATCTATCTCGAAATGGGATGGCTAGCAGTCCCGCTTAGCTTGCTTATGGCAAGTGATTCGTTCGTAAGGTATACAAAGATAGATTTTGAAAATAAAACCATTTCTACTAAAGATGGAATTGGGAATAAGACAATCCTTACCGAGGGGAGTCTTCTAAGGATTATTAAAAAGGGTAGTGCCTATGATCTGGTTTATTCAGAAAACGGTGTAGAGAAAACGGTACGGTGGTCGCTCTTCTTTTATGCGCCCAAGAAACAAAAGATGATTGTAGAGACCTTATTAGCGTTTAATCCACGTGTCGTTAAATAAGGAAAGGGTTCCAGTATCGTCCCAGAGCCCAGCAGGGTTGAAGCCGCTAACTTGCAATATAGCCCCAAACCTGTTACGGTATGGGCACAATCGTTCTCCTAGTTTTGGCGCGAGTAGCCCTCAGCCCCGGGATTTTCATCCCACTAAACTCGAGATCGCTTGGATCTCTGATTAACGCACAGAGTTTACTTAATCCGCCCGGGAGCGTTTCGGGCTACTAGTTTTGACTCATATGGCAACTGAATATATTCGCCGCACTGACGGCCGCCGTCCTCCGCGTACCGGAGGCTACAGCCGCGTCGGTTCTACCAGCAAACCCCGTTCTTCATCAGGTGGTGACCGCTCACGCGGTAACTCGGGTAATTCCCGCAGCCGCAGCGGAGGAGGGAAGCGCAATTACCAGGAGATGTCCGTCGACCTCTCGAAGCTCGTGAACAAGGCCCAACCGGCCGAAGAGGTGGAAGCCTTCAACCCGGTGCACGCCTTCACGGATTTTCCCATCGACGAGCAGCTTAAGGACAACATCGTCAGCAAGGGCTATGCGCTCCCGACCCCTATCCAGGACCAGTCGATCCCGCACGTGCTTGCGGGCCGCGACATCGTCGGCATCGCGAACACTGGTACCGGCAAGACGGCGAGCTTCCTCGTGCCGCTCATCGATAAGGTATTGAAGGACCGCCAGGAACGCATCCTCATCATGGTGCCGACCCGCGAGCTCGCTATCCAGATTGAAGAGGAGTTCTACGGCTTTGCGAAGCGCCTTAACGTCCACGCCGTTACGTGCGTCGGCGGTGCAGGCATCGAGCCCCAGCTCCGCGGCCTCCGCAGGAGCCCGAACTTCGTCATCGGCACGCCGGGACGCCTTAAGGACCTGATCGAGCGCCGCTCGCTTAACCTTTCGTCCTTCGCCACCGTCGTACTCGACGAGGCCGATCGCATGCTCGACATGGGCTTCATCGGCGACATGCGTGAAATCATGGGATACATGCCGGAGAACCGCCACACGCTCTTCTTCTCGGCAACCCTGTCCCGCGATATCGAGGCACTCATCGGCGCCTTCCTGAACGACCCGGTACGGGTCTCGGTGAAGACGCGCGATACGGCCCACACCATCGACCAGGACGTCGTCCGCATCGAAGGCGGCCGCAAGTTTGAGCAGCTCGTTGAGCTCCTCCAGGAGCCCGAGTTCGACAAGGTGCTGGTCTTCGGACGCACGAAGCACGGCGTCGAACGCCTCGCGAACGACCTCCTGCGCGCAAACATCCCGGCTGAGAGCATCCATGGCGACAAGACGCACGGACGCCGCCAGAAGGCGCTTGGCCTCTTCAAGCAGGATAAGGTGCGCGTGCTCGTCGCGACTGACGTTGCCGCCCGCGGCCTCGACATCTCCGGCGTCTCACACGTCATCAACTACGACCTGCCAGCGACGTATGAAGACTATACGCACCGCATCGGCCGTACCGGCCGCGCAGGGAAGACGGGTAAGGCACTTACCTTCATCTAACCAAATAGCCCGAAGGTTCACCAAAAGCGCTCGCCCTGCGGGCGCTTTTGTATTGGGGATTAACGGTAACCTCAGCTTTAGCGGGGTATACTAATCGGGTTCCTAATCAAAACCCATGGAAGACTTTCTCAAAATGGACATTTTCTTCGTCGTCGCTACGGTGGTGATGACGCTTATCGGCGCGCTTGTCGTAGTCGCGCTCGTCTATGCCGTGCGTTTCCTGCGCACCCTGAACCGCGTCGGCGATGAGTTCGCTGAAGAGGCGAAGGCGATACGTGAGGATGTGCGCGCAGCACGGGCCCGCGTGAAAGAGGAAGGATTCCGTGCAGCGTCGCTCTTCTCCTTGTTCGGCAAGAGCGTGAAGCGTGCGACGCGCAAGAAACGTGCGACTAACGAATAATTTTATGGCATCAAAACAAAAGAAGGGGATGAGTACGCAGACGGTTGTCGGCGTAGGTGCGGGCGTTCTCGCCGCCGCAGCAGCAGCCGGAGCAGGCTATTACTTCTACGGCGATAAGGACGCAAAGAAGCATCGCCAGGCTGCGAGCAAGTGGGCACAGGGCATGAAGGCAGACGTCGTGAAGGAAGCGAAGAACCTGAAGAAGCTCGACCAGAAGGCCGTAGCGCGCATCGTCGACCAGGCAGCGGCCATGTACCAGGGAGCGCGTTCCGTCGACCGGGATGATCTCCGTAATGCCGCGATGGAGCTGAAGCGTAACTGGAAGGAGCTTGCGAGCGAAGTCTCGGTGCCTTCAATCAAGAAGTCAGCAGCAAAGAAAACTGCAGCTAAGAAGGCCCCGGCAAAGAAAGCTGCGCCTAAAAAAGCCGCCTCATCTGCGCCTAAGAAGTCCACAAAGCGCGCAAAATAGGAAGTGCTACAATAGTTTTATTGTCAGGGAATAACAGATATTTGGTTCTATGGCTTCAGAAAACGTATTTATGGAGCGGTATTTGACCCCGCTCGCCGTACTCCTCGGCGCCGTGCTCATCACCCTCGGCCTTATCTTCGGTGGTGGCCTCGGTACTTCCGGGACGTCCGACGAGCCTGCGGCAGCTGCCGAAGTCGACGTGAACGACATCGAGACCGACAACAGCCCGTCCGTCGGACAGAAGGACGCGCCGGTCACGGTCGTCGTGTGGTACGACTTCCAGTGCCGATACTGCAAGCAGTTCGAAAGCGCGACGCTTTCGGAAGTGGAGAAGAATTACGTAGCGAACGGCCAGGTCCGCATCGTCTACAAGGACTTCCAGTTCCTCGGCCCCGAGTCGATTGAAGCTGCAATTTACTCGCGCGCCGTCTGGGAGGCACATCCTGACCGCTGGCACGAGTGGTTCAAGCGCATGCTGACCGGCGAAAGCGAGTCGGCTCCGTCGCTTGCCGGCATGAATGAGATCTCGACGTCGCTTGGCCTCGACGCCGCGCGCATCACGCAGCTCATGAACGACAACAAGGCCAAGTACCAGGAAGCAGTTGACGCAGACCGCGACGAAGGCATTAAGTTCGGTGTCGACAGCACGCCAAGCACCGTGATCGGCAAGGCCCTCATCAAGGGAGCCCAGCCTATCGCAACGGTTTCGGCAGCCATTGACGCAGAGCTAAAGAAATAGTTCACGCGGGGTAAAAGGAAAACGCACGCAGCAATGCGTGCGTTTTCCTTTTGGGGACGGTATCGTACGTCGTATGGGTACTATCCGTATCGGCGCCGTTTCCGCGCTCCTATTCGTCCTCTTTGCGGGCTTGCTCATATATGCCCCAGGCGTGCTTGCGCGCATCGACCTTGCCGCAAGCACGCTCGTAGCGCCGCTCCAGACACTCGATGTCATTGAGGCCTTCCTCGTCATTACGGTGCTTGGCGGCGGCGTGGGCGTCATCGTCGTTTCGGTCGGTGCAATCTATATCGGACGGTTCGGGACTACGGAGGTATTACAGCTGGGAACCGTCCTTGCGGGAGTCTTGTTCGCGAACAAGGTCCTCAAGGAGGTATTTGTCAGGGCGCGGCCGGAGACCCTTCTTTGGCTTGACCCCATCCCGTCATTTTCGTTCCCCAGCGGGCACGCTACGGCTGCCATCGCGCTCTACGGCTTCCTTGCCGTCCTTGCGTACCGACGGACACAAAGGTTGCTTATACCGGCGCTCCTCGTTGCCGTCGGTATTCTTGTTGGGTTGAGTCGGATCGTCCTCAGCGCACACTACCTCTCGGACGTGCTCGCTGGATTCTTCCTCGGGACGGCGCTCGTGTGCCTTGCGTTTTCGATGCCTGTCGGTCGGCTCGTAGAAAAGTATGGATGAGGAAACATTTCAGCGCATAGTGGGCGAAGAGTGGGACGCCGTGCCCGCACCTTACCGCGAGCGCATACAGAACGTCGCGCTCCTGGTGGAAGACGAACCGAACGAGGAGGTCCGGAGGCTGGAAGGGCTTGAAGGTACCGAAACCCTGCTCGGCATCTACCAAGGCGTACCCTTAAGCGAACGCGGTGAAGGGTATGGGATAGGGGAGGTGCTTCCGGATACCATCACGGTATACCGTCTGCCGACTCTGCTTGAGGCCGAGGATATTCGGCTTGAGACCCGGGTCGATAGGCTGGAATTCGCTGATATCGTCCGCAGCGTAGTGCGGGATACGATCTGGCATGAGATAGGACATTACTTCGGACACGGCGAGGAAGCCATCATGCATCGGGAAGAAGAGGGGAAGAACACCTATCCGGTGGTTTGAGGACTATCCCCACCTGGCGGGCGTTCAGGTTAACCTCATCATTAGGGAGCTATACTTAGCCTAATGATAGGGCTTAGCCCATATCAGTACTTATCACGTTAACCACACTTATGGCTAAAACGCTCGCAATCGTGTTCGGTATCGTGTTTGTGCTTGTGGCGGTCCTCGGCTTTGTCGACAGCGGTATCGCTGGCGAGAACGGGATCTTCCAGACGGACACGCTCCATGACCTTGTGCACCTTATCTTGGGCCTCATCCTCCTCGTTGTTGCCTTTACGGCACCAGCACGCTCGGCTGCATGGCTTAAGATCCTTGGTATCGTGTACCTCGTGCTCGCCGTACTCGGCTTCCTCACCATCCCTGAAGGCGGTGAGCTCCTCGGCCTCGTACTCATGAACACGGCGGACCACTGGCTCCACGTCGTCCTCGGTATCGCTCTCATCCTCGCCGGCATGGCAGGACGGAAGAACGATGTCTCCGGCGGCATGCCCGCAAGCTCGATGTAGGTCTTCCTACTCGGACACTATAAGAAAGCGGCGCCTTTGGCGCCGCTTTCTTCGTATACGTAAGAAGACCCGGAGTGTGGGTCCGGGTCTTGGGGTGGTGGGTTGAGGTTAAGGAGCAGGGTAGGGGGCGTGGGGGAGGGAGAATTGGGGGCGGTCGGATAGTGAGGTGGTGGTGGCAGCGTGTTCGATAATGGTGGTAGCAGTGAGCGCGCTAGCCTGGGCACCTTCGAGAAATACGATCGCCGTTTGTTCTCCCTCATGAAGAACGTTTGGAAGCATGAGCCTGAGGACGATAAGCAGTACGCCGAACCCGAAAGCCTTGAAGAGTGGCATAAGGGGAAAGCTAGGGGTAAGCCGCAAGACGAAGTCTGGCGGCGAGACAAGATGCCTTGTCTCCTGCGTAGGTCTTCGAGGTCCATCTCCCTCTACCCCTTAGAACCAGCCGCGGGAGGGTGAGGTTTCAGGTATAGTGGGCATATGAAAAAAGCTTATTTTGCAGCCGGATGCTTCTGGGGGGTCGAGCACGCCTTCCGGCAAGTGCCGGGCGTTATCGAGACGGTGAGCGGGTACATGAACGGAAAGACCGAGCACCCGACGTATCGGGACGTATGCTCGGGAACGACTGGCCACGCGGAAGCCGTCGAGGTCACCTATGACCCGGAAGCCGTTACCTATGAGGCCCTGGTCCGAAAGTTCTTTACGCTCCATGACCCGACCCAGCTGAATCGCCAGGGGCCGGATGTCGGCACGCAGTACCGTTCAGGCATTTTCTATGGCACTGACGAGGAGCGTGAGGTCTCCGAGAGCGTGAAGAAGGAGCTTTCGTCGGCCTACCCGCAGCCAATCGCAAGCGAGGTTACCCAAGCAGCGACATTTTATCCTGCAGAGGAGTATCACCAACGCTACTTTGAGAAGAATCCGGGGCGCGCCGCGTGCCACCTTGGTACTTAGGGTTATACTTTCCGTATGAGAGCCCCACGCTTTGAAGCACAGAAAAAGAAAGACGCTACTGCTTTCGAAGGCGGTGTGGGGAAGAGTAACGTGATGCCGCTCGAAGAGTTTGACGAGATTGCCGCTGAGACTATAGAGGGGGCTGAAAGGGAATTAGAAATGATTGCTCCCTCCCTACAAGACCTAGCACGCCGTATCCAGCGTGAACAACCTGATGCCGTGGTATTTCTCGATATGAGTGCCAGAATTTTCGGAAGCCCATATAAGAAATACCTAAGTGAGAGTATGGGTAGTGAGGCGCCTCAGGTTCATTTTTATAACGATAACGACCTCAAGGCGTACCATTACACCGATCGTACCCAATTCATAAAAGTAGCAAAGGAAGATTTCGCCCCTCAGGAGGGTAAGAAAATATTTTTTGTGGATGAGACGTTCTCACACGGGAAGGGAGCGGTTGCGTTACTGGAGGCGTCTGCCGCGGCAGGCGTTGATGCTTATTACATTGCCCTGACTAAAGATCCGGCGCCAGTAGAGGAACTAATGGACGAGGGCCGTGATAGGAACGTTGCGCGGTACCGCTCAGACGGACGGATAACCGTATACGATAATCCGTTAAAGGATGTATTTTCGCGTTTCGCTAGTCGTTTATACGTCCAGGACTTCCAAGGTGAGACTCTATCTCCCCATAAGCAAGACAAACCTGCGGCAGAAAACAATATTCCGGATGCAAACAAGTATTCAAGACCCCCTGCAGGCATGACAATCGAAGAGTACAACAAGGAACTTTCTGTGCGCACGATGCGACTCGTGGGGCAACTGAAGGACAGGATATACGATACCCTTATGGCAGAGGAGGCTTAAAACTAGCCAGCGTCTTTTTCGAAGTTGAGGCAGATTGAGTTGATGCAGTAGCGGAGGCCGCCGCGGTCTTTCGGGCCGTCGGTGAAGACGTGGCCTAAGTGGCTCCCACAGTTTTTGCAGTAGGCTTCAGTCCGGCGCATGCCGTGGCTCTCGTCTTCGCGGGTGCCGACATTCTCGGCAACGGCAGGGTCGGTGAAGGACGGCCAGCCCGAGCCTGAGTCGAACTTCGCCGATGACGAGAAAAGTACGGTACTGCACGCGTGGCAGCGGTACGTACCGTCCTCGTGGTTGTCGACATACGCACCCGAAAAGGGCGCTTCGGTGCCGCCCTCGCGCAGGACGTGGTAAGCCTCGGGTGATAGGCGTTCTTTGAGCTCGCGCTCGCGGTCTTCGTCGGTCATAGGTACACCATACTCCTTTCGTCCACGGTTGCCAGCCTGTGCCGGTAGGGTAGGATAGGGGGCATGTCCCGCAGGGTTCTCCTCGTCAGTATTCTTGTGCTCTCATTCCTCGGTCTCGCTGACTCGTGGTATCTCGCACAATCGGCACTCACCGATACGGCACTCACCTGCGGTATTGAGTCCCTTAACGGCTGCAATACGGTCGCGCAAAGCGAGTACTCGAACCTCTTCGGCGTACCGCTCGCGCTTTATGGCGTAGCCTTCTACGCCATTATCTTTATTGCCGCTGCCTTCCTACTCACGAATACCCGCGCTTGGCTTGTGCGCCTCCTGTTCCTTGCAACCGTCGTTGGCTTCCTCGCCTCGCTTTATTTCCTGTATCTCCAGGTATTCCTGATCAAAGCGTTGTGCATCTACTGCCTCGCCTCGTTTGTGTTTTCCGTCCTTCTTTTCCTTGCTGCCTGGCGGTTCAAAGCCCGCGAAACCTTAACCTCATCCGTGGTACCATAACCGCATCATGACGAGGCGACTCCTGATAGCGCTTCTTGGGCTCCTACTTCCGCTCTCGGGCCAGGCGGCAACCTTTGCCGGTAATGACACCGGCCTCACCCTCTCGGAATCCGTTCCCGATAATGCCTACCTCGGGGGTTCGAGCGTTACCGTTACCGCCGACCTTCCGGCAGACCTCACCGCAGCAGCCGGTACGGTCGGCGTGTATGCGCCAATTGCAGGAGACGTCCTTACCGCTGCAGGCACGCTCATCATCGAACGGCCAATCGCGGGAGATGTCCGTGCAGCCGTAGGTAGCCTGCACCTCTCCGGGGATGTAGGAGGCGACGTCGCCGTCATTGCAGGTACGGCCGTCGTTACGGGAAAGGCGCGGGAGATTTATATAATCGGGAGCCACATCGAGGTGACGGGAGGCGCATCCGGTCCCGTTACCATTTACGGGGCAGACGTCACGCTTGCGGGAGACTTTGCCGGTGACATAGAAGTCATCGCGTCGGACCGGTTCGTCATTAAGGAGGGTACGCATGTTGCCGGAACCCTCCGGTACAACGCGCCCGAAGCCGTACAGGTGCCCCCGTCCGCAGTCGTCGACGGGGGAGTCACGTATACGGGCTCATATGCCTACGTTCCCACCAAGGAAGAGGCCCGTAAGTTTGCGCTTGCCGGTGCCGGCGTCTTCCTTATCGTCCGCGCTACTGCCGGCATGATTGTCGCCGGGCTCCTGGTCGGCCTTTTCCCGGGGATTGCCGGCCGCATTACCGGCCTAGCGCTCCGGAGCGGTGGGAAGCGTGCAGGCCTATTCGGGCTCCTCGGCTTTGCGCTCTTCCTCGCGACGCCGGTACTTACGCTTTTGCTCCTCCTTTCATTCGTCGGCGCGGGAGTCGCCTTTATACTGGGCATCCTGTATCTCCTCCTCCTTATGCTTTCCTACGCCTACGCAGGCGTCATTGCCGGGGCGGCGCTCCGTAAGCACGCCTTCTCGCGGCTTACCGACGATCATGAAGTTACCTGGCGGGATGCCGTGCTCGGCGTCCTTGTGCTGAATGTCATAAGTATCGTGCCGGGGATCGGTTCGCTGGTGAAATTCCTTCTTGCCGCCGTTGCCGCAGGCATCATTGTCACGCTCGCGTACCGGTATGCATTTCGTGCCGGCGATACGCCCGTCTAGCCATGGCAACCTTTGAAGAGCGTAAGGAGCGGGCGGCCGCGCTAGTCGCCTACCTTAAGGAAGCGTACCCGGAGCCGAAGACGGAGCTCCGTTACGAGACGCCGTTCCAGATGGTCACGGCCGTCATACTTTCGGCGCAATGCACGGATAAGAAGGTGAACGAAGTGACGGATGTCATCTATAAGAAATACCGCACCATTGATGACTTTGCGGATGCCGACCCCACCATCTTTACGAAGGAGATTTGCTCAATACCGTTTTATAACAACAAGGCGAAGTCCATCTTAGGTGCGGCAAAGATGCTGCGCGATGACTTTGGCGGGGAAGTGCCGAAGACCGAGAAGGAGCTCGTGCTGCTCCCGGGGGTCGCCTATAAGACCGCGCACGTCGTCCTTGGCGAACTCTATGACCTGTGGGAAGGCATCCCGACCGATACCCATGTCCGGCGGTTCGCGCTCCGCTTCGATCTCACGGATAATACGGACCTTACGAAGATATCAAAGGATCTTGAGGCTTTGGTGCCGAAGGAAGACTGGCGGTATGTGAACAACGGCCTCGTACTCTATGGCCGGTACGTGTGCCCGGCGCGTCCGCATGAATGCGCGGACCACCCGCTTACCCTCCTCTGGCCGCCTGCGGGACACGTTTGGCCAAAGGCTAAATAATTGACACTCCTGCGGCCGGGACTATGCTCGATACCAGTCATGGTCCTTTGCGGGCGGACGCACATGCTCTCGCGAGCGGAAGTAACCATTAGCCCAAGGAGTGGACGGCCCCCTACGTGCCGCATACCGTTCCAAAGGCTTGAATGCCATGCTTCTACTGAGTTGACGCGTAAGCCTCGGCCCGAAAGCCCCACGATCAAGCGCCCTCCGACCTCCGGAGGGCGCTTTTCCATGTATCATAAAGGTATGGAATCAAAGCGTCCGGTAGCTGTGTTCGATATCGATGGGACGGTCTTCCGTTCGTCGCTCCTTGTCGAGCTCGTTGACCGCCTCATCCTCCGCGGAATATTCCCGGAAAGCGCACATACGTATTACGAGAAGGCTAAGGAGGAGTGGATTAACCGGCAGGGCGAGTTCGAGCCGTACATCAAGAAAGTCGTCACGTCCTTCGCGAAGTACTTAAAGGGCTCCCCGTATGGCGACGTCGCTGACGTTGCCGGCGAGGTCATCGAAGAGATGCGGCACCGCACGTACCGCTACACGCGCGACCTCATCCAGGAGCTCAAGGCGAAGGACTACTTCCTCCTTGCGGTGTCGCACTCGCCGAAGTTCATTGTCGATGGCTTTGCGTACGAACTCGGCTTCGATAAGTCATACGGCACGTTCTACGATACGGGCGCGAGTAACCGGTTTACGGGAGAAATAGTCGACGAGCATCTCATCATGAACAAGGCGTCTATCCTGAGGCGTGCCGTAGAGAAGGAAAGCCTTACGCTCACGGGCTCGGTCGGGGTGGGGGATACGGAAAGCGACGTATCCATGCTCCAGCTTGTTGAGGACCCGATCGCCTTCAACCCGAACCGCGGGCTCTATCGCCATGCGCAGAAGCACCTGTGGCGCATTGTCGTCGAGCGGAAGGACGTCATTTATGAAATATAAGGGGTGATTTGGTACAATAGGACCTATGCATAAGAAACTCTACCGCTCACGCGAACACCGCATGGTATCGGGCGTTCTGGGCGGCCTCGGTGAATACTTCAAGATTGACCCGGTAATCATCCGTATCGTGGTCGTCCTGGTTACGGTCACGACCGGACTGGTTCCCGGCATCATCGCGTATGTCGTTGCCGTTTTCATGATTCCCGAGGCCGCGCCTGTAACGCCTTCGGCACCGATCACTGAGGATGACTCCCCGGCGATTTAGGGACATCGTATTCGACCATGCGGCACGCCACGGCAGGGACCACCTGCCGTGGCGTTCGCGTACGGCCTCACCGTACGCCGTACTCGTATCCGAAATCATGCTCCAGCAAACGCAGGTTGACCGCGTTATCCCGTTTTACCGCGCGTTCCTCAGGCGTTTCCCCAGCGTTCGCGCGCTTGCACGCGCCCCGCTTGCAGACGTGCTTTCCGCATGGCAAGGCCTTGGCTACAACCGGCGTGCGAAGATGCTCCACGAGGCAGCACAGGCAGTCGTCGGGAAGTACGGCGGGCGGCTCCCCAAAGAGGTTTCTGAACTCGAGAAGCTCCCCGGGATAGGGCCGTATACGGCGCGCGCCGTCGCTGCCTTCGCACACAACAAAGACGTCGTTTTCGTTGAGACGAACTTGCGCACGGCCGTGCTACATCACTTCTTCCCGGGCGACGCGCTGGTGAAGGACGCCCAAATAGTTTCCATACTTGAAAAGGCGCTTCCAGCCGGACGTGCACGCGATTGGTATGCCGCCCTCATGGACTACGGCGCCCACCTGAAGCGGCACGGCGTCCGCCTAAACCACCGCTCAGCAGGGTACGTGAAGCAGCCAGTATTTAAGGGCTCGAAGCGCGAAGCGCGCGGTGCCGTGCTAAAGGCGCTTACCCAGGGAGCCAAAAGTGCGCACTTCCTTGAGCGGTTACTCGGAACGGAACGGAAGGAACAAGTGCGTGAGGCTATCGCTACGCTCGTGCGCGACGGCATGCTCCAAAAAGAAGGCAGGTCGTACGTACTTCCGGGGGCAGACCGCAAAACTACCCGATAACCCGAAGCGAACAGCCAGTGAGAGGTGCAGCTGGGGGAAGAAGCCGATGCTTCGCGATGCCTATACGAAAAAACCTCCGCGTAATGCGGAGGTTTTTTCGGTCGCGGGTGTCCCTACACGCCAATGAGCACGGGGATGACCATCGGTGCCTTATTCGTACGGCTGAAGAGGTAGCCTGCCATGACGTCGGCGAGGTTGTTCTTCACGTAGTCGAGGTCGACGGGGTTCATGCCACGGGTTGAATCTTCGACGGTCTTCTTAATGAGAAGCCGCGCCTGGTTCAGGAGATCCTGTGATTCACGCAGGTAGATGAAGCCGCGCGAAATGATATCCGGTGACTTGCGGAGCTTGCCGGTCTTCAGGTTCACGGTCGCGATGATGACGAACATGCCGTCCTTTGAGAGCATCTGGCGGTCGCGGATGACGACCTCCTGCATGTCGCCGATGGCGAAGCCGTCAACGACGAGCGGGGTCGAAGGCACTTTCTCCTTGTGCACCTCCATGCGGTCGCCGTCGATGATGTCGATGACGCTGCCGTTATCGGCGACGACAATCGATTCCTTTGGGCGTCCGGCCTGCTCCACCGCCTTGGCGTGCGACTTGGTCATGGAGTAGTAGCCGTAGGCGGGCATGAAGAACTTGGCGTTTACCTGCTGGTTGATCCAGATGAGCTCGCCCGTGTTGCCGTGGCCGGTCGAGTGCACATCCGACGAACGGTAGTGGATGAGCGCTGCGCCGGTGCGGAAGAGGTTGTCCTTCAGGCGCTGCACGGAGATCTCGTTACCCGGGATGACGGAGGACGAGAGCACGATCGTGTCGCGCTCGGTGAGGGCGATGGACTTGTGCTGCTTCGTCGCGATGCGCATGAGTGCGGCGAATTCTTCGCCCTGCGCGCCCGTAGCGAGGATGACGACGCGGTCGGGAGGGTAGTCGGCGATCTCCTGCGCTGCGATGATCGTGTCCTTCTTGAGGGTAAGGAGGCCGGTCTTCTGCGCAATTTCAAGGTTCGTCTTGATCGAACGGCCTTCGGTGACGATTTTCTTGCCCATGCGCTCAGCCGTCATGATGATATGGATCATGCGGTCGAACTGCGAGGCGAAGGTACCGATGATGAGGCGGCCTTTCACTGTGCGGATGATCTCTTCGAGGGTATCGTGCACGCGGCGCTCGGGGATAGAGAAGCCGTCGCGCTCGGCGTTCGTCGAGTCAGCGATAAAGAAAAGGTTCTTCTCGGCGCCAAGGGAGCCCCACTTCTTCTGTTCGGCCTCGGTCGGGATGCCGTTCTCGTGGTCGAGCTTCAAGTCACCGGTGGCGATGACGTTTCCGTACGGGGTGCCGATGGCGATACCCATGGAATCGGGGATCGAGTGGGTTACGGGGAAGAACCTCACCTTCGAGTTGCCGATGGTGTGGGTCGAGCCCGGTTCGACGACGATAAGGTTCGGGGCCGGCAGGTCAGGGTATTCCTCCTGGCGCTTCGCGATCATGACGGCAGAAAGGTTCTGCGTGTAAATCGGCGGGTTGCCGAAACGGTTCATGAGGAAGGGGATGCCGCCGATGTGGTCCAAGTGGCCGTGGGTAATAAAGACGGCACGGACGCGGTCGGCATTATGCTCGAGGTACGCGGTATTGGGGAGTACGTAGTCGACGCCGGGATTGGTGTCCTCGGACGTGAACTGGAAGCCGACATCGAAGACGAAGATATCGTTCTGGGTCTCGACGGCGATCATGTTGCGGCCGACCTCCTCGACGCCGCCGAGGGGGACGATGCGCACGACGTTCTCAGGCGCAGGAGGCGGGAAGTAGTCGGCGCCGCGCGGTTTCGTGGTTGTCGGTGCGGGACGGCGCATCATGCGACGCGTGTCGCGACCGCCGCGGTTGCCGCCGCGGTTGCCTCCCCTCCGGGGGCCGTTGTCACGGCTGCGTCCGCCGCCGCCGCTATTTGCGGGGCCACGCCGCGGTGGGCGCGCGGGACCTCCTGCCGCCGGACCTAGCGGTCGGGTAGCGGGACTGGGTGTTGCCGGTCCCCGGGACTGTGGGGCAGGGGCCGGTGCTGGTGCTGAACTCATAGGATGATTAGTTATTACTAGAGGTTGCTTTGGTACGTACTGTACCGTGGTGAGTGCGCAAAGGATTGTGGACTCATCACGAAACGGTCGTTAGGTGTTGAAGAAGGGCCAGATGAGCTCGGTCCGCCGATACCAGTAGCGTGCGCTCTGGAAGCGGTCCGAAGGTGAGGATACGCGGGTAAGGGCGAGTCCCTGCAGGTCGCCCGGGACGGAATACAGGAAGTCGGGCGTGTGCGTGAAGGCGGCGGGGTAGTCTGCGGCGATGAGCTCGTTTGCGCGCGCGAGGTCGGCGAGCGCGCGGCCGCGGTCCGTTTCGGTGCGCGCCCGCTCAAGGAGCTGGTCCACCTCGGTATTCGCGTACCCTGCGATATTGAGTCCCGGGTCGTTCCGCTCGCCCGAATACCAAAAGGCGTAGAGGTCGGGATAGGTGCCAATGACCTCGCCGAAGAGAAGCGCCCCGAAGGCGCGCGGCCGGATGACGGCTTGCGTGAGCTCGCCCGGCTGGTGGAGCTCAATCGTTACCGGTACGCCGATAGCGTTCCATTCGGCCTGGATCTTCGATGCGAGCGCCTTCAGTTCCGGCACGTTCGAGGTCTTGAGGGTGATGGCAAGCACCTGCCCGTTCTTGCTCCACGACTGGCCCTCCTCGCTCCATGTCCAATCGCCCTCGTGCAGGATGTTGCGCGCGTCTTCAATGCGCGTGGCGGTGTTCGGGAGCGGAAGTTCCGGCACGCCGGAGCCTGCCGGTACCGGGCCGATAGCGGGCGTCGCATACCCGCCAAGGACATCGCGCACGAGCGCCTCGCGGTCTATCGCTAGGGAAAGCGCGCGCCGCGCCGCGCCGTCGGCATACACGGGGCCTGCCTCAGGGTTGAAGAATACGCCGAAGACGCGCGAGTACGGCACCCGAAGCGCACCTTCACGCGCAACACCGTATCCGCTTTCCGCCTGTCCCTTCCTAAGTCCGGAAAGCAGGGAAGCGTAGTCGGGATAGACGGTAAAGCGGATACGGTCGAGGTACGGGCGGCCTAGGGCGTACTTCTCGTTCGCGACGACGTCGTAGCGCACGATGCGGCCGGCGCTATCCCGGGCAACACTTCCGACCTTGAAGGGTCCTGCACCGATGGGCTCGCTCGCGTACGGGGAGAACGGGAATTCCTCCGTACGGATGTTGCTCCAGAGGTGCGCGGGGAGGATGCCCAGGGTAGCGTCCACCAGGAACGGCGCGTAGGCACGCGGCAAGGTGAAGCGGACAGTGCGCGGCCCTTCGGCCGCGACCTCGATGTTCGCCCAGTTCGAGAGCACGGGACTCTTAAGCGCTGGGTCCTTTGCCTTCTCTACGGTGAAGACGACATCCTCGGCAGTCACGGGCGTGCCGTCCGAGAACACGGCGTCCTCACGGATGAGGAAGGTGTACGTCCGCCCATCCTCCGAACGCGTAAAGCTCTCGGCAATGACGGGTACGATGTCGCCGCCCTCGCCGTATCCCATAAGCCCCGCATACGTAAGGGCCGTGAGGTCCCGGTCAGAATCTGAAAGCGCGAGCAGGGGATGTACGAAGCGCGGTGCGCCCACCACCCCTTCGGCAAGGCTCCCGCCGACGGCAGGCACTTCTATAAGGAAGAAGCGCTCGAGCCCGATAAGGCTCACGACGCTCGTGACGGCGACGACGAAGCCGAGCACCCAGGCGATAAAACGGTCACCGGGCGGCAAATCGCTTACGTATGCCGAAAGCCGCGCGACGGGACCGCGCCCACGGCGTACGATGTCCGTGATATTACCCGATATATTCCGAGAAACTCGTCCCGGTATGTCGATGTAGGGTGCCATGCAAGCGACAGATGGGCCGGCACGGCAACGAACCCCCTTAGAACGTAAGGAAGTGCGCGACTGCGGTAACGACGAAGAGGACCGCAACGACTATCGTGGCGTTGAAAAGGAATTTCTCCGCGCCGCGGCGCTTGTAGAACGTCGATGCGAAATTATCGCCTCCAAAAGCCCCTCCGATACCGGCGCCGCGCTGCTGGAGCACGATGCCAGTGATAAGGAGAAGGGAGAGTATGATTTCAGCGTAAGGCAGGTATGCCATGAGTGACTCCATCTGTGCCAAAAAGGTACCACGGCGCGCGTTTGGGAGCAATAGTACGGGGTATATAGAGCTCCCCGGGCGTATCCCGGGGAGGTAAAAGGCGTTAGCCGAAGGTTTCGCGGTATTTCTGTTGGACTGACGTAACCAGCCATGCGGACACGCCAGCCTGGAAGCAGCAGATGGTGAATTGCGGATATAGCCGCTCCTGTCCGTGGAAGCGCACGAAGAGCATGCAGAGGGTGAGCGTTACGAATGTCGCAATACCCAGGTGCGCGGTCAGGTAAAAGGTCCCGTCCACCCATTTGGCTTTCCAGGGCAGGTTCAGCCGCCGTACGAAGAAGAAGAGCATGCTGAAGTAGCTGAAAAGGATGTAGAGGCCGGTTGCGACGACTACCCCAAATTCGAAGATGAGCATCGGTGCCCCCTTTGGTTAATCTGCCGGGATTAAACTATATCTCTCGCCTATAGGCAAATTGGATTGACGCTGTATTTTCGCAGACCTATACTACGACCGACTCGGCAGGAAACTGCCGTGGGCATTTTTAAAAGCGAGCTGCTTGTCGTGGCCCTTATGCCCGACTCCAAAGCAGCGGTAACTCATGGCGCTATGGCAAAAACAAATACGAAACTTTCTCTCTCGCCACTGGCTGACCGCGTCGTGGTGCAGCCCGTCACGCGTGAAGAGAAGACGCTGTCGGGCATCATCATTCCCGACACGGCAAAGCCGGAGAAGCCCGAACGCGGCACTGTCGTCGCTGTCGGCCCCGGCAAGGTTGGTGACGACAACGAACGCATCCCCATGTCCGTTTCGGTGGGGGATACGGTCATATTTTCAAAGTACGGCTATGACGAGGTAAAGATCGACGGCACAGAGTACTACATCCTGTCCGAGTCGAGCGTCCTCGCAATTATTAACGACTAACCTATCCCTTATATGGCAAAACAAATACTGTACGGCGAAGAAGCGCGTCGCAAGATACACGAGGGCATTAAGAAGTCGGCAAATGCCGTGAAGGTAACCCTTGGCCCCCGCGGACGGAACGTCGTCATCGAGAAAGGGTACGGCGGCCCACGCATCACGAACGACGGCGTATCGATCGCAAAAGAAATTTCCTTCAAGGATAAGTTCGAGAACATGGGCGCGGAAATCGTAAAGGAGGTAGCGGGGAAGACGAATGACGGCGTAGGCGACGGCACGACGACGACGACGGTGATCCTCGAGTCACTTGTCGACGAAGGCCTCGCAAAGATCCTGAAGGGCGCAAACTCGATGGGCATACGCCGCGGTATGGAACTCGCCCGCGATGCGGCCGTCGAAGAGCTGCGCGCTATGGCACGTCCCGTAGCCGGGAAGAACGACGTCCGCCAAGTCGCCAGCATCTCCGCTGAGAGCGAGGAATTGGGCGAGATTATCGCCGAGACCGTCGAGAAGGTCGGCAAGAATGGCGTGGTCACCGTCGAAGAATCCCAGGGCATGGACCTTTCCTATGAGGTCGTCGAGGGCCTCCAGATAGATAAGGGCTACGTCTCCGCATACATGGTCTCGAATCCCGAGCGCATGGAGGCAGAGATGCGCGATGCGCAGGTCCTCCTTACGGACAAGAAGATTGGCGGCATACAGGAGATCCTGCCGCTCCTTGAGAAGGTGGCTGCAGCCGGGAAGAAGGAGCTCGTCATCGTCGCCGACGACGTCGAGGGTGAGGCACTCACGACCTTTGTCGTGAACAAGCTCCGTGGCACGTTCAACGTACTCGCCGTCAAAGCTCCGGGCTACGGCGACAAGAAGAAGGAAATGCTCGCCGATATGGCAGCCGTCCTTGGCGGCCAGGTCATTTCCGCTGACACGGGCCTTACCTTCGAGAACGCGACCATCTCCATGCTCGGTCGCGCAAGCCGTGTCGTCGCGACGAAGGATACGACCGTGTTCGTGGGCGGTAAGGGCAAGAAGGCCGACATCGAGGCGCGCGTCGCGCAGCTGAAGGCGATCGCCGAGAACTCGACCTCCAAGTTCGACAAGGAGAAGCTCGAGGAGCGCATTGCCAAGCTCACCGGCGGCGTTGCCGTCATCCGCGTGGGTGCGGCGACCGAGACCGAGATGAAGTATTTGAAGGATAAGATCGATGACGCCGTAAAGGCGACGAAGGCATCGATTGAAGAAGGTGTCGTGCCGGGCGGCGGTACGGCCCTCGTGAAGGTGGCGAAGGCCATCGCAAAGGGCAAGGCTTCGATGACCGCGGACCAGCGGGCCGGGTACGACATCGTCGTGCGTGCGCTCGAGCAGCCGCTTCGCCAGATTGCCCTTAACTGCGGCAAGGACGACGTTTCCGTTATCGTCCGCGAGGTGACCGAGGGCGCAGGCTTCGGAGGCTACGACGCTCTCAAGGACGAAATGGTACCCGACATGATGAAGGCGGGTATCATCGACCCCCTTAAGGTCACGCGCGGGGCAGTGGAGAACGCGGTCTCGGCAGCCGCTATCCTCCTCACGACGGAGGCGGCTATCGCCGACATCCCGGAGCCGAAGCCCGCTATGCCGGGAGCTGAGGGCATGGGAGGCATGGGAGGCATGGGCGGAATGGACTACTAGTAGAGACCCAATAAAAAAGTAAGAGGGGATACAACACCCGCCGGCACGCGCTGCCGGCGGGTGTTCCCGTATAGGGCCTATGCCTGGGCCCTCCTGTCCACACGTTGCCCCCAGGTACCCAAAACAAGTGCTTTACTTAGGGCAGTAGCCTATTCCCTTTACAAGAATCTAAAAATGCTATATAATTATGGGCATGGAAACACCAAAGCCAATAGCCATGCAAAGCCCGGAAGCCCAGGCCGCCCGCGAAAAGGTGGAGCACGCACGGACAGAAAAGGGACGCGTTGAAGCGCAGGCAATTTTTGAACGACAGATGCGCATCGACGCAAAAAACGAAGGCACCGAGTCCGCATTGTATTCGCACCATGCCGTCCAGGCACGAGAGGCATCTGACCGCGAGCTCGCCCATCGTGCCAAGCAGCGTAATGCGACGAGGACACTTTTTCAGAAACTCACCGGACGCGGCAAGGTATCCGGACTGGATCTATTGCATGAGGAGGCTGACCAGGTGAACGAACTCGTAGATGCTAAGGTGGCGCGCGAACGAACGGTGATCTCTGCCCAGGAAGCGGCGGACGAGATCATGGACAGCAAGGAATTCGAGGTCTTGGATTCGGCAGCCGGGCTCGACCGTAACGAATTCCGTGAATACTTGAGGGAACAGGACCCCCAGATAGAAAGGTCAATCGAGGCCGGGGACTTGAAGCCTATAAACGCACTGATAGGTGAGATGGCTGGTACTGAGGACGGGCGTATGAATAGCAGGTTTTTGGAGTCGGGCAGGAGGATGATTGCCGAGAAAGTGGACACGATGCTCAAGAGCGGGAATACGGAAACGCTTAAGCTCATGCTTATGCATAACGACCTAAGGTACGTAGACAGAAAGACGCTTGCATCCCTGCCCGAGGAAATACGCACTGCGCCCGGGATAGCGGGGAAGATTCAGGAGCGGCTCGGTTAGGGCCGTAACGGACATGAACGCAAGAAGCCGCAGCCTATGGCTGCGGCTTCTTGCGTTCATGGGGGAAAGTCCTACAATTAAGGTATATGACTATCCTCTATATATTGATCGGCGTGCTCGTGCTCCTCGTGCTCTGGGTGATATTCGCGTATAACGGCTTCGTTGCGAAGGTAAACCGCGCGAAGGAAGCGTGGGCTGACATCGATGTGCAGCTGAAGCGCCGGTATGACCTCATCCCTAACCTTGTGGAGACGGTAAAGGGGTACGCGACGCACGAGCGTGCGACCCTCGACAGCGTCACCGCAGCCCGCGCAAACGCGATGAACGCAACGACCGTTGGCGAGCACGCGGCCGCTGAGAACATGCTCACGGGCGCCCTCAAGTCGCTCTTTGCGGTTTCCGAGGCCTACCCTGACCTTAAGGCGAATACGAACTTCCTCGAGCTCCAGCGCGAGCTTTCAGATACGGAAAACAAGATCATGGCGTCGCGCCGCTTCTACAACAGCACGGTGCAGGAGCTCAACACCTCGGTTGAATCGTTCCCGGGCAACGTCATCGCCTCCTCCTTCAGCTTCGCGAAAATGGACCTCTTTGAACTGACCGATGCTGAGAGCGCCGCACGCGAACCCGTAAAGGTAGCCTTCTAGTTGTTACTAAGACTGCGAGCGAAAAGAAGTCTGCATGACCCCTCCCCAGCCTGCAAATAATGAGTTACATCGGGTCGTGCTGACCGGCACGATCTGGCGCCTCAATAGCTCGGGCAGGTACGAATATCTCATCACGAAGCGATCAGATAAGAAAATCTTCCCAAATAAATGGCATTTGCCCGGTGGTGGCATGGAGGCTAGTGATTATGTGAATGAAGAACCTTCATATAAGAATGCTGAAAGCCCGCAATGGTACTACGCAGTTGAGCGAGCATTAAGGCGTGAGATTCGAGAAGAGGTTGGTCTAGAGATTGAGGATGCAAAGTACCTGCTTGATGTCGCCTTTATACGCCCAGACGGTATCCCCGTCGTTGTACTTAGCTACTATTGTAAGTATGGGAGTGGGGAAGTCACTCCCGACTACGAGGATACCGTAGACTTTAGGTGGATTACCGTGGACGAGGTAGATGATTTCGACTTTATTAAGGGCATCGAAGATGAAATACGCATGGTAGAAGAACGTCTTACTAAGCAAGCATAATATGGCAACCCTATACCAAGACCGCTCCCGCAACATGTTCAAGACCTGGGCCCTCATGGCCGGGTTCCTCGTCGGCGTCATCGCGCTCGGCTGGGCCGTGTCCGCATACTTCGGCAACCCGGTCATTTTGTATGTTGCTGTGGCCTTCTCGATCGTCATGAACATCGGGAGCTACTGGTTTTCGGACAAGATAGTCCTCAAGATGACGAATGCGAAGCCGGCAAGCCGCGAGGAATTCTTTGACCTCTATACGGTGACCGAAAACCTCGCCATCACCGCAGGCCTCCCGATGCCCAAGCTCTACGTCATCGACGACCCGGCACCTAACGCCTTTGCTACGGGAAGAAACGAGAAGCACGCCGTCGTCGCGGCAACCACCGGACTCCTCGCGCGCCTCGACCGCACCGAGCTTGAGGGCGTCATCGCGCACGAGCTTTCGCATATCAAGAACAGGGACATGCTCGTCATGACCGTGGCCGTCGTGCTTGCCGGCTTCATTGCTATTGTCGCCGATATCTTCCTTCGCATGTCGATGTTCGGGGGCGACCGCGACTCGGGCCGCGCAGGCGTCATCTTCCTCGTGCTTGGCGTCGTGGCTGCCATCCTGCTTCCCATTGCCGCGCAGCTCATCCAGCTTGCAATCTCGCGCCGTCGCGAGTTTCTTGCCGACGCATCAGGGGCGCTTTTGACCCGCTACCCGGAGGGTCTCGCCTCAGCGCTCCAGAAGATACACACCTATGCCGCACCGATGAAATCCGCCAACCATGCGACGGCGCACCTCTTTATCGGGAACCCCTTCGGCCCCCAGGCAGGGAAGCTCATGAACCGCATGTTTGCGACCCATCCGCCCGTCGAGGACCGGGTGGCCGCCCTCCTAACGTAGCGCTTGACAATATAGGGACAGCATGCCATGATAGTCCTGGCACATAACAGGAGGAAGCCACATGGACCAGGTTGCCGAACGCCCCCGGAAGATTCTGACCCTTGCGACGCCGCGCCAGATCGCGCCCGTCACTCCCATGACCCTGACCCCGCGCATCGACGCGCCGACGCCCTGCCGCGCATCCTGCAGCAGGGAATCCGCACCGCCGCGCCCGGCCCGCCCGCCTGCAGGCTCTTTATCGCTCGACAACCGGCAGCTGATGCGGCTCAGGGTCCGTCCCCGTCGCCGCTGATCTGAAACCATATTCATGGAAAGGGCGGCGCTAGAAATGGCGCCGCTTTTCATATCTTGTGCTATAACAATTCGGACAGGAGACGTCGCATAGTGGTCTAGTGCACCGCCTTGGAAAGGCGGCAGACTCGAAAGGGTCTCGAGAGTTCGAATCTCTCCGTCTCCGCCTGATTATTTTCTTATCACCCTAGCCAGAACCAAAACTTGTTTTTGAGGTCTCGGCCAAGCTTGTACGCGTTTGCGTGAGACAACACGCCTAGATACGAGCGCAGCGATGCTTCAAGGCGATCTTTTCCCATCTGACCCTGCTTATGCTCCCTGACCCTGCTTTCCAGCTTCCTGAATATACGGCTCTTTGTCCTGGCCCTCGGGAGTATGCAGTGGGGAAGGACGACGTATCCAAGAAAGTCCACACCCTGTCCGTATTTTCGTATGTCTATTTTGTTTGGGTGAAGAACAAGCTCCAAGCGCTCGCCCAGGAATTCCTCAATCTGTGGAATAAGCGCCTCCAAGTAGCCTTTGTCGCGCGACACGATAATAAAATCGTCTGTATATCTTGCGTAGTGCTTTACGCGCAACGCGTGTTTCATAAACTGATCAAACTCGTTCATATAAATGTTTGCGAACAACTGCGACGTCAGGTTGCCGATAGGGATACCGGCATGCTTAAGGTGGCTCTGTCCCACAGCAAAGCTGCCTACAATCTCTCGCATGAGCCACATGACGTCACGATCTACAATTCGTCGCTCCAGTATTTCAAGCAGGACGCCGTGGTCGACAGAGTCGAAGAACTTCCGAACGTCGCACTTAAGCGCGTAACAGGTTCTTGTATTGTTCCGGCTTTCGGAACGGAGCATCTTGGCTATGGCTTCTACGCCTTTATGGGCACCTTTGCCAATGCGGCACGAGAAGGAGGTGGCTATAAAGCTCGGCTCGAATATGGGATTCAGGACGGCAAAAACGACGTGGTGAAGCACGCGATCTCTGACTGTCGCTTTACTAATCTCTCGGAGTTTCGGATCGGTGATGCGAAAGCCCGCGTACTCCTGATGCCGATACGTTTTGTCGCGCAAGTCGCGCTGGAGCTTGAAAATGTTCTTCTCAAGCTCCTTCTCGAAGCGAAGCACATCAAGTTTATTCCGTTTGCCTTTCTTAAAGCGGTCCCACGCCGAAAACAACGCCTCTGCCGAGACAATCTTTTCAAACAATCGCTCATGCTGCTCCATATATGAATGAGGTTGATATACCGATTCTAAAGAAGTCCTATGACTTGTACCGAACTTTTCATGAGTACCGGAAGGTTGTGCCGAAACAAGACCGTTTTACTATCTTCGAGCGCAGCGAGAACGTGATGCTTGATCTCATCGAGTGCCTCTTGTCGGCCGGGTACGGCGATAAACAAGGTAAGCGCCCGATTCTTGAGCGCGCGAGCATAAAATTGAATGTGCTTCGCTTCTTTATCCGGCTCATGAAGGAAACAAAGTCTCTAGATAATAAGAAGTATGTGGTTCTTCAGGAGATGATCGACGAGATCGGCAGGATGCTAGGAGGGTGGACGCGCTCACTTGAGTCCCGATAAGCAAAGAGGCGTCGTACGACGCCTCTTTGCTCTAGCGAGGAGCGACTTCGGGACGAACCCGGAGGCAGAACCGTAGTTCTCGTTGGCGTTGTCGATCCAGTTCGCGTTGAACTTAACCTTGTCGTCGTTGAAGTTGAAGATCGGGGCGTTCGAGAAGTCGCCATCGGCGTCCGGCTAATTGCCTTCACCCATCCATGTCACCGAAGCTCGAAGCCTTACGGCATCTGGCCCCTGAATTTAATCCGACGACGCCCGCGCGGCTCGTCTTGGGTGGAGGCAAGCAGTATCTCCTCGCTACGACGCGCTCCCGGAAGCCGTGGCCTTCGGGACTCTGGCCGTCTTCTCGCAAAGAGAAAGAGTTCGGCGACGGCTTTCCTTGAAAGGCCGTACACGAGCCTAGACTCATGGGGAAGTATAGCAATACAGCTGAGCTGCTTATGCTTAGAATCCACCACAGCGTTTCCTTGACGAGTTAGGCTATATATAGCATGATAGAGCAGGAACCTTGATAATCAGGATCACTCCATGAGGCGAGCTTTTTACGGCTTATTTCCAGCTTTACTGGACTCTTTTACAATGGTCTTTAGACCTAGGCCGTAAACAGCTCGCCTCATGGGAGGTCAAGCCGCAAGTCCGACGATTCGGGCGTAAGGAGCTAACGTCATGGCGACGCTTACTCGTATCCCCTCGGCCTCTGATGGCCAGCTCAAGCAGATCAACCGTGTGGCCGCCGATGCGGCCGAAAAGGCGATCAATGAGTTCGGCCTCAACAAGGACCAGGCTCAGCGCGTTCACGGCAGCGCCGAGTTTGCCGCCCGCATCCGCGCGGCGGTGACCACGGTCCTCACCGACGTAGCGATCACCGATCGCTACAAGGACGAGGAAGTCGAATCCACCTACGGCTATCTCTCGGGCTACAAGCCCAAGCCGTTCATGGAGCAGGTCGCGATTCTCCAGCAGCACTTCCCGAATCTCTCGCACACCGACCTGTCGGGGTTCGACATTCCGGACGGCGCGGAGGATACATTCGCAATTCCGCGCTTCGAGAAGATCGCGCCGACGTACGGCCAGGCGGTGGAAATCGTCCTCGGCCTGATCGGGCAGACCCGCGGGTTCTACAACTACCGGAAGGGCCAGACCGGTCCGACCTATCTGCGGCAGAGCGAGCGCAAGCTCGCCGCGCTCGAAGCCATCGGCGAGAAGCAGGAAGGCGACATCCTCGTCATCCCGGCGCAGTTCGGTATCCGCCATCGCGGCCGCTCGGTTCGCCGGGCGCGGGAGGTTTTTGATGGCGACGAGTTCGGCCTGGGTGCTTTCGAGGTCAGCATCATGCTCCTCACGCACCCGGAACGGCTCCAGCACTACGATGACCTCTGGATTGACTGCGCGGGCGACGAATTCGCCCCGGGCGCCGATGGCGGCTTCTCGGACGCCCCGTTCTTCTACTTCTACGGCGTCAAGGTTAAGTTCTTCGCGTACTGGATCGACTACGCCTACGAGTACTACGGTTCTGCCTCCGGGTTCGTCCCGCAGTAATCCTCGCGTCTTGAGTCCTTGAATCTTTTGTATCCTTGATCCTTGGGCTCGAAATTTTTGGGACCATCCGCGCATATCTGCGGATGGTCCCAACTCTTTATATGTTGGATAGGACATCACGCGTAAGGGTGAGCTCATATGAGGCCACTTTCAACAGACTCAGATGTGGGATTAGGACCTTAATGGACGAGCTTACGTGCTAATCTGTTCTTATTGAATATGGCGGCCTAAGCCGCTCCTCAGGCATAACCCTAAATCGCCACGCATATGAAAAGTTTTAAGATGTCCACGGGTGACGAACCTACTAATGACGGACAGGACGTAAAAGAGGTGCGCCTTGTAGACGAAAAAGATACGCAGACATTCAAGAAGGTGGCGAAATATGCCGGTATTGGTATAGCCATTCTTCTCGGCATCAAGTTTTGGTATATCGCGGTACCTGCTCTAGCCGTCTGGTACCTCTATAAGAGGGACACCAGGCTCTCTTCCAAGACAAGGATGAGGCTCTCTGTCGGTATTACGGCCGTGTTCTTCATGCTCGGCGGTATCACGCTGTATTCAAACAGAGCCCCTTCACTCGTTATTGCCGAACCTGCCGACGCAGCAGCAGTTCAATCGGAAAGAATTACCGTTGCAGGCGAGGTGTCTCCCAAGGACTCTACCGTTACGGTAAACGGTATTCCCGTAGAGGTCGACGACCACGGCCACTTTTCGTATGACATACGACTGAAGAACGAGAATAATCCACTCACCATTGAAGCCGCTCACGGAAGCAAGAAAAGCTCCCAGACGCTTACGGTCGCAAGAATATTCACCGAGGAAGAGAAGGAGGCCGTCCGGGTTGCTGAGGTGGAGGCAGCTAAGGAAAATATCCGGAGAGAAATTGCCAGTCTCAATAAGCCATTCGACGGTAGCAACTTCCGCGGAAGCGTTGTTGCGATGCAGCTAGAGATCGCTCTTTTTGGGGCATACGCAAAAACTGTTGCCGATTACAAACAGCATCCCGACCCGGAAGTTAAGGCTCTCGCCAATCAAATGGAAGCGAAGGTGGGGCAGCTGCAGGTGAGCGAGTTCCCAAAGCTCCGGAAGGCCTATGCGGACCTAATAGCAAAAGAGATGTGGGAGAACGATATGGAGGTATCCGTGGCTGGTAGTGCAAACAAGACAATTGTCTTTACCGCCGCGATGTTTGCAAGCAATAAGAACATTGCGGAAGCGCATGGAACACTCCAGGAAACACTCGGTCTCTTCAGGTTCACACGGGCTAACTATAAGTGGTATACGTACGACAGTGAATACAGCTTCTATAAGATAGACAGTCCTGCGGACAGCAAGGTGGTCCAGATTGGCCAGTAATTAATCGGGAGTTTAAGCCTGTGCGCCACAGGTAGCAAAAACCGTGGGGAGCTCGTCCCCACGGTTCATTTTTGTCCGGCCCTCCCTGGCTACTCGAACTTCTTCAGGAATTCGCCGTCCACCACGCTGCCGTAGAACTGCTGCGTGGCGCGGCAATAGTGCTGGACCGCGAGCTCGGACGAAGCGGCGAGTTCCATGCGGAAGTGTTCGTGTTCGCCCGACCTGATGGCCTCGAGCACGGCCTCGAATTGGTTGGGATTCGACACGACGATACGTCCGCTCTTTGCGGCCGCCCGCAGCAGGGTCGGGCCGCCGATGTCGATAGCCTCGATGACGGAACGGAGCGTGCAGTCATCCTTGTTCAGCTCTTCGAGAAGCGGATAGAAGTTCACATAGACGAGCGAGATGGGCTCGATGCCGAGGCGCTCGAGCTCGGCCATGTCGTCCGGGTTGTCGAGCCGCGCAAGGATCCCCGCGTGGATTTCCCGGCTCAGCGTGACCACGCGATGCCCCAGGATGGGCGCGCCCACGATGTCTGCCACATCCCTTGAGGGGATGTCGTGCTTTTCGAGGAAGGTCTTTGTCCCCGACGAGGCCAGCAGCGACCAATCGAGGTCGATGAGGCCCTGGGCAAAGGCAACCAGGGAGGAATCCTTGGTTGATGCGCTCAGGAGCGCAATCTTGGTAGTGGTCTTCACGGCACAACTCCTAGATGAAAGGGCAGGCTGTTTACCCGGTGCCACTGTATAGGAAGGAGCCCTAAGCGCAACTGGCTACACCCAGCCCGAAACGGTAAGGTCCACCGCTTCCTTTTTGAACATCACGCCCTCCTTGCTGAGGAGTTTCTTCTTCGTGCTCAGGCCATCGCCGTATGCATAGCCCGTGAGTTTGCCGCCGGCGCCTACCACGCGGTGGCAGGGAACGGCCTTCGTATCCTTATTGGTGCGCATGCACATGCCCACGGCGCGAGCGGCTCCGGGTACGCCTGCGCGTCTTGCGACTTCGCCATACGTGAGTACTTTGCCGGCAGGGATGGCGGCGACAATCGCGTAGACCCGCTCACGAAAACTGGGGATGCTCTTCATGCATACAGGATACCAGACTGCTACAATGTTCCTACATGCACGAGCACTTCACCAGGAGACCTCTTGTCCTTTACGGCGGCCTCGCCGCAGTGGTGCTGCTTGTCCTTGTTGCCGCTGCATTTCTCATGCGGGAAGACGTGTCCTATACGGAGCCGCCAGTGGCAACGAGCACCAGCCAGGTGGTTGCTACCTCAAGCCGACCCGCGCCTTCTGCGTCAGTGCCGGCTGAGGCGCCGAAGCCTTTCCGGTTCGAAGTGGTGACCTCAGTCGCCGCACAAGCTAAAGGCTTGGGCGGCCGTGCCGATATCCCAGCGGATTACGGCATGCTGTTTATATTTGAGGCTAAGGAACGCCGCGGGTTTTGGATGAAAGACATGTTGGCTCCCATAGATATCATCTGGATTTCCGACGAAAGCATCGTCGTGGGAGTTGAGGAGAACGTATCACCGGACTCCTATAAGAAGGCAAAGCCCGATGTCTTTTACCCGCCCGAAGCCGTGCGATATGTCCTTGAGACCCGGGCAGGGGAGGCGCGTCGGCTTGGTCTTGCGCCTGGGGTAAAACTCAACCTCCCGCTGCCGTAAGCTTCCCCGTACTTGCCACGGGGGGTGGAGGGTGTCGCACTGCGCCTTGTCCCCAAGTCGAGCTCGGGCATGGCGCGGTAGAATAGACTTCACGTCGACTTCACTCCAACCCCGCCCGATTCTTCGACGCCAATTATTACCTCACCCTTAATGTCGTATGCCCAAAACCGCGAAGTCTCCAGCCGCCAAGAAGGCCGCCCCTAGTGCCCCAGCCGTTATCGAAAGCAAGGAGACTAAGCGATATCGCGAACTCATTCCTAAGATTGAGAAGCGCGATGGCCGTCTTACGACATTCAACTTTGAGAAGATTGTAGAAGCCACCCACAAGGCGATGCTCGCCGCAGACGAAGGTTCCCACGACGACGCTACCCTGGTCGCGCACCAAGTTGCCGGCAACCTCGCGCGCTTCGCGAAGAAGTACAAGAATTTCCTCCCAACCGTCGAGGGCATCCAGGACGATGTCGAGAAGCAGCTCATGTTGAACGACTTCACGGCAACGGCGAAGGCGTACATCCTGTACCGCGACAAGAGGAACCAGATGCGTGCGGAGCAGGTGGAAATCCCGGACGAGGTACGGGCGCTTGCTGCCGAGAGTAAGGCATATTTTAAAGACAACGCGCTCGGCGAATTCGTGTACCTGCGCAGCTACTCGAAGTGGGTACCGGGCGAAGGGCGCCGCGAGACGTGGATCGAGACCGTTGACCGCTACCTCGGCTTCATGCGCGAGAACCTCGGCACCAAGCTGACCGAAAAGGAATACACGGAAATCCGGACGGCCATCCTGAACCAGGAGATCGTCCCGTCGATGCGCCTCATGCAGTTCGCCGGCGAGGCCGTGCGTCGCTGCAACGTCGCCGCCTACAATTGCTCGTACATCGCACCGTCGAAGGTGCGCGACTTCGCCGAGATCATGTACATCTCCATGTGCGGTACGGGCGTAGGCTATTCGGTCGAGAGCGCAAACGTGCAGGCGCTCCCACAGATCAGCTACCAGACCGGCGATAAGCTCGCGACCCACGTCGTTGAGGACTCGAAGGAAGGCTGGTGCGACGCGCTTACCCTCGGGCTTACCACCTGGTATGACGGCAACGACATCGACTTCGATTTCTCTAAGATCCGTCCTGCAGGCGCCCGCCTCAAGACCATGGGCGGCAAGGCCTCGGGCCCGGAGCCGCTCCGCAGCCTCCTCGCCTTCGCGCGTGAACGCTTGCTCGCACGCCAGGGCCGCCGTCTCCGCAACATCGACGCGCACGACATCATCTGCAAGATCGGGGAATGCGTCGTTGCCGGCGGCGTACGCCGTAGCGCCATGATTTCGCTTTCCGACCTCGACGACGAGCAGGTGCGTGACGCAAAGAAGGGCCAGTTCTGGATGACCGACGCCCATCGCTCAATCGCAAACAACTCCGCCGTTTACCACGAGAAACCGACGAACGAAGAGTTCATGGACGAGTGGGTTGCGCTCATGAAGAGCAAGACGGGCGAGCGCGGCATCTTTAACCGCGGCGGCCTCATGACCCAGCTCCCAGAACGCCGCATCAACTTCTGGAAGGAGAGCGGCTACGTACGCAACGACAAGGTCGTCGGTCCTGCCGGCACGAACCCGTGCGGCGAGATCATCCTCAAGTCGAAGCAGTTCTGTAACCTCACCGAAGTCATCGCCCGTGCCGAAGATACGAAGGAGACCCTCGTACGCAAGGCCCGCCTCGCGACCATCCTCGGCACCTACCAGTCGACGCTCGTGAAGCTCGGCTACCTCTCCGAAGAGTGGACGAAGAACTGCAAGGAAGAGCGCCTTCTCGGCGTTTCCATTACCGGGCAGTGGGACTCAAAGGTCGTACGCACCGACGAAGCGCTCCGTGCCATGCGCAAAGAGACGATCAAGACGAACCAGAAGTATGCCGAACGGTTCGGCGTGCCGGCATCAACGGCCATCACCTGCGTAAAGCCTTCCGGAACCACGTCGCAGACCATGGGCGTCTCAAGCGGCATGCATCCGCGTCACGCGCCATACTACGTGCGCCGTATCCGCATCAGCGCAACGGACTCCTTGTTCAAGCTTATGCGCGACGCCGGCGTGCCGTACTACCCGGAAGTGGGGCAGGCGATAGACAGCGCCAATACGTACGTACTCGAGTTCCCGGTGAAGGCTCCGCAAGGCGCCATCTGCAAGGACGACCTTACGGCACTCGACCAGCTCGAGCACTGGAAGCTCGTGAAGGAAAGCTACACCGAGCACAACCCGTCCGTGACCATCTCCATCGGTGACGACGAGTGGATTGAGGTCGCTAACTGGGTGTATGAGAACTGGGAGAAGGTGGGCGGCCTTTCCTTCCTTCCGCGCGAGAACCACGCCTACCGCCTCGCGCCGTACGAAGCAATCTCGAAGGATGAGTACGAGGAGCGCATGAAGAGCTTCCCGACGGTGGATTACGCCAAGCTCATGCTCTACGAGCGCCAGGACGAGACGGAGCTTAAGAAGGAGCTGGCCTGCGTTTCAGGCGTCTGCGAAATCTAATTCGCTTTAAGAAAAAGGTAATAGCAAAGACCCGCCGTTAGGCGGGTCTTTGCATATATTGTGGACCGGCCCGATAAGCCGAATTCTGTCCGGGGCCGAAGCCCCTAGGACGGTCATCTATCTGGGATGGCTGTTACCAGCCACCTCGAGCGGCGCTCCAGGTCAAGCCTGGCTCGGCCTTGCACCGGGGTAAGGATTTAGCCGTTTCAGCCCGGGATCGCTCCGGGGACGCTCTCAGGGAGAGCACCTATCCTTTCGGAATCGGTCGTTTCTGTTCGCACCTCGTAGTTCGCACTAGGCGGGCGTTACCCGCTACCTTGCTGCGCTCTTCCGAGCGCCGGTGTTCGGACTTTCCTCTAGGGCCGGAGCCCCAGCGACCGTCTAGACCGGTCCGGCAGCAATATACCACGCGTATCCATACTAACCATGGTTCGAAACTAGTCTGCCCAGCGATGATAAAGAAAAGCCGTCGCTTGTAAGTGCCCATAAGGCGACTTAGAAGCGACGACTTGAGTCTGCTTGCCTAGTTCAGGCTAGGCTTCCGGGAAACCGAGGCGGAGAAACCCATCGGGGTCGTAGACGCCGCCGTTCAGGTGGAAGCTCACGGCACCCTGTACAGAACTGACGTTCTTGATTCTCAGCTCGGCGAGCGCCTTAGCCAACGAATCCATGTAGCCGTGAAAGGCATAGAGTTGAGCAGGCTTGATAGCCTGGATGGACAGTCGGAACTTAACCGTATGCGCTCCCCATTTGTGGTCGAAAGCTATGTCAGGCCCAAGAACGCTCGGCTCTTTCCATTCTTCACCCCGCGTAGCATCGCGCCACGGATGCGCTTCGCTAAAGTTCAGGAGCGCTACCCGCAAGTCGCTCACGAGGGAATGCCTGGGGTAATAGCGAGAGGTAATGAAGCTGATGCTGCCCTCGCAACTGTGGCGTGTTTGACGCCAGTTTTCACGGGTCTCCATAGGAGGACCTCCTCTATCGGGCGGAACTACCCGAGACAAATGGTACTCGTCCAAATAAGGATGTCAAAGTTCCAGCATCGTCCCAGAGCCCAGCAAGTGCTAGCATAAGAACATGAATAAATACGTGATACTTGTCGTTTTGTGTGCGGCACTCTTAGGCGTATTCCTTTTAAACAAAAACTGGTCAGGAAACGACACGACTAATTACGAAGGGGCGCCAGCCTCCTCAAGCGTTATGAGCGTGATTGACTTAAAGCCAGGAGATATTTCTGGAGGTATGCGTGTAGTTTCCATTGAGCCATATAACAAGGAGTTCGGGCCGTTGGCATCAAACAATGCTAAGGCGGAGTTCTCTGGGACTGCGGTAATTGAAGGAGAGTACAACTATTATTTTAGTGAGCTTGGCGGTGACTGGTGGCTCAGTTTTTCCGCCTCAAGCACGAGTAGTGGGCTTCCGGCGGTCGAAGAAAGATCCCCAGGTTTTAGCGTGATCAACCAGGAGGAAGCACTGCGCCTTCTTAAAATCACACCGCAAATAGCTGCAAAGGGTGCGGCTCGCGTTACGGTGCAAAATTACACGTTAGAAAGCTATCCATCAGAGGTAAGTGATAAATCAACAATTATTTCCGTAGAGTAATCTTGCCGTTCTTAGGGCAGCGGTTCCAACATCGTCCCACACTCTCAACAATAACGGCCGCAGACTAGCTGCGGCCGCGTTCCATCTCAGGCTGGCTTCTGTCCCAGAATCGAAATATTCACTTCTTCAAACCAGCGCTGCTCGAGGAACTCATTAGGGAGTGGATCCTTCTCGCGCTGCTCCTGCTCACCATGGGCGCGAGCTTTCTCCATCCACGCCTCAGAAATGGCGTCATGGTTTGCCGGGATAGCCGTCTGTGTGAGAAATGTAGCGAGTCTCCTTAGTCCTTCTTTATCCGTAGGTTTGGTCTCGCTGATAAGATTGAGGACCGACTCATGAAAGGGCATTAGCATGGTGCTTCTCCTTAGCCTCCACACTATCTAACCCCAACATACTTAAAGAAGTTCCAACGCTGTCCTACTGCCAATTATTTCCTATTAGACCGTACACCCGAGACGCGTAGTTCAAGAGGATTTATTAATCCTACAAAAGAGCTATATACTGCTGAGTATGGAACTTACCCGCACCTTTGGTGGGTTAAGTAAGAACGACGCCCCAATCGCCGGCGGGAAAGGTGCGTCCCTTGGCGAAATGACCCAGGCGGGTATTCCGGTGCCTCCCGGATACGTTATTCTCTCTTCCGCCTTCGAGCGCTTTCTTGAGGAGGCAGACCTCATCCAGGAAGTGGAGGCAATTCTCGGACAAGTAGACCATAACGAGGTCCACACCATAGAACGTGCTTCCGAAGAGATCCAAGGCCTCATCTTGAACGCGAAGATGCCTGAGAATATCGAAACCGATGTTATGAAACTCTTCAGGGAACTCGATACTGAGTACGTTGCGGTGCGCTCATCCGCGACTGCTGAGGACGGGGCTGAGCACGCATGGGCAGGACAACTCGACAGTTATCTCAATACGACCGAGGAGGCACTCCTAAAGAACGTACAGCGCTGCTGGGCGTCTCTCTTCACCCCTCGTGCCATCTTCTATCGTTTCGAAAAGGGCTTGCATACGACCAGCATTTCAGTCGCCGTTGTGGTACAGAAAATGGTCGACTCTGAAATCTCAGGGATCGCTTTCTCAGTGCATCCAATCACTGAAGACCGGAACCAGCTCATTATCGAATCGGGCTTCGGTCTCGGTGAAGCTATTGTTTCCGGCCAAGTGACCCCTGACAGCTACGTGGTCGAGAAGCAGCCACGGAAGCTTATCGATAAGAATATTTCGGCCCAAACCCGCGGCATTTACCGTGCTGAAGAAGGAGGGAATGAGTGGCGAGATATTCCTGAACCAAAAGCTTCCTCTCAGGTGCTCTCCGATGAGCAAATCCTTGAGCTCTCAGAGCTCGTCATACGAATCGAGACCCACTACGGCTTCCCATGCGATATTGAGTGGGCGTACGAGAAGGGAAGTTTCTATATAACCCAGAGCAGGCCAATTACGACCCTCTCGTCATTAACGAATGAGAATAGGCGACCGCTGTATAGGGTAAATGTTGCACGCGATATTTGCCTCGCTACGTTTGAGGTGTGGGCAGAGAGTGATACCAAGTACCTCAACGACTGGATAGGAGTTACTACTGAGCGGCTAGTCTTGGAAAGAAAGGAAGGAGTGATTACCGCCTATGAGGACGAGCAGATATTCAAGGATGTTACTGAACGGCTCACGTATCTCCTGAAGGACCCAGAGTGGTTCAACACCGCAATTGAGAAATATCGGGCGGGAATCAAACGCGCAGAAGAGCTAAAGGGAGTCCTTCGAGAGAGCCCTTCTAAGGAGAATTTACGAAGGTTGTTTGAGCAACTTGCTCGTACTCAGGGCGGCCTAGCCGTTGTGTATTTTGTCCCTTCAGTCGCGGGTATACCTGAGGAGATAAAGGAACGAGCGCTTGATGAGCGTAAGAATACAGAAGCGTTTTTCTATAGCTCTGACGAGGTGCTTAGCGAAGCAATTAAGACCCTATACCCTGACCAAGCTGAGTATGCGCAAATTCTAAGCATCGAGGAACTTACAACAAATCTTCCTTATGTAAGCGAACTGCAGAAACGACTTAATCATTTCATCTATTACGATAAGAAGTTCTTCTATGATCAAGGCCTGGAAGTTGTAGAAAATGAATTAGGTATTCAGATTGAAAGGCCTACGCCTACAAGTAACACATATCAGAAGCATCAGCGTGACTACACGCTGCTAGGAACCTCCGTCGTGTTCTCAGGGTACTGCGGTAAAGTTACTCAGGATTACTTCTCCTTCTCCCCGCAGCCGATGTTCATTTATATAAATAATGGTATTTTGTACCACTTTACCTCTGAGGGGGACTCGGCTGGCCGCGCAAAATCATGGGTGCATAAATATGGGTCGGCCAAGGAGCTAGACGCGCACAAGAAGGTGCACGACACTCTCCTAAAGGACTATCGCGCCTTTATGGCGAGGGAAGGTCATAGTGGACGCGAGAGCCTCCCCATATTGCACAAATATTTTACTAACCTACTTCCTCTAATTCTCGTTGCGATTGAAGTCCCAGAGCATGAGGCGGCAATAGACAAGGAAATTATTGACGCGTGTTTTAAGATTCGTTCGGAAAACGAGGACGTGTATAAAGTGGGCTTTGACTTCCAAAAGAAGCTACTTAACCAGCTGGAGACAGAAGACGGGCTTGCGGAAAACGTCCTCTCGCTTACTACGGTAAACGAGTTTGACAGGTATCTTTCCACAGGCGCATTGCCGACTGATCTAGTAAACAGGAATGCATTTGCTCTTATAGAGCACGGTACTGGAGGCATTATCGTCCATAAAGATGAATCAAAACTTACTGAGTTAGATCGCCAGGCTACGGTTACTGACACCAGCGAGTTGAAAGGCAATACTGCGTATGGTGGGAGGGCTACGGGAAGAGTGCGCATTATTAAGCTGGTTAAAGACATGGACCAGCTTCAAGAAGGCGAGGTTCTTGTGGCATCAATGACGGATCCAAGATACGTTCCAGCGATGAAAAAAGCCGCAGCAATCGTTACCGATGAGGGTGGAGTAACGAGCCACGCGGCGATAGTCGCGAGAGAGCTGAAGAAGCCCTGCATTATTGGTACCAAAGTTGCCACCCAAGTATTAAGAAATGGAGACGACGTTGATGTGGACGCGGACTCTGGAGTAATCCGCATAGTGAAGCGAGCGCCATTGTTCAAAAAAGAGGATTACGTACTTTCATTTTGGGCGCAGGGAGTGAGTATTTTTGTTACGGATATTCATTTTGATGCTTACAAACACCTAGGCATTCTCTTCATAATTGAAGATGGAAAATTCAAACAGTACTTCCTAAAGGAAAAATACGAGGAAGCCCTTGATGAAGGAGTCAAGTTTTACAGTCAGGAGCATGCGGTCCTGGAGTACAAGGAGGCGCTTGAGGCGCATTGCAATAACCTGGCTCAATTCTTTGAGACTCAAATTAAGGGGAAGGAGCATCTCGCTCAAAATCAGGTTAGAGAATTTTTTGAGTACACAAAGAAACTCGTAGGGGACTACACCAAAATGAATTTTGAGTATACGGACAAGGCGTACACCAAGAAGGACCAAGATACAGTGATTGAGAGTAATCTTGCGCTCATCACCAAGTTTAAGGACGAAGTACGGGCCGTCATGAACAAGACCCTCTTTGAATCAGATGGCTATGTCGCGGAAATTTGGAAAATCTTGGCTAAACAGTTTGACGTGGCTCCCGCAATGCTCGATAACCTGACACAAGAGGAGATACTTGCATTGTTTAGTGGCTCTAAGCCAGCTGCTGACGTGGCAGATAGGCGGCACGCGTTTGTATATAGTTACGCGAATCGTATGCCAATAGATGGGGAGGAGGCCGTGAGCATAGTCAAAGAATTTGAGGAGAACGTAGACGCTGCAATGGAGTTGCGTGGCCAGACGGCAAACAAGGGCAAGGTTAGGGGGAGGGTAAAAGTAATCGCGGTAGATTACAGCGATTTCGGGAAATTAAACAGAGAAATTGAGCGCATGAAGGAGGGTGAAGTCCTCGTCGCCGAGACGACCGCACCCGAGCTGTTGATGGCCTGCAAAAAAGCGGGTGCCATCATT
Organism: Minisyncoccota bacterium; assembly: GCA_036399335.1. Lineage (GTDB taxonomy): Bacteria > Patescibacteriota > Minisyncoccia > Phycocordibacterales > Phycocordibacteraceae > C7867-001. Next base: position 59,053 of record DASWNF010000009.1, read on the forward strand.
ACAGATATGGGTGGCTTGATGTCGCATGCCGCTATCGTGAGCCGGGAGTTCGGCATCCCCTGCATTGTTGGAACAAAAAATGCGAGCCAGGTGCTCAAAGACGGTGACTTAGTAGAAGTGGATGCCGATACGGGGGTGGTCACCAGGATTGAAACTAGCCGCAGTTAAAAGAGGGTATGAGTAATAGAGCCTTAACCCGTCCGTAGCGGGCTCGACACAATCCATTTAGCTCTCGGAAGAGCTCCAGGAAACCGCCTAGATGCTATTCAAGCTGTCCCCAAAATAATTAAGGACCAGGTGCGAGCGCGCTATACTAAAGGAGTTATTAATTGTGCAGGGTTAATCCCGTAATTACGGAGTAAAAAATATGGAACCTACAACTTCCGCATCGACGGCGCCTCACCCCAGGCGTACTTCGTTCGATGCGCTCGCCCTGTGGGCGCTTACGATAACCGCGTCGCTCGCGGCCGTCGTATTCATCCCCTCAGCTGGCATACCGTTTATCTATAGCAAGGTGTCGGTCTTGGCCCTCGGCGGCCTTGTCGCCCTTGCGTTCTATGTCCTGGCACGCCTTACACGCGGCAACATCATCGTGCCGCCTATGGCGCTCGTCGGGGCATTCTGGCTCGTACCGCTCGCGTACGCGCTCTCAAGCCTGTTCTCGGGAGTCGGCATCATGGCCGGACTCTTCGGTAACGCGCTTGAGACGGACACGCTCGGCTTCATGATCATCCTCGCATCCTTCGCGAGCCTGGTCGCGCTCACCTTCCGTCGTTCAAGCCAGTACCGGATCTTCTTCAAGGCAGCACTTATCGTGCTCGGGCTCGTGCTTGCCGCCCAAATAGTGTTCCTCATCATCGGCAATACGTCGGAGTCCTTGTCGGCAACGGCAAACCTCGTCGGTTCCTTCGCCGACCTCGGCATGCTGCTCGGCCTCGGCGTCGCGCTCATCTTGCTTGCGTTCCGTTTCCTCGAACTCGATGAGCGGATGGTGCGCGTGCTCTGGGCGATTGAAGGCCTTTCGCTCCTCATGCTCGCCTTGGTGAACTCACGTCTCGTCTGGGTCCTCGTGTCCCTCGTCGCACTCGGCCTCTTCATCGAAGCCATCATGCGTCGCCAGGGCACGAGCAACGACGACGACCTTGAAGGTGGAAGCCTCGTCTCGGACGACGTTCGTTCGCTTGATAACGCGCCCGCAACCGATCCGCACGGCCTTGCCGCGCCGCTCGTGACGCTCGTCGCCGCGCTCTTCTTCGTCATCGGCGGGAGCACCATCGGTACGAGCCTCGCAAACACGCTGGGCGTCAGCTACCTCGATGTCCGTCCGTCTTGGCAGGCCACCTTCGATGTCGGGAGCCATACCTACGCGGCGTCACCGCTCTTTGGTTCGGGCCCTGGCTCGTTCGTAAGCGAGTGGCTTAAGTTCAAGGACCGCGCGCTTAACGAGACGGTCTTCTGGAACGTCGACTTCACGTCAGGTATCGGCCTCATCCCGACATCGTTCATCACGACCGGTATTGCCGGAGCCCTCGCGTGGCTCGCCTTTATCGGTATCTTCCTCTACGTGGGTATCAGGTTCCTCCTGTTCCGCGCCCCTGAGGAAGCGTTTGCGCGGTACGTATCGATAGCGACCTTCGTCGGTACCATCTACGTACTTGCGCTCGCCGTCTTCTCCGTGCCAGGGCCGGTCGTGCTCATCGCCGGCTTCTTCCTCGCCGGACTGTTCGCGTCCTCGCTCCGCTACGGCGGTACGCGGCGTGAACGGGGCATTATCTTCTCGCGAAACCCGCGCGTCGGCTTCATTATCGTCTTCGTACTGACGCTGCTTTTGCTGGCGTCCGTCGTGACGGCCTATGTCGTCATTGAGCGGTACCTCGCCGACGTCTCGTACCAGAAGGGAACGGCCATGCTCGCAGATGGCGACCTCGCCGGAGCCGATGCGGCCGCGCGCCGCTCACTCGTCTTCGCGGCAAGCGACCGGGCATACCAGCTCGCCGCAGCCGTAGGCATTGCGAACATGAACCGTATCGCCGCCGATACGACCTTGGCGCCTTCCGAAGCGCAGCAGCAATTCCAGGCATCGCTTTCAAGCGCGATCCAGGCATCGCTCGCCGCTACGCAGCTCCGCCCGGACAACTACCAGAACTGGGTAGCGCTCGGCAATGTGTACCAGACCGTCGTACCGCTCCGCATCGAAGGCGCGTATGAGAACGCGAAAGCCGCATACGAGCGCGCCGTGGAACTGAACCCGACCAACCCGACCCTGCCGTTCGTCATGGCGCAGCTCGAGATTGCACGCGGGAACGGCCAGGCGGCAGAAGCCGAGCTTGTGAAGGCGATCGGGCTCAAGCGCGATTACACACAGGCCATCTTCCTCTTGTCACAGCTCGAGGTGCAGCTCGGTAAGGCCCGCGAGGCCCTCCAGGCTGCCGAGGCCGCGGCGTACTTCGCGCCGAACGACCCGGTTGTCCTCTTCCAGGTCGGTATCCTCCGCTCGGGTACGGGCGACGTCGATGGCTCGGTCCAGGCACTTTCGCGTGCCGTGGAACTCAATCCGCAGTACGCTAACGCCCGGTTCTTCCTCGCCGTCTCGTACGCAACCAAGGGAGCCTTCGACCAAGCGCTTGCGCAGCTGAATGCCGTTGCGGCACTCTCACCGGAGAACGCTGCAGCCGTCGACACCTACATCACGGCCCTCGCGCAAGGACGCAACCCGTTCCCGCGCCAGGCGCTTAGCATTCCGCCTCCCGTAACCGACACGCCACAGACAAGAACCGGACAGTAGTTCATGGTGCGACAGATACTGTCTCGCATATCAGCACCGGTAAGCGGCCTTCATCAGGCCGCTTACCTGCTTGCTGGGCTTACCCTCGCGTCCCAAGTGCTTGCGCTCTTGCGCGACCGCATGTTCGCGCACCTCTTCGGCGCAGGGGAAGTACTCGACCTCTACTACGCGGCATTCCGTATCCCGGACCTGGTGTACGCGCTCGTCGTGTCGCTTGTCTCGGCGTACGTGCTCATCCCGCGCATTGCCGGGCTCCTGGACGGTCCTGACGGAGATGCAGGGGAGGGCAGGGCGAGGGCGCGCGAGCTCATCTCGCACACGGCGTCCTTCCTCTTCCTTGGTGCCGGAGCCATCGCGCTCGTTGCGGCGGTGCTTGCGCCCCAGCTTCTCGCAATCTTGTTCCCGGCCCTTACGGAATCGGTACACGCAGACCAATTCATCGGCCTTGTCCGGCTCCTTCTGCTCCAGCCTATCCTGCTCGGGCTTTCGAGCGTGCTTTCAAGCGTGACACAGCTGAAGCGCCGCTTCTTCCTGTTCGCCTTGTCGCCCGTGCTCTACAACCTCGGCATCATCCTCGGCACCGCGCTCCTCTACCCGCACTATGGGCTTATGGGCATCGGCCTTGGCGTGCTCATCGGTGCCATCGCGCACGTCGCGATACATATTCCGGTCGTCCGAAATGCCGGGCTTATGCCGCGTCCGGTGCTGCCTGACTTCAGGCTCTTGTGGAGCGTGGCGAAGGACTCGGCACCGCGCTCGCTCGCGCTTACGCTCGGTTCCTTCTCAACCCTACTTCTCGTCGCCCTTGCGTCCCGGACGGGGGAGGGCGGCGTCTCGGTCTTCATGCTTGCCGCAAACCTTGAAGCCGTGCCCCTCTCGCTCATCGGTGCCGCATACGCTACGGCGGCATTCCCGGTCCTTGCCGAACAGGTGGGTGGAAAGCGCCTTGAGGAGTTCAAGGCGACCCTCGTCACGGCATTCAGGCACATCATCTTCTGGTCTTCGGTGATCACCGTTCTTGCCATCGTGCTCCGTGCGCATATCGTGCGCGTCTTGTACGGTTCGGGCGCCTTTGACTGGGACGACACCCGTCTCACTGCGGCCATCTTCGCCGTGCTCGTCATCGGCCTCTTGGCCCAAGGCATCGTTCTGCTCGCCTCGCGCGCCTTCTACGCTTCAGGGCGCTCCTGGAACCCGCTGGCCGTGCAGTTCGTCGGTCTCGTGCTTTCGGTCGTAAGCGCCTATGCCATGCTCTCCGTAGCCTATGAGTACCCGCCTATCCGGTACTTCTTCGAAGCCCTGCTCCGTGTACCCGAAGTCCAAGGGGCGCCCATCGTCTTTATCGCTATCGGCGCGACCTTGGGGCAGCTCGCTATGGCCGCCATCGCGCTCGGCTCGCTTCGTGCGGTTGCGCCCGGGATGGCATCATCGCTTGCGCGGCCGTTGTTCGAGGGACTGGGCGCGGCTATCGTCGGCGGGGCGGCCGCGTATGTGGCACTTGCCTTCATGGGAGCGCTCGCACCGCTCACGTCGCTCGCCGTAGTGGTTGCGGAAGGCGCCGTGGCTGGTATCGTGGGCTTAACCGTTTCCGGCACGATACTCGCCTACCTTGAGAACCAGGAATACCACGGCCTGGTCGCCTCACTTCGGCGGCTTACCTCAGCCGAGGCACTCGAGCCCTACGGATCAATGAATGACCGATCAAATACGTAACTTCAGCATTATTGCCCACATCGATCACGGGAAGTCGACCCTCGCGGACCGGCTTCTTGAGCGTACCGGGACCATCGAGGCGCGTAAGATGCGCGACCAGGTCCTCGACTCGATGGATCTCGAACGCGAGCGCGGCATCACCATTAAGATGCAGCCGGCCCGCATGGCGTACCGCGCAAACGACGGGAAGCAATACGTCATGAACCTGATTGATACGCCGGGGCATATCGACTTCGCGTACGAGGTGTCCCGGGCACTTTCGGCAGTCGAAGGCGTGGTACTCCTTGTCGACTGTACCCAGGGCGTGCAGGCGCAGACGCTCACGACGCTCGGCATGGCCCGTAAGGCCGGGTGCGTCATCATCCCCGTCCTCTCAAAGGTGGACTCGCCGTATGCGCGCGTCGACGACGTGCGCTTCGAGCTCGCCGAGCTCCTCTCCGTCCCTGAGGACACGGTGCTTGCCGTCTCAGGGCGGACTGGCGAGGGGGTCGAGGTGCTTCTCGAGAAGATTGTAGAGCTCGTACCGCCGCCGCGCGTAAGCGAAGGCATTGCGGCGCGTGCGCTTATCTTCGACTTCTCGTACTCGACGCATCGCGGCGTCGCCGTCTACGCCCGCATCTTCGACGGGTCCTTGAAGAAGGGTGACGCGCTTGAATTCAAGGCCGCGGGGAAGCGCTTTACCGCGCTTGAGACCGGCATCTTCGCCCCGGGCGAGACGCCGACGCCCCGCCTCGAGACTGGGGAAATCGGTTATATCGTCACGGGTATCAAGGAGCCGGGTGTCGTTGCCGTCGGTGACACGATTGCCGCCGAACGCACGGGCGCAGAAGCGGCGCTCGCAGGCTTCGAGCGCCCGCGTCCTGTCGTGTGGGCATCCATATACCCTAAGAACCAGGACAACCTGCCTGATTTGCGCCAGGCGCTTGAGCGCCTCCGGCTTACCGACTCCTCGCTCTCCTTCGAGGAGGAATCGTCAGGCGTGCTCGGCCGCGGTTTCCGCTGCGGCTTCCTCGGCATGCTCCACCTTGAGATCATCACCGAGCGGCTCCGCCGCGAGCACGACCTCGACCTTATCGTCACCATCCCGACGATTGCGTATACGGTTGTCGATAAGCAAGGGAAGCGCGAAATCGTGTACACACCGTCCAAGTTCCCGGCTTTCGGGGATATCGGCGCCATCGAAGAGCCGTGGGTGAAGGTCATCCTCATCACGCCTCCCGAAACGCTCTCCGGCATGATCCAGCTCTTCCAAGACCATGAGGGCGCCATCATGACGACGGAGACGTATCTCGACGGGCGCATAGAGCTCGTCGCCGAAATGCCGCTCCGCGAGCTCATGCGCGGCTTCTTCGACCGGGTTAAGAACGTATCCTCGGGGTACGCGTCGCTCTCGTACGAGTTCCTCGACGAGCGGCCCGCAGACGTGGTGAAGCTTGAGATTTTCGTGGCTGAAGAGTCCGTACCCGCCTTTGCACGCGTCGTCTCGCGCCGCCGGGTCGTTGAAGAAGGGGAGCGTATGGTGGAAAAGCTCCACGGTATCCTGCCGCGCCAACAGTTCGTGACGAAGATCCAGGCGCACGCACTTGGACGCATCCTCGCGTCCAAGTCCCTGTCGGCGTTCCGCAAGGACGTGACCGGATACCTCTACGGCGGCGACATCACGCGCAAGATGAAGCTCCTTGAGAAGCAGAAGAAGGGGAAGAAGCGCCGCGGTGAGCACGCCAAGATGGACATCCCGCAAGAGGTGTTCATGAAGATGGTTCAGGATTCGGAACGGTAAGGCTGGGCATACCGGCTGATATACTGGGCAGGATGATACGCCGACCAAGCCGGAACCGCATGCGCGAGTACGCCATCGCCGCTATCCTGGCGCTCATTATCATTTGGCTCCTCTCGCTCATATTCGGCATTGCCCGCAAAGAGGAGATAGCCCGGAGCGCCGTCGGAGAGACTCGCGCCGAACTTGAGCTCTTGCGAGAGCGAGAGACAATCCTTGAAGCTAACTTGGCCGAACTGGCCACTGACCGTGGCCAGGAGGCGACGCTGCGCCAGGCATTCGGCGTTGCGAAACCCGGTGAGGAAGTTATTATCGTCGTACCCGAAAAGCAGATGGTGCCGCCGCCCACGCTCCCGTGGTGGCGGAAGGCGCTCAACCTTATCGGGCTCTAAATAGCGCCATTGCGGAATTAGTTTAGTGGCAGAATGAGTGCTTCCCAAGCACTAGGCACGAGTTCGATTCTCGTATTCCGCACCATTGCAGGATAGTTGCCGGGACGTCGTTCCTGGTAGGGAAATTGCAGTTAAGCCCAAGTATTGGGCACGTTATCCACAGACCCCGTATGCTATAATCGACTCCTATGGATAAACAAGTCACTATCTACAGCACGCCAACGTGCCACTTTTGTCAGCTTGCGAAGGAGTACTTTGCGGAAAATAATGTTTCTTATACCGAGCACAATGTTGCTGCGGATATGGAAAAGCGCCAGGAGATGATCGATAGGAGCGGCCAGATGGGCGTTCCCGTCATTTTCATCGGTGAGGAGATGATTGTCGGCTTCGATAAGGAGCGAATTGCCGCAGCCGTCGGTGCCGGCGCGTAAGTACGAGCGGTAACACAAAAGCGCCCTCCTGCGGAGGGCGCTTTTGTGTTAGTCTCGTCACAAGCCCCTGTAGTTCAATGGATAGAACATCTCACTCCTAACGAGATAATGTAGGTTCGATTCCTGCCGGGGGCATGAAAGAAAGCCGCCTCCCGTACGGCTCAGGTAAGGTACTTGCTATACTATCCCCATGAACCAAAAACAGCGCACCACTGCCGCCCTCATCGCACTCTTCCTTGTCGCCGGAGGAGCCTATGCCTTCCTCGAGTGGCAGGCGAACCCGTCCTCCGTCCAGGTGGCTGACGGCACCGCTACGACGACTCCGGGCGCCCCAGCGACGACTACGGAAGAGAAGCCGGCAGAGCCGGAACCCGTACCGGCGACGTCTTCTACGCACGCATACGGTACGGTGACCCTCCGCTTGAACGAGACCGCATCGTTCCCTGACGGGCTTTCGATGCGCGTCGCCGCCGTAACCGAGGACAGCCGTTGTCCGCAGGACGTGCACTGCATCCAAGCCGGTACTGTTCGCATCTCGCTTCGCACCCGTTCTGCCATGGGAGCAAGCACCAGCGACCTCGCGCTCGGCGCAAGCGTCACGACCGAGGCTGAGCGCATTACCTTCCTGCGCGTGGCTCCCGGCAAGAACTCCACCCAACCTATTACCGATGCCGACTACCGCTTTACCTTCGAGGTGGCCAAGAAGGACGCACCGCCTGCCCCTGTCGCAGGACCCTGCTTCGTCGGCGGCTGTTCCGCGCAGCTTTGCAGTGACACTCCGTCTATGGCGTCTACCTGCGAATACCGCTCAGAATATGCCTGCTATAGAAATGCGACCTGCGAGCGCCAAGCCAGCGGCCAGTGCGGTTGGACGGAGACTTCAGAGCTTCGTGCGTGTCTCAGGAATCCTCCGGAGGACGAGGAATAGGAAGGCATATAAAGGGGCCGGGGAGGCGTACGGGCTTCGTACTCCTCCCCGGCCAACTATGCCTTTTTCATACGTACCTATCTCACCTTAATGGGTAATGCCTCGTCGATAATGAATCGCACTTCAGCATTCCTGTCGTATCAAGAAATTAAAATCGTATCAGAGAACTAAAAGTGTGCGTACTACGAGGTAATCGAGGCCGCAACGCGTGCCTTCGAATGACCTCAAGCGAACTATAGCTGGCAGGCCGTGAACGAAAGATGAATTACGAGAGGTTCAAATCGACCTCTTCCACTTCGTCGCGCGCCCCCTCCGCCCGGATTTGGTCACTTATGATCTTGGGGAAGGTAACCGATATCGTTGTACCGCGGTTGAGGACGCTTCGGACGAATATTTTGCCGTGATGCGCCCGGACGATCTCATTGACGATTGCGAGCCCGAGACCCGAAGTACCGCCGTTTACGCCGCGTGCGCGCGAAGTGTCCGCCCGGTAGAACGGCTGGAATATATAGGACAGGTCTTCCTTGGCAATGCCGATGCCCGTGTCTGAAACCGAGACCGTTACCTTGTCACCTTCGCTGCGTACCAAAACCCTCACTTCACCGCCCGAATGTTGGGGCGTATAGTTTAGGGCGTTTTTAACAAGGTTCGTCAGTACTTGCTCGATGCCTGTCGAGTTGCCGAGGATGAGGTGCTCGTCGCGCGAATCAACTGAGAGCGCGATGCCGCGGGACTCGGCAAGAGGCCGGTGGCGCTCCGTAACGGCTTCGGCAACGATGCCGAGGTCGAGCTCGATGAGGGAAACCTTGCTCGGACGGATCATCGTCTCGAAAGACAGGAGGTTATTAATCGTTTCCGAAATACGGTCCAGTTCCGTGCTCGTCGTCTCGAGGACGTCGCGTACGTCAGCGTTAATCTTGGGGTCCATGAGCGCTACTTCCGTGTTGGTCTTGATGATGGCAAGGGGCGTACGGAGTTCGTGTGCCATGTTACCGATAAAGCGTTTCTGGAACTGGAGTGAGTCCCGGGTAGGCCGGAGCGCGAAGCGCGCCATAAGGTAGCCAAAGAAGACGGTAAGCAGTACGAGGCCTGTAAGCGCGAACCTAAGGGTCTCGAGCCGCACGGCGCGAAGGGACTCCCCAAGCGGGGTTACGGCTCCCGTACTCCCCGTAAGGAGGGCATCGACATACGTGCCGACTGCGGTAATCGTACTTTCTTGCTGGAACCTAAGGGCAACGCCGAATACGAGGACGAGGATAATCGTCAGGAGTACCTGGAGCAGGATTATGTTGACCGTGCTCCGTACGTACGGGTTATGCCGGTACCTATCCGTTAAGTCGGTAGCCGATACCGCGGATAGTTTCGAAGAGAGGATCGGAATCTTCATAGTCATCTAGCTTTTTACGAAGGTTCTTCATGTGTACGTCGAGCACGTTACTGAAGGCAGGGAAGTCGAAGCTCCACACGTGGTCCAGGACCGTTTCGCGTTTTACGGCCTCGTTCGGATTGCGCATGAAGAACTCAAGGAGCGAGAACTCTTTAAGGGTAAGGGAAACCTCTTTGCCGCCCTTGGTAACCGTGTGCTTTCCGGGGTCGAGGGTAATGTCGCGGATAGCAAGCACGGACGGCAACGCGTGCTCCGGGCGGCGGAGGACCGCGTTAATGCGGGCCACAAGCTCGTCGAAGGAGAACGGCTTCGAAAGGTAGTCGTCAGCGCCGAGGTTAAGGAGGTCGACCTTGGTCTCGGTCTCGTCACGGGCCGTAAGGACGATGATAGGAGTTGAGACGCCCGCTTCGCGCACATCCTTGCAGATGGTGGCACCGTCGACGCCAGGGAGCATGAGATCGAGCAGGATGACGTCGTACTCGTCGCGGTAGAGCATCATGCGGGTACGCGCCTTCTCGGCGTCAGCAAGCCAGTCCACGGTAAAGCCCTTGAGTTCAAGGCCTTTTTTCGTGGCTTCTGCCAGCTTCTCTTCGTCTTCTACGATTAGGATACGCATAGGATGATTATTTAAAGTACCTCTGCAGTATCAAGCATAGAGCATGAACGCTTCATGAATTATCTTCATGAAGCGTATATTTATTATTATCTAGAATTAGGTGCCTTTCTGCGCTTCAAGCTCAAGCGTCTTAATGCGAGCGGCGAGCGGGTCAAAGTGTTGGTGGAATGTCCCGACCTGCTTGTCGATGGCAATGGCGAAGTCGCCACGGGTAGTCTCAAATTCCTTCTGCACTGAGTCCCTGAAGGCGTTAATGTCCTGTCTGGTCGTCGAAAATTCTTCGGCTGTTGACCGCGCCAAACTATCAATTTCTTCACGTGTCAGCACAAACTCTGCAGTCATGGTTTTACGCAAATCCTCAATCGAGCCCTCTAGAGTCCCAACAGAACCCTTCAAATTCTCAATCGAACCCTTTAAGGTCTCACTTAGTTGGTCAATTTTCGCCTCAAGCGCCTTCATTGGGTCGAGTATATCATCCTGCATATTTTTCGGAATTATCGGGTAACACAATAAGGCTCGCTGTCTTCTATGGAGGCCTCGGCAGCAGCAGGGGCGCAAATAGTGAGGCGCCCAGATGCAGTGTCACGGACAATGGTATATCCGGTATCGTAATCCTCACCCGTAATCCCAACGGAGGGATCGACAGGGAGCTCGGCGATGTAGAGGGGGACGAGGCAGGAGCGCAAGTCGAATTGTCGAGCCGCTATACGTACGGCATCAATAGGGATGTCTCCTGGACAGTCTCCTGTGCCAGCCAATAAGCCGCGATTCTCTGCCATACGCGTACTGAGAGCATTCAGGATTGCGTGTATGTTGCTTACGCGCTGAGTATTGCGCGCTTGTGCAAATTGGCGCGCAGGATTAATGGCAACGAGAACACTTGAAGCGAGTATGGCGATGAGGCCCATTACTATTAATATTTCAATCAGGGTAAATCCGTGGGTCTGGCGCATACCCTTAGTCTAGGTTCCGGTTAAGAAAAACAGGCGTAATTAGAGGTGCGCACAGGGCAGCTAGGGCAGGAATTATTTTAGGTATATTCCATAGCGCACACATCCCTTACCGATGAATCCGTTCTGAATAAGTGGTATGACCAACCCGAGAAAAAGCGATGACTGACTCGCCGCTATCGTCAGGCAGGACAAGGCAGGTAGATTCTTTGGATAGTCGCACCACATCTCCATCCGTATCCGGGTAGTAGGAAGAGTCTTGTACGATCAAGATGCGGACGGCCGCGCCGCAGGCACGGGCAGCATGTTTCGCTATAACCCTGTTTTCCAGGTCCGTGCTATTCATTCTCGAATAGAAGCTTGACTGGGTAGCCGTAATCGCGAACGAGGTGAGTGTGAGCGAAAGGAGGAATATGGTCACTAGGGCGATGTAAGCGCGGTGCGTATGAGTCATGACGCAGTAAGCACTAAAAGGCGCTTAACTTCTCGAACTACGGGCTGCCCGCTTCTGGTTCGTGTAGATAGCCGTATCTCTAGATGCAGGTCTGCACCCCTCCTTTCAAAGGAAAGCACCTCTGTGGTTATATCTCCATCGCTTACCAGAAGGACGCCGTGACTATCCTCTAATACGATATGGTCTTCTGTCACATAGATGCTGAAGACCCCTTCAGGCGTGCGGGCGCTAAGCCGGCGCCCATGTCCATTTGGACCTGGCTCTTCAATTGTTTGGGCCTGGCTGACTACGTACTCAACCTTCTGTACGACAAACTCCAGCTCATCTGTGAGCCGTGCATCAGTCTCGACCCGCGCTGCACTATCGGTAACGGCGCGAAAGGCAGTCGCTATACCCGTCACGAGTACGGAGAAGAGCGCAATATAGAGAAGCAGTTCAATCATCGTGAAGCCGCGCATATTCAAGTACTTTCATACGCTTCAATGAACCCGCGACCGCCCTCGTCTGTTGAACCGATAAACAGGGTATTGCCGCGGCACGAAAGCGCGGTTCCCGTACCGGCGAGATTAACCGGTACGGCTTGCTCGACATAGGATTCGTTTATTGGAGCAAGCGTAAGGAGACGTTTGCCGGATAATACGAGGACAAGGCCTTGCCGCACGATGAGGCCGTTAACGCTTTCCGGCTGTAGCGACTTTCCCAGGTCTACGCTAGCAAGGGGAGTCGGTGCTTGCAGATTAGTAGTGTCGAGTACCCAAAACTCGGGTGCATTATTTACATACGTGCGGCCAAGGTACACTTGTCCGTCCCGCACAAATATACGATTACCAAGACCGAAATTCTGAGATCCGGGTGCATCCCATGTCCCGACAATGCGCGGACGTGAGGGTTCGCGTATATCGACAATAATAAGTTCCCTTAAGGGATCGCTTGTGGCGAGATATGCGTGCCCGTTGGAAACGGCGATGCCGTGTACGCTCCTCCCAACACGCACCCCTCCGAGCCACGCTGGACTCGAAGGGTTCCGGACATCGATAATATTGAATTCCATTCCGTCTACCGTTTTCTCGAGACCTACGTATAGGATTTCCTCGGCGTAAAGCAAGCTTTTTCCGGGGGTGGTCAAACTCCCTGCGCTTATAGCCCTCGCGCCGGTAGTCGTACCTAGCGCAAGGCTACCGACAAGCTCCCCCTGAGGTGAGAGTATGTGCACTTGGCTGCACGCATACGACATACACGTGGCAGGGCTTGCGCTGCCAAAGGCATTAGCCGCATATATGTAGCCCTGTCCAGCAACAACAGCGGCATACCCCGTCCTTGAGGTGGGAGCGTTGTCATGTGCCCTAAGTAGTTGCGGATGTTCGGGGAAGTTACCCAGGGAATAAAAAGACAGAGTGGCATCACCTGGTCCGAGTGTCGTTGAGAGTGACGTCACGAGGAGGTCTCTGCTAATTGCGATGCCCGAAATTGCATAAGAGCCTGCGCCTAAGGGGAATGAGGCTGCTTTCCTAAGCGCAGACCACGTACCGAAGAGAATTGGGCTGCAAGACTCAAACCTGGCAGCATCAGGGTTAGTGATGAGTGATGCTACTTGGACGCGTCTGTGTTCTCCGCGAGCATCGGTCCACCCGACATAGGCCTCGACAAAGGCCGCGAGCGGCGCATGAAGGGGCACCAGGCTGAGCTCCTGCTCAAAGCCGTCTTCCGTAGTTGTTGAGGTGTTGGCGAGTGAGGTGAAGTCTTTGTTTGCGCGGGTTTTGGCACGGTCGAGCAGGGTATCGGCGACCGCATAGGCGTGCCGCTCTAGACGCGCGTTCTCGAGCATTAAGGGTGCGCCGAGTACCAATAGTGACGCGGCAATAATCCCGGTCATCCCTACGGCGCAGGCAATAAGGAGCTCGATAATAGAGAAGGCGCGCATATTAGTGGATGCTAATGCTGCCGATTCGGCTTACCGACAATATTCTTACTTTCCCCGGGCCGGTATCGATCCGCACGGCTACCGGCTGCTTCACATCCCCAGATTGTGGGAGGAAAGAGATTTCCGTTGGCTCAAGCTGCAAGTGACCGGAAAGCGGAATACGCTCGTACGTAACATCGGCATCAAGGAGCGCTATCTCATCCGAAGTAATGCGTACCGACTGTATTGTGCCGGCGTGGCACGCCGCTTCCCGGCATGACTCAGTCATCGCAAGGACACGGGCCCGCCGCAGGAAGAGCATTATTTGGTCAACTTCAGATTGGGCCGCTACTCGACGGTACTCGCTGGCACCTGTCCATGCGGCACCTCCCAGTAAGACGGTCAGTATGCCCAGTACGCACATGAGTTCGATGAGAGTGAACGCGCGCATGTTACGGGGAGTTGAGGGTATTCGTAATGCTGTATATGGGAGAAACAATGGCCATCGCCACGAAGCCGATAATTAGGCCCATAAACACCATGAGGACTGGTTCGACCAAGTCGGTTAAAAGGTTTATGGTTTCAGCCAAGTCTTCCTCAAACAAGTCAGCCGCCGTCCCGAGCGTCTTACTTAAGGATCCGCTTGCCTCACCGGCGGCAGCCAGCTCGACTAGTGACGGATGATAGAGCTCGGGATGGCTGCCTAGGGAGTGAGAGAAGCGATTGCCGTGTTCAATCTCTTTGCGGAGCGTCTCAAGGCTCTTTTGATATAGGTGATGCTCGATGCCCTCACGGACCAGTACAAGGGAGGGTATGAGCGGGGTACCGCTGCCAAGAAGTATTGAAAGGGTGCGTGAGATGTGGCCGCTGTAATAGGTACGGGATAAGTCCCGTACGAAGGGAAGCTGCAAGGTGAGTTTCTGTATCATGCGGCGTATGCGCGCTGTACGCAGGCCCAACCCAACGCCTGTCGTAAGCAGGAGTGCGGCCAGTAGTAGTGCCATTCCGTGAGAAGCGAACAGGCTCGAAACTACCATAAGTACTTTTGTAGATAATGGAAGCACCGTGCCAAAGCTGCGGAAGATGGGTACGATTTTAGGCAACGCGTAGAGCATGAGAAAAGTCAGCACGCCACCTGCGCCACATATGATAATTAAAGGGTACACACATGCCGTTCGAACCTTTCGAATAACCACACGCCTCTTCCTGAGAAGGGTTGCGGCCTGGGCCAAGTAGAGAGACAGGTTCCCACTTTGCTCGCCAAGCCGTATGAGGTGGATTTCAAAGACCGGAATACTGGGTATGGCGCGTGGAAGCGCTACGGAAAGTTGAACTCCTGACCGAATTGACTCCTCTACGCGGGCGAGCAATGCACGACGCGTACCGTCTGCTGTACTCCCGAGTAACTGCAAGGATGCGTGGATTGGTATGCCTGATCGAAGGAAGAGTGAAAGCCGTTCGTAGAGAAGGATCCGGCCCATGACCGTCATGCGAAGGTCGGTGCGCCAGGACTGGACTGCCGTGACTAGTGAGCTAAGCATGGCGGAGACAGGTAAGCTCTTCTATAGAAGTGTGACCTTGTGCAGCCTTTCCGTACCCGTCTTCGAGAAGGGAAGGAATACCGTTCGCACGGATGCGGGCAACGAGTGACGTACGGTCAGGTCTATGTAAAAACTCCTCGCGAAACTCCTGGGTAACCTCAAAAACCTCATAGAGTGCAATACGTCCTTTGAAGCCACTGCCTCGGCAAGTGCGGCACTCATGCGAAGGAGGGCGCGCCGCATGTGCGCCACAAGCCCTGCATCGCTTACGCACCAAGCGTTGTGCTATGACGAGGGAAACGGTTGAGGCAATGACATACGGATCTACTCCCAGATCCTGAAGTCGGGGGAAGGCGCCTGCTACGTCGTTTGCATGCAGCGTCGTAAGTACGAGGTGTCCGGTCAGGGCAGCGTGCGCGGCAAGGCTGGCGGTCTCCTGGTCCCTGACCTCGCCGACCATAATGACATCTGGATCCTGGCGTAAGAGGCTTCTGAGTCCGACCGAGAAGGTGTACCCCGCTTGTTGGTTTACTTGTGTTTGTACCACTTCCGCAAGCTCGTACTCCACCGGCTCCTCAATACTAACCATGCTTTTTGTACCGGTAGCCAAGAATCGCATACAGGCGTAGAGGGTAGTAGTCTTCCCGCTTCCCGTAGGGCCCGTCACGATAACCATGCCGTGCGCCTGTCCCAGGGTTCGCAAGACAGACTCCCTTTGTGCATTGGTGAGCGCAAGTGAATCCAGCGAAAAAGACTCAGCGACCAGGAACCGGAGTACTGCGTTCTCGCCATGTATGGCAGGAGCAATCGAAAGACGGATATCAATAGTGGAGTCGTCACAAATATACTTGAACTTTCCGTCCTGTGGCAGGAAGTGCTCGTCTATCCTTAGTCCAGCCAGGACTTTTAGTCTTGCGACAAGTTCGTCGTGTGCATCTTTGGGACATTCTTGCAGGGCTCGCACCTGCCCGTCTACGCGTATTCGTGCGATAACTTTAGTACTCGTGGGAGTAAGATGCAGGTCAGAAGCGCCCTCGGCGCACGCCTGGGTAATAAGCGAATCAAGTAGGTGGGGGCTAAGTACGCCAGACGAGCGTGAAGTTAATGGGGCGGTAATCTTTTCCATAGCTATCTATATAGGGTAAGGCGACGCAACAGAATGCGCTTGGATTTAAAGCTGCGTTTGCCAACATTAGGCTATCCTTGGCTTTAACTTCGCGTTAGGAATGCATAATGCGTGGTAGCATTCTCATATGACTGACAAACAACAACACATCCTGACGATCGCACTCGTGCTTGTAGCCGGGCTCTTGGGCGGGTACATGATTGGCGGGCATGCACACGGGAAGGGGGGCCATGGGCATGGTGACGAGAAGTCGCATATGGACGGCGGCCACAGCATGCGTGACCAGATGCACAGCATGACTGCCGGACTTGAGGGGAAAGAAGGTACGGAGTTTGATAAGGCCTTCCTCCACGACATGATTGATCACCACGAAGGGGCGGTCGATATGGCACAGCTCGCGCTCGTGCACGCAGAACGTCCTGAGATAAAGGCGCTTGCCCAGAAAATAATTGATTCGCAAGGTGCCGAATTGACGCAGATGGAAACCTGGCACCACGACTGGTTCCACGCAGGGGAGTAAGGAGTGTGAGTAAGCAAAACGCCGTCCTTATAGGGCGGCGTTTTGCTTACGGACGAGCTTCATAATTCCTTAACTCATCAGGTGCTTAAATGCGGCCTGGATCGCTTATAACTAATGACCCTCTGAACATGAGCATTATCTTGTGGATTGTTTTCGGTGCTATCGTCGGTTGGCTCGCGTCTATCATTATGAAGACGAACGGCCAGCAAAACCTCCTTCTGGACATCATTGTCGGTATCGTAGGTGCCCTCCTCGGCGGTTGGATCATGACGATGCTCGGCCAGGAGAGCGCGTCCGGCTTCAACCTTTACAGCTTTGTGGTTGCCCTCATCGGCGCAATCGTGCTGCTCGCAATCGTGAAGGCCGTCCGCCGCTAATATCCGAAAGCCCTTTTGAAAGGCCGCCTCATGAGGCGGCCTTTCTGGTACACTAATGGACATATGGCATACGACTTTTCCAAATTAAAGACCCAGATTAAGGAGACGGAGGAATGGCTGCAGCGCGAGCTCGCCGGCGTCCGGACCGGGCGTGCTACTCCAGCACTCCTCGACTCCATCAAGGCCGAAGCATACGGCGCCCGCACACCAGTTACCGGTCTTGCGTCGCTTACCGTCGAGGACGCGCGTACGATACGCGTCGTACCGTGGGACAAGACGGTCTCAAAGGCCATCGAAAAGGCGATTAATGACGCTGACCTCGGCGTGTCGGTTGCCGTCGATGACACGGGCCTCCGCGTCATCTTCCCTGAGCTTACGGCTGACCGCCGCACGATGCTCTCAAAGCTTGCCGGCGAGCGCCTTGAGCAGGCGCGCGTTACGCTGCGCGGCCACCGCGCCGAAGCGCTCAAGGATCTTGAGGCCGCAGAGAAAGAAGGCGGTATGGGACAGGACGATTTGAAGCGCCTTAAGGAAGAAGCACAGAAGTACGTCGCCGGCTGCATGGACACACTTGAGGCGCTTGCGAAGAAGAAACAGGAAGACATCGCCCAGTAAGCATGAGCGTCATCCTCTTCATCCTCATACTGGTACTGCTCATCGTCGTGCACGAGTTCGGGCACTTTGTCGTAGCGAAGCTTTCGGGCATGCGCGTCGATGAGTTCGGTATCGGGTACCCGCCAAGGATTGCCGGGTTCAGGAAAGGGGAGACGGAATACACGCTTAACGCGCTCCCGTTCGGTGGCTTCGTAAGCATCTTCGGGGAAGACGACACGGAGGCTGGCTCGCCGCGCGCCTTTGCCGCGCGCCCGCGCATCCTCCAGGCAGCGACGCTCGTGGCGGGTATCGTGATGAACCTCCTTCTCGGCTACGTCATCATCTCGGGCATGCTTGCGGTGGGCACCCCGCGCTCGCTCACTGCAGAAGAAGCGGCGCGCACTCCGGACGCGCGTCTCGTCGTAGCGAGCGTCCTGCCGGGCAGTCCTGCAGAGAAGGCCGGCCTACAGGCAGGGGATACGATTAAGGAAACGACGAATGCCGCCGGTATATTTACAACGAACGACCCCTCCGCATTCACGGCGTACGTGTCGGATACCGTCGTGAGCGGCCCGCTTACACTCGTAGTCGAGCGTAATGGCGCGCTTGAATCGCTTACGGCAGCCCCTGAGACCGGCGTGATAGCCGGGGAACCGGAACGCCGCGCGCTTGGCATATCGCTTGCGACCGTGGGCACGCTTGCAGTGCCGTGGTACTTGGCGCCTATCGAGGGCGCGAAACTTACCTGGGAAATAACCAAGCAGGTGGGAGCTGGGCTCATTGGTTTCTTTGGCAGCGTCTTTACGCTTTCGGCGGACCTTGCACAAGTCTCGGGACCTGTCGGCATTGCAGGCGCCGTGGGCGACGCCTATGACCAGGGACTAACGCCCCTCTTTACCATTACCGCGCTCATATCCATAAACTTGGCGCTCATTAACCTCCTTCCGATACCGGCGCTCGATGGCGGCAGGCTCCTCTTCGTCATTATCGAATCCATCACTCGTCGCCCGATACCGGCCTTGTTCGTGCGGACGGTGAACGTTGCCGGTTTCGCCTTCCTCATCCTCCTCATGCTGGTCATAACGGCGAGCGATATCCTGAAGCTCGTGTTCTAGCGAGGTATACTAATTCCTATGGACGAAGAACAGCTGACGCTTGCGCGGATGCAGCAACTCCTTGAGGAGAACCTCGAGCTTGCCGAGGAGAATAACCAGCTCCTGCGGAAGATGCGCCGTATGGGGCGCCTTCGCATGGTTGGCTGGATCCTTCTCATCATCCTCCCGTTCCTCCTTCTCATCCCGGTCATGAACGTACTTATCCCAAGTACTGGCGGGGAAGACTCGGGAATCTTCGGGCTCCCTACGGTAGAGCGCGTACAACGGGCGCTTGAAGCCCTGCAGAGCCAGGAAATAGGGGAGCGGCTCTAGTGGAAAAAGCAGGGCGATGTGCTAGCATACCTCTACTCAAGCGCTTGGATAGCTCAGTTGGTAGAGCACTTCCCTGAAGAGGAAGGGGTCGTCGGTTCGAACCCGACTCCAAGCACCACGTGAGGTTGAAACAAAAAGAGCTGGCATGCGCCAGCTCTTTTTGTTTAGAGGATTGGGGCGAGGGGTACGTCTTTTATCTCCTTGAGGTCGAGCCCTTCGCGGACTTCCTTTAAGATGTTCTCCATTTCCTCTTTCTTTTTCGTAACCGCCTCGGAAGTATCTTCTATCTTCTCTGCGAGGTCTTTTGCTTCGGTAACCGTTTCGGTAACCTTGGGCAGTACTTTCTCGACGACTGGAAGCGGGAGCGCCGGGCGTACGGCGGGCGTTGCGCTCGCGCTTCCCGTCACGGCCTTCTTAAGTGACGGGACTGAAGACGTGGCTAGGGAGGTGGCCTCGGGGGCTGCCTGGGGTGTCGAAGTCGACATCGCTTCGAGTAATCCTGATTTTTTGAGCCCTGCCTTAAATTGCACGATAGGGTCTTCCTGCATCTCTACCAGTAGGTTTGAGGCGGCCCAGCTTATGCCGAAGATGCCGAGGAAGCCCAGTATGCCGACAAGTACCCGTGGAAGGTATCTTCTAAAGAGACCAAACATTACTATAAATAGTACCATTTTCGGTTTTGTTGCTTCAAGCGCATCCATAAAAGAGGCTATACTGACCCCATGAACGGCCTACTCTCCTTCATAGAGCGCCACGAACATCGGCTTTCGACCCTTGTCTTCATTACCGGTTTCGTTACCGACCTCCTGACTCTCACCCTGCTCGACCTCAGGCAAATCAACCTGGTTTTCCTCGCGTACCTCGGTATCGCGGCCCTGCTCACCATATGTACGCACACGTTCAGGCAATACGTGCACGAGCCAGCTTCCTGGCTCAGGAGTATTGCCGTATGCGCGCCTCTCGGAGCCGCCTTTACCATCGGGAGCATCCTCTCCGGTTGCCTCATCCTCTTTACCCGAAGTTCTGCGCTGTCGGTCTCATGGCCGTTCCTGCTGCTCCTCGGCATGATCTTCCTTGGGAACGAGCTTTTCCGCAGTTACCGCTCGCACCTGGTATTCCAGGGCATACTCTTCTTCTTTGCGCTCTACGCGTACCTCATTTTTGCCATGCCGCTCTATACGCATGTGCTCGCGCCATGGGTCTTCCTCTGGAGCACGACGCTTGCCGTGCTCTTCTTCGCGCTTTTCATGTGCGTACTTGCACTCTTTAGTCGACAGCAGTTTTCGTCTACGCTTTGGCAGGTTATCGGCGGCGCAGCCGGCATCGTTGCCGTTGTGGTCGGGCTCTACTATAGCGGCCTGGTACCGCCGATACCGCTTACTCTTATGGAGAGCGGCGTATACCACAGCATCACGCGTACGCCTGACGGCTACGTCGTGACGCACGAGGGCGCAGGGCGCTGGTCGCGCTTCCTTGAGCGTACGGTACATCATGTGCCCGGCACGCCACTCTACGCGTACGGTGCCGTCTTTGCCCCGGCAGCCTTCTCCGAGAACGTCATACATCGTTGGGAGCGCTACGACCCTGCACGCGGTGCGTGGGTGACCGAATCGGTCGTCGCCTTCACCCTCTCAGGAGGCCGTAAGCAAGGCTATCGCGGCTACTCGGAAAAGAGCGACCCTAAACCCGGCACGTGGCGCGTAAGCATCGAGACCCTCGACGGGCAGGTAATCGGCCGGCTCCGTTTTGAAGTCGTGAACGTGTCCGTGCCGCCCCGGCTCTATACGAGTGTGCGATAGCAAAAGCCTCCGACTATGCGGAGGCTTTGTGCGAAGGCGGATGCGGCTAGCCCGCCTTAACCTTGAGCTTTGTCTGGCGCGACTTATCGAGGCGCGGGAGGGCGAGCGTAAGGAGGCCGTCCTTTGCGCTTGCCGTCGCGTTATCAACGTCTATTTCCTGGGGCAGGAGGATGGTGGTGGAGAAGGAGCCCCAGAAAAGCTCGCGCTTGATGTAGTCGTGGTCCAAGACCTGGTCGCGCTCCTCGCGCACGCCGTCGATGACGACCATGTCACGGCTGATAGAAAGGTTGATGTCGTCAGGACGAACGCCGGCGACGAAGGCCCGAACGACGATCTCGTTCTCGGTCTGGTATACGTCAACGGGGAGCTGCCCTTCGGCAGTGTCGGGCTCGTGGGCAGCGTATGTGTTTACGGCGACTGCGGATGGGGCTGATGAGGTGCCCGTTACGCCGCGTCGTACGCCGTATGCGGGTGCAACGTCGTCGTCGAAGGCATCGTAGTCGTCGATTGGGGCAGAGCCCGAGAGGCGATCGAAGAATGAGCGCTTTTTCATAATGAAGTTGCTAGCAAGTGTTCTTTGGTAAATTGCGATACCTGAAGTAGCGCAGGGCCTCGAAGAGAGCGAAAAATACGACTGCCGAAGTCCAGACGGTCAGGAATGCGTACAACGTATAGGCGCCGTCTCCTTGGATTATAAAAAAGTTGAACACAGCATGCAATGCGATAGCAAGGATAAGTCCTGCTGCGGCGCAGAGGGCACGGACCGGTTTGGAATAGGTGAAGGAGAAGGCGAGTGCGAAACCGATGACGGATGAGGCCATAACGTGGAGCAGGGTTGCGCCGATAAAGCGGAGGTTGCCGGTCGCAAGCCCCGAGAGCACTTCGCCGCTTGCAAACGGCACGACGAGGAAGAGGACGTTTTCGAGGGCGGCAAAGCCGAGTGCAACCGTCAGCATGTAAATGACGAGGTCGACAGATTCGTTGACGTCCTTCCGCCAAAGGACGAGGAGGGCGGCGAGACCGTACTTAAGTGTCTCTTCTACGATGGACCAGCCGAGGATGATGGGCATGCAGAGCGCACCGCCGCGGCATTCGGCATACGTGAGCCGGGCAAAATCACGCACGAGGGCTTCGAGCGGCAGGGCGAGCGGTATGGCGAGCATGCCGGCGGCGAAGGCGATGACCAGCATCGGCAGCGGTTCGGGGCAGCGCTCGTCCTCCTTGAGGAGGAAGTAAAGCCAGACGAGCGGCGGCAGCACGCCGCCCAGGAAGGCGTAACCGATGGTGCTGAGCGGGAGGGTCTGGAGGAGTTCCATAGAGGGCCGGTACGCCTAAGTATAGCCCGTCCATGCCCCGTATGCGGGGGATTAGGCAGTGGGAGCTGAGGGCCAAGGGGCGACCATAAGGAGGCCATCCGTTCCCGGTACCGAGCCCCAAACCTCTTCGGTGACAAAAGGCATGAAGGGATGGAGGAGCTTCAGGGAGTCGGTAAGGAGCGACAGGAGAAGCGCCTGGCGCGACGCCTTGGCAGCGATGTCGTCGCCCTGGAGGAGCGGCTTTGATTCTTCGAGGATGACGGCAGCGAAGCGGTCCCAAACATAGTGGTAGAGCTTCTCGGCGGCAAGGTAGATGCGGTATGCCTCGAGGTCGGCGGTTACGTCCTTGGCAAGCGCGTCGAGTTCGGCGCGAAGTTCCTGGTCGGCATCCGTAAGCGGAGCGGTGAGGTCTGCGCCTTCAGTATTCTCAAGGACAAAGCGCGCAATATTCCAGAGCTTGTTGGCGAAGTGCTTGTAGCCCTTGACCTTATCCTCGCGGAGCGCGAGGTCGGTGCCCGGAGTATTCCCGACGACGAGGCTCATGCGGAGCGCGTCCGTGCCGTACTTGTCGGTGAGTTCGAGTGGGTTGATGACATTGCCCTTCGACTTCGACATCTTCTTGCCGTTCGCGTCGTTCACGAGGCCGTGAAGGTAGATGGTGTGGAAGGGCGCCTTGCCCGTCAGGTACAGGCTAAAGGCGACCATACGCGCTACCCAGAAGAAGATGATGTCGCGGCCGGTTTCCATGACGTCAGTCGGGAAGTGCGCGCCGTAGTCAGGACCGTCCGGGTACCCAGTGACCATAAGCGGCCACTGGCCGGAAGAAAACCACGTATCAAAGGTGTCTGCGTCGCGTTCCCAGCCTTCACCCTCGGGCTGTTCGAGGGATGCCACTACCTCTTCGGCAGCGGTGCCGCGCCCGCGGAACCAAGCGGGGATTTGGATGCCCCAGACAATCTGGCGGGAAATATTCCAATCGAGGACATTTTCCATCCAGTGGCGGAATATTTTCGCTTCGTTATCGGGCACGAAACGGAAGTCACCGGCGGCCTCGGCCGCAAGCGCTTTCTCGGCAAGCGGTGCCATCTTCACGAACCACTGGTCCTTAACCTGGGGCTCGATCAAGGTCGCGCACTTATAGCAGCGCTTTACGACGTGTCGGTAAGACTCGTCAATGCGGGTGACGAGGCCCTTCGCACGGAGCTTCTCGACGATCTTCTCCCGCGCCTCGGCTATCTTCATGCCTTCGAACTCGCCTGCGATAGGCAGGAGCTTTCCGCGCCAATCGAGAATTTGCTCCATGGGGAGGTCGTACTTCTTAGCCAGGTCGAAGTCAACCTGGCTGTGCCAGGGGGTAATGGTCATGACGCCGGTACCGAATTCCGGGTCGATGACCTCATCCTTGAGTACCGTCGCCTCGATAGGCCCGTTAATCCACTCCACCGTGAGCTTCTGGCCGTGTTCGTAGCTTGCATAGCGCGCATCGTCCGGATGCATGACGACGTACTTGTCGGCGAACTTCGTTTCGGGGCGCGCCGTCGCAATCTCAAACGGGCCGTACTGGAAGTAGTAGAGCTTCGACGGCTCGTCGACGCTTTCGGTCTCGATGTCGGAGAGGGAGGTCTGGTGCTTCGAACACCAGTTCACGATGCGGTTGCCGCGGTAGACGAGCCCGTCCCCGTGCATCTTTACGAAGGTTTCTTGCACGCGGGTCACGACGTCCGGGTCGAGGGTGAACTTCTCACGCGACCAAT
The DNA here is from genome assembly GCA_036399335.1 of Minisyncoccota bacterium. GTDB lineage: Bacteria > Patescibacteriota > Minisyncoccia > Phycocordibacterales > Phycocordibacteraceae > C7867-001. The sequence continues at coordinate 82,840 of DASWNF010000009.1, forward strand.
CGCATGAAGCGCCAAGCGCGCGCACCTGGCCTTCCATGTTCTTCTTATTCTCAAGCGTAAAGGCGAGGATCTCCTCATAGAGTTCCTTCGGGTCCATCTGGAAGCGGGAGCGACCCTCCTTCTCGAGCTTCTTCTCGTAGACGACCTGGGTCTCAAAGCCTGCGTGGTCTGCGCCCGGGATCCAAAGCGCCTTATATCCCTGCATGCGGCGGAAGCGTATGAAGAGGTCTTCAAGGGTAATGAAGAGCGCGTGGCCGGCGTGGAGGTTGCCGTTCGCGTTTGGCGGGGGCATCACGATGGTGAATGCCCGACTTCGCTCGCCCGGAAGGTTGTCCGGGTTAAAGTACCCGCTTTCTTCCCAGCGCTCATAGATAGGCTTCTCGGCTTCGAGCGGGTTGTACGGCTTAAGGAATTTCTCGTCCATGTAGCCCAAATATAGCAGAGTTACGGCGTTATTTAAGCCGGGTACCGAGCGCGCGATTGCCGTCCGCAATGAGCCCGTCCGCATCTGCAAATTCGCCCCGCTTCGCCCGGAAGTATCCGGCAAGCGCGATCATGATGGCGTTATCGCCTGTAAGGAAGGGCACTGGTATGGAAAGCGAGACTTCAGGGTGGTCGGCGGGGAGCTTTTCCGAGAATACCCGCTTTATGTACGCGTTAGCCGAGACGCCACCGCCAATCGCAAGCGATAGCGCGCCGGTCTCTTCAATAGCCCGCACGGTCTTCGCGTAGAGTACGTCGGCAACGGCCTCCTCGAAGGCGAGCGCCATGTCCTCCTTCTCCGTCTCGTCGAGTTCTTTATCCTTCACGAGGTACAGCACGGCCGTCTTAAGGCCGCTAAAGGAGAAATCGCAGCTGTCGCTCGTAAGCATGGGGCGCGGAAGGGTGAACGGGTTGGCGCCGCCGCGCTCGCGCGCCCTCTCTGCGAGCCGCGAAATCTCAGGGCCGCCCGGATAGGGAAGCGCGAGCATGCGCGCGACTTTATCGAAGGCTTCGCCCACGGCATCATCACGCGTCTGCCCGACGAGCCGGTACTCGAGCCAGTCGGTCATCTCGACTATTTCCGTATGGCCGCCCGAGATGAGGAGGCCGAGCAAGGGAAGCGACGTCTCGGGAAGGAGATATGCGTTAGCTTCTTGTTCTTGTAAGAGCGCTGCGAGCAAATGCCCCTCCATGTGATTTACCGAGATGAGCGGCTTGTGCCATACGAGCGCGAGCGCCTTTGCGAAGTTAACCCCTACCCAAAGCGCGGGCTCGAGCCCGGGGCCGGCCGTCACGGCAATGGCATCGATATCCGGCACCCCGTACTCGCGCAGCATGGCGAGGAGCGCACCCGCGAGGTCGCCCTCGCGCTCAAGCAGTGTGCCAAGCGCAGACTCAATGTCGGCAGGGATGCTTTGCAGGTCTTTCCGGAGCATCTCTGCTTCTTCGAGCGCCGCAGAAAGGAGCGGTACGAGGTTCTTTGCATGCTCGCGCTTCGCGAGCATGGGGTACACGCCGCCGTATTCGCGGTGTACTTCTATTTGCGAGAGGAGGGCATTCCCGAGAATAGTGAAAGACGTGCCGCCTTCGGCCACTGTCCCCTCGACGATGGCAATCGCCGTTTCGTCGCAGCTCGTTTCTATGGCCAGGATTCGCATACGTAGTCAGGGCTACTGACCGTTAGGGGTTCGTGGCTTTTGTATTGCCCGTATCCTCATTCGTTTCGACTATTTCCCAAGGGAACGGCCCTTCGCGGGGTATTAGGAAGCCTGCGGAATTGGGGTGCCCGTTGCCGCCGTATTTCTCAGCTATCTTAGCTACGTTTACCGTGCCGTCACCGCGGATTGATACGCCGTAACCGTTCGGGTGTGCAGAGACCACGAGCGCGAAAGGCCCTTTTTTCTTGGCGAGCAAGTTTCCGATAAGCGACTTCATGGTCTTGTGCGGGTGGGAATTCGCAAAGTAGATTTCTTCGCCCTCGAACGATACGAGATTTGCTTTTTCGACCGCTTGCTCGGCCAAGTGCTCAAAGTACTCACGGTATGCAGCCGCCTTTTCCAGGATTATCGCGCCTTCCGTCGGGTCTTCTAGCTTACGTGCTATCTCATCCCAAACGACAAAGTCGAGCGGCTGAATGATCAGGTACGTAAGGAGCGGCTTCGTTTCCGGGAACGTGAACCGGTAAATGTCGTCGTCCTCGACGTAGCTTAGGAGTTTGGGGACGGGTACGCCAGGGTGGAAATACCCCCAGGCAATGGTCGCACCTGAGCGAGCGCTGTCGTACACGTACTCGGGCATCGCCTCGACGACATCCTGCACGCCCTCATGGTGGTCGAGGACGATGACCGAGGCTGCGCGCGCAAGGATGTCATCCATGACATCCCGCGTATACGTAAAATCGATGAGGTATACGTCGTTACCGTCGATGGCGTCTGGCGCCGGCACACCGCGATGGAGCGGGATGTATTCGGCCTGGTCGCCGAACTTTTTCCAGGCAGCATATGCGCCGCCGAAGCCGTCGGGACAGCCGCCGTGGTAGAGGATGAGGGTCTTGGGGGAAGTCATGTCGTTTACTCTAATCTAAAGGGGTAAGGTAGGGAAGCAATGAGAAGCGAATGAGAAAGGGGGCCTCCGCAAAAACGATTGCGGAGGCCCCTTGCAGGCGGCCAAGCGGCTTAGCCGCGGACGAGCTGGTAGACCAGGCGCGTATTATCCTTCGTGCGGCCGGCCTTGTAGCCCATGACGCCGCTCACCTTGGCCTTGAGCGCCTTGTAGCTCGCTTCGTTGTCGCACTTGTAGAAGAGGCTCGACGGGGTCGACTCCTTGGTGTCGAGCTCGCAACCGGCGTGCGTCATGCCCCGGAGTTCGCTGAGCGGATTCTTCTTGCCCTGGGCCTGTCCTGGGGAGGCAGCGAACGCGAGAAGCGCCGCAGCAACCAATACCGTACGCATGGTGAGTGTCCTTCCGAGTGTGTTGTACAAAGGCGGGCCACATGGGTCCGCCTTAATTATACCTCTCCTGGGCCTAGGTCAACTAGGGTGCCGTGCGCGCGAGCGCAGCCCGCCGTTCCTTGAAGGAAGAGTAGACCGAGGCACCGATAAAGATGATGCCGACGAGTCCGATAAAGACTTCGGGGAGGTGGAATACGAGCGAGGCGAGCATCGAGAGGGCAAGGCCTAAGATGGCCCAGTGCGCGCCGTGCTCAATGTATACGAGGCTCTCAAGCGTCTTCTGGCGGACGAGGTAGATGGTGAGGGTACGGACAAAGTATGCACCGATACCGAGCCCGACAATGATGACCGGCAGCAGGTTCGTGATAGCGAAGGCCCCGATGACGCCGTCGAGTGAGAAAGAGGTGTCGAGCACCTCGAGGTACAGGAACAGCGACAGTCCGCCGGCAGCCGCACCCTCTGCTACGTTCGACTCTTCCCCCTCAACGGCAAATGCGCTCGCCACCCCTTCGACGAGCACGAAGGTAATGAGGCCGAATATACCCGCCGTAAGGATCGTAACCCCGTGCGCGGGTACAAACATGCTGATGACCACGAGGAGCAAGAGTGAGACCGCGATCTCAACCGCCTCGATGCGGCCCCACTTCGAGACGTGCTGCTCGATGACCTGGATCCAGTGCACGTCCTTGTTCACATCGAGGAAGTACTTCAGGGCGACCATGAGGAGGAACATCCCGCCGAAGGCAGCAATCGCATAGTGCGCGCCCTCAAGCAGGTGCCCGTACGCTTCAGGATCGGTGGCGGCGAGTACCGAAACCGCCCAGGGCGACATGCCGACGCTCACGGCCACGATCAGGATAGGGAGGACGACGCGCGTGCCGAATACGGCGATGAGAATGCCCCAGGTCAGGAAGCGCTGCTGCCACACGGGATCCATGCGCTTCAGCACTTTTGCGTTTACGACGGCGTTGTCGAAAGAGAGCGTAACCTCAAGGACGACGAGGAGGAGCGCGACGAGGAAGGCGCCGAGCCCGAGATAACCGAAAATGCCCGCAAGGAGGAGGACTGATAAAAGCACTGGCACGAGAAAGATGCGATATATGGGGTTCATGTATGTCCACTCTACGGTAGTACGCCGCAGGTGAAAAGTGGATTAGAAACGGATGGTGCGCGGTAAGGGACTCGAACCCCTGACATCGTCAACGTCAATGACGCGCTCTACCAACTGAGCTAACCGCGCAGAGCCTTAGCACGATACACCAACCTACCCCAGATTTCTAGCCCCGACCATTTCACGCTCCTTTCAGCCACATTGTCCCAGTATGGCGGTATGCCAAACGAAAAAACATTTCCACGCACCGATAAGAAGGCACGGGAACAGAGCAAGCGCGAAGGTCCTGACGGGAAGCCGGGGAAGGCCGGACGTGTGCAGGGCAAAGGGAAGGCCGGTACTTCCCACCGCGAGTCAGGAGGAAAGAACGCCCGGTAGGAAGCGTGAATTCATCCAGCGTACATTCACATTTACTACAGGGGCTTTAGGGTAGGGTAATGCATTATCAGTTACCAGGTTAATTCAACAAGTTACATTTATGATCGCAAAACGACAGTCAGTTTTACTCGCGGCCATCGGGCTTATCGTTCTTTTTGGACTCGCAGCAACGGCCTTTGGTGCTACGACGTACCTTGGCGGTGCCACTATTAATGACGGACAGTTGACCCTCACATCCCAGACGGGAGACAGCTCAGCCGATAACGACTACGGCGTCGCCGTATTCGAAGTCCCTGCAGGCACGACCTTTGCCGACCTCGGAAACCTAAGCACGGATTATAATGTCACGGATGATGGCTGCATGGGCGGTTCACCGCGCTTCCAGGTTCGCGTCGACACAGGGAGCGGTATAAAGAACATCTTCTCCTACCTCGGCCCGCAGCCTAACTACACGGACTGCGCACTTAACACGTGGACGAATTCGGGCGACCTCCTTTCGGATGCCCGCAGCATCGACACGTCACAGCTTGCAGGCGGTACGTTCTATGACACCTATGAGCACGCGCTCGCCGCATACGGCTCGTACCCTGTCGTAAGCGTGCAGCTCGTCGCTGACGCAGGGTGGGCGGCAACTGACGCTGAGCAGACCGTAATCTTCGATAACGTAGTTATCGACGGCACCATCTACAACTTCACGCCTACCCCTCCAGCAACGACCACGCCTACCAGCGCTGACCAGTGCAAGAAGGGCGGTTGGCAGGACTTCTCGAACCCTTCGTTCAAGAACCAGGGCCAGTGCGTAAGCCACTTCAACAAGAGTAAGTAGCCGCAAGGCCAGTATAAGAAAAGCACCTCCCGAGGGAGGTGCTTTTCTTATTACTTACGTATTGTAAAAGCCCCGGGCTCGCGCCCGGGGCTTTTACAACGGCGTGCTTTTTATTAGCGCGGCGTGGTGGTGGAGGTAACGGTTGTCGTGGTGCTGTTGAACGTGTTCGTTACCGGAGAGGGGATGTCGATGTTCTGTACACCGGTCTCAACCTGCTGCGGGATGTTCTGGACCGCGTCGCGGGCCTCGTCCGCGTCGTCAGCTCCGAAGAGGAAGAACGCAAGCAGAAGAAGAACGATAATTGCCACAGCGGCAATAATCCATCCTCCTGCGCCATTATCGTTCCCACCGTTTGGATTATTTACGATAGTAGACATATCAGTTGTTTTTATTTCTGCGCACCCAGTAAGCATAGATGAGCTTAGGTGAGCGTTTCATTAAGCAGCGACTTTTTCCGTTAGTGGTATGCTTTTACCCATGATGAAACAAAGCCTTATATTTATTGCCATAGGTATCGCCCTCGTGGGCGGCGTGCTCCTTTTTGCCAGCATGCGCACGAACCCTACAGAGCCGATAGTGACCGACCGCACGACGCGAGAGGTCGCCCTTACGTGCGACCGTGAGATGACCCAGGGCATGCATATCCATCCGGTGCTTGAGATAGTGGTCAATGGCGAGAAGGTGCCGGTGCCCGAGAATGTCGGCATTAGGGCTACCTGCATGACCGCAATCCATACCCACACGCCGGACGGCGTCATCCACGTCGAGAGTCCTGAGAAGCGTGACTTCACCCTCGGTGATTTCTTTGCCGTATGGGAGCAGCCCTTCGATAAGGGGCAGGTGCTCAGTTACCGCGCTGACGCCACGCACCGGGTACGCATGACCGTAGACGGAACGGAGGTAGATACCTACGAGAACACCATCCTCAAGGACGGGCAGCGCATCGTCATATCGTACGAAGCGATTTAGAGATGGCTAGTTTGGAGTTCGTTAGCAACGCACAGTGAGCCTTTTGGAGAGACACCAGCCTAACCCTAGTTAAAAAGTGAGCCCAGAACACGAAGTTTCTGGGCTCCCGTTAAAGGCTACTCGGGAAAGCCTGTAGATCGTCAGCCGCCGGGACGGGAGAAGTTGCGCGGAATGCGCGGGAACGGCCGGGGAGGGAACCGAAGCGGATTGAAGAGCCGTGTCCTGCGTATCACTTCCGCAGTCTCGGCGCGCTTGAGTTCCCGACGCAGTTCTCGCATTTCCGTTCCGCACTCCACCGTCTGGCGGAGCTCGGGAGGGAGGTCGTCCAGCGTTTCCTTCCGGCCGAGTTTGAAGAGCAGGATCTCGCCCTGCTCTTTAAGCACGAAGCCGCAATAGCGGCTGTCGTCGCGATCCCTGGCGACAGCCGGGGTGGCGGTGAGCATCACTGCGGCCGCTAGCAAAAACAATCTTCTCTTCATTTCAATCTCCTCACGGGTTTAAATTCTTGCTTTATGGCGTCTTTTTTCTGTTCTGCCGCGATAGTACCACTAATTCTCCGTCATTAGAAACAGGGGATGTCGTTTCCCAGGTCCTGGAAAAACTCAGCGCTTTGGGCTCCCGCTCAACAGCAAGTGGTGTTTGGGAAGGACTTAAAGCACGTTAAGATTGACCTATGACCATGGAGAAAGATATGGGAACGTCCGGCAACCTTCCGGTCTCAAGACATGAGCTAATCGGGCTTGAGCGGGATACCGTTGACCCTGTGGTTGCCCTCTTTGAGGATCAGGTTCTGAGTGCGTTCCAAGCTGCTTACGCGAAGCTCACAAGTTTGGATATTGAAGCCGCAAGGAAAGAGGTCATGGATCTTGTTAGCCGATACAAGGACCAAGAAGCGGACGAAGCCATCTTCGCGGAAGTCAGGGCTACGCGAGCTGTTGCGGCGCTTAACACTACGTGGGATTTCGGGTTACAGCTGCAACACATGGTGAAAGACGCACACGCATCAGTCGGTTTTATCCCTCCACCCGAACGAGTAGAAATCCGATCATACGTGAATGCGGTAAAAACCTGTCTCGATGCCTTTTACGAAGCCAGCGTAGAGAAGTTGCTTTTCGGAAGTGACGAGGAGACTCATAACCAATTTACGCGCCTTAACTCGGGCATCTATAGCATCGCTGACATGCATGCACCCGAAGAAAGCTCTACCTTCAGGTTGCGTACGTTAGAGGAGATAGACGTGAGGAGGTGGGGACTTCCGCCACAGTATGCAGAGCGACTACGCGTACTGCTGCAAAACCTAATTCGCGTTGTACCAACAAAATAGCTTTTCTTGAATTGGTAGCCAGAAAGCCGGAATTGGAACCAGCTCGTGTGGGAGCTTAATAGCTGGCTTGTATTTGGGAGGTCGCTCGCAGCGACTGTAGACTAACTTCATACGAAGTGCTCTAATAATGACCGTAACCATTAAAGTACAGGAGGTTGAAGTGACGGAAGACATGGAGCGCAAACCAGGAGTCGAAGAAGCATTCCTGAATGGGAAACAAGCGCCCGTGGTCACCATCACTCGGCGCTCCACCTTCCCCAGGGGAAGGTCAGTTGGTTTCATTTATCGAGTTCTTTCGGATCGCAAGCTGGTCGTGGCAACAGCCAAACACGTCCTATTGCCAGAGCGGAACCCACAGGCATACGAGTTCGCTTTGTTTGATCGTTCGGCGGACTTGAATATCGAGGAGTGGTTTCTTTTTCCCCATGGCGCTGATGACATAGTGTTTCTGGTAGCCACGGCCGTTCCTGGGTTTAACCCGGTCAGCTTCGGAAGGCCAGAGGACGAAATGTGGCTCCCTGCGACAGTCTACAACGCGAAAAATACGCTCGGGGAAACTCGTTATCCGATCAGCCTTTTCGCCCAGAAGGCGGGTATGAGGATATACGAGGATCGGGTTTTTCATCTGGACGAGGAGCATCCGCGCGAACTAGTGAAGGCGGATGACACCGAACGTATCGCCGAGCTACGCCAGCGCGGATACTCAGAGTTGCGCCTAGCCCAGCTCTATACCAGGCCAGGTTTCTCTGGCAGTCCCATCTGGGATGACGAGTGGAACCTGTACGGTATGGGAAGCGGGGGAACGGATGGAGCTTCTGAGCGTGGCGATCAGATTATCTATTATCCTTCTTCCTATCTCGACAAGGTGTGGTCGGAGCTAGCAATAAGCGCCCACTGACGGAAGGCCCACCGGCCACCGAGTCGGTGGGTTTTTCTTATCACTGCATTCCAATGACTATGGGGACTACCTTATGTTGCATAGTCTAAATACTGCCATAAGGGATTAGAAATGACATTGGTGCCACCGAGCCTCGACACTAATAGACATATGTTGTAATGTCCACATACCCTCAGAAATCAGCGAAAGGAGTATTTCGATGGGTACTGTACATCTGACAAATGGCCACCATGGCCTCTATATCCGCCACAATTCGGTGGATCTCGACATGCGTGTACTTCTCGACGAAGAGATGCTCGCTCGTCCCATCTATAACGGTGAGCATCTGTACACCGCACCGTGCCAGCATGCAATTCGCGGCGCCTTGCAGGCTTTGATGGAACTGCCTGGCTTCAACGCTGCCGTCTCGTTCGGGGTTGTCGAAAGGGATGGGATTCAGCACATCGCGATCCCGAGACGAGTATGGGGTGAAATAACTCTCTCGCCGAGCAACGTGGTTGTGGGTTTCTCTCACGACTCGCGGTACGAGAATCACCCCTACTCCAGCTTGCTGCAATGGCTCGAGGAAGACTATCCGTCCGGCGAGCTGACCGATACCGAATTCGAGCAGTTCTGCCTCGGCTGGGCGTCTCCCGAGAGGTGGCGTCGATTCTTCGAGCACCGTATTCGCATGAAAGTCCGTGAAATTCGGCGCGACGCCAGCAACTTGCGCCAAGAAGCGCAGGCTCTCGGGAACCGGTCGAACCTCATCGAATCTACGCTCGGGTAACCCTCGGTCCACTAACAACGGAAAGGCTCATCAGCCACCGTGTTGGTGGGCCTTTTTGTATAGTGTCTATTTCCTCGATTCAACTAATTTGGTGACCCCACGGGGAATCGAACCCCGATTTCCTGCGTGAAAGGCGGGCGTCCTAACCGTTAGACGATGGGGCCTTGTCGCCAAGCGTGTGCTTGGGTTCACTCGCACATCCTACATTTTCCAGGGCAAAAATGCTAGGATACCCGAGTTATACAACCAGGAGGGGTGCGTGAGTGGTTGAAACGACCGGTTTCGAAAACCGGCATACCGAAAGGTATCGGGAGTTCGAATCTCCCCCCCTCCGCCACTAAATGACCTCGAAAAAGAAAATCCTTATCTCTGGGGCTGGAATAGCAGGGTTGCTTATCTATATCTATTTGGATCGAAGCAAGTACGAAGTGACGCTGATTGAAAAAGGCGAATGTTTCCGCTCGGTGGGGTATGTAATCACAATCTGGAATTGTGGCTACGATCTTTTGAAAAGGACGCTATTGTCGCGCGGTGATTACGCAAAACTCTTTATCAAGCTGGAGAAGACGTTGATGCTGAACGAAGCAACCTTTCCCAAAAGTTTTTATTCTTTTAGAGATCTCGGCTATGTTGTAGACCGCGAGGCCTTTCTAGACATGCTCATTACTGAAGCGCAGAAAATAGAGGGGCGCATGCTTCTCAATACAACCATTGCTGAGGCGTCAAAAGCTGACGAACAATGTTTTGTCGCATTGAGCACCGGCGAAAAGGATGCATATGACTTGGTAGTTATATGCGAAGGCATCAACTCACCGACCCGCGATCAATATTTTGACGATATAGAAATTCTAGATTCGGGCTACGCAGTCGAATATGCGGAACTGGAGCGAATCCCAGCGCTTGCAAAAGAAAATGTAATTTTTAATATCAATAATCTGACCGGGGTCATAATGACTTCGCCGGGGAGTGCAATCACCGCACACTTTTTCCTTACCACCGAACCCGATTACCTGGCCAGAAGAGACTCGATGAGAAAGGACTTGGAAACGATGCTCGTGCAAGTGTATGGCACCGAGTGCAGGCCGATCTATCGAGATAACGCGAAAGTGTTTAGGCTCAAAGAAATACGTGTTCCGCACTCCTGCGCCGGAAGGATGGTTCTGCTTGGAGACGCCGCGCACGGAAGGCTACCCGTACTGGGTCTGGGAACTACCTTCGCTACGGAAGATGCGTTTTTCTTCGCCGAACTGTTGAATCAACTCAAAAGCACCGAATGGAAGCGCGTAGAGAAGTTGATCGGAGAATTCTCTCAAGTACGCAAGAAAAGAGTCGAGAAGCTTTACGTACTTCAGGACATAGTGATCAAGAATTCTCTTCCACGGACAGGTAGGCTGAGGAAGGCGCGCGGGCGACTGGCCAAGTATGTACTCAACCTTTTTAACTTGGAGGCGAGTCGAATCTTCATCTTGCTTCTGAAACGAGCGATTACTTAGCGACCCAGACACTCCGGAGAATTCTCAAGAAATTCTCTAACATTCCCTTACGTATCTCGTTACGCTGGTACTGAACCCGAGTGGCCCGCATCTAACAACCTAACAGAGCGCTAGTTAGAAGGAGAAAGCCTTTGAAAAGAACGCTCTACAAATCTTTGATATAGTTGAAGCATGTTTGAGTCTGAAGGACTAAGAAATTTCGTACGTAAAACCGAGCCTCAGCTTCCCAAATTTGAGGGCGCGTTTAAGCCCGAGTCCCGTGAATTGGAATCAAAATTCAGACTGGCAGAAGATAGGCAGGCTCTCCAAGTTGGCAGCCAAGAACTTTTTATCTCGTTACATGACAGAGAAGAGCTTAGGTTGAATGACTATGTGCCTGAAGGTGTGGAATTCAGGGGAGAACCAAAGTCTAGGTTTTCGTGCGGCATCCAAACGTTCACACTCCCAGACGGGGAGGTAACTAATATATACGAGGTGCGTTTCAATAGTGAAACTATCGACACCGTTCAAGGACGCTTGGGTTTACTTCACGAAATTGGTCATGCGATAGATTATGCAGAACATAATGGGGATGAAGGAATTGAATCCCGTTTCGTAATAAAGAAGATCGAAAGCGACATCATCAACAACGCTGAGTTTATGTGGATGGACGAATCAGAAGAAAAACAGCGATGGTTCCTTCAAACATTTAAAAAGAAGTGGCGAGAAGCAGCCAAGGAATATTCTGCGGAGGTGGGCCTAAAATTTCGATATAAAGATTTAATTGACGGATTAAGAGAGTTTGTGCGATGCGAGCGAGATGCCTGGGGTAAGGGACTCAACCTCTATAGGAAGATACAATCTGAACGAGGTATAGACGTTCTTGAGGGGGCTGAAAGTACAGAAATATTTGACAGTGTAAACAGGGCTCTTAAATCCTATGAAAGAGGTTACGGGTCAATAATAGACGACTACAACTCAAAAGGCCCTATTCGAAGATTTATTGAAGGTCACCTTACTTAATCCATATCATCATCGGCAATTGCATCTAAAACCTTGTCCGATACCCAAGTGCAAGCTACATAAGTCTTATAACATTGCATTTATAGCATTTCGTAACGCGAGGGTTCTAGCCCGACTCTGCCCGCACAAAAAAGAATGGACCAACCGAAGTTGGTCCATGTATGCTTTGCGGCTGATGGTTCAAGGCACCTTATGGTACCCCGTGATAACCGGTTCGGGATACGCCGAACTTCCAGACCGTACCTTCTCGAGGCAAAGGACGAAGCCTTGGGGTTCTATCCATGCGCCGACCTCAAGGGGGGCGTCGTCACCGAACTCTTCGAGTGCCTGCTTGTCGTCGACGTGGAGCTTGATTCCTTCCTCGAAAAATGAATCCTCCTCCGCTGCAGCCTCCGCAGCTGCCTCATCCACTGCGACAATTAAAAGCTTCTTGTGGAACTCCTCGAACACTCCCGGGTGATAGCCGCCGAGGTTCACGAAGAAGAGCTTGTGGTCCTCGCCCACGCCGTCCGCTT
>DASWNF010000010.1:0-71455 GCA_036399335.1 Minisyncoccota bacterium
CCCCTCCGCCACCCGCACCTGAGGGCCGCTGTATCGCCCTTACGGCGTCACGCACGGTCATCACGGAGCCTGGACAGCCGGTCGTACTCTCATGGAGCACGGAAAACGTGGACTCGATCACCATCAGCAATGGCGGCGGTACCCACACGGCAGCAAGCGGCTCAGTCACCGTCAACCCAACCGGAAACACGACCTATGTCGGTACCGTCTCGGGGGGCGCACAGAGCGTGAACTGCCAGGTGAGCGTCCGTCTTGAAGTCCCACCGCCCGTCGTAGTACCGGATGCAGAGTGTGTCGCCCTTACGGCGAACCCGCCCGTCATCAGCCAGGCAGGACAGGCAGTCACCCTTACGCTCACGTCGCGCAATGCGAACTCGGCTACGGTGAACGGCATGCCGATCCCGGTCAACGGTTCAATCACGGTAAACCCGACTGGCAACACCACGTACGTTGCTACCGTCTCGAACGGTAAGAACAGTGCGAACTGCCAGACGAGCGTCCGCCTCGAACCGCCGACGGTCCAGGTCAGCCCACGCTGTATCTACCTCACGGCGAATAAGTCGCTTATCGAACGGGGCGAAGAGGTCGTCCTCTCATGGAAGACTGAAGATGCCTCCTCGATCACCATCAATAATGGCGGCGGTACCCACACGGCAGCAACCGGCTCCGTTACGGTCCGTCCCAACGAGAACACGACGTATGTCGCTACGGTGCCGAATGCTCCCGCAAACCCTAACTGTGAAGTCTCCGTCCGCATCGAACGCGATAGCGGTGGAGGCGGAGGCGGAGGCGGCTCAAGCCGCAACCGCAACCGTGACCGCGATGAAGCCCCTCGGGTATTCCTCGATTCGGTGACCCGCCCGGCTGAACCGCCACTCGCGAGCGTCTACCTTTCCGAGATCCCGTACACCGGTCTTGACCTCGGTCCCGCAGGCACCGCCTTCTACTGGCTCATGCTGATCCTCTGGAGCGCGGCCGCAGCGTACCTCGTCCTCTTCACGTTCATGCCGTATATGTTCCGCCGCATGGCAGGCGCACACGCAGGCCACGGCGCGCACTCGGGTGACCTTCCTGGATGGGGCAGCCTTGCACCATCCGGCCATGGCGCCCCTGACGCCGGCCACGGTGCACAGCTCTCGGTTGCCGCTCCGGCAGCACCGACCATGCATCGCGCAGCGCATGCTGCAGCCGTCGCGACCGCCATGCCGGCACGCCCGGTCTCGGCAACGCACGGTGCACGCGCATCCGTATACTCGCCGCACGAGGGCTTCAAGTCCTTCGGCGAGCAGGGTAACCTCACCATCGACGATATCGTAAAGGGACTCTCCCGCGAGTCAGGCATGGTCTTCGACCGCACGCCTGAGCCCGCTGGGGCACCTGAGCCTGTAGCGCATGCAGCAACGGCACAGCCGCGTGCAGCCGCTCCGGTAGCCGCATCAGCAGCTCCCGAAGCAGCGCACTACTCGGATGATATCGTCGGCTTCCTCGAGGCACTTCTTGGAGGCGACCGCGACCGTGTCTTCGGTACCGTCCGCACCTTGAACCGCCAGGGCCTCGACAGCGAACACTTCATCTCCCAGGCCGTATGCGCCCTTGATGACGCGTACCGCGCCCGTGTAGAAGGCTCTGACGTCCATCCTGAGGTAGCCCGCGTCACTGCAGACTGCCACACGACGTTCCTCGAGCGCCTCGTCGGCTCGCTTGCGACCGCCGTCGACTCCAGCTACTCAGCCGGAGTTACCGGAACGAAGCTTGCGCTTACGCGCGCACTCGCCGTCGTGAACGGATAAGAGGCATTGCCTCAAAAGAAAACCGCCGCCCGAAAGGGCGGCGGTTTTCTGTACGCCTGGCATGACTACGTACGTTCGAATATCTCCTTCGTGATGTGCTTTACGAAGTCCGTGACCTTCATGGCGTCGAGCTTGCCCTTATCGCGGCTTTCAACGGACAAGGTGCCGTCAGCCATTTCCGCGTCCCCCACGACGAGGAGGTACGGGATTTTCTCCTGCTTGGCGTGGCGTATTTTTTTGCCAAGGGACTCGGACGACTCGTCCGCATCAGCGCGCACGTTTACGAGGTCAAGCATGTCCCGTACCTCGCGGGCATAGGCTGCGTGCTTGTCGGAGATGGGGAGTACGCGTGCCTGTACCGGGGAGAGCCAGGTAGGGAAGGCGCCGGCATAGTGCTCTATGAGGAGCCCGAGGAAGCGGTCAGGTGAACCCACGAGCGCGCGGTGGATCATGACCGGTGCCTTGCGCGACCCGTCGTCCGCACTATATTCGAGCTCGAAGCGCGCAGGCTGGATGCGGTCGACCTGGATGGTCGAGATCTGCCACTCGCGGCCAAGCGCATCCACGGCGATGATGTCGAGCTTGGGGCCGTAGAACGCCGCTTCGCCGAGCGCGGGCTTGTGGGGCACCTGGGCCTCCTCGACCACATCGCGAAGCTCTTGCTCCGAATGTGCCCAGTCCTCGTCCGAACCGAGGTACTCCTCTTTCTTCTCAGGGTCGCGGAGCGAGAGACGGACCCAATACTCAACCTTATATACGGCAAGGGCACGCTTGATGACGGCGAGTACTTTGAGGAGCTCGTCTTTCACCTGCTCCTCGCGGCAGAATATGTGGCCGTCGTCCTGGGCGAAGGCGCGCAGGCGGGTAAGGCCGGAGAGCTCACCCGGGCGCTCGTCGCGATAGAGCATGGCAAAGTCCGCGTAGCGGATGGGGAGGTCGCGGTATGAGCGCGGACGCGAAGCGTAAATCTGCGTGTGCTGCGGGCAGTTCATGGGCTTTAGGAACATCTCGTCTTTTACGTACTGCGAGGAGACGGAAAGCATGTCGTCCTTGTACTGGTCATAGTGGCCGGAGGTCTTGAATAGCTCGGCCTTGGTCGCGTTTGGCGTATGTACTTCGCCGAAGCCCAGTTCGCGGTTAAGCTCGCGGGAGTAGCGCACTATTTCACCGCGCACGGTCGTGCCGCGCGGTGTGAAGAGCGGCATACCAGGACCTACCAAGTCGGAGAAAACGAACAGGTCGAGTTCCTTCCCGAGCTTGCGGTGGTCGCGTTTCTTGGCTTCCTCCTGTTGCACGCGGTATGCCTCAAGCTCCTCCTTCGTCTCGAAGGCGAGGCCGTAGATTCGGGTGAGCATCGTATTCTTCTCGTCGCCGCGCCAGTAGGCGCCCGCAATGCGCTCAAGCGCGAACGAATCCGAGGCGATGTCCTGTGACGGGTCCTCGCTGTGTCCGCCGCGGCAGAGGTCGGTGAAGGTGCCGGCCGTGTAGAGCGTGATCTTCTCGCCTGCGGACGCAATGCCGTCGATAAGCTCGAGCTTGTAGGGATTCTCGGCAAAGCGCGCACGCGCGTCGCCCTCCGCTATTTCAGCACCGGTCATCTCATTCCAAGAGGGAAGAAGATTGCGCATTATGTTCTCAAGGGCCTTAAGGTCGCCTTCGCCCGGGGTCGCGCCTCCCGCGAAGTCGAAGTCATAATAAAAGCCGTTATCGATAGCCGGGCCAATCGTCGCCTTTGCGTGCGGGAAGCGTTCGAGCACGGCTGCGGCGAGCAGGTGGGCCAGGGTGTGGCGCTTTTCTTCGAGTGTTGCCATGGTTCGAGAATACCACGCAGGCGCGTACATAAAAGAAGCGGCCGCCCGGTGAGGGGCGGCCGTGAAGTGAGGCAGGAAGGCTTACCGGCTGAAACCGACGAATGCAGCCATGCTCTTCAGTCTGTTGTTGAGCGGGATGCCGCGCAGGCAGGCTGCCCGCAGGATCAGCCAGAAGCCGTAATACATGCGCGAGGGCATGCCGTACGGCAAGCTGGCTTTCCGGTACAGCATGCCGAGCTTGCGATACACCCGCGCCTTCTGGTTCGGATCGGAAGCATGCTTGGCTGCCTTGGCGACTCCGGCGAGCAGTCCCATGGCCGGCGCATACAGCTTCTCGCCCATAAGCAACTCCGCTTGCGTGAGCAGCAGCAGGAGCGGCGTGTGCTTCTGGAACGGATGGGTGAGCTTCGCCGCGACCGCATAGCCCTTCTCGGCGACCTCCCACGCCAGCTTTCGCAAGGCGAGCCGCTCAGGAAACGAGAAGGCTTGCCGGTAGCTCAGCCAGGCAAGGTGAGTCGCAATGGTGTCCATGTCGTCGGCCGTGCCCTGCTTGTCCGAAACGTTGCCCGTAATGAGCAGCAGCCCCTTTGCCCGTTCTTGTAGGTCGGGGCAGAGCCGTTCAAGGGACGTCGCACCGACACGCTTGTTCCGGAAGCTGTAGAGCACGCTCGCGTACGGGATAAGCTGCCTGTCCGGGTCGTGCTCGTATGTTGCACGCGCCTCGTCGACCGTTGTTTGGTCGCCGCCCCATACACGCTCGCCGAAGCTGCGTTTTCTTGAAAGAGTCATCGAAAGTCTCCCTGACCGGGAATTGGTCCGGGTGGACTATACGGTAAAGACCCGGCTTAGTCTACAGCGCCTTCAAATTATCAATGGCAAGCGTCGTCTCGCCGTTCCTGATGGATACGGATCCCTTCACGAGTACGCAGGTGCCGGGCTGCACGGCGGGCATCTGCTCCTTATAGAGTTTGGGGAAGATGACCGCTTCGATTGAGCCGGTCTTATCCTCAAAGCGCACGAAGGCCATCTTCTCACCCTTCTTCGTGAGGTACGTCTTCACTTCGGCAACGAGAACGGGGAGGATGATTGGGAAGCCGGCCTGCGGATCCTCAAGTACCTTGCTGATGGAGGTCGTCGCCTTCGCGCAGGTCTCGCCGTGCGCATCGAGCGGGTGCCCGGAGACGTAGATACCTAGGAGTTCCTTTTCCCAGTCGAGCTTAAGGGCTGCGGGCGTTTCTTGGCCGTTTGGGGCAGGGAGATGAAGCGTCGGCGCCATCGCCATCGCGCCGAACAGCGAGTCTTGCGCCGCCTCTTGGGTTGCGTCCCTATGGAAGGCAAGGAGTCCCTCGATGTGGTCGAGCAGGTAGGTGCGATCGCCGAAACGGTCGAGCGCACCGCACTTGATGAGCGACTCGAGGGATTTGCGGTTGAGACTCTTTGCGGCAACGCGCGCGAGGAAATCCGAAAGCGTCGCGTACTGACCGTGTGCCATGCGCTCGTCGAGAATGGCGTGTGCAATGCCTTCGCCGAAGTTCTTGATGCTCGAAAGACCGAAGCGGATGGCGCCTGCGGCGTTGCCGTCGCCCGGGACCACGGTGAAGTCCGTACCGCTCTCGTTCACGTCGGGCGGGAGTACGGGAATGTGCAGGCGTTCGCACTCGGCGACGAAGGTGGAAATGGCATCGGTATCGCCCGAGTCGGCCGTGAGTACGGACGCCATGTACTCGACGGGGTAGTTCGCCTTCATATAGGACGTCTGGTACGCGACCTTGCCGTAGCAGGCGGCGTGCGCCTTGCCGAAGCCGTAGGCCGCAAACGGCTCGATGAGTTTCCAAATGCGCTCGCCTTTGGCGGGTGAGAGGTGGCCGTACTCTTCGAAGCCTTTCAGCAGCTTCTCCTTCTGGGCGGCCATCTCGGCCGGGATCTTCTTACCCATGGCCTTGCGCAAGGTATCGGCTTCGAGCCACGAGTAGCCGCCAAGCTTGATGGCGGTGAGGAGGACGTCTTCCTGATAGACCAGGAGGCCGAACGAGGTGTCGAGGTACTCCTCCATGCGGGGGT
Organism: Minisyncoccota bacterium; assembly: GCA_036399335.1. GTDB lineage: Bacteria > Patescibacteriota > Minisyncoccia > Phycocordibacterales > Phycocordibacteraceae > C7867-001. The sequence continues at coordinate 5,663 of DASWNF010000010.1, forward strand.
CGAGGTACGTAACGAGTGCAGGGTTGTACTTGCGCTCGATGTACGCGGGAATCGTTTCCATCGGGCCCGGGCGGTAGAGGGCAACCATGGCGTTAATGTCATGGATGGTCGTCGGCTTGAGTTCCTTCAAGTAGCGAGTCATTCCGGCACCGTTCAGCTGGAAGGTACCCTCGGTCTCGCCGCGCGCGAGCATGGCGAACGTCTTCTCGTCGTCGAGCGGGATGTTCTCGATATCGATGGCGCGCCCCTGGGTCTCCTTCACGCGGGCAACGGCATTCGCGAGTATGGAAAGGTTCTTGATGCCGAGGAAGTCGAACTTAAGGAGGCCGGCATCCTCGATGGCGTGCATGTCGTACTGGGTAATGATTTTCCCGGTCTTCTGGTCAACCTGCACGGCCGTCCACTCCGTGATGGGGGTCGGTGCAATGACGATGCCGGCGGCGTGCACACCCGTGTGCCGGGCTGAGCCTTCGATGCGGCGCGCGAGGTCGAGGATCTCGCGCGCGTCCTCGTCCTCGTCATAGAGCGACTGGAGGTCGGGCTCGAGCTCGAGCGCGCGGTCGATGGTCATGGGGAAGCCCTGGGAACCGATGGGGATGAGCTTTGCGATGCGGTCGCCCGTACCGTATGCGTGGCCGAGGGCACGCGAGATATCGCGCACGGCAGCGCGCGCCATCATCGTCCCGAACGTGCCTATCTGTGCCACCTTATCCTCACCGTACTTCTGCTTCGCGTACTGGATCATCTCGTCGCGGCGGCTGTCGGCGAAGTCCATGTCGATATCCGGCGCCTTCGGGCGCTCGGGGTTGAGGAAGCGCTCGAAGGGAAGCTTGTATTCGAGCGGGTCGACATTCGTAATGCCGACGAGATAGGAGACGAGGGAACCGGCCGCCGAACCGCGGGTCGTCGTGAGGATACCGACTTCCTTTGCGTGGTTCAGGAGGTCCGACACTACGAGGAAGTACGGTGCGAAGCCCTTCCCGATGATGACCTCGAGTTCATACTCGATGCGCGTCTCGACTTCGGGCGTGCGCTCGAGGCCGCGCCGTTCAATGCCCGCATACGTGATCTCGCGCAAGAGCCGTTCATGGGTCGTGCCTTCGGGGATAGGGAACTCGGGGAAGACCCAGCTGCCGAGCTCGAAGGTGACGTTACACCGCTCGGCAATGCGGCCGCTTTCCGTCACGGCTTCGGGTACGTGGCTGAACCACGCTTCCATTTGCTTCTCGTCCACGAAGGAGAAGTCTTCTTCCTCGTTCCATCCTTTCGATCCCTGCTGGATGCGGCGCATGGCCTCGCGCGCCTCGCGGTCGTCGGGCTTCAGGTAATAGACATCGTGCTGCGCGAGGAGCGGCACCCCGGACTCTTTCCCGAGGGCGATGATTTCTTTCATGCGATCCTCGTGGCCGGCGACCTTCGGGTGGTGCGAGATCTCGAGGAAGAGGGAGCCGTCCGGCATGATGCTCTGGTATTCGGCGAGCGCCGCAGCGGCGCCGTCGCGGTCGCCGGCGCCCAGAAGCCGCGCGACGTCGCCTGCAAACGACGGGATGATGGCGATGACGCCTTCCGAGAGTTCGCGCAGGATATCGCGGTCGATGCGCGGCTTCTCGAAGAAGCCTTCGACGTGCCCGGCTGAAACGAGCTTGAGGAGGTTTTGGTATCCCCGGTTATTTTCTGCGAGGAGGACGATGCGCGTGCGCTTCGCGTCCTGGACTGGGTCCTTATCAAAGCGCGTGCGCGGCGCCATGTATAAGTCCGTGCCGATGATGGCCTTCACGTCCTTCTTCGCTGCCGCCTTATAAAACTCGATCGCGCCGTGGAGGTTTCCTGTGTCGGTGAGCGCAATCGCCGGCATGCCGGCCGCGGCTGCGGCGGCAACGAGCTCCGGGACCTTCGGTAAGGCCTCAAGGAAACTGTAGTGGCTGTGGGTATGGAGGTGGACGAATTTGCTCATGTCGTACGTACAGAATACCAGAGCGAGCGCTTGGGGATTGCGGTATAGTTTTGGTATGGCATTTGTACTTGGCGTCGACGAAGCAGGACGCGGCCCGTTAGCCGGTCCGGTGGCCGTCGGCTGCGTCCGTGCTCCCGATGACTTCGACCTCATTGCAGCCTTTCCGGGGCTGAACGACTCAAAAAAGCTCACGGAAAAGGCACGCGAGACGTTATTTGGACTCCTCCTCGAACGAGCAGCCGCAGGCGACGTGGCCTACCACGTTGAGCTCATCAGCCACCGCATTATCGATACGAAGGGTATTACGCATGCCGTACGGCGCGGCATCGGCAGGGGAGTGAAAAGCCTCATGCCCGACCCGTCGCTCGGCAAGGTCTGGCTCGACGGGCTTCTTAAGGCGCCACGGCCATACGCGCAGGAGACGGTCATACATGGGGACGGCCTTATCCCGGCAATCATGCTTGCCTCGGTCGCGGCAAAAGTGACGCGCGACCGTTACATGACACGGCTTGCGAAGCGCTTCCCGGCCTATGGCTTCGAGCGACACAAGGGCTATGGGACCGATGCGCACTACCGCGCGCTCCGCGAATTAGGACCGTGCAGCTACCATCGCACGTCGTACGTGCATCTCGCTGAGCTTGACCTGGTGCCGGTAGAGGAGTAAACAATGAGCTGATTCTGGACTTTCGTTCACGGAGAGAAGCGTATGAGCGTCGAGGAGATTAAACCGGGATTCCAACCCCCGGCATGTACTGGGGATTTCAAGCACGAAACTGCTGTCCGCAAAGGAGAGCGCCTTAAAAAAGCGGGTTTCGGCGACTGCGTTGACCCCAAAGAGGGTACGGCATGTCCTTGCGCGGGCGGCGCAGACCCGCAGAGAATGCCGAAAGTCAAAGGGGAGCTCGCCCTCAACTGCAGCAGACTAAGAAAGGCAGTTACGCCCATCCAGGCGGCTGCATGTCGTGCACGCATGCGCTCTACCTAATCTCCGATCACCGCCAAAGCTTAGGCTGAGGCGGTGTTTCGATTTATATATAAAGCCGGCGGAGCTTTCGCGTCCGCCGGCCATATGACCCGTGAGGGTGGGGGACTAGGGTCCCCGGGTTTTTCGGTAGCGCCGTAGCGTCTAGCCGGTTTCTAATAACCGAAGCACCCACTCTCGCCTTTTATAAGGCCCTGTGGTAGGGTATTTCCCATGTCAGTACGAATGCGCCACACCAGTTCCCATACCAAGAACCGCCGGAGCCACCACGCGCTCAAGGACGCTTCTATCGTGACGGATAAGGATTCCGGCGCGCTCCGTCTCCCGCACCGCCTCGACGAGACGACGGGCATGTACCGGGGCAAGCAGGTCATCCCGACCGAAACCTTGAAGCGCCGCGAAGCGCGCAAGGAGCGCCTCGATAAGCGCGCGCAGGAGGATGTCCATACGGACTTCCGTAACGAGCCCGCACAGGCCGAGGTCCACAACGAGAAGGAAGAGAAGAAGTCGGGTGTCCTCGGACGCTTCACGAAGGGCGGAAAGGCCAAGGCCCGTTCGGGCTTCGGCGGCGGGGCGTAACTCCACAACGCCACGCACAAAAGGGCGGCCTCATGGCCGCCCTTTTGTGTTGTACACACCCGGCGCCAGTTGCGCATTTGCGGGCGGTTGCTACTCTATCGGAACAGCTCTTTCCATGGCAAACCGCCACCTCGCCCGTTCCGTCGTACTACAGACACTCTTCGAGTGGGATACTACGCATGCCTCCGATGCTGCAGTCACGGAGATCCTCACCCGCAACGTCGATGAGTTCGGCGGGGAGGATGCGGACCGGCCGTTCATGGAAACCCTCCTTACCGGCGTTATCGCCAAGCGCCCTGACCTCGACCTCGTCATCACGAAGGCCGCACCCGATTGGCCGCTCGAGCGCATTGCGCCCGTCGACCGCAATATCCTCCGCATAGGGCTTTTCGAGCTTTTGTTCGCCGACCGCACGCAAGTCCCGGCGAAAGTCGCCATTAACGAGGCCATCGAACTCGCCAAGATATTCGGCGGCGATTCGTCCGGACGTTTCGTGAACGGCGTCCTCGGCGCCGTGTACAAGGAAATGGGTGAACCCGGCAAGGACGAGAAGGGGAAGAAGGACCGCGTGCGCCGCGAAGACCTGCCGCTCGAGAAGCTCGGCGGCGCTATCGCCTACGCCGAGCACGAAGGCCAGTACTACCTCGCCCTCGTCCATGACGTCTTCGGGCGCTGGACGCTTTCGAAGGGGCACATCGAGCAGGACCCGAGCCCGGAGGAGGGGGTCGCCCGCGTCGTAAAGGAAGAGCTCGGCCTTATCGCTACCGTCGAGGAGATGGTGGGCGAGAACGAGTACGTCGCCTCGCACCCCGAGAAGGGCAAGGTCAGGAAGCACGTCTGGTTCTTTCTCGTGCGCGCCGACTTCGAAACCCTCGTACTCAAGAAAAGCGGCGGCCTCGATGACGCGAAGTGGTTCCGCCTCCCGGATATCCTCGACCTCAATTTCTATGACGACATGCTCCCTATAGTCACGGCCGCAGTCCAGAAGCTTCTCGACAAGGCGCGCGCGAAGTCGAAGGCGTAGGTTGTTTCGTAGGTGGTCGCAACAACGGCATGTAGCGCCTCTCGGCAGCGCTCCGGGCCGCTAGGCCAAGTCTAACTGCCTCGAAACGCTACATGCCATCGTTGCTTCACACCTTGCTCTATCTGGTACCTAAAGGTATATACGGACTATGACCATCGCCGAACGGGCCGCCGCCCTCAATCTTTCTTTCAATAACCTGGAGCTTCTCGAAGAGGCGCTGACGCACCGTTCCTTCCTGAACGAGAACAAGGACGCCAGAGCGCATAACGAACGGCTCGAATTCCTCGGGGATGCCGTGCTGGAGCTCGCCGTCACCCGGTTCCTCTTCGATAAGTTCCCGAACAAGCCCGAAGGCGACCTCACGGCCTTCCGCGCCGCGCTTGTGAATACCGTTTCGCTCGCCGAAAGTGCCGAGCTCATCGGGCTTAACGACCTACTCTTCCTTTCGCGCGGGGAAGCAAAGGACACGGGACGCGCACGCCAAATAATCCTCGCAAATGCCTTTGAGGCCCTCATCGGCGCCGTATACCTTGACCAGGGGTATGACGCAGCCGAAGCCTTCATCGGTAAGCACCTCTACGCGAAAATTGACGGCGTTATCCGTGAGCGCTCATGGCAGGACGCGAAGAGCCGCTTCCAGGAACTGGCCCAAGAGCGCCGGAGCGTCACGCCTCTCTACCGCACGCTTAAGGAAGAAGGCCCCGACCACGACAAGCGCTTCACCGTCGGCGTGTTCCTCATCGAGGAGGAAATCGCGCGCGGCGAGGGCCAGTCAAAGCAGGAGGCCGAGCAGGCTGCAGCGCGCGCTGCGCTCGAGATATTTTAGTACGCCCGAGCAATCGACAAATCATGGACACCCGTTGACTTACCGATGCGTAAGCGCATAATCTTTTCAGAAACCGACAGAGGGGATTAAGACCATGCGCAAGATAGAAGATTGGCTCGACGGACAATCAGAGCGCCTTCCGAATCGCAGCGCGCTCGTCGTGGCGGGAATTGTCGTACTGCTGCTCGTCAGCATCACGGCACTCTTCGATGAGCCGGGACCCTCAAAGGTGGCCCTGCATGCTTCCGAAAGGACAGCAGCCTCCGCAGCGGGCGATGTGGACGCTGCGTCCATGTCCGTCGCCGCTCCTTCCTACAACAACGAATTCACCACCCCGTGACGTGGGGCGGGAGAAGGGCCTCGGCACATGCCGCGGCCCTTCATTTTTACACCCTAATTTGTTTGCCTTGACTGCCGCGCTGCCGTACCGCATCCTGCGGACGGATAGATACCAGCTACGTACGGGAGGAATGCATGAGCCAAGGAAGGTATGAATCGAGAAGCCGTAACTACGTTTCCACTTCGGAACGCGGATTCCGCGGGTTCCGTTACGCCTACGCCTCAGTCGTGACGGGCCGGCGGCAGGTACGCCTGGCCGTTCTCGTCGAGGCGTACGTCGAAGACGGCGTCATCCTTGGGGGAGTTGCACGGCCGCTCACGGAGAGCGACGTGCTCGTGCTCCCGCCCGTGTACCACGGGCACCTCAGGGGTAAGGCTTACTTCACGACGCTCACGAAGGCCGTGGAGGAGGGTATCAGCACCGCCCACGGCATGTTCACCTGCCTGGACGCAATCGTCGAAGGGCCGGGCATCTATGAACTTTCGGAGCGGAAGGACGTGCCTCACGACCTGCTCGCCGCCTATGGGCTTACGTCCCGCCTCACGGTCGACGCAGTCCTGGAGCAGCTGCCTAAGCTTCTTGCCCAGATGGGGACGGAACACTTCCGGAGCATCGAGCTGGTCGCCGCATAATCTCGCACATAAGAGTAACTGAAAGCCGCGGCACCACCCGCGGCTTTTTCTTTACCCGCGCGTCTTTTGTACATATGGGGGTCAGAAGCGGATGAGCGCAGGGTATACTGGAGCCAATGCTTAAGCGGCTTGAAATTGCCGGGTTTAAATCGTTCGCGCGGAAGACCATCCTCGACTTCTCGAATGCGACGACCGCCATCGTCGGTCCGAACGGGTCGGGGAAGAGTAATGTCGCGGAGTCTTTCCGTTTCGCACTCGGCGAACAGTCCATGAAATCGATGCGCGGAAAGCGCAGCGAAGACCTTATCTGGGCGGGCTCCCACACGTCGCCGCGTTCAAACCGCGCTTCGGTCACGATCGTCTTCGATAACACGCGCCGCATTTTCCCGCGGCTCGACTTCGACGAGGTGACAATTGAGCGCGCGGTCTTCCGCGATGGCGCGAGCGAGTACGCCATAAATGGTTCGAAGGTACGGCTCCGAGACGTCCAGGAGCTTCTTGCGTCCGCAAACATCGGCGAGACGGGGCACCATATCATTTCCCAGGGAGAGGCCGACCGCATACTCCTTTCGCATCCGCGTGAGCGCCGCGCCATGCTCGAGGACGCGCTCGGCCTCAAGGTCTTTGAGTTCAGGAAGCAGGAAGCGGAGCGGAAGCTCGAGAAGACGGAGGAGAATGTCCGCGAGGTAGAGGGGCTCCGCCGTGAACTTGCCCCCCACATCCGCTTCCTCAAGAAGCAGGTCGAGCGCATCGAGCGCGCGGAAGGCCTCCGCCATGAACTCGTCGACGCCTCGCGCAAGTACTTCGCCATCGAGGAATTGTATATACGCACCGAACGCACGCGCGCCGAAGAGGAGCGGAAGGGGACTGCGGTACGGCTTGCAGTCGCGTCGGGCGAGCTCACCGCCTTTGACGAGCGCACGACCAACGATGTCGAGGGTGCCAAATTCGCCGAACGGATCCGTCAGGCCGAGCGCGAGCTCGAACGTCTCACGAACGAGCGCTCCTCGCTTTCCCGCGACATGGGACGGAATGAGGGCGCGCTCGAAAGCGCAAAGAAGCGGAGCCTCCAGGTCGCGCACGACCCGTACGTAAAGGTGCCGCGCGAGGACTTCCTCACGCTTCGCGATGAAGTCGAGAAGCAGTCCGCGCTTGAGGCGCATGCGCCGGCAACGACCCTCCATGCCGCCCTCCAGGCGCTGAGGACTACGGTCCAGGCCTTCTTCGAGCGCTTCGCGCTGCCGAACGACGACTACCTCGCCGAGGAAGAGCACCAGGTGCATGTGCTTGAGAACGAGCGTACCGGGCTCCTGGCCCGCGAACGCGAGCTCGACGAATCCATCAGCAAGACACGCGTCGAGCTCGCGCACGCCCGCGAGGCGTCCATGGCGTACGACGAGACCGGACGCGAGGAGCGCCACCGCATCCTCCGGCTTGCCGAGGAGAAAGCGCGCGAAGAAGGCGCGCTTGCGCGCCTCGACGGGCGCCTGCGCGAGCTCGAACTCCTCCACGAGGAATGCGAACGCGAACGCCGCGAGACCGTCGCGCTCGCGGGCACTGCGGCGCTTTCCTTCGAGACGCTTACCGAATTGCCTGCAGAAGAGCGCCGGACGCAGGAGGAGCGCAAGCGCCAGCTCGAACGCCTCAAGATCCGTGTCGAGGAAGCCGGCGGGGGCGGGGAGGACGTAAAGAAAGAATACGAGGACTCGGTCGCGCGCGATGAGTTCCTCGCGCGCGAGCTTGAGGACCTCGCTAAGTCTGCAGAAGGGCTCCGCGGCCTTATCGGCGACCTCGAAACCGAACTCGCGAAGACCTTCTCCGAAGGCCTTGCAAAGGTGAACACTTCTTTCAGCGAGTACTTCGGCCTTATGTTCGGGGGCGGGTCGGCAAAGCTCGTGCTCGAAGAGTTCGCCGCCGTCGAAGCCGAGGACGAATTTGAAGACTCGCTTGACGATGAGCCGCAGGCAGCGCCGAAGAAGGGGAAGCCGGGTATCGAAATTTCAGTAAACCTGCCGAAGAAGCGCGTGCAGTCGCTCATGCAGCTTTCGGGCGGGGAGCGCGCGCTCACGTCCATCGCCCTTATCTTTGCCATGAGCCAGGTGAACCCACCGCCGTTCCTTATACTCGACGAGACCGATGCCGCGCTCGACGAAGCGAACAGCCGCCGTTATGGCGACCTCATCGCCGAGCTCTCAAAGAAATCACAGCTTATCGTCATCACCCACAACCGCGAGACCATGAGCCGCGCTGGCATCCTCTACGGCGTCACGATGGGGAATGACGGCATCTCGAAGCTCCTGTCCATTAAGTTCGACGAAGCCGTTGCAGTGGCAAAATAGGGGCTTAGGAGTAGCACCAGAAGTCGGTATGGTCCTGTTCGTCTAAGTCGGCGAGGGGATTACCGCCGAGCTGGTATGGCCCTTGGTGCCCGGGTTTCGTGCCAGGTACGTCGTCTGGATGCACATCGCGCTGGAGGTAGGCATCCGTAATAGGGCCCGGCTGCTCAATGATAGGCTCGTTCAGGTTCTGGTCTTGGTTCAGGCTCTCATCCATACCTTAATGGGGTCATAAGCACCCTTAATATTTGATGAAAAAATACCCTCCCCACAAACAGGTGTGGGAGGGTGTTTCTTAAATCTCATGGGTCGGTTCCGTTTACTTCTCTACGACGGCGAAGTCGAGTTCCTTTTCCGCGACACGCGCCGCAAGAAGCTTCACCCGAACCGGGTCGCCGAGCGCGTACTGCTTCTTCGTGCGCTCGCCGACGAGCCGGTACCGCTTCTCGTCGTACGAGAAGTAGTCGTTGCCGATGTCGCGCATGCGCGCCATGCCTTCTGCCCGGGTCTCCTTCAGTTCCACGTACATGCCCCGGTCGGATACGCCCGAGATGACGGCGTCAAACTCTTCGCCGATACGGCCCTCAAGGTACTCGACCTGCTTCATCTTGATTGAGTCGCGCTCGGCTTCGGTCGCCGATACCTCGCGTTCGTTCGAGTGGAGCAGGAGCTCGTCGAAGGCGGCGAACTCCTCATCGCTCATCGGCTCGTGCTCTGCAAAGTGCTTCACCATGCGGTGCACGAGAAGGTCGGGGTAGCGGCGGATAGGCGAGGTGAAGTGGGTGTAGAAGGAGAAGGCGAGGCCGAAATGGCCGATGTTCTTCGTGGTGTAGGCAGCTCGTGCCATTGAGCGTAGCGTCGCGACCTTGATGAGGTACTCTTCGGGTTTGCCTTTCACCTGGTCGAGGAGCGCGTTAATGTCCGCACCCTTTACCTTGCCGCCGTGGGTCTCGAGCGTATACCCGAGGACCTTCAAGAATTCGGAGAGGTTCGCGATGCGATCAGCATCGGGCACGTCGTGGGCGCGGTAGATAGACTCCATCTTCGTACCCTTCACTTTCTCAGCCAAGTACTCGGCAACGGCTTCGTTCGCGAGGAGCATGAAATCCTCGATGAGGAGCATGGTCGCGACGCGTTCCTTGATGTGTACGTTAATTGGCTTGCCCGCTTCATCGAGCTCGATCTTCACCTCAGGAGTGTCAAATGCGATGGCACCGGCGTTCTCACGGCGCGCCCGACGCTTTTTGGAAAGCTCTTGGAGGAGCGTAAGTTCCTTCAGGAACGGGCCTTCGTTCTTATCGAGTACTTCCTGTGCGTTCTCGTAGGTAAATCGCTTATCCGAGTGGATGACCGTCTCGCCGAACCACCGATTTACGATACCTCCCTGTGAATCGAGCTCGAATACCGCGGCGACCGCGAGGCGGTCCTCGTTCGGGTTAAGCGAACAGAGGTCGGTTGAAAGCACCTCGGGGAGCATGGGAATCGTACGGTCGACGAGATAGACGGAGGTCGCACGGTCGCGCGCCTCGTCGTCGATCGAGGTCCCGGGGCGTACGAAGAAGGATACGTCGGCGATGTGGATACCGACTTCGACATTCCCGTTCTCAAGCTCGCGTACGGAAAGGGAGTCGTCGAAGTCCTTCGCCGTGAACGGGTCGATGGTGAAGGTGGTAATGCCACGGAAGTCGCGGCGACGGCCGTCCTTGATGCCTGCCTCGGCCTCTTCCATGAGCATGCGCGTGCCGTTTTCCTCGAGCTCGCGCGCTTCGTGTACGACGCCCGGTGGGAAGTCGCTCCGGAAGCCCGAGCCGAGCGCGAGTGCGCGCATCTCGGTTTCGTGGACTCCGGCCGGACCGATTATCTCCTCGAGGGTAGCGACCGGGAAGTGCGCCTCGGGCGGCCAATCGACGAGTCGCACGGCTACCTTCTGCCCGTGCGGGAGGGACTCGCCGCGCACGAGGAAGGGTACGTACATCTTCTTCCAATCGGGGATGAGATACGTCTCGGCGGGATTCTGGTTAATCTCATTGCCGGGCACGAGGGTCCCGACGAACGTCGTGCGGCTGCGGCGGACGATCTTCACGACCTTGCCTTGGGGACGGCGCTCGCGGGTGCGCGGGTCGGGAGCCGAAAGGCCTGCCGGGTCGACCTTCACGATGTCGCCCGAAAAGGCGCCACCGAGGTTTTCGCCGGGGATGAAAAGATCATCCTTTTCAGGGTCGATCGAGAAGAATCCCTTGCCCGTGCGGGTAATGACGATGGGGCCTTCGTAGGTCCCCGGAGTTGGTGCGTTCATGAAAAGACTTTACCAGATAAAGATGTATGTGCTATTAATATGGGGTGCCAGTTCGTAGGGCACGCATCCTCCCTAGCAGCCCGTTTGGGCCACCTCGGGCCGGTTCCCACAAGGAACCGGCCCATTTTTTTATTACGAACCTCAACTCGATTGCGGCAAGCGCCTTGTGGGGCCTTACATAGGCCTGCCGTGGCTCGCTGTATTTTTTGACCAAACAGCTTAGCTCTGGTACGCTCTCTTTCATTATGTTGATGATCCGATTTCAGCGCATTGGCCGCAAGAACGACCCGGCCTTTCGCATCGTCGTGCTCGAGAAGTCGTCCGGCCCTAAGGCGGGCTCATACGTCGACCTCGTCGGTACGTATAACCCGAAGACGAAGGCCGTTACCCTTAAGCCGGAGAATATCCGTACGTGGATAGGGAAGGGCGCGCAGGTATCCCCTTCGCTCCACAACCTGCTCGTAAAGGAAGGCGTGCTCGAGGGTGCTAAGAAGGGCGTCATCTCGAAGAAGAACCTCGAGAAGAACAAGCCCGCACCCGAAGCCGCACCGGCAGAGGCAGCTCCTGAGGCTCCAGCAGAAGCCGCAGCTCCTGCAGCCGACGAAGTGACCGTTGAGGCGCCGGCCGAGATGGAAGCCGCAGTTGAGGCAGAGGCAGAGCCCGCTCCCGAGGAGCCTGCAGCCGAAGCAGCCCCTGAGGCCGCTCCAGAAGCAGCTCCCGAAGAAGCGAAGGCCTAGCGTCTTCACGCTTCCCACAAGGAAGCTCATGTACCCTGTATTCTGACTACCCCTTATCCTTTTAACTCTGACACGCCATGGACCAGGACCACGCTTTCCTCGACTACACCGTAAAGGCACTTGTTGATACTCCGGACGCCGTCGTTATCACCCGTTCGGTTGATGAGATGGGCGTACTCCTCACCCTTACCGTTGCCCCTGACGACATGGGCAAGATAATCGGCCGCGACGGCAATATCGCCAAAGCCCTCCGCACGCTCCTGCGCGTGGTTGGCATGAAGCACAATGCCCGCGTGAACCTGAAAATCAACGAACCCGTTGGCGGCAAGCGTATCCGCGACGACAAGTCGCTTGATGAGGCGCTCGACGGCGTCGCCTAGCTTCCGCGGTTAAAGCCGGCCGAACGGTTCTGCTGCTTCGTTGGGAAGAGGCGTTCCCGGCCGGCTTTCGCGTACTACACTTAGGACATGATCCGCTTTCATTTGATTACTCTCTTCCCAGAAGCTTGCGACGCGTACCTGAACGCGTCGATCTTGGGGCGCGCACGAAAGAACAAGAAGATCCGCGTCGACTACCAGTCGCCGCGGGATTACGTGACTAACCGTTGGGGAAAGGTGGACGAGCGCCCGTACGGCGGCGGCCCCGGCATGGTCATGACGGCGCTCCCGGTCATTAAGGCCGTAAAGAAATCACTCGCGCGCAGGAAGGACAAGAAGGTCGCCATCGCTTGGTTCCTGCCGGGAGGCAAGGAGTTTACGAACAAGGACGCCGACACGCTGGGCACCTACGACGATGTCGTGCTTATCTGCGGGCGGTACGAGGGCATCGACGAGCGTGCCGTGAAGGCGGTAGCGACCATGGGTAAGGTGATGAAGTTTGCCGTGGGGAAGGCGACCTATACGGGAGGCGAAGTACCGGCCATGGCCATCGTCGACGCCGTTACGCGACGCTTACCTGGCGTGCTTGGCTCGGACGAGTCCGTCGAAGAACGAAGGACTGCCGCACGCGAGGTGTACACGCGCCCTGATACGATCGAGTGGGAAGGGAAGGCGTACAGGATCCCGAAGGTGCTCGCTACGGGCGACCACAAGAAGATTGAAGCGTGGAAGAGCAAGAAGCCTTCGCGCAAGATCGCCTAGTTACGCACCCGCACCTGTTGCCGTGCGCCCAAACGGTGCAATACTTCACCTCGGAGCGATGCATACGTCATCGACAAAGAGGAGGGGATCCAGATGCATTCGTCCGATAATTCCAAAACCAGCGGCAAGCCTCAAACCTGGCCTTCTCAAATGTGGGAAGCCCTGTGCGCGATGTACAGTGCGGCCTGGAAAATTCGGTAACCGGAGGCCTCACCGCCTACGGATTTCGCCTAGCGGCAAAAGTGAGGGCGGCTCAGCGAGCCGCCCTTTGTACTATTGCCCCTTGGCGTTTTTGTTATCAAATGCAATACTCGTGACGGATTCGGCACATAAGTGCCGGGCAGGGAGGATGACATGGATATCATGAAGTTGCTTAAGTTGCTCTTCTCGGTTGGCGGTATCGGCACGGCGGCTTTCTTGGCCGGCAGCCGCCTCGGACTTGATCCGGGCTCCATTGCATCGGGGTACCTGGGTCTCGGCGTACTCGCCGGCATGGTCCTCCTCTATACGGGGGGCGACACGGAGGAAGACCGGGACGCGCATCGGGCTGGGGGCGTCCTCTGCCTCGGCTTTGGCCTCGGGTGCGTGATGAACGACGCTGTTTTCCTGCTCGTATGCCAGATCGCCGCAAGCTACGTTGCGCTCTGGCTCATCGCGCGGAAGTACGCGACGTTCCGGGAGATCTCGCTCCGACAGGTCACGGCCACCGCGGTCGCGCTCTTTGCGATGACCGCGCCGGTCCGCCTGCTTTCGCAGCCGGACGCGGGCGAGGGGCTCGATATCCTCGTCGCGCTCGGCATCGCCTTCCTTGGTGCCGGCATCGCCTATGCCGTCGCCACCCTGCGCTGGGAAAACGGCCGCGTCGTCGTCTTCTGAATTGAAGCGCATCTATGTGATGCAGAGGGCGGGTCCATGCGGACCCGCCCTCTTTTATTTACGCTAACTCATGGTCGTGGCATACTCCCGCCAGAGGTCACACCAACCTAAAGGGGATGGACAATGCTTAAGCAGTTAAGTCTTATGGCGCTGTTCTCCCTCATAGGGATGGCAGGCTACTTGTTATACGCGGGACCCGCGAGCGTGTACGCGCAGGTTGATGCCGAGACGTACGTCCGGATCGTGAGCTTCGGCGGAATTTTCCTCACGCTTCTCTTCGCGCTCGGATTCCTCAACTTCGCGCGTCCCAACGCCACCGAGATGTGGGTGAGCCTCACGCTCGGCGGCGCCCAGGCCGTATCGCTCCACCCGGATCTCTTCATGGTTCCCGGAGCTGTCGAGGTGTTCTTCGCGCTCGTCGCCATCCTCGCGGATCGAGCGTTACGTCCCTTCAGGCGTCCGCACCGCAGGCCCGTGTTCCGAGGATCATACCTTGTCGGGTATTGGCTTGCGCTCTGGGGCACGACGTATCCGCTCCGTCACGTCCCGTTCCTTTCGCTGCCCTATACGGCCGAGCTCCTCGAGACGTGCATCGTGTGGGCAGGGAGCGTCATGGCTGCGGCCATATTCGGCCTACAGCTCAAGCATGGCAGGAATGGCAGGAGATGAACTAGTCTCTTTAGAATTGATACGTGCGCTAATCCAGGCGGCCTTAGGAAAGGCCGCCTGTCTCTTTTCCACACGTTCTACACATATTCTCCCCAGCGCGCCCGTGCACCAGCTTGACGGGGGTACGGGCGGGGCATAGACTGGGATTAACCAGAAAAGATTGAGTGAAGGGGGACACTCTGGCAGGGAAGGGCGAACATCTAAGGGCGACAACATTTACTAAGCGTCTCGGAAAACGAGGACGCGGCTCCTGCGTGTAGGAGTCCTTTTCGCGTTTTCTTAGAATTTTTCTATTAATCGACCATCTACATGCGTACACCCAAAGCGCTTGTGCAAAAGACCTTCGGCGCGTACAAGGCACCGCGCGTCGAGTTTCCGGACCTCGTAGGCCACCAGCGGGATTCCTTCAAATGGCTCCTTAAGGACGGCCTCGCCGAACTCTTCAAGGAGTTTTCGCCGATAGCCGATTATTCAAACAAGAAGTTCGAGCTCCGCATCGACGGCTTTGAAGTCGGCGAACCCAAGTCTTCTGAAGAGGAGGCGCGTGAAAACATGCGCACATACGAGGCGCCCCTCAAGGTGTCCGTCACGCTCCTTAACAAGACCTTCGGTTCCGAGAAGACGCAGGAAATCTTCCTCGCCGACATCCCGATGATGACGCCGCACGGCTCGTTCATAGTCTCGGGCGTCGAGCGCGGCATCATTCCGCAGCTTGCCCGTTCCTTCGGCGCGTTCTTCGTCGCCGAGGAAGTGAAGGGTAAGCGCCTCTTCGGGGCAAAAATCATCCCGAGCCGCGGCGTATGGATCGAACTCGAATCCGATGCCGACGGTTCCATTTACGTTAAGATCGACCGCAAGCGGAAATTCCCCGTCACGAACCTCCTCACCATCTTCGGTGCCGGAGTCGGCGAAGAGATCCTCGGCAAGTTCCAGGGAAGCGAAGCCGACGCGGCGCTCCGCGCCACGCTCACGCACGATACGGCTTCCTCCGTCGAGGACGCATTCGTCGAGATCCATCGCCGCATGCGCGATGGCGACCTCGCGACCGCGGACAACGCCAAGTCATACGTGAACTCGCTCTTCACGCCTGACCGCTACGACCTCAACAAGGTCGGCCGCCACCGCCTGAACCAGCGCTTCGGCCTCCCGATGACCCCCAAGGCCCTCGAAGACCGCACCCTCACCCTTGATGACCTCATCCGCATCGTCGGTGAGATCGCACGCATGAACCAGGACCCTGAAGCGCAGCCTGACGACATCGACCACCTCGGCTTCCGCCGCGTACGCTTCGTCGGCGAGCTCCTCCAGGCACGCATGCGCGTCGGCATGTCGCGCATGAAGCGCAACATCCAGGACCGCATGTCCACGATCGAATCGGAGACCACGCTCCCGATGGCATTCGTGAACCCGCGCCCGTACCAGGCATCCATACGCGAGTTCTTTACGGCGAACCAGCTCTCGCAGTTCATGGACCAGCAGAACATCCTCTCGGAGCTCGAGCACATGCGCACCCTGTCCGCACTCGGTCCCGGCGGCCTCACCCGCGAGCGCGCAGGTTTCGAAGTCCGCGACGTGCACCCGACGCACTACGGACGCCTCTGCCCTATACACACCCCGGAAGGACAGAACATCGGCCTTATCCTCCGCCTCGCGCTTCACGCGCGCACGAACGAGTTCGGCGTCATCGAGACCCCGTACGCGAAAGTCGCCAAGGGCAAGGTAACCGAGGAAATTGTCTACCTGAACGCGCTTGAAGAAGAGGCGCATGTCATCGCCCACGGCGCGACGCCCGTAGACGACAACAACCGCATCATCCCCGACACCATCGAGGCGCGTAAGGGAGGCGAACCGCTCGTGGTTTCCCGCGACGAGATCGACCTCATCGACACCTCGACCTTCCAGATGTTCTCCGCCGCGACGGCGATGATCCCGTTCGTCGACCACGACGACAGTAACCGCGCGCTCATGGGTTCGAACATGCAAAAGCAGGCGACGCCGGTCCTCATTCCCGAGGCACCGCTCGTCGCGACCGGCATCGAAGGCCACGCGGCCAAGAACACCGGACGCCTCGTGCTTGCCCAGGAGCCCGGCACCGTGTCCTACGTCGACGCCCGCAAGATCGTCGTTGAAGGGAAGGAAGGGAAGCCTAAGGAGTACAAGCTCTCGCCGCTCACCCAGACCAACCAGAACTCGGCCTTCAGCCAGCGCCCCTCGGTATCGACGGGTGACAAGGTGAAGAAAGGCGATGTCCTTGCCGACGCCTCATCAAGCGACCAGGGCCAGATGGCCCTCGGCCAGAACGTGCGCGTCGCCTTCATGTCATGGGGCGGTGCGAACTACGAGGACGCCATCATTGTCTCCGAGCGCCTCGTCGAGAACTCCAAGTTCACGACCGTGCACATCGAAGACTTCGAGGCAGCCGTGCGCGACACCAAGCTTGGTCCGGAAGTCACGACCCATGACATCCCGAACGTGGGCGAGATGCGCCTCAAGAACCTCGACGAAGAGGGCGTCATCCGCATCGGCGCCGAAGTGCGCCCCGGCGACATCCTCGTCGGTAAGGTAACGCCGAAGGGCGAGACCCAGCTGACGCCTGAGGAGCGCCTCCTCCGTTCCATCTTCGGCGACAAGGCCAAGGACGTGAAGGACACCTCGCTCCGCATGGAAGGCGGGAAGCGCGGCCGTGTCATCGGGGTGCGCGTCTTCTCCCGCGAACGCGGCGACCAGCTCGAGAGCGGCATCATCAAGAAGATCGTCGTCACGGTCGCCCAGGTCCGTAACGTCTCGGTCGGCGACAAGCTCGCCGGGCGCCACGGTAACAAGGGCGTCATCTCGCGCGTGCTCCCGGCCGAGGACATGCCGTACGACAAGGACGGCAACCCTGTTGACCTCATCCTCACCCCGCTCGGCGTGCCGAGCCGTATGAACCTCGGGCAGATCCTCGAGCTCCACTTGGGACTCGCGGCGAACACCCTCGGCTACCAGGCTATCGTCCCGCCGTTCGCAGGCGCTACCGCTGCCGAAATCCGCAGCGAACTCGTCGACGCCGGCTTCGACGCCTCGGGCAAGATGCAGCTGAACGACGGCCGCACGGGCGAACCGTTCGCGCAGCCGGTCTCCGTCGGGTACATGTACATCTTGAAACTCCACCATATGGTGGAAGACAAGATCCACATGCGCTCCATTGGTCCGTACTCGCTCATCACCCAGCAGCCGCTCGGCGGAAAGGCGCAGAACGGCGGACAGCGCTTCGGCGAGATGGAAGTGTGGGCGCTCCTCGGGTACGGCTCTGCCTACACGCTCCGGGAGATGCTCACCATCAAGTCCGACG
Organism: Minisyncoccota bacterium; assembly: GCA_036399335.1. Classification (GTDB taxonomy): domain Bacteria; phylum Patescibacteriota; class Minisyncoccia; order Phycocordibacterales; family Phycocordibacteraceae; genus C7867-001. The sequence continues at coordinate 23,384 of DASWNF010000010.1, forward strand.
ACATCACGGGACGCTCCGCGACCTTCGATGCCATCGTCAAGAACGAGCCGGTGTCACACTCCGGCACCCCGGCATCCTTTGCCGTCCTTACCAACCAGATCAGGGGACTTGCGCTCGATATCGAGCCGCTCGAGCTCCCTGAAGCTACCGCCTAACCTTTTCGACTATGGCAATCACAAACTCACCTATGGGCGGAAAGAAGTTCGGCGGACAGCGCGGCCCCGGCCGTGGCAACGAGTGGAACGCACTCCGTCTCTCGCTCGCGAGCCCTGAGCGCATCCTCGAATGGTCCCGCGGCGAAATCACGAAGCCCGAGACCATCAACTACCGTACCCAGCGCTCTGAGAAGCACGGGCTCTTCGACGAGAAGATCTTCGGTCCTGAGCGCGATTACGAGTGTTACTGCGGCAAGTACAAGGGCATCCGCTACAAGGGCATCGTCTGCGACAAGTGCGGTGTCGAAATCACCCGCAGCATCGTGCGCCGCGAGCGCATGGGCCACATCGAGCTCGTCACGCCGGTCGCGCACATCTGGTTCCTCCGCTCAATGCCAAGCCGTATGGCGACCGTCCTCGGCGTGCCGTCAAGCGACCTCGAGAAGGTCATCTACTTCGCCGGCTACATCGTCACGAAGGTGAACGAAGAGACGAAGAAGCGCATCGCTGCCGAGCTTGAGCAGGAGTACAAGACCAAGCACAAGGAACTGAACGACGACAAGGCGCGCGAAGCGCTCAAGGAGCGCCTCTCGGTCGCGAAGGCCGAGATCGACTCCGTCGTCGTCGGCCAGGTCTTCGACGAGATCAGCTACCACCGTTTCTCGGTGAAGTACGGCACCTTGTTCGAGGCACGTATCGGCGCCGAGGCCATTTATGACATTTTCCGCAACCTCGACCTCGCAAAGCTTAAGGCGACGCTCGAAGAGCGCTACCCGAAAGCTGGTGCCGCAGAACGCGAGAAGCTCGCGAAGCGCATCGCCCTCGTCTCGAACATGCTCGCCGCAAACACGCGCCCCGAGTGGATGTTCCTCACGAAGATCCCGGTCATCCCACCTGCGCTCCGTCCTATGGTCGCCCTCGAAGGTGGACGCCACGCTACGTCGGACCTGAACGACCTCTACCGCCGCGTCATTAACCGCAACAACCGCCTGAAGAAGCTCCTCGACATCAAGGCGCCTGAGGTTATCCTCCGCAACGAGAAGCGCATCCTCCAGGAAGCCGTTGACGCCTTGCTCGACAACTCGATCCGCAAGTCCGGTGCGTCCGGCGGCGCGCTCACGCCTGCGCAACGCCGCCCGCTGAAATCCCTTGCTGACAACCTGAAGGGTAAGCAGGGTTACTTCCGCCAGAACCTTCTTGGTAAGCGCGTCGACTACTCGGGACGTTCCGTTATCGTCGTCGGTCCGGACCTCGAGCTCGATGAGTGCGGTATCCCGAAGCACATGGCGCTCGAGCTCTTCCGCCCGTTCGTCATCGCCGGCCTCCTTGACCGCGAGCTCGCCTTCAACATCCGCGGCGCCGGCCGTCTCATCGAAGACGGCGTGCCCGAGGTGTGGGAGATCCTCGAAGAGGCTATCCGCGGCAAGTATGTGCTCCTGAACCGCGCACCGACGCTCCACCGCCAGGGTATCCAGGCCTTCCGCCCGACCCTCATCGAGGGCGACGCCATCCAGCTCCACCCGCTCGTCTGCCCGGCCTTCAACGCCGACTTCGACGGTGACCAGATGGCTATCCACGTGCCGCTTTCCGAAGAGGCGCAGTGGGAGGCGAAGAACGTGATGAGCGCGAACAAGAACATCCTGAAGCCTGGTTCCGGCCTCCCGGTCATCGCGACCTCGCACGACATCGCGCTCGGCTGCTACTGGCTTACGAAGATCGTCGAGGGCGCCAAGGGCGAAGGGAAATTCTTCCAGAGCCCGAACGCGGCCATCCTCGCGCATGAGTACGGCGCTATCGACCTGCGCGCGCGCGTATCGATTAAGCCGACCGAAGAGAAGAAAGCCAAGTACGCAGGCTTCGAAGACAAGATCTTCGAGACCACCGTCGGCCGCCTCCTCTTCAACACCGTCCTTCCGTCCGACTACCCGTACGTGAACGACGCCATTACGAAGAAGGTCTTCGGCGCGATCGTGAACGACTGCATCGTGAAGTACGGCCTCGACCGTATCCCGGACATCGTAAACAAGATCAAGCGCTTCGGCTTCGAGTACGCTACCAAGTCCGGTATTACCTGGTCGCTCGACGACATCACCGTCCCTGCCGAGAAGGGCAAGGTCGTGGACGAAGCCCGCGCCCAGGTCGCGAAGCTCGAAGAGAGCTACCAGAACGGTCTCCTTTCCGAAGAGGAAAAGCGCCGCATGGTCATCGAGATCTGGCACGGCACCAAGAACAAGGTGGAGGAGCTCGTCGAGCAGAGCATGGATCCGCTCGGCTCCGTAAGCGACATCATCAAGTCCGGTGCCCGCGGTTCCATCGGTAACCTCACGCAGATGGTCGGTATGAAGGGCCTTATCCAGAACACCGCCGGCGAGACTATCGAAGTGCCGATCGTGTCCTCGATGGTCGAGGGCATGAACCCGGTCGAGTACTTCATGTCCACCCACGGTGCGCGTAAGGGCCTCACTGACACCGCGCTCGGCACCGCCCGCGCCGGGTACCTCACGCGCCGTCTCTTCGACGTCGCCCAGGACTCGATCATCACCGAACGGGATTGCGGCACGAAGCGTGGCATCACGATCAACCGCATCTCCGCATCGGGCATCAACATCGACTTCGCCGAAGCTATCCGCGGACGCACGCTCTCAGCCGAGGTCGTCGCTGCCGGCGCTACCTTCAAGAAGAACCAGTACCTCTCGCCTGATGACGCCCGCACGATAAACGGCGACGAGACGGTTACGAACGTCTCCGTACGCTCACCAATGTCCTGCGAGACCCGCTACGGCATCTGCGCCTCCTGCTACGGCATGGACCTCACGACCCAGGAAATTGTCGACCTCGGCGAGGCCGTGGGTACGGTCGCCGCACAGGCCATCGGCGAACCGGGCACCCAGCTCACGATGCGTACCTTCCATGCCGGCGGTACTGCCTCCGTGGGCGGCGACATCACGAGCGGTCTTCCGCGCGTCGAAGAAGTCTTCGAGAAGCGCTCGCCTAAGAACCCGGCGACCATCTCGAAGTTCGACGGCATCATCTCGGAGATCCGCGAGGAAGGCCGTGACCGCGTCATCAAGGTGACCCCGGTCGTCGGCCAGGGCAAGAAGGACGGTTCGGCAACGGAGTTCACCGCCCACTACCCGCGCCAGGTGTTTGTTAAGGAAGGCGATACGGTCGTACGCGGACAGTTCCTGACGGACGGTTCCGCCGACCTCGACGACCTCTTCGAGTACGCCGGCCGCGCTGCCGTGCAGGAGTACATCATTGCCGAGACTTCAAAGATCTACGAGCTCCAGGGCGCATCCGTGTCCCGCAAGCACCTCGAGGTCATCGTGAAGCAGATGTTCTCCTTCGTTAAGATTAACGACACGGGAGACTCCGAATTCTCCGTTGGCGACGTCGTCGAACTCCTCGAGTTCGGTACGATCGTGCGGTCGATGGAATCGGAAGGGAAGGTGCCGCCAAAGGCGCGCGAGATGGTACTCGGTATCAAGACCTCCGCGCTCTCGCGCCGCTCGTTCCTCTCTGCCGCGTCCTTCGAGCAGACCACGAAGATCCTTATCGATGCGGCCCTCAAGGGTTCCGTCGATACGCTTCGCGGCCTCAAGGAGAACGTCATCCTCGGACGCCTCATTCCTGCAGGTACGGGCTTTGCCGAGAGCAAGAAGGGCATCGCCATTGCCGGCATCCAGGCCGCACGCCGCGTACGCGAGCAGGCTGCCATGGAGCGCCTTGCCGAAGAGGCAGAGCGCCCAGGCGCCGTCGTCGATACGACTGCGTAGCCGCAACAGCCTGTGCGTAACGAACAAAGCCCGCATCCGCGGGCTTTGTTCGTATAGGGGAATGTCATTTGACATAGAGGGAATATGCCTGTATAGTATATACAGTTTCACCCAGCCGAAGGAATACCGACATGCTGAACATGCTCCTTGTCTTTCTCGCCTGGCCGCTGATGGGTCTCGTGACCTTCGTGCTCATGAACCACGCTCGCCGGCAGCTCCATTATTACCCGGACTACCAGGCGATGGTCCGGCGGAAGATGGAGATATACGGCACCATCGTCGCCATCTTCTTCATCTTCGGTTTCCACGCTGGCGACCTCAGCCCTGTCGTCGTCATCATGGGCACCATCGTTCTCGCCGTCGTCTCCGTCGTGATGGGCCTCGTGTCCTGGATCGATGTGGACCGTGCAACGGTCATGCCGCCGCCCCGGTAAACGGCACAAAGCACAAAGAATGAGGTTGACCCCCCGGAAAGAGATTTCCGGGGGTTTTGTATATACCTTTACGAGGTTGAGTATAGAGGGGAGTATAAAAAAGAACCGCTCCCGGGAAGGGGAACCGGAAGCGGTCCTCCCTCCTTGCGGAAGCGGTTGAGCGATGGTGCTCAGAAGTCGAAGCCGAGCTGCTGCTCATGCTGCGGTGGCGGTGGCGGCAAAAAGATGGCAATGGCCGCCGAGATCGCGCATAAGCTCGACACGCACAGGATAAGCCCGGCCTCCGGCATCTCGATGCCGATGTGCATGAAGAAACCGATGTAGTTCATCGACAGCGCCGCCAGCGTCCCTGCGCGGAGCAATCCGCTCATTTCCGCAGGCGTAACCACCATGCAGAGTGCGGCGTAGGTGAGCGTGAGCCAGGCAGCGATGGCCACGAGGCACGTAAGGGCAGCCAACAGTTTGCGTACCATGACAAAGAACCTCCCTGAAGTTAACAGGGGTAAGATACCATACGCACTGATATGTGTCAAGTATAGGCAGCGCACGCGGAGCATTGGCTGTAGAATGGAGGAAATGACCGGCGGCGACACCGTAGAGAAAATCAAGGACAAGCTCTCCATCCTCGAGGTGGTGCAGCCGTACGTGAAGCTCACCAAGGCCGGCCGCTACTGGCGCGGGCTCACCCCGTTCGGCAAGGAGAAGTCACCGTCCTTCTTCGTGAACCCTGAACGCGGCACCTATTACTGCTTCTCCACGTCCCAGGGAGGCGACCACTTCACCTTCATCGAGAAGATGGAGGGTGTCGACTTCAAGGGAGCCATGAAGATCCTCGCCGACAAGGCGGGAGTCGAGATCGAGTTTTCTGCGGGCGCCAAGAAGGACTCGGGGAAGCTCGACCGGCTTCGCGAGGCCGCGCGCGAGGCGGAGAACTTCTTCGCCAAGGGCCTCAGTGAAAGCTCCGCCGCCTATACCTATGCGACGTCCCGCGGACTCACTCCCGAGACCATCCGCGCCTGGAATTTAGGGCTTGCGCCCGAGGGCTGGCGCGGGCTCCTCGAAGCGCTCGGGACGCTCGGGTATGCGCCGAAGGAGCTCGCAACTGCGGGTCTCGTAAAGGAGGCCGATGAGAAGCCGGGCACATGGTATGACCGCTTCCGGAACCGCCTCATGTTCCCGATACGCGATATCGCCGGGCGGACCGTCGCCTTCACCGGCCGCGCGCTCGACCCCAAGGACCAGGCAAAATATTTGAACAGTCCCGAGACCGAGCTCTTTAAGAAGTCGGACCTGCTTTTCGGCATGGACCGCGCAAAGGACGCCATCCGCTCGCGCGGCTTCGCCATCCTCGTCGAGGGGCAGTTCGACCTCCTCCTCCTGCACCAGGCAGGTTTCCAGAATACCGTCGCGCTTTCCGGTACGGCGCTTTCGGATTCCCATCTCTCGCTTATTAAGCGATACGCGGACAACCTCATGCTTTGCCTCGACGCCGACAGGGCAGGGCTTGCCTCAAGCGCGCGCTCTGCGCGCGCGGCCCTCGCCGCAGGCATGCGTGTAAAGGCCGTGCGCATCCCGGTCGGGAAGGACCCGGCAGATATCGTGAGCGAGCCTGCCGGCGCGCAGGTGTTCGCGAAGCTCGTGAAGGAAGCGCAGTCCGTAGTCGAGTTCTTCCTCGCCGTACTCGCCGCCTCCGAGCCCGACGAGCTCAAGCTCCTCCGCCAGGTAGAGGAAGTCGTGCTCCCGCTCGTCACGGCCACGAAGAGCCCGCTTGAGCAGCAGCGTCTGGTCACCATCGTCGCGCGCGCGCTTTCGACCACGCCCGAAGCCGTGCGCTCCGCCCTCCCGAAGGGCGATAATGAGCCGCAAGGACGCCCGCAGCAGCTCCCGCAGCGGGGCACATCCGCGCTCGAGCACACCTCGAGGGCAACCTCGAGCGTGAAAGGGAAGCGCGACCTGATACTCGCAGCAATAGCCAGCTACCCCGACTCTCCTCTTGCGGAACGCTTGACAGGCGAGTATACTCGTATTATCGGCGCTCCACCGCCCCAAGGCGAACATTTGGCCGGGGAGGTAGATGAGCGCTTGCTTTTTGAGGCGGGACTCGCTTTCGGCGAGACGCCTGACGTATCATTGGGAGATGACCTGGTCCGCATGTTCGAGCGCAGCGTGCTTACCGAGGGGCTCCATGCCGCAACCGTAGAGCTGCGGCGGGCGGAAGTCGTAGGGGATGAGGAAGCCATAGCTGAAGCTGCGGCTGCCTGCAAAGAACTTTCGACCCGGCTTGCGGCGCTCCACTAGTTTTAATTCAGAATTCATTACCAACCTGTTTAGGTAACTTGCTATATATATGGCCACAAAGAAGCCTGTGAAAAAAGCTGCCCCCCAGAAGGCTGCCAAAAAGGCGCCGGTGAAAAAAGCCGCACCGAAGAAAGCCGTAAAGAAGGTGGCGAAGGCCGCACCGAAGAAAGCCGTAAAGAAGGTCGCTAAAGCTGCGCCCTCGAAGTCGGCGCGCACCATGAACGTCGTACGTACGGCTGCAATGGGCGTCCGTGCGAAGAATGCCGCAGACCAGGCAGACAAGGCCGAGCGCCTCATCCAGAAAGGGAAGGAGCGCGGGTACATCACGTACAGCGAGATCCTCCGCGAGTTCCCGCATGTCGAAGACGACATCAACTTCCTCGATGACCTCTACGGGCGCTTCACGACGGCCGGCATCGACATCCTCGAAGGCGGCATGCTCGAGGACCAGGCCGACCAGTACCTCGCGACCCGCAACATCAAGGGCCGTGAATCGTCAGGCTACGATTCCATCCAGATCTACCTCCGCGAGATCGGCCAGTACCCGCTTTTGACCGCAAACGAGGAGAAGGAACTCGCCAAGCGCATCGAGTCAGGCGATGAGGAAGCCCGTAACATCCTCGCGCGCTCGAACCTCCGCCTCGTCGTATCCATCGCCAAGAAGTACGTAGGCCGCTCGCCGGACCTCACCCTCCTCGACCTCATCCAGGAAGGTAACCTCGGCCTCTTCAAAGCCGTCGATAAGTTCGACTGGAAGAAGGGTTATAAGTTCTCGACGTATGCGACGTGGTGGATCCGCCAGGCTATCACCCGCGCGCTTGCCGACCAGTCACGCACCATCCGCATCCCCGTGCACATGGTCGAGACCATCGCCAAGTACAAGCAGGTCTCGCGCCGCCTCGCGCAGGCGCTCGGCCGCGACCCGCAGCCCGAGGAGATTGCCGTCGAGATGAATGTCGAAGTCGAGAAGATCTACCAGATCGAGAAGATCAACCAGGACACCCTCTCGCTCGAGAACCCTATCGGTTCGGACGACGACGAGCGCTCGACCCTGGGCGATTTCATCGCCGACGACAAGATCCCAAGCCCCGTCCAGGAATCATCCGAACGCATCCTCACCGAGCAGGTCCGCGACATCCTCGACGACCTCTCACCGAAGGAGCGCAAGATCCTCGAGATGCGCCACGGTCTCCTCGATGGCGTGTACCACACGCTCGAAGAGGTAGGGAAGGAGTTCGGCGTCACCCGCGAGCGTATCCGCCAGATCGAGGCAAAGGCCCTCGAGAAGATCCGGACGCACGAGAAGTCCCGTCGGCTGAAGAGCTACTAGCAAAAAGGCCCCTAAGGGGCCTTTTTGCTTTTAATCATAATAAAGACGCACTAAGTGTAGAAAGTATGTATGACTCGTTAATGCGCCAAAAGTATACTTGGCTGCAAGATTACCTATAGCTTGATATAGTTATGCAAATGGCAACACCTGCAGAGGCGCGCAAAATTTTGCAGAAAGTAGCATATAAGCCTTATTTCCAGCAGGACCACTTTGTGCTCTATAACGGGGACTCTATTGATCTGTTAAATCAGCTACCTGAAGAGTCTATAGATATGATATTTGCGGATCCACCCTATAATCTTTCTAATGGCGGGTTTAGCGTACAGGCTGGCAGGCGTGTCAGCGTAAATAAGGGCGACTGGGATAAGAGTAAGGGCTTACAGGATGATTACGAGTTTCATTATCGTTGGATGGAAGCTGCGCGCAGAGTATTAAAACCCCATGGCACGTTATGGGTAAGCGGCACGTACCATTCTATTTATCAGTGCGGCTACGCATTACAGTCGCTCGACTTCCATATTCTTAACGACATCTCGTGGTTTAAGCCGAATGCTTCACCTAACTTAAGCGGTAGATACTTTACAGCGAGTCATGAGACTCTTATCTGGGCCCGTAAAGAGAAAAAGGCGAAGCACATATTCAACTACAAGCTTATGAAGGAGGGTCATTGGCCCGAAGACGCGCTAAAAAAACCAGGTCTACAGATGCGCTCCGTATGGTCGATGGGCACCCCTAAACCTTCCGAGAAAAAGCACGGAAAGCATCCAACACAGAAACCTTTAGATCTGTTGCAAAGAGTAGTTCTTGCAAGCACTAACAAAGGAGATATTGTGCTCGACCCATTTACCGGGAGCTCAACGACGGGACTTGCTGCCGCCTTACACGAGAGGAAGTTCATTGGTATTGATTTGGAGAAGGACTACTTAGAGCTTTCAAAAAAACGGTATCTCGATATCGCCCAATAACCATGAATCTAGAAAGCAGAGATCGTTATGCGTCGTCCGAGGACTTCCGGGATGACTTCATTGGGACCCTAACTCCAGGAATAATTCCTCGCGCCAACTTCATTCAATGGAAGACCATAGAAGAAAAGCGGAAAAAGTATGAACGGTACTTCGAGTTCTTTCGTGAACTACCACACTCTTCTGATACCGAACTAAGGAATCATTTAAGAGATTCTTTATTTGCGGATGACGATCCATTACCTCTAGTAACAGCTGCATTTCAGCTGCTCGGCCACACGGGAAAGACCTATGCCTCTGTAGAGGACTTCGTCGACTTTAAGAAGCTTGGGAAGGATGAAAAGACTGTGGAATCGATGGAATACGTTGCGAACCTGCTACTGGCCTTAGGAATTAAAAATGTCTTGGAGTGTAATTTAGATGACTACTTTCTTGGCGTGCAGATCGGGCTTGAATCTCATCGGAGGAAGAATGTTGGGGGCACAGCCTTTGTAGCATCCGTACGTACTGAGTTGGAGAAGATAATTAAGAGTTTGAACTTCAAGGGCCAACCGTGGGAACTCAGCGAAGAAAAGAAAATTATATACATCGACGGAGTTACGTCTAAGAAGGTAGACTTTCTTCTGCAGAAGGATGGTAAAAAAATTGGTGTTGAGGTTAATTTCTATACGGCTCCTGGTTCCAAACCAACAGAAATTAAGAGAAGCTATGGTCAAGTTAATAGAGACCTAGATGCCGTTGGCGCTTCCTTAATCTGGATAACCGATGGGGCAGGCTATTTAAGCATGAAGAATAGTCTAAAAGAAGCGCGTGATATTCACCAAAATATATATAACTTCCAAATGCTAAAGACATATTTAGAGCCCGATCTGGAACTACTGCCCTAGATGAAATAAAGCTGCAGAAAATTGTGGGTGTGGGGAAGAGAAAAGGTTAGGAAAAGATGTGGTGCGGGATAGGGTAAGGGCATGAATACGCTCATAATCCTTGCTGCTGTCCTCGTCGTTCTTTTCGTTATCGGCTTTGTTTTCAAGCTTCTTTCTGAGACGGAAGTTACGGGGATTACCGCTAAACCGAAATACAACTATACGAAGCGCCGGTATCTCATGACACGCGCTGAACACGACTGCTATAAGCTCCTTGCCCGGGGGCTTGGCGACCAATACTTCGTATTTGCCCAGGTACATCTTCCGGAGATAGTGAGCGAGAAAGTCCCGGGGCAGAAATGGCGGCCGGCACGGGCGCACATAGACCGGAAGTCGGTGGACTTCGTCATTTGCGATAAGGAAGGGATCTCGCCCTTGCTCGCTATTGAGCTCGATGACTGGAGCCATAACCGGGAGGACCGCCAGGAGCGGGATAGGGAGGTCGAGCGCATTCTCGCCCAGGCCGGGCTGCCGCTTTTGCGGATTACTGATATGGAAGACCTTGTTAATCGTGTACAGGCTAAACTAGGCGCAAGCGAACATGCATAATCCAGATTACGACCCTTACCGGGATTTTATCGAAAAGCTGCAGAAAGATATGCAGCCTTATATCGAGGCACAGGCACGTTTACTTGAGGCATATGCGCCGACCTTCGAGGCGATGAACCATCTTCTTGTGCGCCTGGGACCGGTGCTGCAGAAGCAGATAATGCATGTGGAGTGGGTAGTGAGAGCGCAGCAGCGAAAGGAGGAGGAGAAGGTTGCGATGCTAGAGAGCGGCTGGTGGTACACCCCTTCCTTGCTCACTATTGATTTTAGGATTACCGACAACGCAGTTGACCAATATGGGCAGGGTGACAAGGAAGCTATCGGACGCATGGTCGAGACTGAGTATCAGCGTGATGGCTGTGCACTACTTGAACAAGCCGTGCTTGCTTGGGGAAAGAATGCCTTGTTTGCTCCATGGCTCCCTCATGCAAAGGCCGCCTTAGCGGCTCACCGGCGCAAAGAGTATGAGCTAAGCGTGCCAGTGTTCCTGATCATTTCCGAAGGGGTTGCCACGGCCTTTTGTAAGGCAAATGGTGTTTATGACGACCAGGATATATCGAGTGCAGGAAAGAAGATAAAGAAGGCCTTGGACATTGGCTACGACTCCGGGCATGACTTGGCCTTTTCGGCGGAGTTCCTGAAGAGCGCCATGAATACTACGATTTATAAGAATACTGACGCACTCAAAGAAAGGCTAAATCACGACATTCTAAATCGCCACGCTGTGCTTCATGGTGTTAAGCCAGGCTACGGAACGCCTAGGTCTTCGCTTCAAGCGTTCATGCTCGCAGACTTCTTGAGCGAACTTGCGCAACCTCCAGAGAAAGATAGGAAATAGAGGAAGATAAAATTTTCCTGCAGAAAATACTGCAAAATTAACGTAAATACCGTGAGCATTGACGTACGCATTGGTAACCTAAAAGTATGTCATTAACTGTAAATGGTGCGTTCGCCACTTTCCATAAGGACTTTGTAAACCTGGATCCAGAGAGAACGAAGGTTGCCCGGGGCAGCAGAGACTGGTTATTTGATCAGTTGATAGGCCTACCACAAAAAGTAGACACATTCCCGCATTTGTATGCCGATAAGCATATCTATTATGGCTCGTTTGCGAGAAATACGAAGATACGCGAGCTCGATGATATAGACCTGATTTTGGCTTTTCTTGCTCAAGGTACTAAATACCAAATTATTGTACCCGGCAAGGAATACGTGCTTACGCCGCCCGAGAGCGCGACGCATCTCCGAAAGCTTTGTCATGATGACGGTACCTTGAATTCAATAAAAGTAGTGAATCTGCTAGTCGCGTCCCTAGACAAGATTGAGCATTATAAGAAGTCAGAAAAGCATCGCAATCAAGAAGCAGCAACTCTCCAGCTTAGTTCGCATGAGTGGAAGTTCGATATAGTCCCTGCCTTCTTCGCTGATATAGACCACTACGTTATTCCTGACGGGAAAGGGAACTGGAAGCCTACAGATCCACGAGTTGACCAAGAGAAGGTACAGCGGGTTAACGGGAAGCATGGAGGCAAGATCCTGCAGCTTATTCGGACGTTAAAGTTTTGGAATAGGCGGGGACTTATGACTACTGCGCCCTCCTACCTATTTGAAAACATGATTCTTGATTACTTCGACAACCAAGCAGAGGTTCACGATTATATTGACTTTAACTTGCGCGATTTTTGGGGTTACCTAATTACTGGCATTTACTACGATGTTATGGACCCGAAGAATTTGCAAGGCAACTTAAATACGCTGAGCCATTCAGAACGGGAAAGCATTTCTGCGAAGGCGGCAGATGCCTATGCTCGTGCAGCTGAGGCAATCAAGCTCGAGGTCACTGATGGCGACATGGAAGCATCGATTCGGAAGTGGAGAGAGATCTTTGGGACGAACTTTATATGAACGACATACCTGAAAAGCAAAATCAGCCTAACCAGCTCGCCCTACTGTCAGCGCAAAGGCGCCTGTATTCGGCGTCAAAGAAACTTTTCTTCTGGCGGACAATCATTGCCTTATGTGTGGCAACGGTTGGCTCCTACCTCGTTTCGAATATTACTTATTTCGGTTCATATCTCGCGTTAGCTATCGTAAGTTATATCGTTATAGATATTTATGTACTGAAACGGAAAGAATCTGAACACAGGGAAACCGCTGCAGCAGTACAAGAACTTTTTGATACACGGCTCTATGAACTTCCATGGAATGATTTTGTGGCCAAGAAGAAACCAGATGACGAGCTGATTGCTCTCTGGGCCAGACCTCTTGAGCTCGATAACCAGGCGCTTAAGGATTGGTACCCACGTGAAGTCGGAAAAGCAGACTTGGATTTTGCCCGCTTTGTATGCCAACGCACAAACTTATGGTGGGACTCCACGTTGAGACAGAATTACGTTCGATTCCTGATTTTTATACTAATTGCCACCGGAGTAGTCTTGGCATTATTGAGTATCTATTTTGAGCTAAGTGTAGCAGCAGCGCTCGTCCAGCTTCTTCCATTGCTACCGCTCGCGAATTTGCTTCAGGAGCAAGTAAGGGACCACTGGGAGACTTACTCGCAGAACATATCCTTGAAAGGACAAATAGATGAGCAGATTGAAAAGATGGTACGCCGTGAAGTGTTAGAAACACCGTCAGTCGTGTCACGTATATTTCAAGACGAGATATTTAGGCATCGGCGGAAATCCTCTCTTATTCTCGACTATTTCTACTGGAAATTCAGGCCGAAACAAGAGGAACAGATGCAGTTCAGTGCAGAATCGAAAGTCACAGAATACTTGAATGCAAAGCCGGCATAGGTGCTAAGCTTCAAGCATGAACCTCATACGAACGTACGCGCTTCCGGCAGTCATCATCCTAGCCTTTATCCTGGTTGCTTTCTGGATGAGCCTCATGATATGGGGCTCTTGGTACGACGAGTGGAGCGGGTATAACGCGACGTGGGCCATTAGTGACGGGTACTGCAACATCGCCGTCATACCTATCCGGGGCGAAATTTATTCGTATGCGAGCGAGGACGAGCGGTACGCATTTCCCGTCACGGTCGGGGACGATATCCTCGGGCTGATCGACCACATTGAGTCGGAGCCGGGCATTGACGGCGTCATGCTCCAGATTGATTCTCCCGGCGGGGAAATGACGCCGGCCACGGAGATCGTGGACCGGCTTAAGGCGCTCGACCTTCCCGTCGCCGCGTATATCCGCGAGATGGGTGCTTCTGCCGCCTATTACATTGCGACAGGCGCGGACACGATCATCGCGACCCCGCTTTCAGACGTCGGCAGCATCGGCGTGACCATGTCGTACCTCGACCAGTCACGCCAGAACGAGGACGCGGGGCTCGAGTTCATCTCGCTTTCGTCTGGAAAGTACAAGGACTATGGGAACCCCAACCGGCCCCTAACTGAGGAGGAACGTGCGCTGCTTGAGCGCGACCTAAAGATATACCACGACGTATTCGTGGCCAACATCGCCGGCAACCGCGGCCTGCCCGTTGAGGAGATTGCCGCGCTCGCCGACGGCTCCTCGATGCCCGCCAGTCTTGCGCTTGAAAAGAAACTTATCGACTCGGTAGGGAACAGGGATACGGTCCGCGAGTGGTTTGCCAGTACGCTTATCATGGACACGGAGAATGTCGTCTTGTGCCGTCCCGCGCAGGTGTATTAACCGGCTCGGTGCGCTAAGCCCCATGGACTACGAAATACGGGAAAGCGCGCGGGCACGGTACGTGCGGGTGTCGGTGTACCCGGACGGAAGGGTAATCGTGACGCGCCCGCGCGGAGTGTCGCTCCTTGCCATTACTAAGTTCGTGGAAGAACGGCGCAAGTGGATCCTGGAGGCGAAGGAAGAAGCCCGGAAAAAGGAGGAAGCGCGCAAGCGCCGGGAAGAGAAGTCGCCGAGTACCTTGCTCCCGCGGCCGCGCCGCGGGAGCAAGGTACATACTGAGGCGGTAAACCGTGCGCGCCTTCTCGTACACGCGCACCTCGAATCCCTGAATGCGCACTATGGTTTTACATATGGGCGCGTATCCATAAAGAGCCAGAAGTCTCTCTGGGGGAGTTGTTCGCATAAAGGGAACCTCAATTTCAATTATAAGATCGCGTATCTCCCCGAAGACGTAGCCGAGTACCTCGTCGCCCATGAACTGTGCCACTTGAAAGAGATGAACCACTCACCTCGTTTCTGGGCGCTCGTGGGAACACAGGTGCCTGAGTATGCCCGCCTTCGGGCGCGGCTTCGCAGGTACCGGATATAAAAAAACGCCGGTCCCAGGGGGACCGGCGTCGAGTTTTGTTGGTTGCCGTTTCAGGGCTTACAGCTCCATCACCTCGACGAAGCCGTAGCGGGCGACCGGAAGGTTGATGCGGGCGACGCGGCGGGTATGCGGCTTGGCCTTCGGATCGCCGCGGCTGCGCAGATGGAAACGGGCGGCCTTGTTCTCGTTGGCGGTGAGGTGCCCGACGAGGTACGTGGTGTTGTCCGAGAACTTCGTCTCGACCAGGGTCAGGTACCCCTTGAGCGGCTTGTCCGCCTCGACCGGCTTGCTGCTGAGGATCTCGATGCCGATGCCGATGCCCTTCCTCATGATGAGCGGCGCGATGTAGAGCTCCTCGGCGACCTGTGCCACCCCCTGTCCGGGAGTGAAACTCACCGGGCCTTCCCAGCGGATCCTGTTGGCGACGGCGTGCCGTTCGGGCTTATCCGCGGGCTTTTTGGCCTCGACGGACTTCGCAACCGCGACGGGCTTCGCGGCCTCGACCTGCGCCGGCAAGGCCTTCTTGACCTTCGTCGACGGCTGGTCGGAGCTTTTCTTCGCGCGCGCCTTCTTCGGCTTCGGGGCCGGCTTGTCGGTAACGGGCGCGGCGCTGACAGGGACGAGGATCTCCTCGAGCTGCGCGCCGTCGGTGGTGCCATTGTCGGTGCCGGAATCGATTTCGATGCCGACGAGCTGCTCTGCCATAGTTCCGTGCATCATCTTCGTCACTCCCATGCTGATGAACCGTTGTGAAAGGGCGGTTCGTGACCCGGGGAAAGTATAATACAATAGCGTCGATATTGTCAAGGTCATGCGTGTATGTATATAAAGGCTGGATTTCTCCTTTTGGCCCGGGAAGGATATACTTTCCTCACAATTCGTTCATGAAATGGTCCTCCAAAATTGGTGCCTTCCTCATCTCATTCTCCCTCCTTATTCCACCGGTTTTTGCTGATGAGCTTGTTCCTGCGTCGGGTACGAAAGAAGCGGCCGTTGAGATGGTACTTGGAACTTCATTCTCGGAATCGGAGCCAGCATTAGGCTTAGAAGAGCCGTTACTTCCAGCTCCCGAACCAACGCCAGAAGGGGAAGAGGGGGGTCGTGTACCGGCAGCCCCATCCACTGAGGCAACCGAACCTGCGGACGAAGCCGTAGCAAGTACGACGACCCCAATTGCTACCTCAACACCGAGCACGACGCCTCTGCCACCAGAAACAGCGACCACGACCGAGGCAGAACCAGCGGAAGGACTCGGCTACGTGCCGGGAGAAATACTCGTTAAATTTAAGGAACAGAAGATCGACCTTGAGCGCGCGTCCGGGGAAGCAAAGGCCGAAGCCTTTACCGAAGCGCGGGGCCTAGGGTTCGAAGGCAGCCTCGTTGAAGCGAACGTCGCCATTATCACGACTGAGGGAAATGTCGCTGCCGAGGTAGAGAAGCTCGAAGCCGACCCGAACGTCGAGTACGCGGAACCGAACTACACCTATACCCTCGACGAGTACGCATCGACCACGAATGACACGCTCTGGACGAGCCTTTGGGGACTCCAGAACACGGGCGCATCGGTGAACGGTACGGTGGGAACGAATGATGCGGACATCGACGCGCCTGCGGCGTGGACCTTGTCGCAGGGAGAAGGGGTAATCGTCGCCGTCATTGATACGGGCGTTAACTACGCGCACCCGGACCTCGTCGGCCGTATGTGGAACGGGAACTCGTGCGTACTTGGCGGTATGGCCGTGCTCGGCGGCTGCGAGCACGGGTATGACTTCGTGCGCGATAACAGCGATCCGACGCCCGTTAACGACCACGGTACGCATGTCGCGGGCACGATTGCAGCAACGCTTAACAACGGGGCAGGTACGGCAGGCGTGGCACCGCGTGCCCAAATCATGGCGCTCCGCACCGATTATGAGGACGAAGAGGGTAATACTGTACTTTCGCTCGACGCCATTATCGCAGCCATGGATTTTGCGACCGAGAATGGCGCCAAAGTCGCAAACGCAAGCTTCGGCAGCAGTTACGAGTCGATACTCCTTCGTGACGCGATTGGCCGCTTCGGGGACGCGGGCGGCATCTTTATCGCTGCAGCGGGGAATGCATCGGGCAATAACGACGTGTTCCGCTACTACCCGGCAAGCTACGACCTCCCGAATGTGGTGAGCGTCGCCGCAACGAACCAGGATGACGGGCTCGCATCGTTCTCAAACTACGGCAACACGTCCGTCGACGTGGGTGCGCCGGGCGTAAATATCCGGAGTACGGTATTGAACGATACGTACGGCTTTAAAGGCGGTACCTCGATGGCCGCACCGCACGTAGCGGGCATTGCCGCACAGCTCTTCGCCCTCAAGCCATCGCTCAGCGTCGCTGCGGCTAAGGCGGCCATACTTACGAACGGTGACGCGGCACCTGCGCTCGCCGGCAAGACGGTAACCGGGAAGCGCGTGAACGCCTTCCGCACGCTCACCTCGGTTGCGGGAGGCCTTGCAACGACGACGCTTAACGTTACGGTTTCCGTAGTCAACGATTCGGGGCGCACGGCGACCTCAAGCGACGTCGTGTACAGCATCAGTAGCACAATGGCCACGTCTTCCGTAAGCGGTATAAATGCACACCTTATTACCCCCGGCTTTTATACGGTTACCCCGGCAAGCATGCGCGGATACGTGCTCGCAAGCTCAGGCTGCACAAGCCTCATGCTCGTCGCGAATGCCTCGACGACATGCTCCCTTACCTACAATGACTTCGTCGACGTTACGGCGCCGACCATATCGCTCACGGGCGCAAACCCCCAGGCGCTCACGGTAGGGAGCGCCTATACGGAACTCGGCGCTACCGCTACTGACGACGTCGACGTAAGCGTGCCTGTCGTTATCGACGCGTCTTCGCTTGATATACAGACAGC
This sequence comes from Minisyncoccota bacterium, assembly GCA_036399335.1. GTDB lineage: Bacteria > Patescibacteriota > Minisyncoccia > Phycocordibacterales > Phycocordibacteraceae > C7867-001. The sequence continues at coordinate 40,977 of DASWNF010000010.1, forward strand.
GGGCTCGTACGAAGTCCGGTACGTTGCTACCGACGCGGCAGGGAACGCCGCAACATCAACGCGTACGGTTACCATGTCTGCACCGCCGCGCTCGGGCGGCGGGGGTGGAGGGGGAGGTGGCGGAGGGGGAGGTGGCGGAGGAGGAGGTTCAAGCCGCTCAAAGAATAAAAAGAAGACGACAAGGGAAACAACGTCCGAACCCGCCAAGAAGGCGACTACGACGAAGAAGAGGGCAGCCGTGACGCCGCCAGCTCCGGCTGCGCCTAAGACACTGCCGGTGAAACAGGCACCCGTTCCGGTGAAGTATGTATACGTGCGCGACCTGGCCGTGGGCTACCAAGGTGCGGACGTGGCGAAGCTTCAGGAGTTTCTGGTTGCAAAGGGCTTTCTTTTTGCGGCACCCACCGGTTACTTCGGCACCATGACGCAGGACGCGCTCCGCAGGTACCAGGCAGCAAACGGTATCTTGCCCGCAACGGGCTACTTCGGGCCGCTTACGCGCGCGCGGGTGAACGCCCTATAGTGAATGAATAGAAGAAAGGGCCGCCCAGGCTTTGCCTGGGCGGCCCTTTTTCGTCACAACCCGTTCGGGTGTGCAGTGAAGTAGTGTCCGCTGATGTCGATGGTCTCATGCCAGGGACTTATCAGGGTCACGAACTGAGGATGCGCCTCCGCATCCTCGCTCGGGCGGATAGCGACCGCGACGAGTGCCTCCGTGCCGAAGACGGCCCGAAGGATATCCGGTGCGCGGTCGTTCAGCCAGAGGCGCGCGTTCGGCCGGAAGATCTCGACGACCTCTTCCGTCACCGGATGCGCGGCGAAAGTTCGCCGGCGTCTCCCAGCTGGTTGGTGCGGCGGATGCGGCGGGCATCTTCGACGAGCCATTTGCTCCAGAAGTGCATGCCGACGGCGGTAAGCGCGCCGATGAGGGCTGCGGGCCCAAGATCACGTATCGAAATGTGCATCTCCATACTCCCTATCGCGGAGGGGTCCTTCCCGTTCCGTCTAGGCGGAGGATAGCACGGACGGTGCCGGGGTAAAGGGGGAGTTTCGTATACGGCGCTTCGGGCGCGTGTCCCCTTAGCCTCGGGCGCAAGTAGGGGTACACTGGAGGGATGGCAACGAGCGAACCCTTCGAGAAAGCCTATGCCGGCCTTAACGCCGCGCAGAAGAAGGCCGTAGACGCCGTCGAGGGACCGGTGATGGTCATTGCAGGTCCCGGGACGGGGAAGACGCACATCCTCACGCTCCGCATCGCAAACATCCTCCGCCAGACCCAAGCAGGCCCCGAGAATATCCTCGCGCTTACGTTCACGGAGTCGGCGGCACGCACGGTGCGCAAGCGCCTCGGGCACTTCGTCGGCGACCAGGTCGCGCGCGACATTTTCATATCGACCTTCCACGGCTTTGCCGAACATCTCCTTTCGCAGTACCCGGACTCCTTCAAGGAGGCGCGCGGAAAGCGCCTTGCGGGCGACGTCGAGATAGCACTCCTCTGGCGCGAGGTGCTTGAGACCGAAGACTTGGTGGCACTCCGGACGACGAAGTCGCCGTACTTCTACCTTCCTGACCTCGCGCGCCTCAGGGACGACCTCGTGCGCGAACGCATATCGCTTGATGACTACCGCGCATGGGGCGAGGCCGAGGCTGCGCGGCTGCGCACGGACGAATCACTCTTGTATGTGCGCGGCGAGAAGAAAGGCGAGTTAAAGCCCGAAGGACAGCGGAAGCTCGAACGGTTCGAGAAAGTGCATGAGGCCGCACGGCTCATCGAGGCGTACGAGGCGCTGAAGGAGAAGCGCGACGTCTACGACTTCGCCGACGTGCTCCGCATCGCCGTCGACGGGCTGAAGGAAGACGCGGCGCTCCGGGCAGACGTCCAGGAGCGTTACCAGTACGTGCTCGCCGACGAGCACCAGGACGCAAACGCCCTCCAGCATGCCTTCCTCGATACGCTCGCGTACGATGAGCACCCGAACCTCTTTGTCGTGGGCGACGAAAAGCAGGCCATATACCGCTTCCAGGGCGCTGACAGTTCGCACTTCCGCACCTTTACCGAAACATACCCGCGCACCGAGACCATCGTCCTCACGGATAGCTACCGCTCCCTCCCGGGCATCCTCGACGTGTGCCACGGCCTCACGCCGGGCATCACTGCCTCCCAGGGGGAGCATCTCCCGCTCTCGAGCGTCCGCGAAGGCTCAGCGAACCTCGGACTCCTCGTGGCATCCGACCCGCTCGCCGAGCGCGACCTCGTCGCGGGGCTCGTGGAGGAATCGATAGCCGAAGGGATAGAGCCGCATGAGATAGCTATCATCGCGAGCCGGAACGCGACCGCCGACCTCTTCGCGGAGCACCTTGCCGCGCGCGGCGTGCCCGTGCTGCGCGCAGGCGACGTGAAGCTTTCCTCGCGTCCGTTCGTTCGCTCCGTCCTCGCGCTCATGCGTACGGTCGCCGACCCGGCCGACCGTTCCGCGCTCCGCGAAGCCTTGCTTGCGCCTTGGTGGCCTATCCCGCTCGCCGAGCGCGCACTCCTCTTGCTCCGGAACCGCGACCGCGAGCTCTGGGACGGGCTTCGAGGCACGTATCCGGACATCGCCGGCATCATGGCAGGACTCCAGCAGGACGCGCTTGGCCTCGCGCCCCTCGCGCTCCTTTCGAAACTCCTCGCCGACTCGGGCGCGCGTGGGTATGCGCTTTCGCACGGCGAGCATCTTACGGACATTGCGCTCCTGCGCAAGCTTTTCATGCATGTCGAAGAACTGGTCGCGCGTGATCCGGATCGCTCCTTTGCCGATATCGTTTCGGCCCTTACGCGGGCGCACGAGCACGGCCTTGAGAGCGTAAAGACCTCGGCTACACTCGAGGAAGGGAAGGTGACCGTCATTACGGCGCATAAGGCGAAGGGCATGGAATTCAAGAAGGTTTTCGTCGTCGGGCTTACGGCGCGTGCGTGGGAGAAGGGTGGCCTGCCTGCAAAGATCCCATCGCCCGTTGACCAGACTCGTTCGCTCGAGGACATCACCAAACTCTTCTATGTGGCCCTCTCACGCGCAAAGGACTCCCTCGTCCTGTCGTACCCTGCCGAGACGGGTGAGGGCCGCGAGACCCCGCCTTCCGCGCTCATACCGGACGGCATAGGCGTCATTGAGGCGGTGGCCGACCCGTTGCCGCTCCTCCATGAGGTGATCGATGCGCCGAAGGCCGTGAACGACCTCGTACGACGGTATCTTACCGAAGACGGCCTCTCACCGTCGGCGCTTAACGAATATCTCGACTCGCCCCCCACCTTCTTTGCGCGCCGCGTCCTGCGCCTCCATGAGCCGGAATCACCGGCAACGGCCATAGGTTCGGCCGTGCACGCGGGCATTGCCGCCTACCTTGAGTCGAAGGACGTAGAAAACGCACACCTCACCCTCGACCGCTTCCTTAAGGGATCGCTCCTCCAGCGCAATGCGGCGTATGACCGCGTTGTCGAGCACGCGCGCGAGAGCCTTGTGCGGTACCTTGAGACGCCAAAGCCTTTAGCCGAGTCCCTCGCTATTGAGAAGGCGTATACGACGAAGCGCAGCGCCGAGGACACGGAAGTGCTCCTCTACGGCAAGCTCGACGCCCTCTTCGCTACGGAGGACGGTGAATGTATAGTTGACTTTAAGACGAGCCGGGAAGTGCAAACGAAGGACGAGAAGCATATGCGCCAGCTGGCCTTCTATGACTTCCTGCTTCGCGAAAACGGCCATGCGCCGATGCTCGCATCGATCGTGCAGGTCGGGCCCGAGGAGGTGAACGTATATCCCGTACCGCTTACGGACGAGACCCGCGCGGAACTTAAAAGTACTCTCGATACGGTGCTCACGGAGCTTTTGACGGGAAAGTGGCGAGCGGGCGAGGCGTCGGAGTACGACGAGCTCCTAGAACTTTTCAGATAGCAGGGCATAAGAAAAACCCCGGGGCAGATGCCCCGGGGTTTTTCTTATGCTACTGGGCGTCGCGGTCCTGCTTCTTCAGTTCGGCCATCTGCTCAACGCTTTCTGCCGTATGGATGACGCCGTGCGAATCCTCCCAACGAAGGGGGCCGCTGTTTTGGCTAATGTTCTGAAATTTCTCGCTCATAGGAATCAGCTATTTGTAACGTGCCCTAAGTGTCCCACTGTGGGGAGGGAAGTCAAGCACCGGCTTTGCGGATAGATTCCTCGATAATGCGCTTCATGGCCTCGTACGGTACGGCGCCGTCTATGGTGACGGGCGGGCGGCCCTTGATGAGAATGACTGCAAACGGACTTCCGTCGGCGCCCGACTGGACCCCGTTCTCGAAGTCATCCATCACCCGCTCGGCGAAGGTGCTGTCCGTGAGGCAGTCGGTGACGGTTTCAGCTCGAAGGCCGAGGCCTTCGACGATGCCGGGATATTCGCTCGGGTCGAGCTGGTTCGTGCTCGGCGCGCGCGCGTGGACAGCATCGATGAAGCGCCAGAAGAGGGGCTCGCCGCCGATAGAGGCGACGCATTCGGCAGCTTCGGCGTGGCGGCGCGAGTTGGGGAACTGGTCGAGAAGGGGGAGGTGACGGTACACCCAGGCGACCTTGCCGCCCGCGGCGTACTCGGCCATGAGCTGCTGCATCGTGGCTTGGAAGCTCTTGGTGTACCCGGAGTCGATGTCAGCGTATTCAATGATGACGACGGGCGCACCGGGGTTCCCGATGATGTGGTCGTCCTCACCGATGGGGCGCACGAGCGAAACGTCGCCGCCCGTCGGAAGGGCCACTTCCTTGCTCCTGATGGCATAGGTCGCGAGCGCGAGTATGATGCCGGCGACGATGATGGCGCCGGGTACGAGCCAGCTGTCGCGGTGCCTGTCCTGTATCTCATCCATAGGAAAAGGATAGCATGGCAAAGGGCATGGCCGCGGGGGTACCGCGGCCATGTAATTACGCCCATGCTGCTTAGAGCGTCATCCGCCCGTCTTCGATGAAGGCGAGGAAGTACGTCCCGCTCGGCAAATCGGCAGTGACGGCCGACTCGACGGTGATGATTTTCCCGTCCCCGTTCACCAGCTTCGGGAAGGTGCCTTCGTCGGTGAGCTCGTGCCCCCGTTCGAGGTAGAGGGCGGCGAGCGAGAGCGCGAGGACCGGTGCCCTCACCTGGCTTCCGGTCATTTGCTTGCGGTACCGTTCGAGGTCCATGCGGTCGGCGTGGACGTATCCCGCGCGCCCGATAACCCGGATGGCCCATGAGGCGCGGACCGGGTAATCGAAGTGAACGAGGACGCCTTGCTTGGTTGCCGGACGGCGGGAGCGGGCGATGTCGCCATCCCAGAGCTCGAGGGAGCTGTGCAGGGAATTCCCCTGAGTGACCTCGAACGGTTCGGACACGTGCATGCCCATGAAGACCGTTTCCGCCTGGAGCGACGAAGTCGAGACGAAGAGCAGTAGAAAAAGTGCGAGAGCCCGTATCAGCTTCATAGCATCCTCCTGTTTCCTCCTTCCTTATACACCCAGGAGGGCAGCGCACAAGGTGCTATGAACAGGGAGCCTAGAAAGGCAGGGTGTGCGTCATTGCTGCACCCTCGACATCTTCGAGCCAATGCTTGGTATCGAGCTTGATGTCCCGCTTCTCTTTCAGGTCCTTATATTTAAGTACGTTGTGCTTGAGGGCGTAGTCGAAGAGCTCGCGGGTAATGCGCACGTCCTCGATGCAGTACTCGCGGACCTTGTCGTGGAGGCCCTGGTCCCACCACTCGATGGCCTTGAGCCCGTCACCTGACTTCCCGCGTCCGAGCGTCGCTTCGGCGAGCGACTGGAGGCGAAGTCTGCGGCCGAGCACCTTCTGGACTTCGACCATGAGGTCGATCGAGCGGATGCGCGTGAGGTCGCCCGGGTAGTAGCGGTTCAAGATGGGGATGTCGAAGGAGTCCGAGTTGTATCCGATGAGCACGTCGGCGCGTTCGAGTATGGGCCAGAGCGTGCCGAGTTCCTCTTTAACGTATGAGGCATAGGTGTCCGTCTCGGAGTCGTGCACGCCGACCACCGTCAGTTCCATGACCGAAGAGTCAAGGCGTCCCAGGCTGCCGAAGGGCGAGCGGGTTTCAATATCAAACGTAATGGCACGCATACGGAAACAGGGTTAGGCGATTTCTCCCGTACCACTCAGGTGTGCGGCAATCTCCGTAAGCGCGACCTCGCTCACGCTCCCCGTTGCGAGCGTCTTCACCTTCAGTATTCCCGATCCGGCTTCTTCGGCGCCGTAGGCGACGAAGTGCGGGATGCGGCGGCGGTCGGCATCCTTCACCTGGTCGCCAAGCGGCTTCTGGGTGAGGTTCACGAAGACGCGTACGCCGCGCGTGCGGAGGTCGCGCGCGAAGAGCTGCGCGGCCGGTACGTCCTCGGGCGTCGGCGTGCCGACATAGAGCGTAGGGGCATGCGACCGTCGCGGCATGAGCGCGTGGGTCTCGAGGAAGTCCATAAGGGTGACGTCCCCCATGCCAAAGCCGATGGCTGGGATAGGGTCGCCGCCGAAGGCGGCGACCAGGCCGTCGTACCGTCCGCCCCCGAAGAGCGCTCGCGTATTCTCAGAGGACGCATCGTATACCTCGAATATGGTGCCCGTGTAGTAATCAAAGCCGCGGGTAATGGTCGGGTCGAAGACGACGTTCGGCACGCCGCGCGCTTCAAGCGCCTTAATCATGCCCGTAACGGCAGCGAGCGGCTCGGCAACAGAGGCGTCTTCTTTCTCAATGAGCGTAAGCGGGTTGTTGGGGGTGATGGCCGCTGCCTTTTCCGTAAACGTCACCTCGTCCATCTTGTCCTTCTTATCAAGCAGGCGGAGGTAGTTCCGCGATTGCTCCGTATCAAGCCCGGATGCCTTGCACGCCGCATCAAGGAGCCTCCTCGAGTTAAGGCGGATGGTGAAGTGTTCGGGCGAAGCGCCGAAGGCCTTGAGGACGCTCGAGGCGATATGTACGATCTCGATGTCCGCTTCACCCTCGGGAAGCCCGACGAGGTCGACATTCAGCTGGTAGTGCTCGCGCAGGCGCCCGCGCTGGGGGCGCTCATAGCGGAAGGCGTTCGGGATGGAGAACCAGCGGAGCGGAAGGGTCAGCTCGCGCCGCTTTGCGGCCACCATGCGCGCCAAGGTAGGCGTCATCTCGGGGCGGAGCGTCACGCGGCGCCCGCCGCGGTCCTCAAAGGTGTACGTCTGCTCGTTTACGATTTCCTCGGACGTCTTGCTCTCGTAGAGTTCGGCGCGCTCAAGCGGGGAGGCGGCATATTCTTCATACCCCCAGAGCGCGAGGCGCTCACGGATAATTTCAAACGCGTTCGTAAGTGTCGCCCAGTCTTCGGGATAGAAGTCCCGGACGCCCTTATACGGATCGGTCGAAAGGGGCTCTCGCTCAGTCATGTGGCTAGTGTAGCAGATTGCCGTCCTTAGCCCCTAAACGGCAAGAAGGTGTAGGCAAGAAGTAGGATCGGGAGCACGAGCGGTGCGAGTGCCCAGGTAAAGGACTTCTTCTTATGCGCGAGTACGATGGCCACAATGGTGAGAACGGGGTACAGGAGGGCGACACCCAGCAGTGCAAGCGTTACGGTCGTCGCCATCGGCGTGCCGCTGTCGCTGCCAAGCGCCCCGAAGATAAACATGAAAAACGCGAAGACGAGCGACAGCACGAACGAAGCGATGCTTGCAAGGATGAGGAGGATGCGATTGGTCATGTGGGTAGGGATTAGATGCCGGTCTTAACCGGCTCGTCGTTCTCGTCCGCGTGGAGCGCGGCGACTTCGCGCATGATGAGGTCGCGGATAAATTCGGGGAAGCGTATGCCGCGCATGCAGAACGTATCATGGGAGCCGGCAGTCTCGACGTTTATGTTCCCGAAGCCGATGAGGGTGGCGAAGATACCGTGCACGTCCGTCGTCACGTCCTGTACGCGGATAAGGAGGAAGCTCGACACCCGACGCCTAAAGAAGCCTATCTGCTTGATGTCGACGATGCGGTGCGAGGTAATGACCCAGACTGTGAGGAAGTATTTGGTAACGATATGGAAGATGGCCATCCAAAGGAACAGCCACCACAGCCCGAGGAAAAAGCGCGCGCTTGAGGACGTTTCGGCAAGCGGGAGGGAGTCAGCGGCTCCTGTCGACATGAGTGCGGTAAATACGGGTGCGAGCACGAAAGGGGCGAGCGCGAGGAGGAGGTACGGCACAAGGCGCAGGAACAGCACAAAGAGGTGCTGTCGCACCTGGGTGATGATGTGCTCGCCGGGTTCGAGTTCGAATTCTTCCATATGATTATCGTAGCCCGGCGACGGTCACCAGCATAAGGAACCCGGATATAACGACGTGGGTAACGAAGAGCGGGATGGCAAGGAGGGAGCGGTGGCCGTAGCGGAACCAGTGGTACGCGGCAACGAGCGTATACGCGATCCAAAAGAAAAAGACGAGGGCGAATATCCCCGGAAGGACGTGCTCGACGCTCGGCAAGGCGCTTTGGACGGAAAGGCTTCCCGTACCCGTACCAGACGAAGAAGAGCCAAGCGTAAACCACTGGGGCGTCGGGAAGGGGTCAATCGGCCCAGGCTCATCCATACCTACCAGTATGACACTACGAGACGGGGGCGACCATACTGGTCCGTGTGGAGTGCGGACTCTTTCGCGCCTGCCTCGCGGATAAGCGCGACGGCTTCTTCTGCATGGGCAATGTCACATTCGAGCCAGAGTTCGCCTGCAAGGCGAAGGTGCTTCGGCGCGTCTGTCGCAATCTGCCGGATGAGGCTCAGGCCGTCGGCTCCCGCGTAGAGCGCAACAGCGGGCTCGAAGCCGGTGACGCTTTCCGGAAGCACACGGCTCTCGGGCACGTACGGGGGGTTCGTCGCAATGGCATCAAAAGTCAGTCCGCTGAGCTGGGCGAAGAGGTCGCCCGTATGTATGCGCGCCCGAGACGCGTCGAGGCCGTTGCCTTCTACGTTCTTTCGCACAAGCGCAGCGTGCTCGGGGATGAGTTCGGAGAAGTGGACTTCTGCGCGCGGGAACTTCGCAAGGACGCTGAGGCCGATGGCGCCGGATCCTGCGCACAAGTCGAGGAAGGTGAAGGGCGCGTCCTTAAAGCGAGCCGCGAGGTGTTCGATAAGATTTGCCGTCCACCATTCGGTCTCGGGACGGGGGATGAGAGGGCAGCTATCGAGTCCTATCTTAAGGCCGAGGAAGGGCACCCAGCCGATGACGTAAGCGAGAGGCTCGCCGGACGCTAGTCGCGCGATATCTCCTGTAAGGTCGGCACCCGGATTATCCCCGTATTTATCGCGCCTAAGCGCACGGAGGTCTTCCGGGGTCGGGGGAGTTTCGTCTTCCGTGGACATATGTGCGCCAGTGTACCAGCCATAAGGTACACTGTGGGCATATGCGTATTCATACCTGGAATGTAGTGTTCTCGCTCTTCTTTGCCGCCCTCGTTTTCTATGGCATCTGGTGGCTCGCCGCTTCGCAACTCTTCTTCGAGATCCCGAACCGTGACCTCTTCCTTATTACGCTCGCCGTCTTCCGCCTCGTACGTCTCTTTACCTACGACGTCATCACGGCTTTCATACGCGAGTGGTTCGTCGAGTCGCAGCCTAACACCTTTGGTCACACGCTCGGAACGCTCCTCAACTGCCCGTGGTGCACCGGCCTCTGGTTCAGCTTCATCATCGTCTTCGCCTACTTCGCGACGCCATTTGCGTGGCCCGTCATCCTCGTCCTTGCGGTCGCTGCGCTCGCATCCCTTGTGCAGGTCTTCGCGAACTTCATCGGATGGTCTGCCGAATTGAAGAAGCGTGAAGCACAGGGCACCGGTACGCACACGCATACGTGCGGGGGCTAGTCGCTCACCAGATCATCTAGACCGTATACGGGTCTCTGTAGCCGATTGATTTCCCTATAGATAGGTATACAGTCAATCCTGGACAATAACCCTAGCTCCAGGAGCCATGACATGGACCAGCTATCTCCAATTACGGGAGAGGACGCACAATCCGTCCCCTCCTGCTCCTTCTGCGGAAGGTCACGGCATGAGGTAAAGAAGATGGCCGCGGCCCCTAAGCCCGGCATCTTTATTTGCGACCAATGCGCTGAGACGGCCCGCGAAATCTTCAGCGAGGACGGCGTTTCAGTGCAGGCGCTCGACGACTTCCACATAACGTTCCTTGAGGTCGTGGGGACGGAGAGCGGCTCGTGCTTCAGCTTCGGGACGGTTACGTTCCCCGAAATCAGCTGTGTCGTCTTCGACAGCCCGGTCATGTTCGGCAAGGTTACGCTGCAGGTGTTTCGGGGAGACCTGAGGTACCCCGAGCCCGACCGGCTGTTCTTCGAAGAATATGGGACGCACGGGGCGTCGACGGCCTTCTTCCAGCAGAAGTCGGACTGGAACGAGGCGAAGTTCGTCGACCACCACCTCAAGGCCGAATTCTTCCAAGAAGGGGACCGGCTCGTCATCAGCGGACACCGTACCGCCCTTACCCAGGAGCGCGTGGAAACCTTCCAGAACCCGTAACGCCTTCGCCGGCCGCCCAGTCTCACTTGGGCGGCCGGCTTTACGGATATAAAAGTTCTGCAGGAAGGATAAAGAAAAACACCCCGCCGAAGCGGGGTGTTTTTTTGAGGGAGCTAGGAAGCGAAGCTTGCTAGCTGCTCTAGTAGCCGCCGCCGAAGCCGCCGCCACCGTAGCCACCGCGGTTTCCACCGCCGTAGCCGCCAGCGCCTCCATTGCCACCAGCGCCGCCGCCACGATTGTTATCGCGGGGAGGGCGGTCGCCCTGCGGGCGTGCCATAGAGACCGAAAGCATGCGGCCATCGAACTCCTTGCCGTCCCAACGGTCGATAGCCGCTTGGGCTTCTTCCTCGGACGCCATTTCGACGAAGCCGAAACCGCGTGAGCGGCCGGTCATGCGATCGCTGATAATGCTGACGGACGTGACCGTACCTGCTTCTTCGAAAGCGGTGCGCATCTCGTCTTCGGTCGTGCGGTATGGGATACCGCCGACATAGAGCTTGCTTGTTGCCATGTGGGCTAGTGAAAAAACGGATAACCTCGCAGATGCCGAACTTTTGATGACGACTCCTTGGGGGAGGGCACGCGAGCAGGTAGATCGGCGAGTTAGCGCCATTATGCTACAGACGAGCTAAAATCGCAAGACAGCTAGGGCGGGGTGTGGATAGGGAAAGGGGCCGGCGTATCGGGTGATACGCCGGCCCGTATGGTGCTTAGGCACGCCGCCGCCCGGCTTGTTTCCGGCGCGGCCTCCGATAGTGCCCAAGGGATTCCTCGATATAGACTCGGATGGTTCGCGTGACCCCATCCACGTCTTCCTGCTCCGGTGCCTCGGCGCTTTTGCAGAAGAGGGAGAATTGGCAACTCACGCCTTGAATAGGATCACGTTCGAAGAACGCCATGTACTCGTGCTCGCCGACCCTGAGGGAGCGGAGTGCCACTCCTCGACGACTATGCGCGATGAAGTTCTGGTTTATGGCGACCTTCGGATAGAATGTCCGCAGCTCGGCCATCAGCAGCCTTAGGAACTCCGGGCTCTCCGGCCAGTTGTTGCCGGCCAGCGCATCCAGCGCCGGCTGTTCAGCCGGCGAGTAGAGCGGCCCATGATAGTCGAGGATACCTCCATTCGGGTTTCTTGCGTGCACGATACTTCTCCATAAAGAACTGAAAACAAAAAGACAGCCGTTCGGCTGTTTGTTCGTATCATAGCACGCTTTGAGTTTTTGGGGAACGGCTACGCGTGAGCCTGGAGCTCGCGTATCGAACGGTTCCTATGGATGAGCTCGTCGTTGCGCACTGAGGAGAAGAATTCAAATTCGGTTTTCACGTTGCGGCCGTAGAATTCGAGGAATTCGGAGGTAATGGGGGTGATGCGGAGGCGCGCCTCGTTCTCGTCGAGGAACTGCTGGTATTGCTCGTAGGCATGGGACTCGAAGACGTAGTTCAGCTCGAGCGCCGCACGGCGCGAAACGAGGTAGAGGAAAAAGACGACGAGGGCGTAGCCGGTAGCGAAGATAAGCGGGATGACGGTGTGGCGGAAGAAGTTCTCGCACTTGAGGCGCTTTACGATCTGCGAGATGACGACGACATGCAGGGTCTCATTGTCCTGTGCCATGCGGCTGAAGGCGGAGGTCTTGGCGAGTTCGATGGCGCGGCGCTCGTTGCTGTAAAACCACGTGAGTAGGGTATAGGAGGCCACTTCCCATGACTGGTAGGGGATACGGGCGACGACCTCAATCGCCTTGAACTTCTGGTAGGACGGCTCGCGGCCGTACATGAGGTTACCCGAGGAGACGAAGAGGGAACCGAGGACGCGCGCGGCAAATCCCGGGCGGTAGTTATCAAACGCGCGCGCGTAGTCGGCGCGCAGCTCAGGGTCGTTCAGCTTCGCGTTCAGTGCCTCGTGTTCGTCGTACTCTTCTTGCATGTGGCCGTACTGTACCACACGGTTATTGCCGGCGTGCGTATTACGACACGGTCTTGAGGAGGTACTTCTCGATGTCGGCAAAGGTGCCGCCGACTTTCTTCCCAGGGTTAAGGATGTTCTGGGGGTCGAAGATGCGCTTCGTCTCCGCAAAAAGGCCGACTACCTCGTCGCCGAACTGCATAGGGAGGTAGGGCGTGCGGATAATGCCGTCGTTATGCTCGCCCGTTGTGGTGCCGCCGTATGCGAGGACGAGCTTGTATACGCGAGGCGCGAGGTCAACGATGACCTGGCGCACGTCGGGACGGGTAAGGTCCATGAGGGGGATGATATGGAAGTTGCCGTTGCCGATGTGGCCCGCGACCGTATATATGAAGCGATCTTCGTATTCCTTGAGGAGGGCGGCTAACTTCGGCAGGAATTCAGGATACGAGTCAGGCGGCACGACGAAGTCGTCGATAAAGGGCGCTGCATAGAGCCCTTTCACGTTCTTGCGGAGGAGCGCGAAGCTTTCGCGCCGTACGATCCAGTATTTTTCCGCGTGGCGCTCGTCGGCAAGTACACGGACAGGGAGGTTCAAGTGCCTCAAGGCGGCCTCTGCCTCGCGGGCCTTGCCGAGAGCTTCCTCGTGGGTGTCTTCGGAGAATTCGGCCATGAGGACGAGCTTCGGGATGCCGCCCGAGAGCACCATGCGGACCTCGGGGAGAAAGGCAAAGCCGAGGCGCACGGCGCGCACCAGTCCCATCTGCGAGAGCAGCTGCGGCAGGAAGCGCACGGCAAGCTTGAACGTATGGTCGTCGTAGGACTCAAAGGACTCGGGATTGAACGGCAGCACCTTGTGCACGATCTCAGGCAGCTGCGCGAGATCCGAAAGGAAGATGACGAGCATGCTGCGGTACCCTTGCTGCTTCACGAGGCGGAGTTTCATTTTCGTCGTGAGCGCGAGCGTGCCTTGGGCACCCGTGACGAGCTGCGCGAGGTCGAAGGTGCCCTTCGCCTCATCCTTTACGTTCCAAAGCGCGTACCCCGCGGAGTTCTTCGAGACCGTCGGCTTTGCCTTACGGATGGCATCCGCATTCCGGGTCAGGAGGGCGTCCATGTCGCGGTAGATGCGGCCTTCGAGCGTATCGAGCTTTTTCTTTTCTTCGAGCTCAGTACCCGACAGCGCCCTAAAGGAGGTAACCGAGCCGTCAGAAAGCACGACCTCGAGCTCGTCGACGTAGTCTTCGGTCTTACCGTATTCGAGCGTGCGTTCGCCGCCTGAGTTGTTGTTCACGATGCCGCCGAGTGCGGCGAGTTCGCGGGATGCGGGATAGGAGGGAAGTATCTGCCCGCCTTGGGCGAGGGTCGCCTTCTCGAAGTCGCGGTAATAGACGCCGGGCTCGGCGACGGCGTAGCCGTCGCCGACCTCATGCACCTTGTTCAGGTATTTCGTAAAGACGGCGGATACGGAGTCGGTAAGCGGCCCGCCCGACATGTCGGTGCCTGCCGAGCGCGCGGCAATGGCTGCGGGAATGCCGTCCTTTTTGGCGCCCGCGACAGCCTTCACGAGCGCGGATACGTCCGCCGTATCCTTCGGGAAGACGACGACTTCGGGTGTGCGCGAGAATACGCTCGTGTCGCGGGAGTAGGTTGCGCGCGTGGCGTCATCCGTAAGTACGTCGCCCCCTACGGTTTCCTTAATGCGCTCGATGAGGGTCTTTTCCATGGGGAGAGTATACCTAATAAAAAAGGCCGCCCCTTGGGGTGGCCTTCACGTTGTTGCGTATCGGGTTCATGCGACGCGACCGACGAGCACCCGGCCTTCTCGCTATGCACCGCTGACCGCACGCCCTCGTCGAGGTATACTCTACGCACATGAGTTCAGTACCAGCCCTTTTCATCAAGGACGTAAAGAAGGTGTACAACACCGAGAAGGGGCGCACGACCGAGGCCCTGAAAGGCGTCTCGCTCTCGATCGCCCAAGGCGAATTCTTCTCGCTCCTCGGCCCGAACGGCGCAGGGAAGACGACCCTCATCGGCATTACCGCCGGGCTCACCAATAAGACCGGAGGTACGGTAGAGGTGTGCGGTGTGCCAATCGACCAGAACCCCGGGAAGGCAAAAAGCTTCATCGGCCTCGTGCCCCAGGAGATGAACTTCGATATCTTCGACCGGGTCATCAACATCGTCCTCAACCAGGCGGGGTACTACGGCATCCCGCGCAAGGAAGCGCTCGCGTATGCCGACGAACTCCTTAAGAATCTGGGACTCTGGGAAAAGCGCAACGATAAGGCCGAGACCCTTTCGGGCGGCATGAAGCGCCGTCTCATGATCGCGCGCGCCCTCATCCATAAGCCCGAAATCCTGCTCCTCGACGAGCCGACGGCCGGCGTCGATGTCGAGCTCCGCCGCGGCATGTGGGACTTCCTCAGGAAGTTGAATGCCGAGGGCACGACCATCGTCCTTACCACCCATTACCTCGAAGAAGCCGAGCAGCTCTCAGAGCGCGTTGCCATCATTAATAAAGGGAACATCATCGAACAGGGAAGCGTGAAGGAGCTCTTATCGAAGCTTAATTTCGTAACACTCCTCCTCGATACCATCGAGCCCTTGAACGAAGCCAAGATGCACCTCCTCCAAGGCCAGCCGATGAAGCGCATCGACGAACATACGCTTGAAGTCACGCTTTCGCCCGGCGAGACCATAAACGAGTCTTTCAGGAAGCTTTCGTCGGTGGGCGTAAACGTTACGAACGTGCGGAACCCGGGCGGACGCCTCGAAGAGGTGTTCCTCCATTTGATAAACAAATAAGTATGCGATCACCCGCCCTCATCGGTTACTTCACCATGATTCGCAAGGACTTCTTGCGCATCATCCGCATATGGGCGCAGACCCTCCTCCCGCCCGTCGTTACGACGACGCTCTACTTCGTCATCTTCGGCGCCTTCATCGGCAGCCAGGTGGCGCCCATCGAAGGGTTCTCCTATATGCAGTTCATCGTGCCCGGGCTCATCATGATGACCATCATCACGGCCGCGTATACGAACACGGTCTTCACCTTCTACTTCGCGAAGTGGATGCATACCATCGACGAGATACTCGTATCCCCGATGCCAAGCTGGGCCGTCATCGCCGGCTTCCTCTCGGGCGGCATCGCACGCGCGGCGCTTACGGGCATGCTCGTCACCTTTGTCTCGCTCCTATTCACTGACCTCGCGCTCACGCATATCGGCATCCTTCTCGGCGCGGCCTTCCTGACGGCGCTCATCTTCGCCTTTGCCGGCATCATTAATGCCGTATATGCGAAGTCGATGGACGGCATCTCAATCGTCCCGAACTTCGTGCTCACTCCGCTCACGTACTTAGGCGGCGTCTTCTACTCGATAGAGTTCCTCCCGCCGTTCTTCGCCAAGCTCTCGCTCGCGAACCCTATCCTTTATATGGTGAACGCGTTCAGGTACGGCTTCCTCGGCATCTCGGACGTGCCGGTCGCGACCTGCTTTGCTGTCATCGGCGGCGTCGCCTTCCTCATGTTCCTCTGGACGCTATGGCTCTTCAGGCGGGGCATCGGGGTGAAGCGCTAAGCGCTTCAAAGGAGGCGGTTGCCTCCGACCTGCTGATTTTGCCCCTACGGCTTGGCGACGTATACTAGGGACAAATGCGGCAGAGCCAACTATTCACCAAGACCCGCCGCGAGGCCCCTTCGGACGAGGTCGCAAAAAACGCCCAGCTTCTCATCCGGGCGGGGTATATCCATAAGGAAATGGCTGGCGTGTACGCCTATCTCCCCCTCGGGCTCCGCGTCGTCGAGAAGATCAAGCAAATCGTACGCGAGGAGATGAACGCCATCGGCGGGGCAGAGATGATCATGACCAGCCTCCAGCGGAAGGAACTATGGGAGTCGACCGACCGGTGGAGCGACGAGAAGGTGGACGTGTGGTTCAAGTCGACGCTTAAGAACGGCACTGAGGTCGGCTTCGGGTGGTCGCACGAGGAGCCGATAACGCAAATGATGACACGCTTTATCGAAAGCTACCGCGACCTTCCGGTATACGCGTACCAGTTCCAGACCAAGCTCCGGAACGAGCTTCGCGCCAAGTCAGGCATCATGCGCGGCCGCGAGTTCGTCATGAAGGATCTCTACTCGTACACGACCGACGAGGCAGCGCACGAAGCGTTCTATGCGTCGGCAATAGAGGCATACCAGCGCGTCTTTGAGCGCGTCGGCCTCGGCGACCGCACCTTCCTTACCTTCGCTTCGGGCGGCGCCTTTACCCAGTTCAGCCATGAGTTCCAAACGCTCTCGGACGTGGGCGAGGACGTTATTTACGTACACAAAGGAAAGAACATGGCCGTGAACAAAGAAGTGCTTACTCCCGAAGTGCTCGACCAGCTCGGCATCCTCGCAGACGAACTCGAAGAGGCGAAGTCGGTCGAGGTCGGTAACATCTTCAGCTTCGGCGACAAGAAGTCGAAGGAGCTCGGGCTCACGTACCGCGACGAGAACGGGGAAGAGAAGCCCGTCATCCTCGGCTCCTACGGCATCGGCATCACCCGCCTCATGGGTACCTTGGTCGAAGTCTTTGCTGACGGGAAGGGCATCGTCTGGCCCGAAGCGGTAGCTCCCTTCAAAATGCATATTGTCTGCCTAGTGGCGGATCCGGTAGCTATCGCCTACGCGGAGGCACTGTACGACGACCTCACTGCAGCCGGGGTTGAGGTCCTCTATGACGACCGGGACGTACGCGCCGGCGAGAAGCTCGCCGACTCGGAGCTCATCGGCATCCCGGCGCGCATCATCATCGGCCGCGAGACCATCCCTTCAGGCACGCTCGAAGTAGTGGAGCGGAGGAGTGGGGACGTAAAGCGCGTCCTTCGCGCCGAGCTCATGGCGACGTATGTGATTGACTCAGAGGAGACCAAGGAAGCCGCAGCATAACGGTATGGTACGCAAGCTCTCAAGCTCATTCTTCTCAAGCGACATCGGCATCGACCTCGGTACCGGCAACACCCTCGTCTATGTGCGCGGGCGCGGCATAGTCCTGAACGAGCCGTCCGTCGTGACCTTGAACGAAAAGACGGGCCAGGTAGTCGCCGTAGGCGTCCACGCGAAAAGCATGCTCGGGAAGACCCCGCCCCACATCCGGGCGATACGGCCGCTCGCGCACGGCGTCATCTCGGACTTCGAGGTGACCCAGGAACTCCTCTCGTACCTCATCCAAAAGGCGCAAAGCGGAAGCACGAAGCTCTTCGGCCCGCGCGTCGTCGTCGGCGTGCCGACCGGCGTCACGAACGTCGAAAGCCGCGCCGTACGCGATGCGGCGCTTACGGCCGGCGCGCGCGAGGTCTTCGTCCTTGAGGAGCCGATGGCAGGCGCTATCGGCGCTAAACTTCCCGTCACCGAGGCCGTCGGCACCATGGTGCTCGACATTGGTGCCGGTACGACCGACATCGCCGTCATCGCTCTTGCGGGTACGGTCGCGAGCAAGAGTTCGCACGTTGCCGGCGACCGCTTCAACGAGAACATCATCGATTTCGTGCGAAGCGAGTTCCAGTTGGCGATTGGCGAACGGACGGCCGAGGACACGAAGATTGCGGTCGGCGCGGTCTTGCCGCTTGCCGACCCGATCGAATTCGCCATCCGCGGGCGCGACCTAGCGACCGGGCTCCCGCGCGAAGTCGTCCTTACGGACAGCCATGTGCGCGAGGCGCTCTCGCCGTCGCTCGACAGCCTCATGGAGGCCATGAAGGATGTCATCGAGCACACGCCGCCCGAACTCCTTTCGGACGTACTTGAACGCGGCGTGACGGTATTCGGCGGCGGGGCACTCCTGCGTGGCCTTCCCGAGCTCCTCTCGAAGATGCTCGGCGTACCGGTGTACGTCGCCTCCGATCCGCTCACGGCGGTCGTGCGGGGTACGGGCATCGTCACCGAAGATCCGCGCCCCTGGGCGGATACCTTTATGCATGAAGAGGCAATCCTACCTCACAACGCGTAACCGGGGCGGGGGACTCTTCTCGTCCTTCGGGAAGCTCTTCGCCGCCGTCCTCTTCTTTTTCGTACTCCTTGCCGTCTTCCTGCGCTTCGTGGCGCCTGGCGCCCTCACGACACTTGCCACGCCCCTCTGGGGCATCGGTACCGCACTGTCCGGACGCGTGGAGGGCGCCGCGCCGCTTACGAGCCGCGCTGCGCTCGTGCGTACCAACGAGCAATTGGCTGCGGAGGTAGCGGCGCTTAAGGTCGAGCGCGCTACCTTGGCAGCCAAGGCCGGCGATTTCGAGCGGCTGCTTGGCGGACGCACGGAGCGCGCGGGCGGCATCGTTGCGGGCGTCATGGCACGCCCGCCGGTTTCCCCCTACGACGTACTCATCCTCGACCAGGGGCAGGAGGCTCGCATTGCCTACGGGCACACCGTGTACGGCCCCGGCGGCGTCCCGCTCGGCACCATTACCGAAACGACGGCGCGCACGTCCCGCGCGACCCTCTACTCCTCGGCCGGGCTCGTAACCGAAGGCTGGGCCGGAGCAACGCGCATCCCGGCAAAGCTCATAGGTACGGGCGCGGGTGGTTTTGATGCTGAGGTGCCGGGTACGGCGGGCGTTGCCATAGGGGACCAGGTATTCGTACCGGGCCCGGGCGCGCTCCCGATAGGCTCGGTCGTCGAGATCGTGACTGACCCGTCGTCCACCTCGGTCGTGCTTCGCATCCGTCCGCTCATTAACCCGCTTTCCCTTACTTGGGTAACCGTAGTACCGCTATGATGATTCCACCCAAACGGCTCCGTACTTTCTTCGCCGTCTTTCCGTTCGTCTCGTTATTTTTCTTCCCGTGGCCTATGACGTTGATCGCCGCCTTTGCGGCGGGCCTCGTCTTCCCGCCGCTCGCACTCGTCATCGGCGTACTCGTCGACATCTTTTATCACCCAGGCGTCGGGTGGCTTGTCGGCACGGTCTCGGGCGCCGTACTCACGTGCGTCGCCTACGGCGTGCGGTATGTCGCGAAGACGAGACTCTTATAAGAGGTAGCTTTTCACTTGACTCTTTTCGGGAGAGTGGCACAAGGGACTTTCCCGTGCGCTCATTTTCTATACGTCGTATGATGTAACAAATGAGGTTCCGCAGGCGCCGCACGTACAAGCATTTGGAGCTCGCTCCGGATGAGATCTTCCTCGACTCGAGCAACCTGCCCGAGTTCAACCAGGGCAGCCTCGAGGGGCGCCTCGAGCGGCCTATTTCCCGCGGCTCGTACCTCGGCATCGCCGGCTTCATCGGGCTTATCTTCATCACGCTCGTCGCGCAGGCGGCGAACCTGGAAATACTCCAAGGGGAAAAATACGCGAACCAGAGCGAGCGGAACCGCCTCCGCCCCGAAGTAATTTTTGCGAAACGCGGCGCCATCATGGACCGGAACGGCGAATCGCTGGTATCGAACATCGAAGAGGCAGGGCAGGTACGCCGCATATACGAGGCTCCCGGCTTCGCGCATCTCCTCGGCTACGTCTCGTACCCGAAGAAAGACTCCTCGGGTAACTACTACGACACGGACATCACGGGGCTCGCCGGAGCGGAGAGCGCCTTTAACGGCACGCTCGCAGGTGAGAACGGCACGCTCCTCGTCGAAGAGGACGCGCGCGGCGATATACAATCGCAGGGAAGCGTGAAGCCCGTAAAGCACGGCGCACCCGTAACCCTCTCCATCGACTCCCGTGCCCAGCGCGCCTTCTATGACGCCATCCGCGGGCTCGCCGACCGCACGCCCTTCCAAGGAGGGGCTGCCGTCCTCATGGACGTCGAGACGGGGGAAGTGCACGCCCTGGTCTCGTATCCCGAATACGACCCGAACATCCTCTCGAAGGGTACGCCGGGCGATGTCATTGGCGGCTACGCGAACGATTCGCGCCAGCCATACCTCGACCGCGCCATTTCCGGGCTCTATACGCCGGGTTCCATCGTGAAGCCTATGGAATCGGCCGGCGCCATTTCGGACGGGCTCATCAGTCCCGACAAGCAGATCTATTCGGCCGGGTACATTTCCATACCCAATCCCTATGATCCGTCGCGCCCCTCTATCTTCAAGGACTGGAAAGCGCACGGCTGGGTCGACGCACGCCGCGCAATCGCCGTATCCTCCGATGTTTATTACTACGCTGTCGGGGGCGGGTTTGAAGACCAGCGCGGCCTCGGCATCGAGCGCCTGAACTACTGGTTCCGCGCCTTCGGGTTTACGAGCCCGACGGGCATCGAGCTTGCGAACGAGGCGTCGGGCATCGTGCCGACCCCCGAGTGGAAGGAGAAGCGTTTCGGCGAACCGTGGCGCCTGGGCGATACGTACAACACCTCAATCGGCCAGTACGGCATGCAGGTGACGGTAATGGAAACGGCACGCGCCGTTGCTGCCGTCGCAAACGGCGGACGCCTCGTGCGCCCCAGCATCCTCATGGGCCAAACGTCGGCCGGAGAGCGCATAGACATTAGCGCGGACGCGCTCAGAATTGCCCGCGAAGGCATGCGCCTCGGCGTTACCGAAGGCACGTCAGTCGGGCTCAATCCTATTCCCGGACGCCTTGCCGGGAAGACCGGTACGGCGCAGCTCGGCGTCAATAACGAGTTCTACAACATGTGGGCCGTCGGCTTCTGGCCGTACGAGCGCCCGAAATATGCCTACGTCGTCCTCATGGACCGGGGGCCGGCAGGGACCTCGGTAGGCGCCGTGTACGCGACCTACCAGGCCCTTTCGACCCTAAACCAGACCGCGCCCGAGTATTTCAAGTAATAGGGAAGGCTTGGGCTATTTGACGCCCTGTCCGCGCCACGTAGAATACAGGTACGTATTTCATAAAATCCACATGACCGAGCAAGAAACAATGGTGAGCCAGGAGAAGTTCGACGAGATGGTGAAGGAGCTTGAGAACCTGAAGACCGTACGCCGCACGGAGATCGCCAAGAACCTCGAGTATGCCCGTTCGCTCGGCGACCTTTCCGAGAACGCCGAATACCAGGAGGCACGCGAACTCCAGGCTGCTACCGAAGAGCGCATCCGCAAGCTCGAAGAGCTGGTAAAGCGCGCGAAGATCGTCACCGACGGGAAGAAGAAGGACATCGTCGGTTTCGGTTCAGTCGTCTCAATCAAGAAGGACGGCACGAACGAAGCCCACCAGTACACCATCGTCGGCAGCGAGGAGGCGGACATGCGCGTCCACAAGCTCTCCCACGTCTCACCGCTCGGTGCCGCGCTCATGGGCAAGAAGAAGGGCGAAGTATTCACCTTCGAGACCCCAAACGGCAAACAGACCTACACCATCGAGAAGGTCGCGTAATACGTAATACGTAATACGTAATGCGGGAGTTCGCCGCGCGCATCGCTCGGGCTTCGCGTGGTAGGCTAGCGATATATGTCGACCTTGGAAACGATTCGTCAGGAGAGGCTTGAAAAGCTGAACGGCCTGCGGGAGCGGGGTATGGACCCGTACCCGGCAACGACCGTACGCACGCATACCGTCGACCAGTACCTCGCCGACCACGCTCTCTTAATGGAAGGGAAGGGCGAGGTTATCCTGGCCGGACGCCTTATGTCCATACGCGACCAGGGCGGGGTGATCTTTGCCGACATTGCGGACGGTACGGGGAAGGCGCAGCTCGTGCTCCAGGCTGACGTGCTTGGCGATGACCTCCTCAGCCTGTTTGGCTCGCATGTCGATGCGAGCGACATCATCGAAGCCACGGGCACGGCCTTTACGACGGAACGCGGCACGCCGTCCCTTTTACTGCGAAGCTGGCGCATGCTCGCGAAGTCCCTGCAGCCGGTACCCGACCAGTGGTTTGGGATAAAGGATGAGGATGAGCGCTACCGTAAGCGCTATCTCGACATACTCCTGTCTCAGGATATCGCTGACCGCATCCGCCGCCGTTCGCTCTTTTGGAATACGATGCGCTCATTCCTCCTTGCGCGTGGCTTTATTGAAGTTGAGACGCCAACGCTTGAAACCACTACCGGGGGCGCTGACGCCCGCCCGTTCGTTACGCACCACAATGCGCTTGATATCGACGTCTACCTCCGCATCTCCGCAGGGGAGCTGTGGCAGAAGCGGCTCATGGTCGCCGGCCTCCCGAAGGTATTCGAGATCGGGCGCATTTTCCGCAACGAAGGCATGTCCTTTGAGCATCTCCAGGACTATACGCAGCTCGAATTCTACGAGGCATTTTCGGACTACCGCGAAGGTATGCGCATGGTCACGGAGCTCTATCGCACTATCGCGAAGGAGGTCTACGGGACCAGCGTCTTTACGGTAAAAGATTTCACCGTCGACCTCGGCCGCGAATGGGAACTCTATGATTACTGTTCGCTTATCAAGGAAGCCTTCGGCGTCGACCCGCTCGCCACGGATGCTGCAGCCGTCGCCCTCGCCTTGGGCGCGCAGGGCATCGCCTATGAAAAAGAAGGCCTTAACCTGGAGCGCGGCGTGGACTTGCTCTGGAAGCACCTGCGCAAAGGGCTTTCGGGCCCCGGCTTCCTCATAAACGTCCCCGCATACCTCGAGCCGCTCGCCAAAAGAAGCGCAAAGGATAACCGCGTCGTCGAGCGCTTCCAGGTGCTCATCGCGGGTTCCGAGATGGGCAAGGGATTCAGCGAGCTTAACGATCCCGTGGACCAGGCGGGGCGGTTCCAGCACCAGCAGGCGCTCCGCGACGGCGGAGACGCCGAGGCGCAGATGAACGATGCTTCGTACGTTGAGGCGCTCGAATACGGCATGCCCCCGGCCTTCGGCTTCGGCGTCTCGGAACGGCTCTTCAGCTTCCTCGAAGGGGTGTCGGTCCGCGAGGGCCAGATATTCCCGCTCATGCGTCCGAAGGGCGCGGTCCGCACGAAGGACAAGGAACGCCGCGTCGCGGTTGCCGTGATACGCCGCGAGGGGCTCGCGCCTTGGCAGGTACTCAATACGGTCGCGCACCTTACGGCCGAGCTCGGTATCCGTGAAGGGCAGTCGCTTCTCACCCAAGACTCGATCAGTACCGCAGACGGTGCGCGCATCCCGCTTAACATGCGGCACGCCATCATGGTGAAGGAGAGCCCTGAGACCGCCCCGCTCGCGGTGCTCCTCAAGGCTGCGCAGGCAGAAGGCCTCCAGGTTGCTGCCTTTACCCGCGAGATGCTCGAGACGACGAACGACAAGAAGATAATCGAGGAGACGGCCCGAAAGGATTTTCATGATATTGAGCTCCTCGGCGTGCTCGTCTTCGGACCGTCGTCGGCTATCGAGCCGCTCACCGAGCAGTTCCCGTTGTACGCGTAAGTAACGTTCGCAGATGGAAGGTATAAGAA
This sequence comes from Minisyncoccota bacterium, assembly GCA_036399335.1. GTDB lineage: Bacteria > Patescibacteriota > Minisyncoccia > Phycocordibacterales > Phycocordibacteraceae > C7867-001. Next base: position 64,718 of record DASWNF010000010.1, read on the forward strand.
TAGGCGGTCCCGTGAGGGACCGCCTGGTTCGTAGAGGGGCCTGTAGCCAGGCGTCCGATAATTACGAGCTACCGTTATGGTAGTCCCGGTAGTCGGACGCGCAGGGCGGCGTCAGGCTCGGCAACGGCTCGGGAGGTGTCGCCTCGGTTTCGGGCTCCTGATTGCCGGCGCGCTGCGTCGCGGTGCTTGAACCGACCGGGCTGTGCCTGCGCACAGTCGGGACGTTGCCGTCGGAACGGCTTACATTCTCCGTCATGGTCTTATTGTCCTCTCTAGCTGGACGCTGGCCCGTCCATTCGTCGAAGGTACGTCTTGTTGTCGGCCAGAACAACAAGCGAAAACCCCGGGCCTTTCGGTCCGGGGTTTTCGCTTGTCGTCCTTTTTCTAACGTGGGGATTCAAGCGGAACGCGGACCGTCGCGGGACGGGCAAAGAGGATGTAGAAGAGGGTCCAGGTAGCTTCGCGAAGGGTCATACACGGAGCATACCCGACGCCTTGCCATCGGTCAAAATAGTTATCAACACCAAATGTTCATGTATGTGGGATGAAGTGGCATATACTGAGCAATAAGTGGGATGGAGTGGGAGACTCTAAAACCTCTTCAAATTCACAAAGAAATTCCTTTTTTACTATGTTCATCGGAGAATACCGCCACACATTCGACGCGAAGAATCGCATATCGCTTCCGTCAAAGTTCCGTAAGGAGCTCGGTGGTTCCGTAATTGTGACGCGCGGCCTCGATAAGTGCCTGTTTGTATACCCTTTGGCCGCATGGAAGAAAGAAGCAGAGAAGCTCGCACGGCATTCGACCGGCAATAGCGCCGGCCGGGGCCTTTCGCGCTTGATGCTCGCAGGCGCAAGCGAAGCCGATGTCGACTCGGCAGGGCGCATCCTTGTCCCTGATTACCTCAAGTCCTTCGCGGGGCTCGGGATAAAGGCCGTGATTGCAGGCGTTTCAGGTCGCGTCGAGCTTTGGGACGAGAAGTCCTGGACGCTCTACACCAAGCAAATAGAGAAGAATGCCGACGCCTTTGCCGAGTCCCTTATGCTCACCGATTAGCTATGGAAGCACGCCACGACACCGTCCTCCTCACCGAAGCCATTGATGGTCTCGCTATCGAGGCTGGCGACGTGGTCGTGGACGGCACGATAGGCGGTGCCGGCCACTTCGGCTCCATATATGACAAGCTCGGTCCTGATGGCGTCCTCATCGGCATCGACGCCGACCAGGACGCCATCGCCCGTGCCGAGGCGCGCGTAGCAGGGAAGCAGGGACCGCGCGTCATGCTCGCGAACGACAATTTCCGTAATTTGGGCGCGATACTCGATAAGGCAGGCGCCGAGCGCATGGACCGCGCGCTCTTTGACCTCGGCTGGAGCGGATTCCATCTCGAGAGCGGGCGCGGTTTCTCCTTCCAGACCCACGAGCCGCTCATCATGACCTACGGCATGCCGGGGGAAGGGGAGAGTGCCGCAGAGTTGGTGAATTCAGCGACCGAAGAGTATCTCGCGGACGTGCTTTACACGTACGGCGAAGAACGTTTTGCCCGCGGTATCGCGAAGTCAATCGTGCGCACCCGCAAAGAGCACACGATCATGACCACGGACGACCTCGTCGCAGCCGTCGAGGCGGGCACGCCGTCCTGGTACCACCACCGGAGGCTCCATCCCGCAACGAAGACGTTCCAGGCGCTCCGCATTGCCGTGAACGATGAGCTCGGTGCGATACGCGAAGGCCTGACGACGGCTATCGACCGCCTCGCGTGCCATGGGCGCATCGCCGTCATCACCTTCCACAGTATCGAAGACCGCATCGTGAAGCAGATGTTCCGTGATGCCGCGCATGCAGGGAAGGGGTCGCTCGTTAACCGGAAGCCCCTCATGCCGTCGCCCGAAGAGACCAAGGCAAACCCGCGCGCGCGCAGCGCGAAGCTCCGCATCTTCTCGGCGACGCCCGAAGGCGCAGCTTACGCATCCATGTCGCTCGTTGGGCCCATGGCCGCCATTTCATACCTATGAGGAAACACCCCGCAACTGCCTTCGTGATGCCGGACCGCACGGTACCCGTCCTCGCGCTCCTCGCGGGCTTCCTGGTCGTGGTCTACATCGCCGTCATGCTGACGACCATCTTCTTTGCCGCCTGGCAGACGCAGCTCGCGCGCGGCATCGACGACACCCGCGAGCGCATCCATGACCTTGAGCGCGAATACTACACGGCAATCGCCAAGATCGACTCCACCGACCCCATGTCCGTCGGGCTCGTCGCACCTTCAAAGATCGAGTACGTCGTTGCAGCGCGCGTACCCGGCCTTACGTTCGCTGACCGCTAGGCTATGCGCAGGGCATATCGCTTGCGTCTCCGGGTCGTCTCCATCGGCGTCATCGCCTTCGCGCTCCTCCTGGCATCACGGCTTTATTTCGTACAGGTAGTGCAGGGCGAGGAGTTTGCGCTCCGCGCCGAGCGGCAGTACGTGAGCTCGTCCCAGAAGCTTTTCAATCGCGGCTCCATTTATTTCACCCGCAAGGACGGCACGCTCATCTCTGCGGCGACGCTCGAGAACGGCTTTATCCTCGCCATAGACCCGGACGCTATCCGGGACGCTGACACGGCCTACAAGGCGCTCGCGAAACACGTGCCCGACCTCGACCGGGCGGCCTTCATGGCTGCAGCAGGCAAGGAGGACGACCCGTACGAGGTCATCCGCAGGCGCCTTTCGGACGACGTCGGCCGGGCTATCGATACGGAGGACATACCGGGCGTCATAGTCGAGCGTGAGCGGTGGCGGAGCTATCCGGCAGGCGCACATGCCGCGCAATCCATCGGCATCATCGCCTATGATAACGACAACACCATTGCCGGTAGGTTGGGCCTTGAGCGGTATTACAACGACGTGCTCACCCACGACGGGGAAGGCGTGTTCGGTAACTTCTTTGCCGAACTCTTCGCGAACCTCGACAGCGTCATCGTCGATGCGCGAAGCGCGCGCGAGGGCGACGTCATCACGGCGCTTGAGCCGGTGGCGCAGCAGAAGCTCGAACAGATACTGAAGGAAACGAATACCCGGTACGGGAGCCGTGAGACTGGCGGTATCATCATGGACCCGAAGACGGGCGAGATAGTCGCCATGGGGACGTACCCGTCGTTTGACCCGAACAGCTTCCAGAGCGAAGACAGTGAGTACTTCGGTAACCCGCTCGTCGAGAAGCGCTATGAGTTCGGTTCCATCTTAAAGCCGCTCACGGTGACGGCCGGCCTCGATGCAGGCGTCATTACCCCCCAGACGACGTATAACGACACGGGCTGCATGACCCTCAATACGCGCGAGTTCTGTAACTATGACCTTAAGGCGCGCGGCGTGGTGCCGATACAGGAAATCCTTTCGCAATCGCTTAACCTCGGGACGACCTTCGTCTCCATGCGCCTCGGCCATGACCGTTTCAGGAAGTACTTTACGGCGCTCGGTCTCGACCAGGAAACGGGTATCGACCTGCCGAGCGAGATCCATGGCGACATCAGGAACCTCGAAAGCCCGCGCGATATCGAATACGCGAACGCCTCATTCGGGCAGGGCATTGCCATGACGCCGGTCGAGACCATCCGCGCGCTCGGTACGCTCGCGAACGGCGGGCAGATGGTGACGCCCCATTTGGCTACGGCCGTCCGTCTCGAGTCTGGGGTTACCCGGAAGCTCACATGGGGCGACCCGAAGCGGGTGTTCGGTCCGGATTCCGTGCGGGCCGCGACTGACATGCTCGTGACGGTCGTCGACACGAAGCTCGGCGGCGGCACGGCGAAAATCCCGTCCATGACGGTAGCCGCAAAGACCGGTACGGCGCAGATAGCGGCGCCGGGCGGCGGCTACTACGACGACCTGTACCTGCACTCATTCTTTGGCTATTTCCCCGCGTATGAGCCGGAATACGTCATCCTGCTCTATACCCGCGAGCCCCATGGCGTCCAGTACGCTTCCGAGACCCTCACCGGCCCATTCATCGACCTTACACACTTCCTCATTAATTATTATGAGATTCCTCCCGACCGCGCCAACTACGCGGGCCGGTAGGGCATTTTGGTATGAAAAAACTATTGCGTAACCTGGTTGCCGGCGTGCTCGCCCTTTCCGCGCGTGCCGTGCTCCGTAAGTACAAGCCGCTCGTGGTCATGGTGACCGGAAGCGTAGGGAAGACGTCGACGAAGGACGCCGTCGCTGCCGCGCTCGCCCGTCATGCATACGTACGCGCAAGCGAGAAGAGCAATAACAGCGAGTTCGGCGTACCGCTCACCGTCCTTGGCTGCAAGAACCCGTGGACGAGCTCCATCGGCTGGCTTGCGGTATTCGGCGAGGCCTTCGCGCTCCGCTGGCTCCCGAACGTGTACCCCAAAATTCTCGTACTTGAGGTAGGCGCGGATAGCCCGGGCGACCTTGCCCGCATTCTCCGCATCGCTACTCCTGACGCCGTGCTCGTTACGCGCCTGCCCGCCATGCCCGTCCATGTGGAGGCGTATGCGACACCCGATGCTGTCCGCGAAGAAGAGTTCCAGCCGGCGTACGCGCTTGCACCGGGGCAGCCGCTCATCCTCTCAGCTGATGACGAATACGCCATGACGCTTGCCGCACCGCTCGCGACGCGTGCCGTCACTTTCGGCCTTACGGAAGGCGCAGATGTCCGCCTCGTGGGCGTTGCACCGCTCATAGAAGACGGCGTACCGGTCGGCATGCGCGCCGAGGTCAGGGTGGCTGGGAACACGTATCCTTTGGTCGTGCGGGGCGCCATAGGCGCCCCGCAGCTGCTTGCGCCTGCGGCCGCGCTCGCCACGGCGCTCGCGCTTGCCATCAATATCCGCGAGGCCCTCGCCGGCCTCGAGAGCTACCAGCCGCCTGCGGGCCGTGGACGGCTCATTCGCGGGAAGGAGGGCTCGGTGATTATTGATGACACGTATAACGCATCGCCTGCTGCCGTCGAGGAAGCGCTCGCTTCGCTCGCGCTCATCGCCTCGAAGGTGCCGGGCATGCGGCGCATCGCCGTACTGGGCGATATGCTCGAGCTCGGCCGGTACTCCCATGACGAGCATGAGCGCATAGGGCACCTCGCCGCCGCAAATACGGACGTACTCGTGACGGTCGGTTCCCGTGCGCGCGTAACGGCCGAAGCGGCCATTGCCTCCGGCATGGCCGCCGACCAAGTACATTCTTTTGATACGTCGGTTGAAGCTGCTGCGGCGCTCGTGCCGATGGTCGGCGCCAAGGATGCCGTGCTGGTTAAGGGCTCGCAGTCCATACGCACGGAACGCATCGTAGAGGCACTTCTTGAGCGCCCTGAAGACACCAAGCTCCTTGTCCGCCAGGAGCGCGAGTGGAAGCGCCGGTAGGCATCGGTTGCCACACCAAGCTCGTGTGGTACCGTTTGGACGGATAACCCCAAACGGAGGGCAGTACCGTGTTACATATATCTAAAACGATCTATGACCCACTGCACGGTGAGGTCATAGATATCGGCCACCTGAGGCCGCTGGTTGATAGTCGCCCGTTCCAGGCGCTCGCCGGCAAGCTCCAACTCGGCATGACCTCGCTGGTCTACCGTAATGCGCACCATACGCGCTTCGAGCATTCCATCGGCGCCTACCGCGCCACCCAGACTCGCGGGCACGCGTGGGTGCGCCGCGGCTGGATCACGTCGGAGGAGCATGCGGCTGCCGCGGCATACGGGCTCCTGCACGACGTCGGCCATCCGGCCTTCTCGCACGTGACGGAAGACTTCTGCGCGCTCGACGACGACCAGCGCTCCCTGGAGCTCATCGAAGGCGAGCTCCGCAAGGAGATCGAAGCATGCGGCATCAACCCTGACCTTGTCGCGGAAATCGCGCGGCATGATAACCCGCTCTACCGCATGGTCCACGACAAGAACCTCGGGACGGAGAAGCTCGATTACCTCGAACGCGACGGCTTCCATACCGGGCAGGGGAGGCCTTCGGGCATCGCCTACCTCCGGAAGTTCGTCATGTATCCCGACCGCCGCCTCGTCATCGACGAGAAAGCGGTTGAGCATGTCGTCGATACGCTCAACTTCTACATGCGGATGTACAAGGAAATCTACTTCCGCAAGGCGCTGGTCATCGCCCAGCGCATGTTCCAGAAGGCCGTGCACCACCTCATCCGCGCGGACGAACTCAATCCGGCCGACCTCTACGACATGACCGACGCGGAGCTCTGGGGCGGGCACATGTACCGTTCGACTGAACCGGTCGTGCGGGACATGTATGCGCGGATCCGCGAACGCCGTCTCTTCACGGAGGCCGTCGTCTTCCGGTCGGAGGAAATGCTGTGCGAGACCCGGGTCGCCGGCAAGGCCATTACCTGCCTGTCGGTATCGGCGGACGAGATGTCGAGGCTCGTGACGTCGCCGCACCTGGACAAGAAGAACCACGAGAAACTCGAGGCGGTGGAAGCCGATATCGAGGACGCCGTGCGCCTTCCCGCAGGCAGCGTGCTCGTCGTCCCGGTCTTCAACCCTGAGCGGTTCAGGACTAAGGATGTCGAAGTGCTCGGAAGCAACGGCGAGGTGCATTCGCTCCTCGAACGGCGGCCGAAGACCTTTGAAGGCATGGGCGAGCTTGCCCGTTCCTATGAGGCGCTCCGCATCTGCACTACCCCCGAACATCGCGAAACGCTCAGCCGGGCGGCAAGCGATGTGAAGGAATCCGTCCTTTCGTGCATCTGATTACCTGGGCCGCGTCTT
>DASWNF010000011.1:0-30589 GCA_036399335.1 Minisyncoccota bacterium
AACTTCACCACCAAGGCCAAGGAGGCCATTAAGCGCGCGCACGAGCTCGCCATTGAGCGCGGGCAGAACCACGTAAGTCCGCTCCACCTCCTTACGGCCCTCGTCCACCAGGAAGAGAGCCTCGTATTCTCTGTACTCGACCGTATGGATATCGATGCCATCCTCCTCGCGGACACGCTCCTCGAATCCCTCGAGTCGCCCGACACGGCGTCCGTACTCTCACCGTCGTATAACCTCTACATCACCCCTGAGCTCGCCGAAGTCCTCGATGCTGCAGGGAAGGTTGCCGCGCGCATGAACGACGCCTTCATCGGCTGCGAGCACCTCTTCATTGCCGTACTTGAGCACCCGGGACCTGCCGAGGACACGCTTACCCGCTTCCGCATCGAGAAGGAATCCGTCCTCCAGATACTGAAGGAGCTCAAGAATTCGCATGAGGGCACGGCTGCGGAGCCGAAGCGCTTCCGCGCACTCGCGAAGTTCACCCGCAACCTCACCCGGCTCGCGCATGACAATGCGCTTGACCCGGTCATCGGACGCGACCAGGAGATTAACCGCGTTATCCAGATCCTCTCGCGCCGCACCAAGAACAACCCCGTCCTCATCGGCGAAGCCGGCGTCGGTAAGACTGCTATCGCCGAAGGGCTCGCGCAGCGCCTCGCACAAAACGACGTGCCTGAGTCCTTGAAGGGCAAGGAGCTCCTCTCGCTCGACCTCGGCCTCATGATCGCCGGGACGAAGTACCGTGGCGAATTCGAGGAGCGCATGAAGGGCGTCATGAAGGAGGTAGAGAAGGCGGAAGGCCGCGTCATCCTCTTTGTGGACGAGCTCCATACGCTCGTCGGCGCCGGCGCCGCCGAAGGCTCCATGGATGGCTCGAACATGCTGAAGCCTGCGCTCGCCCGCGGCGACATCCGCATGGTCGGTGCGACGACCTTGAAGGAGTACCAGCAGCACATCGAGAAGGACGGCGCCCTTACCCGCCGCTTCCAGCCCGTCTTCGTGAACGAACCTTCGCATGAGGATGCGGTTGCCATCCTCCGCGGGCTTCGCGACAAGTACGAGCTCTTCCACGGGGTACGCATTACGGACGGCGCCATCGTCGCTGCCGTCGAGCTCTCGAGCCGCTACATCACCGACCGCTTCCTGCCCGACAAGGCCGTCGACCTTATCGACGAGGCTGCGTCCGGCCTCCGTATAGCGCTTGAAAACAAGCCGCCGCTCCTTGAGGACACCGACCGCCGCATTCGCCGCCTCGAGATCGAGCGCGAAGCCCTCAAGAAGGACGAGCAGGGCGACAACGCAAAAGAGATCAAGGAACGCATCAAGGCCATCGATACCGAGATTGCCGACCTTCGCGAGAAGACCGCCGAGCTCGAGCTTAAATGGAAGAACGAGAAGGAAACCATCCAGGGTATCCGCAGCATTAAGGAAGAACTCGAGAAGCTTCGTATTGACGCCGAAAATGCCGAGGCCATGGGAGAGATTGCGACCGCTGCGGAAATCCACTACGGACGCATACCAATGCTCCAGAAGGAACTCGAGCAGAAGACCAAGCGCCTCAAGTCGCTCCAGAAGTCGCGCCGCATCCTCCACGAGGAGGTGACCGACCACGAGATCGCGGGTGTAGTCTCGCGCTGGACGGGCATTCCCGTCGTTAAGATGATCGAGGAGGAGGCAGCGAAGCTCGCGCGCATGCAGCAGGAACTTACGAGCGCCGTCGTTGGCCAGGATTCGGCCATAAAGATTGTCTCGGACGCCGTGAAGCGCTCTCGCGTCGGCATCTCGGACCCTAACCGTCCTATCGGCTCGTTCCTCTTCCTTGGCCCTACGGGCGTGGGTAAGACGGAGCTTTCAAAGCGCCTTGCCGAGTTCATGTTCAATGACCCGAATTCGCTCGTGCGCGTCGATATGTCCGAGTTCATGGAACGGCACTCGACGGCGAAGCTGATCGGCGCGCCTCCAGGATACGTGGGATACGAGGAGTCGGGCTCGCTGACCGAACGCATCCGCCACCGCCCCTATTCCGTCGTGCTTTTCGACGAGGTCGAGAAGGCGCATCCCGAAGTCTTTAACATCCTGCTCCAGGTGCTCGATTCGGGACACCTGACCGACGGCAAGGGACGCAAGGTCAACTTCAAGAACACCATCATCATCCTCACCTCGAACATCGGCGCTGAGTTCATGGACCGCATGGCATCCATCGGCTTCACGACGGGTGACGAGGCAGGGGAGTACGACCGCATCAAGGAAAAGGTCATGGGTGCGCTCAAGGACCACTTCCGCCCCGAGTTCCTGAACCGCCTCGACGACATCGTTATGTTCGACGTCCTCTCGAAGGAGGCGCTCGGGCTCATCGTTGAGAACCAGGTCAAGGACGTCATCGACCGCCTCGCGGCAAAGCGCATTACGCTCAGCGTCACTCCCGAAGTCCGTGCATGGCTTGCCGAGGTCGGGTACAACCCGCAATACGGTGCCCGCCCGCTTAAGCGCGCTATCCAGGAGAAGATCCTGACCCCGATCGCTTCATTTATGGTCGACCAGGGAATCATGGAGGGAGGGGCCGTGACCGTGGGCATGAAGAACGGCGAACCGACCTTCGAGGTGCGGAAGTCGACGGCCCGGAAACCCCGCAAAGCCGTGGCGGTTGCGTAAGTACGCCTTTCCTGCTAAATTTCCAGCATGTCACAGGTAAACCTCGTAAAGCTTCGCTCCACGAAGTCCGAGCACGTCCTCTTCACCCGTAAGAACAAGAAGAAGGTGGACCGGAAGCTCGAACTCAAGAAATTCGACCCGATTACGCGCAAGCGCGAAATCTTCAAGGAAGTAAAGAAGTAAGAAAAGCCGCCCAAAGGGCGGCTTTTCCGTTATCCGCTGGACGCGTACCCAGGGATACGGTATTCCTAATAGAGACCAGTACACGATACGAAAGGGAGAGTGGTCGTGCGTGATTCAGTCGGGGTAACGCCCCTTCTTGGCCTCTGCAGGCTCATCGGCCTGTGGAATGACGGGCGGGCGCTCGTTATGACCCCGCCCACCGATTACTTCGGCGCCTTACCGTCGAGCCCTACCTATTACTTCGCCGACCGCATGCCGGCCAACTCACTGTCGCCCGTACCTCCGGTATTCGAGCACGTGTCGGTGGAGCAGGCGCGCGAGTACCTGGGGGACCGAAGCAATGGGGCACGGGTTCCCGAGGACAACTTCATGCGGGCTGCCCACCTGACTGCCTATGTGGCTGTGTTCCGCGAGCGGATCCGGCTCGAAGCGCGCCATGGCGGCAATCCCATACCCAAACGGGCCGGGCCTCACGTTCCAAACGGAACGTGAGGCCCATTCCATTTACCTTACGGTGCAGTGCGCGAGTTACCGGGAGTAGAGGCCATAGAAGTTTACTAATCCCAGAAGAACGGTATTGTGCTCAAAGAACCTGAAACATAAGGAGGAAGAAGACGCCATGGCCTATCTTCCATCGCTCATACGCGCCGTTCAAGACGCGCTATCTGACCAAAGGCGGCAGAGGGTTACCGAGTCCGGGGTAGCCGAGTGCTGTCGTACGCTTGTCGGAAAGGTCCTTGAATGGGACACGCCTGACCTCGTCATTGCTATTGCCACAGGAGGAACCAGTCCCGGCAACCTCATGGCTGAGGCCATGGGCATACCGGTAGTTCACCTGCACATTTCCCGAGACATTAAAATCAAACGTCGTTACAGTCTCGATCCGATACCGCTGCGGTGGATACTAAGCGCCTACCACCACTTCCTGTTCCAGACTACGATGCCGAAAGTCTTGTCGGATACCGAGATAGACGTGTCCGGCAAGAAAGTGCTCATCGTCGATGACTCCGTACACACGGGTAAGACCATTGATGTGGCCGTTAGGTATGTGGAAGGGAAGCATGCTTCTGAAATAAAGGTGGCGACGCTCGCGCGCGTTTCCGAGAGATGTCCGGATTTCTTCGTACTTCCTCCCGGGAATTATTCCTTCCCGTGGTCCAAAGATTATGTGTAAAAATTAACGGGGTATCTAGTACAGATGCCCCGTTTCTCGTGCGTTACTCAATATACGCGACGGTCTTGTTTTGCATTGCCTTGAGACACGCGGGCACGCTTTCTTGCAGGCTTGAGGAGAGGCGTGAAATGGCCTCCTCTACGGGAAGGAAGCAGTATTCTTCAAGCTCGTCCTGCTGTAACGTTATTTCTGAAACTTGGCGTTCGCTGAGCGGAGGTGCAGAGAATATGAATTTCAGTGAATCCTTAAAGATACCCGTCTTCGGTCCGTAATATACCCCTACAAGCTCGAGGTCCGAGAAGGTAAGGCCAATCTCCTCCCTTGTTTCCCGGAGGGCGCACGTAAGCGGGGACTCGTCGTCGTCTGCCGCGCCTCCGGGGACTAACCAGGACTCCCTATAATCCGGTTTTACGATGAGTAATTCGCCTGCGGCATTAAAGAGTAATACCGCCGTGCCAACCTGCTTCTTGGGAAGCATGGCCGCATATTCCTCATCGGTGAATTTCTTTGGCATTGCTGCGTCGAGTATAGCAGAAGCACCAATTTGGCCTTGCTAGGGTGGCGGTTCTCATGCATAGTCCATGACAGACAGTATCAGGAGCCAGGGAGGCATCTATGCGAGAGATTTATGCAGGCGCGCAGGCGCTGAGGGATTCTGTTCCGCCTACGGCGACCATAACCCTTGTGGGCGGCAGTTTCGACCTACTGCACATCGGTCATTTGCGCTTCTTTGAGCGCTCGAAGGCGTTCGCAGACGTGCTGGTGATATGTGTCCTGTCGGACCAGTACGTTAAGTCGTACAAAGGTCCGACGAGGCCCATCGTCGGGCAAGCCCATCGCGCGGGCCTGATAGATGGCCTGAGGTGCGTTGATCGTGTCTTTATCTCCGACATCGACACCTCACACGAAGACACGCTCGCCATCATACAGCCAACGACTGTGGTCTTCGGTGTCGAAGATACGGAGACGTATCGGCGTACCGCACCGAAGCGCGACCGGTTCATCAGGTCCCGTTTCCCAGAAGTCAGGATCGAATATCTTGAACGCTTCTCCGAGGAATCGATCTCGACCAGCGACCTCATCCGCAGGGTGGTAAGTACCCACGAGTCGCCTTAGCCTACGAATCCGGCCGCCCTACAAGGGAGGCCGGATTTTTCTATACCTAGTTCACGGCGGATATATACGTTCCTTACCGTCGTTCGCCGCGCTTGACGGTACAGGGGAAATTGATCATATTACGCAAGTATCAGGGGGCTTGCGCCATTGCCTGGACTGTTCCAAAAGCATTCTTTCGAAGGGAATCGTGACATGCTCGGTAGATTTGACCTGTATCTGCTCGACCGGATATTCAACCCGCTCTCGATTCGCCTGTATAAGCGTTTCGGGCTAAGCAACTTCACTGCAGCCAAGTTCCTCATCATGGCGGGCACGGCGCTCCTGCTCCTCCTCGTGTATCTCTTGCTTGTTGGGAGGCTGTTAGTGCCGCATGGGGAATTTCTCATAGTGCTCTGTCTATTGGAGTTCTGGTACGCAACGGTCGGGCTCAAGGCGGCGGTCGAGCAGGAGGCTAAATGGACGAATCCACGGCCCGGGCAACTTCCTGACAACCTCAGGGACGCACCCTGCTACGAGGTCAAGTACCGGCGGCTCTTCTTGTCATTGGCCGTGATCCTGGGGACCGCTGACCTTTTGGCGGCGATTTTCATTCCCATCTATCCGGAGAAAACCTTAATTCGCGATGCGAGCTGGGTGGCCATGCTGGCAGGCTTCTACTTCTTGGCCTGTACGCCGCCGGGACCTCGGGAGCGTCAGGAACGCGAGGCTCGCACGGCAGCGGCTTACTCAACCAGCCAAGGCTGAATTTAGGCCAGAAGACCCACTCTAAATCCCTCGCTTCGGCGGGGGATTTCTTAAACGTAGTGGTATTCTTTAAATATGAAGAGCTTTGAAGGCCAAACCCCACGCCAGGAGCAGTTACAAGTACCAGTCCCAGACAATAGGGCGTTCTCGCTTAAGCTTGAGCAATACCACCTTCTGCGCGATGCGCACCCTGAGGAACTAGAGCGCATAGCCAAATTGGCAGGAAAGTCCCCGGAGGCCTTTGTTGAGATGATGGAGAAGGCGGCTGAAAAGGGAAGGCAGGACCTCGAAGAAAGAAAGGAAAGAATTACTCAGCTCGAGCAGCACAATAGGGAATACCGGAAACTGCCAGATGAAGTACGAATGGACTTAATCCAATGGAGACCAACCGAAGAAGACCTTCAGAAAGCCGAAGCTGACGAAAAGGTCGCCTATGACTTATTCGATAAAGGCGATTCGAGTAAGGCCGATGAGTTATTCCGGTCTTCAATGCTTGTGAAGTTTAAGAGCGAGTTTGCCGAACTTTGCAAGGAAAACACTATGGAGGATGCGCTTAGGGCCCTCGACCAAAGAGAGTATGAGATGCTCCGGCAAACCAACATCCCCTACCTATCAAACGCCGTTAGAGATGCTATGAGACAGGTGCATCAGTGGGTTGAGAACAAGAGGAGAGCGTACCGGCATAGGCACCGCAATCAAGCAGGCGAGCACGGTCCAACCGGGCCTTCTGAGAGGTTTGAAATAGATACTCACAAACGTTCGCCAACTAGCGGAAGAAGCCCGCATCGTTTAAATGATGAGCATGAGGGCTGGTAGTGCAGCAGGGCTACGGATAAGCTGCAGTATAAAGCGGGCCACACGGGCCGCGGTTCGACTGCAATAGTAGGTATGTAAAGAGGCGAGATTGACTTACGATGTCAATCATGTTGACATATATTCAGACCGCATTCTGCGGCTGATAATTTCAGGGAGAATAGCCATGGCGAAAGCCATCATCCTTATATCCGCTCTGTGCCTGGGTCTCGCCGCGTGCGGGGACGGCAACGGCGATAACAGCGCCACCCCGAACGCGGCCACGGAGGCGGAACCCAAGCCCATGACGGGTAACGAGTTCCGTGCCGAATATCCGGAAGCTGCCTACCAGTCGCCCGAGAACATGAGCGTCGAAGATCGGCGCGCATATCTCAACAACCTGTTCGCCGATCGGGGTGGTGCGCCGTGGTACGACCAGGAGAAGCTGCCGACCGACTTCAACGGCGTGATGGCCGATGAGCGGCGCTTTCATGGCGCAGGAGACAAGAGCTTCCGGCATATGGCCGACGCACAGACGTGCGCGGCCATGCGGTCGGTCGGCCTTTCGTGCGACTACATCACGCGCAGCGCGCTGGCGATGTTCCTCGCGATGAATGGCAAGGATCCCGTTCCGCCGTCCGGCAAAACGAATCCTTACTGCGCCGACAATCCGACCGACACCCCTCCGCACAACTGTTTCATTGGGCGCCCCGCCCAGAACAAGTTGCTTCGCGAAGGAGTCCGCCGGAACGCGCGCCTGTTCCGCGACGGCAACCTCACCGCCGAGGATGTGCGTACGAAGTGGCGTTAACTCCGCTTGGACCCCCAGACCTTTGTCACTTCGGTGGCAGGGGAATGGGGGTTCTTTTTGTAAAAGAGTTAGCGGGCCCACGAGGAATCGAACCTCGGCTATCGGTTTTGGAGACCGATGTTCTACCATTAAACTACAGGCCCTAGGAGCGGAGCCCGCATCGGCTATGCCGTATGCGAGCACCTAAGCTCGTCCCCACATTAGCATATTTGGCCGATTCTGTAGCAGGTTGCGTACCGTACAATAGGAATACATGCGGTTCCGCTCCCTGACCATTGCCCTTCTTTCCTTTGGGGCGCTCATTCCTGTAATTACGTACGCCCAGGGGTCTTCTTTTTTCGGGCCCATCATCCCGCAGGGCGGGAACATATGCACCTGTCCGGGCTCCGCGCCTGATTGGGGGTGCATTCTAAACGTGCTCCAGAATGTCATTAACTTCGGCGTTAGCTTTTCCATAGTCCTCATCACGCTGGCACTCGTGTATGCAGGATTCCTGTTCATGACCCGGGGTTCAAGCGCCGAGGCGCGCCAGCAGGCAAGGAACGTGGTCACGAATTCCATTGTTGGGCTCGTGGTTATCTTGTGCGCATGGCTCGTGGTCGACTTCGTTATGAAGGCTATATATGACCCTGAGGCAACTTTTGCCGGAGAGAAGATCGGTCCTTGGGAAAAGATTTGGTCACCGGAGGATGGGGATGAGGACATGTGCTTGCGTCCTTCAAACGCAAAGCCCATTACCCACGGCATTGCCGAAATCCAGCTTGCCGTACTGCGGAATACCCTCGTTGGCGGTACGGGATCCTGCTCCCCGGGCGAAGTGCAGGCTGCGGCAGCGAGCGGCGGGGCCACCATGCCAGGTGAAGAGGCGGCGGTAATTGCTTGTATGGCAGGCCCGGAAAGCAGCTGCGGCGCAAACATGAAGAACTATAATTGGGGCAAGGGCTCAAGCGCGTACGGGCACTTCCAAATCCTTCTTGATACCCATAGCGACTGTTTCGTAAACTCCGCCTGCCGCCAGGCTGCAGGTCTTCCTGCAGGGCAGAAACTTAATTGCGCGGCGGGCTTTAGTGGTGGAAATCCGATAGAGGGTAGTCCCGTTGTTGCACAGTGCCAGCGTGCCGCTTCCAACCTGATCTGCAGCGCTGTAGCTGCACATTGCGTATACTTCAAGCAAGGGGCGAGTGCCTGGAGCGGGAATAAAGACAGTACGGCGGCGCACAGGGCTTGTGCCATTAAGGCCGGAAGCTAGTACGTATGCATATCAAACACCTGCTCATCACTTTCTTCTTTGTCCTGGCGGTTATTGTCGTTGCCGTGCTCGGCTATTTCTACGTACAGCAGCAGCGAGCTCCCGAAGCGGTGGTGTCTGACATAACATTCCCGGTTGCTACCTCAACTGACGGGTTGTCTCCCGGTACGCCGATCATGGTCGCCTCCACGGAAGGCGACGCTATCGTCACCCGTGACTTTATCAATAACGGCGTAACGTTCGAAGACCCGGCGAATGAAGACTGGTACTACCTTGCCGGCGATCCTGGGTACTGTCTTTCGGACGGCTCATGCCCACAGGCGGGCGAAGATGCGGGCTTCAATATTATTTACATCGCCAAGCAAAGTTCTTTCATCATCGGCCTCACGACCGAGCCGCTTGGGGAAGTACGCGTCCGCGCAGAAAAATACCTGATGGAAACACTGGGACTGAACCGCGAGCAGATGTGCAACCTGAGCTATGTACTCAGTACGCCCGTGCATGTAAACGAGGTGTACGGCTCGATGGGCAACCTCGGCTTCAGCTTCTGCCCAGGATCGGTCAGGCTGCCCTAGTATGCGCGCGCTTCTCATCGCCCTCCTCCTGGTACTTTCGGCAGCGCCGGTAGTGACGCAAGCTGCGGCTTTCGACTTTATACAAATCGTGCCCGACGTCTGCGACTGCGATAAGGTCGAAGCATTAAATGGTGATACGGTGCGGTCTGCGCCCGCCTTTGGCTGCGTGCTCCAGGTAATCCAAAACATCATCCAAGTGGCGATAATGATCGGGTTTGTCATGGCTACGCTCGCGCTTATGTATACGGGCTTCGTGTGGATGACGAGCGGCGCTAATGCCGAGAAGCGGCGGCAAGGGAAGAACCTTTTCTTAAACGTACTACTCGGTCTCGCGCTTATCCTCGGCGCCTGGCTTATCGTCGACTTCGTCATGAAGACGCTCACGGACCAGGACGGCGGGCTTGGGCCGTGGAATAAGATCCTCGTAGGTACCGGCGACTCGGCAAACGGCTGCCTTCTCGTCCGCGAGTCAGGAACCCTCGCAAGCGGTAAGGCCGTACTCGTATCCGACCCCCTTAAGACGGCGCAACAGGCAGGTAACTTTACGGGCGGCGCATATACGTACCAGGAAGGCATAGAAGCGCAGAAGCCGCACGCCTCAGCGAACCTCACGACGGTCCTTAACTGCATGTCCACACAGCTGCCTAAGGGCGTGGGTGAAATCTCCTCCATCTCGGACGAGAGGATAATCTCAGGGCAAAAGACCTTCAACCAATGTGCGATAGAAGGGAACAAAAATGGCGGTACCTGTGCTCACAGCAAGAACTCGTGCCATTACGGAGGCGCTACGTGCCGAGGCAACTCCTACGCCGTTGACTTCGGCGACCAGCAGAACGCTGCAGCACTCACGGCAGCCGCGCGCGCGTGCGGGGCGTCAGACGTATATAACGAAGGCAATCACATCCACGTGAGTGTCGGTCGGGCGAGCGGTTGCGGTTGCGACAACTAGCTGTCGGGCACCAGCTTCCGAAGCCACTTCTTCTGGTGGCGTGCGTAGTGCCAGAGCTTGCTTGAGAGCGCGGGCATAAGCGATTCTTCCGCGCGCTCGCCGCGCAGGTACTCGCCAATAATGCGGTACTCAAGCCCGAACTCATGAAGGCGTTCGTCGCCGACGCGACTGCGCACGGTACGCACTTCTTCGATGAGCCCGCGCCCGAGCGCTCCCTCAAGGCGCTGGTCTATGCGCTCGCGGAGCACTTCGCGCGGAGGGTCGATGACTACCCACTCGACATCGTACGGGCTCTCGGCCTGGACGCGTTCGGGGACGGCGCCGAAGTACGAGACGAGTTCGAGTGCGCGCACGAGCCGGCGTTTATTCTTGGGGTCGATATGCGCGGCACGGCGGGCGTCTTTAGACTGGAGCTCGGCGAAGAGGTCTTCCTCGGTCCGCGCCTCAAGCGCGCTCCGTATATTGAGGTCGGGGGGCGCCGTTCCCGGAAGCCCGTTTAAAAGTGCATCGAAGTAAAAGTGCGTGCCGCCTGCAAGTATGGGGGTCTTGCCGCGCGCGACTAGTTCGGCTATGAGCCTCGTAGCGTCATCAACGAAGTCGCCGGCGCTGTACCGCTCCTCCGGTTCGCGTATATCAATAAGGTGGTGGGGAATGCCCTGCATTTCCTCCGGACGTATCTTTTCCGTACCGATATCGAGGGTGCGGTACACCTGGCGCGAGTCGACGGAGATGATCTCACCGCCCCGTGCAAGGGCCAGCTCGATGGCCTTTGCCGTCTTTCCTGAGGCAGTAGGCCCGACGACGGCTACGAGCCGTGTTTTGTCCTCCATGTGCGGCGATGCTATCATACGCCGCACGATACGACACCATGAGTCCCAAAGGCCAAAAGAGCAATTACTGTGAGTACTGCGGCGATTTCCACGATTCGCTGCACGAATATTCGACATCCATACGGGTCGGGGAGGTTATCCCTGACTATGAGTTCGAGGCGCATCAGGACGCGGAAACCAAGGTCATCAAGTTCTCCGACTACCGCGGCTCCTGGCTCGTCCTCATGTTCTACCCGGCCGACTTTAGCAGCGTCTGTTCGACCGAGCTCGAGGACATCGCATCCCTGTACGATGATTTCAAGAAGTACGGCGCCGAGGTCATCAGCATGTCGACCGATACGGTCTTTGCGCATAAGGCATGGCGCGACTCCCGCGAAGCCTTCAAGGCCGTGACGTTCCCCATGGGAGCAGACCCTTCGGGCAAGATAGCTTCAGCCTTCGGCATTCTCGTTGAAGGCGACGACCTCCCGTACCTTGCAAGCGAAGGCCTCGCGCTTCGCGGCACCTTCGTCATCGACCCGAAGGGAATACTCCGCACCATGGAGGTGCACGATACGGGGATAGGGCGCTCCGCAAAGGAGACCCTGCGCAAGATGCGTGCCGCGCAGTTCCTCGATGCAAATCCCGGAGGCGTGTGCCCGGCAGGTTGGGAGCCGGAGTAACTAAGAGTCGGTATAGAAGAAATGCGGCAGCTCATTAAGCTGCCGTATTTCTTCTATTGCCTGTGCCGGGGGAGGGACTCGAACCCTCAAGCCTTGCGGCAATGGGTTTTGAATCCATCGCGTATACCATTCCGCCACCCCGGCGTATGCGTGCATCGTACTCTACAGTTTTTACACGCGCAAAGCGGTACCCCAATGCTACAATGCCTTGCATGACCGGTTCCAACTACATCCCCACCAAGTACGATTCGGTGTACTGGGTAGAAGTCGAGCGCATTGAGCCGAACCCGTACCAGCCCCGCATAGATTTTGACGAGGAGCGCCTCAAGTCGCTTGCCGAATCAATCCGCCAATATGGCGTGCTCCAGCCCCTTGTCGTGACGCGTGATGAGCGCGAGAAGGCCGACGGCGGCCTCCAGACGACGTACCAGCTCATTGCCGGCGAACGGCGCCTCCGTGCGTCTAAGCTTATCGGCCTACGTGAAGTCCCCGTCGTCATCCGCCAGGGCGAACAAAGCGACAAGATGAAGCTCGAGCTCGCCATCATCGAGAACCTCCAGCGCGAGGACTTGAATGCCATCGACCGCGCCAAGGCCCTTGCGCAGCTCGCCGAATCGTTCGGTATTTCACATGCGGAAATTGCGGCGAAGATAGGGCGTTCGCGTGAATACGTATCGAACTCCATCCGTCTCCTCGCGCTCCCCGAGGCAATCCAGCAGGCCGTCGTCGGGAAGGAGATAACGGAAGGGCACGCCCGCGCGCTCCTCATGCTCACGGATCGCCCAGAGGAACGCGATACGCTCTTTAAGGAAATCGTCCTCAAGAAGACGTCCGTACGCATGGTGGAGCAGATGGCGCGCCGCATCGCGCAGGACAAGATCCGTAAGCACGACAAGACGCCCGAAGTCATGGAACTCGAGAAGAGCCTCACGGAAACGCTCGGTACCCGCGTGCTCATCGAAAGCCGCCCGAACGGCGGACGCGTCCTCATTGAATTCTTTTCGTCCGAAGACCTCTCCCACATCGCGGGCATCCTTGCCGAGAAGCAGGAAGGCGAGGCTGAACTTACGCCCGCAGCCGCAGCCGCCGCAGATGAGCTCGTCGCTACGGCCGTAAGTGACATGCCCGTACACCCGAACACCACCCAACTTGCTAAGGAGCCCGTAGCAGAGGAGGTAAAAGAGACAGCAGAGGAGAACGTAACAGAAAAGCCAGGAGAGAAGAAGGAGCCTGAAGAAGACCTCTACTCAGTACAAAACTTTACGGTGTAGTACGCCGTACGCCGCTACTTCTTATCGTGTCGTTGCTTGTCGTGCTTCGGCGCGCGCTTTTTGCGTATGGTGACGGGCCTCATGGCGCCCTTTGCAGATATCGTGCCGCGCTCGTGTTCCTCGAGCGAAAGGCGGATGTGTCGGCGAGCCATGCTCGTACGCGCATACTCGAGCCATTTGGGGGTCGGCCGCGCACTCGGGCGCTCGAGTATTTCCACGACGTCCCCGTTCCGGAGCCGCGTATCAAACGACATGAGCTTGCCGTTCACCTTGGCACCGTTCATGTGGTTCCCGAGCTCGCTATGTATGGCGTAGGCGAAGTCGACGGGGGTCGAGTTAACGGGCAGGTCAACGACGTCACCGCGCGGCGTGAAGACGAATACGCGGTGCGAGAAGAAGTCTTCGCGAAGCCCCTGCACGAACTCCTCGGAGCCTGTGACGGGTGCATGCGCGTCGGCAAGCTCGGCAAGCCACCCGGGCGCGGGAGCACGGCGCTTTTCCGAAGGCTTTGCGACAGCTTCCTCGGTAGGGGTGCCCTTTGACAGGTGGAGGAGCGTCGGCACGAGGCTGCGCATCCACGAGAAGGAAAGGCGCTCGAAGGCAGCTTTCTCGGCCGTGGGCGCGAGCTTGTTCTCCTTTGGGGCAAGCTGTTTGTATGACATATGGGACGCGATACCGAACTGCGCTTTCTGGTGCATCTCTTCGGTGCGCACCTGCATTTCGACGATGCCTGCGTCGGCCGTGAGGACGGTCGTATGGAGCGACTGGTAGCCGTTAGGCTTCGGGAAGGAGATGTAGTCCTTGAACTCGCCTGGAAGCGGACGCCACAGGGAGTGGATGACGCCGAGCGTCGTATAGCAGTCGTCGATTGACGGCACGATGACCCGAAGCGCGGCGATGTCGTGGATCTGCGTAATGTCGTCGCCTTTGCGCTTTAGCTTCTGGTGGAGGCTCCAGAGGCCCTTCATGCGGATCATCGTCTTGAAGTCCTTCATGCCGCGCCGCGCGAGCGCGTGCTGCAGATCCTTTTGGACGCGCGTAAGACCGGTCTCGGTTTCCTTGGTCTTGAGTTTACGAACCTCAATGGCGTGCGCGAATGCGTCCGGGTCTATGGCCGGGAAGGCCAAGTCCTCGAGTTCGCGCTTAATACGCCCCATACCGAGGCGATCGGCGAGCGGCGCATATATTTCGAGGGTCTCAAGCGCGATGCGTCGCTGCTTTGCTGCAGGCACGTGCTCAAGCGTCGTCATGTTGTGGTACCGGTCGCAGAGCTTGATGATGAGCACGCGGACGTCGGCCGAGGTGGCAACCAACAGGCGGCGTAGCGACTCTGCGTGCCGCTCAGCGCCCCGATATTTATGTTTCCCGAGCTTGGTCACGCCTTCGACGAGGAAGCACACCTCAGGCCCGAACTTTTCCGTCAGGGTTTCGGCCTCTATGCCGGTGTCCTCGATGGTGTCGTGGAGGAGCCCTGCGGCGATGGTGGAGCTGTCCATACCAAGCTCTGCGAGGTGTTTTGCGACTGCAGATACGTGTATGAAATAGGGTTCCCCTGAATACCGCTTGTGTTCTTTGTGGACCTCTTCGGCAAAGGCATACGCCGATTCGATGAGCGCCTTATCCTCCGTACTCGGTGCATCAATTGCCGCAATGATTTCCTTTACGGTGGTCATAACAGGAGGATACCAGAAATATAGCTGTTAGCAGCATTGGCATGCGCGTAGGCTAACCGGTCAGTGAGCTGGCCAATAGGAATAATACGTTTGAAAGGATGAACACTACGAAATCTAGGGCATTGGGCTCCCGTTTGGATGCGCCGATCGTGTTGAGCCAACTAAAGGATTCTAAATGGCGCCAAGAAAGTACGCTTAAGAAAGGTGCGAGGAAGGGAAGACGTCCTCCACCGGAAAGCCAGAGTACGTAGGAAGAAGACACGACGTAACTGTGGAGCATCAGTGTTGTCCCAATGAAGTGAGTAGTTTCGAATGGCAGCTCTATCCAGGTAATCAGGGCGAATGCCAAGATCGCTGAAACGCATAAAAGAAAGAGGTCTACGATAACTGATTGCTTTCGCTCCATGGGTCCAGTATAGCCCTGCAGGACAGGGCTATTTCAGGTACTCCGCGCACTCCTCAGGCGTGAGCGCCTCGGCATCCTGGTTCTCGGGGAAGTAGATGCGGCGGAGGCCTTTCTTGAGGAAGAGCCCCTGCTTGGACTTGTAGAGCGTCAGCATCTTGCCCGTCTTCGGATGCTTGCCGACCTCCCGCACTATCTCAACGCCCTTCGGCGGACGCTTCGGTTCGTTCACAAGCGCAAGCGCCTCCTCAAAGGTCACTGTGTACGGGTCGCCCTTCTTAAGCGAACGGAACTCGCCGTTATGGGCGACGTACGGCCCGAAGCGTCCCGTGTTTGCAATAACCGGTTCGCCGGAGTCCGGATGGATGCCTACTTCGCGCGGGAGAGAGAGGTACCGGACGGCATCTTCGAGGGTGACAGCAGAAAGGTCGGTGCCGGCGGGTACGCTCGCGCGCTTCACGTTCGGCTTTTCTTTTTTCTTCTTCGCCGGCTTCTTCTTTTTCTTTGCGCCCTTTACGGGCGCCGTTTCTTCAACGGGCTCTTCCGCTGCTACTTCCTCAGCCGGTGCGTCTTCGAGCGGCATTTCGACGTACGGCCCGAACCTTCCGGTGCGCACGTAAATTGGGCGGCCAGTCTCCGGGTGCGTGCCTATCGGCTCATCAGGGGATACGATGGCACCGTCTTCCTGGCGGGCGCCCGTACATTCGGGGTATTTGGTGCACGAAAGAAACACGCCGCCGCGCCCGAGCTTGTACTCCATGCGTGAGCCGCAGAGCGGGCAGGGGAATTCCTTCGGCGCCTCGCCGAGCGAGGTGGCCTTAGGGAGGGCGTCCTTTGCGTGGACGGCCTTCGCGAAGGGCGTATAGAAATCGGAAAGGGTCTTCTCATACCCGCGCTCGCCGCGGGCAATTTCGTCGAGCTCGTCTTCCATCTCGGCGGTGAAGGAGTCGCTGATGTACTCCGGGAAGTGTTCCTCAAGGAAACCTGAGACGACCATGCCCGTTGCCGTCGGCGTAAGCGTACGGCCCGTCTTCTCGACGTACCCGCGGTCCTGGATGGTTTTCATGATACTGGCGTAGGTGGAAGGGCGGCCGATGCCGCGCTTCTCGAGCTCCTTGATGAGCCCGGCCTCGGTATAGCGGTTGGGGGGTTCGGTCTGCTTCTCCGTCGAGTCGAGGGACACGAGTCCGAGCGGCTCGCCCTCGGTGAGCTTCGGAAGTTCGACGTCTTCACCGCGCGCACGCGTATCGAGGGCGAGCCATCCCGGGAAGGTAATGCGCGAACCGTTTGCGGAGAATTCAGGGATGTCGGCATCTGTGCCGCTCTTATCGGTAGCCTTTGCTACCACCTTCGTACGGAGCGCCTTTGCGGCAGCCATCTGGCTTGCGAGTGCGCGCGTACGGATGAGTTCGTACAGCTGATGCTCGTCGCCGGGGGCGCCTGCCGTTACGCGGGACGGGTCGGTCGGGCGCACTGCCTCGTGGGCTTCCTGTGCATTCTTGCTCTTCGTCTTATACGCGCGTACCTCAAGGTACTCCCGGCCGAAGTCGCGCTCGATGAGGCTCGCTATCTTTGCCACGGCTTCCTTTGAGAGCGTGACGGAGTCCGTACGCATGTAGGTAATGTGCCCGGCCTCATACAGCTTTTGGGCGGCGCGCATGGTGCGCGACGGCGAGAAGCCGAGGCGCGTCGATGCGGCCTGCTGCAAGGTAGACGTGGTGAAAGGAGGGCGCGGGTTACGGTCCTCGGCGCGCTCGGTGATGCTACCCACCTGCCAAGAGGCGTCCGTACCGATGGCGACTATGCGGTCGGCCTCCTCTTTTGTCTTTGGTTCGACGGCGCACTTAGCGGGAAAGGTTTCCTTCTTCGCGCTGAAGATAGCGTCCAAGGTAAAGAAGGTCTCGGGTATGAAGGCGCGGATTTCGCGCTCGCGTTCGGCTATGATGCGGAGCGCCGGTGACTGCACGCGTCCGGCCGAAAGGCCGTACCGCACCTTCTTCCAGATAAGGCCGGAGAGGTCGTAGCCTACGAGGCGGTCGAGCACGCGGCGTGCCTCCTGGGCAGCGCGTAAGTCCTCGTCAATAAGGCGGGGGTTTGCAAGCGCTTCTTCAACGGCAGCCTTCGTGATCTCATGGAAGACGACACGCTTCGGGGTCTTGAGCCCCACGGCTTCCTTAAGGTGCCAGGAGATAGCCTCGCCTTCGCGGTCGGGGTCGGTTGCAAGGAAGACTTCGGATGCTTCGTCTGCGGCCTTTTGGATGCGCTCGATGACTTCGCGCTTTCCGGGAGAAACGACGTATCGGGGACGGAAGCCGTGTTCGATATCTACGGCGTCCTTATTGCTCTTCGGAAGGTCGCGTACGTGCCCAACGGAAGCAAGCACGACGTAGTCGTTCCCGAGGTACTGCTGCACCGTACGCGCCTTTGCAGGCGACTCGACGATGAGGAGTTTCTTTCCGGTTGCCTTTGCCATTGCGCTAACAAGTACCGCGATACCTTATATATAGTCAAGTCACCGTAAACCCTTGCGACGCCATTTTCCGAACTCTTCCTGCAGTATTCCCTTCAATTCCAGGGTGCCGGCGAGCGCGAGCGTCTCGTGCGGAGGAAGCGGAAACTGGCGTATAAGTTCGTCCCGGGTGAGCGGTTCCTTGAGTAGGTCGTAGAGCGCCTGCTCGTCTTCGCTTAAGTGTACGAGCGCTGCCGCTTCATGGGTACGGGGCGGTATGCCGAGCGCCTCGAGTAGGTGGTTAGGTTCGGCAGCGAGTGCGGCACCCAGGCGAATGAAGGTATGGCTTGCGGCGCTATGCGGATCCCCAATCCTATGCGGCACGCACAGGAGCTCCCGGTTATAGTCGGCGGCGAGCCGTGCCGTTATGAGCGTCCCCGACTTCTCACCCGCCTCAATGACGAGGACGGCGTCCGAGAGCCCGACCATGATGCGGTTGCGTGCCGGGAAGTCTTCGCGACGCCCGAGGTGGTCGGGCTTCTGCTCGGAAAGGAGCGCGCCGCCGGCAGCGAGTATGTCGTGCGCAAGCCCTGCATTTGCCCGCGGGCCAATGACGCTGTCGTCGAGCCCCGAACCGGGTACGGCAATGGTGTGGAGGCCTGCGGCAAGCGCCACACGGTGCGCGCACGCGTCAGCACCGAGCGCGAGTCCTGAGACAATGGAGATGGGGTAACCCGCGAGCCCTTGGATGAGGTACTCGCACGCTTCACGTCCGTAGCGCGTGAGCGCACGCGAGCCGACGACGGCCAGCAGCTTCGTGCCGGGAGGCGGGAGCGAACCGCGAAGCCACAGCCGCTCCGGTGCGCGCGGGATCTCGAGCAGGGGTGGCGGGAATTCGTACCGCATCAGCTTCCGTATCTCCATGCACGCAGTATGGGCTCCCACTCCTTACGGGAACTTAAAGGGAAGATGGAATAATGCCGCTTTTTGGAAGCGCGGGTGTGCCGTACAATGGGGCGACATGCTTGATATCCATTTCATCCGCGAGAATGCCGACATCGTGAAGGCGGGTGCGGCCAAAAAGAAAGTGGAGGTGGATATCGATCGCCTCCTTGCCGTTGATGACGAGCGCAAGCTCGTCCGTACCCAGATGGATGAGAAGAAGGCCGAGCAGAACCGCATGAGCGGCACCATCCAGCGCGCCTCGGGCCCCGAGCGCGACCAGCTCATCGAACAGATGCGCCACGTGAAGGAGGGATTTGCGGGGCTCGAGGTTCGCTTCCAGGAACTGACCGAGGAGTGGACGAAGCTCATCCTCTCCGTCCCCAACATCCCGTCACCCGATACCCCTGAAGGGCCGGACGAATCAGCGAATGTCGTCGCCCGCGAGTGGGGGACGAAGCCCGTGTTTACGTTTACCCCGAAGCCCCATTGGGAAATTGGCGAGGCGCTCGGCATCATTGAGACGGAGAAGGCGGGTGCTATTTCAGGTGCACGCTTCGCGTACATTATGGGCGACCTCGCGCTCATGCAGTTCGCGCTCATCCACTACGCGCTTAAGACGCTTACGTCGCAGGTGGCGCTCGAGGACATAGCACGGAAGGCCGGCCTCGAGGTGACGGTAAAGCCATTCATTCCCGTCATCCCGCCCACACTCATGCGCGCAAACGTCATGGGCCGCATGGCGCGCCTCCACCCGATAGACGACCGCTACTACTTCGAGAAGGATGACCTTGTATTTATCGGCAGCGCCGAACACACGCTCGGCCCGCTCCACATGGACGAGATGCTTAACCATGGAGACCTGCCCATCCGCTACGTCGGATACTCGACTTCGTACCGCCGCGAAGCGGGTGCCGCAGGCAAGGACACGCGCGGCATCCTGCGTCTCCACCAATTCGACAAGCTTGAGATGGAAACCTTCGTGCGTCCTGAAGAAGGGTACCGGGAGCAAGACTTCCTCGTTGCCATACAGGAGCACTTTATGCAGGGGCTTGGGCTTCCGCACCGCGTCATGCGCATTTGCACGGGCGACATGGGCGCCCCCGACCAGCGCCAGCTGGACATCGAGACCTGGATGCCCGGCCAGGACACGTACCGCGAGACGCATAGCGCCGATTATATGGGTGGCTACCAGGCCCGCCGGCTTAACACGCGCGTACGGGACGCCGAGGGGAACCTTTCGCATGTACACATGAACGACGCCACGGTATTTGCTATCGGACGCACGCTTATCGCCATTATTGAAAACTACCAGCAGGAAGACGGCACGGTGCGCGTGCCTGAAGCCCTCGTCCCGTATGTCGGAAAAGAAATCATGGGACGTACGGCGTAAGCCGTCCGCGCCGCCTGCGCGCGCAGTTGCAAGGCCGTCGCCATCAAGTCGTCCGCCAACCCGAGCCGCTCGCCCCGCATCGGTCGATAGCATGCGCCCCGCACGCCGCGCCGCGCCCGTCGTACGCGCCCCGCAGTCACGCACAGCGCGGCCCTCATCCGAGCGCCTTCGCGACCGGAGGAAACGCGCACAGAAGTCTTTCCGCACGGCGCTGCTTATCGGCGTTGCCGTACTCGCGGCCCTGCTCCTATATCTCCTCTGGCTTCCGCAGGTGCGGGTGAGCGAGGTGGAGGCAAGCGGGCCGAACGCAGAAAGCGTCGAGTCCGTAGTGCAAGCAGAGCTGCGCGGCACGTACGCGTATATCGTGCCGCGCAATACCATATTTTTCCTACCCAAGGACGCCATCCGCGCCGCCGTGCTACGGGAGCACCCAGAACTCGCTGCCGTCTCCATATCGCGCGCCTCGTTCCGAACAATTGAGATTGCGGGCACGCTGCGCGCCAAGGCCTTCATCTGGTGCGGGACAACGCCTGACGCAGCCATGCAGGGCAGTGCCTGCTACGAAGCCGACGCCGAAGGTCTCATCTACCGCCAGGCCGAGGTAAGTACATCAACGGCCGTACTCACCACGGAGAGCGATGCGGCCATCACGCCGGGCGACCTCCGCATTTATTCTCCCGTCGACCGCGAGCTTACTCCGGACGTGTCGCCCGTGGGCTCCCATATCGTGAGCGCCACAGCGATACCGGATGCACTCCGCTTCGTGAAGGCGATACGGGGGCTCGGAGTTCCGGTGTCCGCACTTGCGATTCATGACGACGAGGCGGATCTGCTCTCGGGCCCGACCCGCATAACGTACGTACTCGGGCGCGAGGAAGACGCGGCCGCGCTCGCCGCATCCGTCATCCCGACCTTGAACCTCGTCGACGGCACTATTGAGTACCTCGACCTCAGGTTTAAGGGGAAGGCGTACGTGAAGAAGTACGGCGAATAGCCGCTCAGTTTTCCAGAAGCGCACGAAGCAGGTAAGGTACGGACATGGATTCTTTTTGGAAGGCGCTCCCTAAACCCTTTTTCGTACTCGCCCCCATGGCGGACGTGACCGACCCTGCGTACCGGAGGCTTATTGCCGAAACCCATCCGCCCGATGTCATGTGGACGGAGTTCGTTTCCGCCGACGGCCTTTACCACACCCGCGAGAAGAAGCGGATGGACGACGAGGAAAACCCGCTCGTCCGTGATTTGCGGTACATGCCCGAGGAACGCCCCATCGTGGCGCAGCTCTTCACCTCAAACCCGGAGATGATGGCGTATGCGGCAAACCTTTGCCGGGACTTTGGCTTCGACGGCATCGACATCAATATGGGGTGCCCTGACCGCTCGATAGAGAAGCAAGGCGCGGGCGCGGCGATGATGAAAAACATCGACAGCGCGCGCGCGGTTATCGAAGCGGCCCGAACCAGCGGCCTCCCGGTATCGGTTAAGACGCGTATCGGATACAACCAGGAAGCAATAGACGAATGGATCGGCGCAATTCTCAAGACCCAGCCCGAAGCCCTTACGGTGCACCTGCGCACGCGTAAGGAGATGTCGCTCGTACCTGCGCACTGGGAGCTCATGCCGAAGGTAGTCGCACTTCGCGATACGCTCAGTCCCGATACACGCATCATCGGCAACGGCGACGTGCGAAGCCTCGATGACGCTCGAGAAAAGGTTGCTGCCTCGGGCGCCGACGGCGCCATGCTCGGGCGCGCCATCTTCGGCAACCCGTGGCTATTCTCCGGCCGGGAACTCGAGGGTGTGCCGCCACAAGAGCGGCTCGCCGCGCTCGAGCAGCTGGCAGGGTATTTCAACGAGCTGCGTCCCCAAAAGTCTTACCACCTCCTCAAGAAGCACTTCAAGGTATTCGTGAACGGCTGGCCGGGTGCTGCGGAGCTCCGCAGCCGTCTTATGGAAACGGGAAGTATCGAGGAGCTTTCGGCCGAGCTTAGCGCCGCCCGGGAGCTGGTATAATCGGCCGTATGGCCTCTCTCTACCGCGCATACCGCCCCCATACCTTTAAGGACGTTGTCGGCCAAGACCAGGTCGTCTCGCCGCTTAAGGAACAGATAGCGCAGAAGACGGTAGGGCATGCGTACCTCTTTGCGGGCTCGCGCGGCCTCGGCAAGACGAGCGTTGCGCGCATCTTCGCAAAGGAGCTCGGCACCGATGCCCACGACCTCTACGAGATTGACGCGGCCTCGAATAACTCAGTCGAGAACATCCGCTCCATCTCCGAGAATGTCTATACGCTCCCGTTCACTTCGCCCTACAAGGTCTACATACTGGACGAGGCACACATGCTCTCGAAGGCTGCGTGGAATGCCTTCCTCAAAACACTCGAAGAGCCACCGGCGCATGCCATTTTCATACTTGCCACGACCGAGCTCGACCGCGTGCCGGAGACGGTGCAGTCGCGCTGCCAGGTATACGAATTCCGGAAGCCGTCGCGCGAGGGGTTATCGAAGGTAATTGCCGATGTCGCAAAAAAAGAAGGGTACACCATTGACCCGTCGGTCGCGGACTTGGTCGCGCTTCTCGCTGAGGGCTCATACCGTGACGCACTCTCTGTGCTTGAGCGCGTGCTCGCATCATCCAAAGACAAGAAGATAACGCGCGAGGAAGCCGAGCGCGCGACCGGTGCACCGCGCCTCTCGCTCATCGAGGACTTAGCGCGCGCGCTCGGCGGAGGGAACGCTGCCGAGGCGCTCGCCGTCATTCGTAAGGTCGCAAACGAGGATGTCGACATGCAGCTCTATCTCACGCTCCTGCTTGAGTACTTGCGGAACGTGCTTCTCATTCGCCATGCACCGGAACTCCGCAAGGAGCTCGCTGCCGAGCTCGGCGATGATATGTACGGGCCTATGGAGGCGCTTGCAGCGCCTCCGGGCTCGAAGCTGACGCACGCAGCCCTCAAGGCATTTCTTGATGCGGCTTCGCGCATCCGGTATTCACCCGTACCCGCGCTTGCGCTCGAACTCGCCGTCTATGAGCTATTCGGCGATAACGTTGCCTGAGGGGCGGACGGGCTGGATGTCGTCGCCCGTGCGGGGCACGACCTTGTAGTGCGCCTGCACGTAGCGGAGGTCGTTGCGTAGCTCGTGCGCAAGCGAACGTTCGGGCGCATCGGCACTACCGCAGCTGCTAATGAATTCCTCGATGAAGCCGACGCGTGTCGCGAGGTAGCTGAGGAAGTCGCCGCTCTCAACGTGGAAATTCAGCCGTTCGGGTGAGTCGCGGTTCAGGAAGAAGCGGGAGGGAAGTGCGTATGCCGTCATACAGGTATCGTACTACGTCCGCGCGCTCCTTTGGGCTATCCTGGTGCATATTGTTGCAGCGCGCCGCATTTGCAGGCAGTATACGTGCATCCATTGGGGGGTCGTCTAATGGTAGGACAGCGGGTTTTGGTCCCGTCAATTCAGGTTCGAGTCCTGGCCCCCCAGCAGCCTAGAAAAGTATCGAAGAACCTAGAGGGGTCCGAGGCGTTTAAATAATCTGTCCCCACTAGTTATCTCTGTACGGAGGCGTAAAATTGATGCAGGTCGAATTATCAACCAAGCAGAGAACCTTATGACAAAGAGAAGGGTATATCACGTCACCCCAAATGGGGACGGGGATTGGAAGGTGAAAGAGAAGGGGGCTAAGCGTGCCGTTAAGATTGTGGAAGACAAGACTGACGCGCTCTCGCTCGCAAAAGATCTCGCTAAGAAAGCTGAACTGGGCCAGGTTGTAGTTCACGACAAGAAAGGCGTTATCCAGACCGAACATACTTACGGCAAGGACCCTGAGAAGTCGCCAGGGTAAGGGGACTTGGAAAAAGTGACTGAGTAGACTGCATCCGATAGGCCAGAGGCACGTTAGAAATGATTGAGTTACGAAAGAAGTTGTCGGCTGAGAAGGTGCCTGAAAAGCACACCCTCCAACAAAAGAGCCTCACGGCTCTTTTGTGTTTTATATCGCGACGATAGCTTTATTGGTCACTGTGAGCTTACTTTTCAAGCAGGCTAGCAAATCCCGCTTCTCAAATATGGCGAGTAAGGGTGCGTTGAAAGCGGCCACTTACATTCGACATAGCAGAGGGTGAGCAGTGCATGAGATGTTCGTTGCTTAACTACGTTCGAACTCTGCTACCATGTACCGATGACCTTCAACGGACCCCCGCAACCCTCGCCTGAGGAACTTGCTGCAGGTGTAGAGACTCCGAAATACTGGAAAGAGAATCCGCAGTTCGTGTACCCGAAAGGGCTTTTCGATACGCAGTATGAGTTTGCGAAGATCATGGCTGAGCGCCGAAATATTCCTCTGCTGGACGCCGTGAAGAAATACGCTCCGCTACTTAACAAAGCCATACATACGGAAGGAGAAGAGAAAACATTGATACCTGGGCTTACGGATGAGAACCTCGCAGAAGCAGGATATGCAGAAGTGCTTGAGCGGCGTAAGAGCTACGACCGGACGGGACTGAACTATCGCGACGAGAAAGAAGGCCGTTTCGGTTGCTTCTACTACCGGTATGACGAGGCGACACAGACCATCGCACCGCATTTCTTTAATGCCGAAGCAGAAGAACAGTTCGAGAACGGGCAGGACGTATCAAAAGGTCCGTTGAGTAAGGAAAAGCTCGAACTGCGGAAAGCTGAGCTTGCCGAAATGTTCAGGGACATAAAGACAAAGCATCCTGATGCGAAATACGTCCGCGGTAAGTCGAACCTCTATAACCTCGAAGCGTACCGCCGCCTGTATCCGCCGACCTACGCCGTCGGTGACGTCGATTACGATCCCGAGCTGTGGAAAGGAAATACGGATATTTGGGGCCAGTTCCTGGGCGGCCATGATAAGGCCCCTGGAGAATATGGATTTAAGCGAGAGCCCGCTACCGCCTTTCTAGAGAAGGCAAAAGAAGTGCCTCTTGATAGGCTTGTAGACGCAGTGCCCCTGCCGCCGAGGAGCGCCGAGGGTAATATCCAGGACTTCTATAATTTCTATGGCATCACCTAACCGGCTTGGCTCGAATAATGTTTACAAAATAAACGCATGAAAAACTTACGAGGGAAATCTTTCAAAGCGGCGGGCATCGCCTTGGTCCTGCTCGCTCTCGTGCTGCTCTTCCTCGTGCACCAGGGTTATCTAGCTTCCGTTCGGCCCGCGCCTACTCCTGAATTAAGTGGCCAAGAGAGCGCGCCTGATGTAACGCCACCGACTTTCGTGTGGAAGTATGAGAAAGTTGAGGCATTGGATTTGGACGGGCTGCCGCAGACTAATATTTTTCTTCAAGGGACCTATGCTAACGGCGTCGTCCAGACTAGCCTAATCGACATGGCGCCAGGAGGGTGTGCAGATGCGGTAGATGTGGATGACGGCAGCCTGCCAGGCTCGACTAACGCACAGTGTTATAGCGCAGGGCTCGGGTATCGTTACAGGGTGATAGAGGGGCCATCTGGATACCTCGTCGAGCGGAAGACATTTGAAGAGGCCTTGCCCGACCATACCCCTCCGGCATATGCCTATGAGGTAGTGGCAGAGTTTCCGCTCTAGTGTTCAACGGCCTGCCTAGCAAAGCCCGTTACTTCATACTTACGGGCTAAGGAAGTATCATCTCGGATAAGACAGCAAACATGATACTCACGAAAAACCTGCGCGTAGACGAACTCGGCGAACCTCTCTTTGAGAAGGTCAACCTCGTTATCCGCCCGGGTGAGCGCATCGGCGTGGTAAGTACTGGAGAGAAAGAGGATGAAGTGCTTCTTCGCGCTATTGCCGGAGAAGTCGAGGCAGACGAGGGAAGCGTCACGCATGAGGGCGAACGTATCGCCTATATCCCGCTCGACCTTATCGAGGAAGGCGAGGGAGCTCTCGCGCGCGTACTCCACGCCCGGCCGACCTTCCTCATTATTAATGCGGCTGAAGTGAGCGCTGCCGGCATCGAGGCACTCGCGCGATTTATACGGGGATTCCGCGGCGGGATACTTCTTGCATCGGAAGACGCAACGCTCATGCAGGCGGCCAAGGTGTCACGCATTGTTGAAATCCAAACGCACACCAAGACGGTGAGTTTATTTACGGGAAACTACGCGGATTTTGTTATTGAAAGGGAAAAGAACCAGGCGCGCGTAAACGCGGCATATGAGAAGCAGCAAAGGGCGAAGCGGCGGCTCGAGGATTGGCTTACACAGAAGCGAGCGGAAGCTTCGATTAACCGGTCTCCGGAAATAGGCGCGACCATCAGGTCAAAAACAAAGTACTTGCAGCGGGAAATACTGGATAAGGAAATACCTAAGCCGTTTGAAGACCCGGAGCCTGAACCCGAGTAACGTCTGCCGCCCGTGGCGAGCCGGGTGCTATCATGTTGGCACTCATGCAAATCAACTCATTCCTTGCGTTCTCACGGCTCGTTAATGATTTCGCTAACGTTGAGCGCATAACTTATCGCCCGGGAAGCGAGCGGCACGAGAATGATGTGGAGCATAGCTACCACCTTGCGCTCATGGCGTGGTACCTGATCAATAGCCAGAAGCTCGACCTCGACCTCGGCACGGTACTCAAGTACGCGCTCGCACACGACCTCATCGAGGTGCACGCGGGCGACACGTTCATCTACTCTACGGACAAGGAGCTGCTACGGTCGAAGCCCGAACGCGAAGCGAAGGCTGCCGACATACTCAAAGGTTCATTCCCCGAATTTCCGGCGGTGCATGAGGCGATACAAGACTACGTCCTGCGGGAGTCACGCGAGGCGCGCTTCGTGTACGCACTTGATAAGGTGCTGCCGTGCCTCCTCATCCGCGAGGACGGCTTCCGTACATGGGACGAGCACGGGACGACACTCGACATGATTGTCGGGAACAAGGGGCCAAAGGTGGCGCTTTCGCCCGAAGTCGAGCCCTATTTCCATGAGCTCATACGCATCATCCGCGAAGAGCGGGACGCGCGTCCGATTAAGCTTGCTTAAGCCCGAGAAGGACAAGGAATTCATCGAGCTCTTCTCCCTCGATGGGGCGTGCCTGACCGGCCTTTATGTTGCCGAGCTTTATGTTCATGACGCGCGTGCGCTTCAGGTCGTCCACTTCGTTCCAGAGTGCGACGACCATGCGCCTAATCTGATGCTTCTTGCCTTCGGTGAGCGTGACCGTAAATGAACGGTCGCCTGTGATGCGCACCCGCGCCGGCTTAGTGACGTAGCCCTCGATGGATAC
Organism: Minisyncoccota bacterium; assembly: GCA_036399335.1. Lineage (GTDB taxonomy): Bacteria > Patescibacteriota > Minisyncoccia > Phycocordibacterales > Phycocordibacteraceae > C7867-001. The sequence continues at coordinate 27,104 of DASWNF010000011.1, forward strand.
GCCTGCCTCCATGCGCTCCTTGAAGTTCTTGCGGAGCGGGGCCTTGGTGCGGACTACGTATTCCTTGTCGTGTTCACGCTCCGGATTAAGGAGTCGGTCGGTGATGCGCCCATCGTTTGTGACGATAAGGAGCCCGTGGGAGTCCTTATCGAGGCGGCCGACGGGGAAGACGCCTTCGTCGGCGAGCTGGGGAAGCGTGTCGCGCACGTCCTCCTCGCCTTCTTTAGGCGAATGGGTGATGATGCCGCGCGGCTTGTTATACGCGTAGTAACGGTATTCCTGCTTCTTTGCGCGCTTGCCAAACTTTACCTCGACGATGTCCTCCTCCATTACCTTGCTCCCGAGTTCGGCGGGCTTGCCGTTAATGAATACCCGGCCTCGGGCAATGAGCTCGTCGGCGCCCCGCCGGGTAGCGTGGCCCTGCTCGGCGAGATATTTATTGATGCGCATGGGGAAGGGGGATTCCATGGGGGGAGTATACCCGAGACGGTCATTAAAGGCGCGTCGGGGACTAATCTCCGGTCCTACACTGTTTATTCATATTCCATGGCCTAAGATGCGCTTCACGAGGTCACGCCGTAAGAGTTCAGGGCGCGGACCGTCATTACGTTTATACGCGTTAAGCCAAACCCTATGTTGAAAAGCATCAAGTACGACCTCATCATCGCCCTGCCGGCCCTCGTGCTCGCAAGCCTCGTCGGTGCCTTCTCGGTCGCGCACTCGTAAGCGTTGCCGGGATTGTCCCGACCCAATTGCCACCCTATACTCTAGGTATGAACAAATCCCTTGCACTACTCACCCTGCTCCTCGGCGTACTTGCCGTCGGTTCGATTACCCATGCACAGATCGGCGGGGAAGCCTCCGTTGACCTCCAGGTCAGCCCGACCGATAAGAGCGAACCGAATCCTGAAGCCGAGGCTGATGCTGCAGGCAGCACCGACGACGATACGGGCCGCGACCCGTCGGTAGTCCTTGAAGGCCCTGCTATTTCCAATGAATCGCTTGGGGGTGCTTCGGTATCGCTCAGCCAGGAAGATGCGGCTTCGGCAAGTGTTGACGCTGCGGGTGCGGAACTCGGCGCAACGTCTGTCGCAACTGCGGACGACCTCTCGATCTTCCTCACCTCGGCACTAAAGCGCGATGCGAACATCGAGAATGTTAGCGTCTCGAGCGACCACGTTGAACTCACATATAACCAGGACGCACGTTTCCTCGCCGTCATCCCGGCAAGCATTGATGCAACCGCCGAGGTTTCGGCTGACGGCGAAGTCAATATCGATTACCCCTGGTATCGCTTCCTATTCGCCGTTGACGGCAATGCCGATGCGGAAGCTGAACTTGAGACGCGCGTCCGTGAGCTCCTTACAGGCGTTAGCGCCGAGGGTGGATTCTCGGCTGCGCTTGAAGCACAGCTCGTCGCTGCCATCCACGCGGCCTTTGCGGGCTCTGCAGCCGCTTCTGCGGGCACCGTGACGACCGCAGACATGTCCGGCGGCCCCGATGCCTCAACCGATGCTTCTGCCGCGGGTGCAGCTGACCTTTCGACGGAAGATGATGTTTCCGGAAGCGCGTCTGGAAGCGGATCGACAGAAGGGACTGCCGATAGCGAATAACCCAAACCCGTCTTTTATTAGGAAAAAGCCCGTGTTTGCGGGCTTTTTCCTATATATGAAGGCCAGAATCTGGTATCATGCCCAGTATTAGGGTGGAGAACGGTAAGAAAGCCCGTTCCCGCCCGTCATTTCTTATGGACCAAAGCGAACTTAAGGCCCTCTTCCTTGCCGCCTACGATGCCTATGCGGATGAGCTCTATCGCTTTTGCCTCATGAAGGTATCGAACCGCGAGCGGGCTGAAGACCTCGTCCAGGACGTGTTTACGCGCTTCTGGCAGGTCCTTCGCGAGGGTACGGTACCGGATAACACGCGAGCGTTCCTCTACACGCTCGCCCGGAACCGGGTCATCGATTGGTACCGGAAGAAGAAGGAGTCCTCGCTTGATGCCATTTCGGAGGCCGGAGTCGATTTCGTAGGCACCGATGTCCCCGATATCATCGACCAGGCTGAAATGGTCGGCGTCCTCGCCGCAATCAACGAGCTCGATGAGCCGTCGCGCGAGGTACTCCTCCTCCGCTATATGGAAGGCTGGACGCCTGCAGAGATCGCGGAACTGAACGATGAGACGGCTAATGCGGTCTCCGTCCGGCTCAACCGCGCACTCGAAAAGGTCCGCACCAAACTACATGCACGACAATAACCACGATTATCTATACTTGCTCCGCGAACTGCGCGCCCACGGCCTTTCCGATGAGGTACGCGCACGCATGCGCGCACACCTTTCGGCGTACGCCGATTTCCATGCCGTGCAGCCCGGAGCGCTCCGCCCTACGGTTGCCGCCGCAGGAGGTTTCGCTTGGCTTACCGGACGACGTTGGACTGTACCGAGCGCGGCACTCCTTTTGTTCGCGCTTCTTGCCGGCGGCACCACCTACGCGTCCGAGAGCGCCCTTCCGGGCCAGCCTTTGTATACCGTTAAAGTGCGGGTTGCCGAGCCGCTTGAGCTCGCGCTTGCGAACAGTGCCGAAGAGAAGGGAGAGCTCCACTCGAAGCTTGCAGAGCGTCGGCTTGAAGAAGCAGCCAAGCTCGCCGTAAACCAGAGCCTCGACGGAGCGACGGCCGTATTCCTCGAGCAGAAGTTCAGCCAGCATGTCGACGGTACCCTCGCTGCGGCGGACGCCGTACAGGCGGAAGGGAAGGCGGACGCGTCGCTTACGCTCCGCTCCGACCTCGAAGCGCGCCTTGTTGCCCACGCCGATATCCTCGACCTCGTTGAGGACCATCTGGAGAACGAAGGCGCTACGGTTGCCCGCGCCTCAACACAGAGCGTCCTCGATACCGTGAAGCTCCGCCAGGAGGTAGTGAGCGAGACGCGTATCGCCCTTGAGCGCGATCTTGAGAAGACGGCTACGCCGACCGAAACCCTCGCCCTCGTCACCAAGGCCTCGGTTTCCGTTTCGCCTGCGACCCAGGCATCACTCATGTCGCCCGTCATGGAGCACGTTGCTGATGCGGACGTCGCGCTCACGGCTGCCAAGGAATCTCTCGAGGGAGACGGTCCCCAGGACCAGCGCCGCGCCTTCCGCAAGGCGCACGAGGCCCAGCGCAACTCGGATGTCGTTTCCATCCTGCTTGAGAACCAGGACATCCTGATGGCCGTGACCGAACCAACAACGGGAACGACAACCCCTGAGACCGTTTCCTCGACGACGCCGACCACGACTCCCGGAACCCCAACTTCTACGGCGCCCTAGGCACTGCAGCATTAATTCATACGTTATGAGACACGGCCGCGCCCTAGGGCGCGGCCGTTGGCTGGTACAATACCCCGATGCTACAGACCGAAGCCCTCGATATCATGCGCACGGGCGTAAACGCCTTCCAAACCGGAGAACCGGGGAGCGGGAAGACGCATACCGTAAACGCCTTTGT
>DASWNF010000012.1:0-12620 GCA_036399335.1 Minisyncoccota bacterium
CCTACCGAAGTAACCGGCCGCAGGACTAATGCCGACTGAGGTCTGATACCGAGCAAGCGCGGCACGAGTCTGACCACCAAAATACCCCGTGGCACCTGCTTTTATCGCGAAACCCTTCGACATGAGCCAGTTCTGGAGAGCCATCACCTCAGCTCCCATCGAGCCCACAGCAAGATCCCTCGTAAAAGCCGTGCTTGTGACGGCTGCAGTATGAGATGTATACATGTCCTCTGCCTCTGCAGTGGAGGTAGTTGCTAACGCAAGTGCAAGACCTAGGCCAATAACTCCCAGGCCTAGAGTTGATCTGACTGACATACAGGTAGGTGAGTTTATTTACAATGACTGCTTATCACTCTAATGACGTCCGCCTTACTCATTTATTACTTAGTTCAACCAGAAAGACCGCCCTATTGAGCGGTCTTTCTGTTGTTTCTAACTTTTGCGCGCCCTCGTGGACGCTGTTGGAACTGAGGTATGTAAAAGATCAGGGCCCGCCTTTCGACGGACCCTGTACGCAAACTAGTTAAGCGCTAATAGCGAACGCCCGCATACCAGAAGACTTCGGGCAGCTTATGGTCGTGAACGGCCACCGCTCCGCAACTGAGTCCCCGGCGGCGAATCCAGAAGCAGCACCACCGTCCGTCATCATCCTTCCAGAAGGTGGCATTCGGACGCCGACGAGCGAAGTCCGGATGTTCCAGGTTCTGGGCGATGACCGCGAAAGGATATGCCATCGTCAGACCGCGCTCCATGTACTCGATTACGACTTCATCGGCCGTCAGCTCCCTGCCGACATTAAAGAATTCGAGCTCCCTGGAGCCCGTTCCCACACGCGGCATGCTGTTCAGCGCGGCGGTGTGGAGGACGAAGGTGCCGAGCTGGTCGAACAACTGCTTGTTCGGAACCATGTCGGGCACGTTCACCTTGCAGATGTAGGGCTTCGTGTCCTCCACGCACTCGCGAAGCGCACCGATGACCGCGTCGGTCATGCGACCGCCCGGCCTCTTGAGCACCTCCTGCATATCGGCTGCCGAGATGTCAGAAGCCCGCAGCTTCGGACTGAGCCGATCGAAGAGCTGGCCGATCTGGCCGTTCGTGATGGTATCGGATTGGGTCCTGGCTGAATCCGCCATTGCTTTATCCTCGTTCTTTAGCTGAAAGTCTTCTCGGAGTTGAGTTCGCCACAGCAGGGGAAGGCCTAATAAGCCACCTTCTGCTATAGCGAACCGTACCGAGTACATCTAAACGACAAAATGCGCCAAAAAGCGCATTTTGTCAACTTCTGCGCGCCCTCGTGGACGCTGTTGGAATCGTTATTCTACAGGGTCGTCGGCAATGTACTCCCCTGCTTCTGCTAAACCATTAACGAGAGTGTCAAAAATCATTTCGACTTCAAGGCCCGCTTCGTAGATGGGCTCGATATTAATAATAGAGTAGTCCTGCAGAAAAGGATTGCCGAGCGGATCTTCTGGGAACCTCATTACCTGACCCTTGGGATCAAGTGCGTGCATCTTCAAGACAAAGTCCTCGAGCTTCTCCATAGCTTCTCGTAACTCCATCTCTCCAAAAATAGGCTCCAAAATTTGCTTCATTTCCACGCTCGTCTTATTCCAGAGCTTTCTCAAATCATGCTCCGTATCGTTTTTGGGGCGGTTTCTCTTATCGTATACATAGTGTTTCATCATCAACTCTATTCCTTGTCGATAAAGGTATAGGAGTGGGTATATCCCAACATCCAAGGACACATCTCCTAAGCCACGGTTTTCTACGAATTGCTTAGCCATAGAGTTAGCCGCTTGTAGATAGCCAGATGCATAAGCAGCATAGTTATACGGCCCTCCGTTCGTACCTACACAGGCATTGAGATCCCAGTTTTTTCCTTTTCCAAAAGGAGATACTTTCTTTTCAGGTACTACACTCATAGCCTCAACACACTCCTTAAATTAACTTCCTACGTATCCACCCGATTGGGGTTCCGAGGATAAATCCAAGAACAAAACCTCCGATAGCAAGCCCTACGCCAGCTTCAATCGGATTGTTCATTAGACGTTGATACTGCTCTGGATGAGATTCTGTTAGGGCAAGCAGTATCACTCCAACCAATGCTGCATAGCAGATCGTTGCAAAGTCACCTCCCCTACTGCTGAAGCCCGATGCTAAGCGAAAGCCTACACCTGACATAAAGCCTGGCAATAGAATTGTGAAAAAAATTGTGACTCCAAGGGGTGACGCGTCCATATAATTCTGGACATAGTACGCTTTTGGATTTGCCGCGCAAGAAGGAGTCCCCGGATAGACCCTTATCGAGACGCCAGGAACAACATCTCTGGACTCGCTTCGGTAAGCGGGCTACCGTCCCAGTCACCGTAGACCTTCTCTATCGAGAACCCGGCGCCTTCTAGCGAGTTACGGAGTTCTGCTTCCGTGCGGAAAACGAGCCTGTCGGTAGATACCACTTCCTCGCCAGTGTTAAGAAAAAGATAATGGAGTTCGTAGCGCGCGTACTTGTCGTCAGTATCAAGTAGTTTGCACCACCATTCGATTGGACCATAGGCTGGATCTTCTTTACGACGTCTACTGGCATCTGTAGGCCAAGTCTCAAAGGACTTCTCTAGATGCTGGCGACTGTCGAAGAGGATATGCCCACCAGGATTGAGCGCCTTGCAGGAAGCGGCAAGCATCTTATTCCACTCGCTGTCTTCGTAGAAGAACTGTGCCACATGACTCGTCAGCAGTACTAAGTCAGCTTTTAGCCCTTCGAACTTCTCGTAGCCACCCGCAATCCATTTCACCTTCTCTGCGTAAGGCTTGCGGCGTGCGACCTCGAGCATCGGAGCGGCGGGCTCCACCCCAGTCATTTCGTACCCCTTCTCCGCTAAATCACAGGTAAGCAGTCCCGTTCCGCAACCGAGGTCGATTATCGTCTTGGGTGCAAGCCGTTTAACTTCAGCAATCCAAAAATCACCATCTTCACCTAAGTCATTGAAGACATCGTAGATTTCCACTAGCTTTGGATTGGTGAATTGCTCAGAAGAGTCCTTAGACATGGTGTGAATTATAACGCCAGTTCAAGTTATCCTCAGACTGACACGCAAAACCGCCTGTACAGGCGGTTTTGCTACATAAGAGCCAGAAGTAGTTCCTGATTATCGTCCGGTGCAGTGGAGTTTCGTTGCTCCTTTCTGCAAGCCCGACACCGATGAACCACCATCCAACCCTTCTTAGAGTGCCGTTCGAGACGTACTGGTTCCATGAGGCTCTGGCATGTCTCCTGTCGATCACCCGGAACGACGTCGACGTGCTTGCACCAGAGGCAGTGTGGGCAGTGGTTGCGGAAGCTCCCGTTGCTGAGAGACTCCACGTATGAACGGCACTCCTCGCAGGTAAAGGCATCGTTGCCCGTACCGTAGAAGTTCTTTCGCTTCGCGCGTTTGAACCAGCAATATACGGCTCAGATGAATGGCGAAAAGCGGCTTTCGCCGCCTTTCGTCCTCAAGTGCGCGGTCGACGAGACTTGAACTCGCAACCTCCCGCGTGACAGGCGGGTGCTCTAACCAGTTGAGCTACGACCGCAATGCGCAAACTAGTAGGCTCCTCACGGAGCCGACTCCAGGAATATAGCGTCTTTACAGCACTAATTCAAGGGTGTCGGGGGTGGGGAATGATCCCACGACCTTAGCGTTATGAGTGCTACGCTCTGACCAACTGAGCTACCCCGACGAGCAAAGGGCAAACCAGGGAGCCTTTTCGGCTATGTGGCTTGTTACCCGAGCGAGGAGGGGGCAAGAAGCATCCTCATACCCTGACAAGCTACCTTGCTGGGCGTGCCCGAGGAAAATGATCCGCCCCTCCCGCGTACCGATACCTTACTACGCGCACCCGCCGAATTCAATCTGCGCCCGATTAGGAAACGGGGAGCTCCGTGATGAAGCGCGACCCCTTCCCTGCCCCTTCGGACTCAGCCCAGACCTTCCCGTGATGGGCTTCGATGATGTTCTTCACGATATAGAGCCCGAAGCCGGTGGATTCAACGTTCACCTTCTGAGACTCCTTGCCGTGGCCGCCTTCGGTAAAGAGGTGGTGCATGTCTTCTGGGGTGATGCCGACGCCCGTATCGGTGACGGTAAGGCGGACAAGCTGGGGTTCCCGCGTGAGCGTGACGGTGACCGAGCCCTTAGGCGTGTACTTGATGGAGTTGTCGATGAGGTTCTTGAGCGCGTTCGTGAGCTGCATGCGGTCCGCCTGTATGGTGAAGTCCTCCCCTTCGGGGACGAGCGTAAGCGCAAGGCCCTTCGTATCTGCAGCCGGCTTCAGGTCGCTGATGATGCTTCCCGTAAGCTCGCGCATATCCACCGGGCTCCGCGCGTAGGTGACCTTACCGCTCTTTATGTTCGCGGCGTTCAGGATTTCCTGAATCGTGTTTGCGCCCTTGGTGTCGGAACGGAGTCCCTCTTCTATCATCGGCTTCATGGACTCGGGCACGACGCCGAAGTCGCCTTCGAGGAGCATGGAGAAGATGTTGCGTGACTTCGTCACAAAGCCCTTAATCTGGTGCGTGATGAAGTGGATGAGGACCACCTGCTGGCTATTGGACTTTTCGAGCTCTTTGGCAAGCTGCTCGATGTGCTCGCGCTGGGCGACTTCGCGCTTCACGCTCCTGACGAGTGCATACCCGAATATCGCCGTGAGGAGCAGCGTCGCTGTCACGAGCCCGTGGCTTACCCGACCCTCGATAAAGAAGTACTGGGAGGCGATGAGTATGACGGTCGCGTAGACGAGCGCCTGGGCGCCGAGCAGCTTTACGTTAAAGGCCTTGAACTCGACAATCATGTACCCTAGGAACATCACGAAGAAGAACATGCCGACCGGGCCCCAAAGGTTAAATTCGTAGAGCTTCGTCAGCTCGCCGTAGTAGTTCGAAAGGAAGAATACGCCGAGGAAAAGCGCGAGCCCGCCGGCCATAAAGAGTATCTGCTTGCGGTAGAGGGCGTCCTGCTCCTGCTTCCAAGCGCCGATGCCGAGCGCCACGGTAAGTACGATGATTGCCGGCTCGAGCGCGTAAATAACACTCCAAAGAATGCCATTCATACCCTCACAGTTATAGAGGTCGTAGCTCGATACGTTGAGCGCCGTAGGCGTTGCTGCGGCTACGGCCATGAGGATAAGGACGAACACCCACTTCCAGGCTGCCGGGAGGTCCCGTCTGAAATAAAAGGCATAGGCGAGGTAGGCGACCGTGAGATAGAGGGCCACCTCGATAAGCGCCGTCAGCTGCCATGCGAACATGAGCACGACGTTGTATGAGGAAACCCACTGCACGAGGACGTTGAGTACCCAGAGGCCAAACAACAGGCTCATCGCGAGAAGGAGCTTACTCGTCAAAGACTTCCGGTGCAGGTAGACGAACGTGCTTATGAGAAGCGTGGCGACGACGATAGGTATATAGGAGTAATAGAGGAGCGCAGGAGGCGTGGAAAGGTCAAAAATGCCAAGGAACCAAGGGGCCTCTTCCCCACAAAGCTGGGCACCAAATGTAGCGAAATTCATAGTGTCTCGTCTGTTACACCTTCGTCCGCAGGAAGGCCTTCATCGGTTTCCTCCTCCGTCACCTCTTCCTCAACCTCGGGAACATAGTCCTCCTCGAGCTCTCCCTCGAGGTTTACGACGGTAAAGTCCCCGTGCACGATAGTGCGCCGGTACGTGACGACGACCGATGCGACTATGGCCCCGACAAGGAGGAGCGCGAGGACGCGGTTCATACTTCCCTGTATAGTACTACACCTGAAGCGTAGGCTGTGCGGCTACAGTGAATTTCTTTAGGAAGTCAGAAGGCCGATAACTGCTCTTGGAATACCGGAGCGACTCGATGCCGAGATCCTGCTCCCAATTGAGGTACACGACCTCGCGCTCGCAGAGGTAGCGGGCCATGCTGCGGGCGAGGAAGTCGTATTCGCCGTCAACGCGCCCGGCCGTCTTCCAGAAGTGTCCTATGGAGAAAATGTGGTTCACCACCTCTTCAATGGTGAAGCTGGTCGGCACGCCGTCGGTCCGCACCATGCCGACGAGCAGGTCGCGCATCTCGGCAAGCGAAAACAGGTTATTTATGGCCTCTACTTCGTGTGCGCTGCTTTGGTCGTCCGCAATTCCTTTCCGGTGCCCCCAAGCGCTGACTATGGCGCAGACGTCCTCCTTCACTCCCGGTTCCCCGAGCCGGCGCACCTCAAAAGAGTGGTTGGGGTGCGTGCGCATGAAGAACTCCGCGGCCTGGCGCTTGCTGCGGTACTGATTCCCGGGAAAGGCAGCGATGCGCGACGCAAGATAGACGTAATCAAAATTCGCGAAGTCGGCCGTTACCTGGAGCTCGTCAGGGTGCATGTCATGCACGGCAACTTCGGGCATAAGCCGCAAGGCGGGATCGAGTCCGATTGAAGCAGCGTACGCCATAAGCGTCTGCGCTGTCTTGGTCGTATTGGCCATCCCTAGGAAGGAGAGGAACGGGTCGCCGGTCTCGTAGTCGGAGAACTTTACGACGAGGTTGTCGTCCAGGACCGATAACTCGCGTACGCGGTCCACATCCCAGCACCAGAGGCTCGAGAAGTTGTAGTCGGAGTAGTACGGGAAATGGCGTGTCCGGGCCTCGACCTCATCGTTATCCTCGAGGGACAACGGCTTAAACTGCGGGAAGGTCGGGATCATGCGCGTTAATCCCAGGACTCCGCTGCATACACGGCAATGACGAGCGCGCATACGGGCTTTTCCGTACACGTAATGCCCGCCACGACGCTTTCAGGGGCAGAGTATCCGCCGCCGCGCGACACGGTCATGCACGAGAGTGTTTCGTTAATGAGGTTCTGTACCTCTTGCTCGCTGTGCCCTTCGTGCTCCGTGAAGAGTCCTTTGTCGGTACCGTCCTCGGCCATTACCCAGCCGATGCCGGCCCATGCGTCCTTCCCCATCTCGTTCTCTATCTGGGACGCATACACGACGTAGAGCTTGTGGCCGAATTCGTCCTCACGCGTCTCGGCCTTTCCGATGCGCAACTCGGAACCTGGCGGGATAATGGACGAAAGCCGAATCAGGTTGTAATTGGCGACACCGGCATCAAGGAGCGCGGCGTCAAAGGCGGCCATTTTCGTGTCCCCGGTGCCAAGGCCCTTAGCGACGGTAATCGTACGTTTCATATGCCGTTATTGTAGCAAGTAAGCGCTCCCGATAAAGATGGTAACGATCGCCAGGCCCTTGATGGCCATATGCCGCGGGGAGAGGGATTCCTCGAGGATGTGCGGAAGGAAGAGGGTGAAAAAGAGCCCGATGACGAAGACGAAGATCGGCTGGTAGACATTTGCCGTCGCAACGAGCGCAATCGGGGCAAGCAAGAGCGAGAAGCTCAACACGATAATGCCGAGCGTGTAGAGGAACTCATTGGTGAGGTTAAGCGAAACGACCTTGGCGCCGTTTGTGCGTACGTTTGCGAAAAACTGAGCACGGTAGCGGCGCGCACACACGAGCAAAGCGCATGCGGCAAGGGCGCTCCCGAGGTGCTGCCAGAATATGCCCGCCCAGAATGATTCGCGGATTGCAGAAAACTTAAAGAGCGTGTCATACAAGGAGTAGCAGAAAGAGGACAAGAGCATAAGCCCGAGCAAGCCCCACTTAAACCGGGACGGGGAATCTTCGGAAAACTCGAAGGTAAGGAGCATGCCGCCCATGATAATTATCGCGCCCGCTATCAGCTGGGGCATGGTAAGGACCTCCCCGAGCACGACATACCCGAGGATGACGCTAAAAAGCGGGATGAGCTGGTAGAACGGGACGACGCGAGACGCGTCATCGTCGAGCAGCGCGCGCAGGTAAAGCCCTACCGCTGCCATTTCGACTACGCCGGCAAGCATGAAAAGAAGCGCATTCCCAAGCTCCACATGGATTACCGCAGGCCGAAGCATGTACACGACCGGGAAAACAAACACGCTGAAAAGCATCGAGTAGAGAAGGAGTACGACGACTGAGTGGTCGCGCTGCATGTACTTCTCAATCAGTACCTTGTCGATTAGGTTACAAATCGCCCAGAGGAAGGGCGCGATAAGGGCTATGTAAAACCAGCTCATGGGGCGAGGGCGCAGCGCGCGCGGGTCATAACGTGACTGTACCACACAGAGTAAGGCCGGCAACCAAGGGTTGCCGGCCTCGTGGAAAGCCTAGCGGACAAGGCGGAGCAGGACGCCGAGCGTGACCTCCTTACCCTGCTCGATGGGTTCGGTCGAATGCCGGCGCCTGCTTGCCACATTGCTGCGGCTCGGGGTGATGAAGCCCCCTTCGACGCTGAAGGTCGTGCCGTCTGGGAAGCGGTGCGATCCGCTTTCGATGGGCAGCCGGCCGGCCTCCTTCGGCATGTCGTCTGCGCGCCCGAGCGAGAATTCCGGACGCCGGTTGAGGCGTGCCAGGTCGAATTCGGAGGCCGCAGTCGACATCATCACCCTTTCCCTTTCTTCGGGGAGCGGGGCGGCATGGAGCGAGGCGGGAGCGGCGAGCGCCATAAGGGCGACGACGAAGGTGAGTGACCTGCGCATGGGAGTCCTCCTCAGAGACGGAAAGACCAGTGAAGGCGTATGCCTCCTGGTGCCGTACGTATTAGGCACCTCGAACCTCGACTTTGCAAGCCCTAGGTTGGGGTAGTGTCGGCGATGAAACTGCCCGCCTGGATGCTCCACAGCTTGTGGTACAGCCCGCCCTTGTGGTCGAGGAGTTCGTCGTGCGTGCCGCCGGCCACGATGCGCCCCTGCTCCATGACGATAATCCGGTCCATGTGCATGATGGTCGACAGGCGGTGCGCAATGACGACGACGGTCTTCCCTTTCATAAGGACTTCGAGCGCCTCCTGGATGAGCGACTCGGACTCGGAGTCGAGGCTTGAGGTCGCCTCATCGAGAATGAGTATCGGTGCGTTCTTAAGTATCGCGCGGGCGATGGCGACGCGCTGGCGTTCGCCGCCTGAGAGCTTCACGCCGCGCTCGCCGACATGCGTCTCGTACCCATCCGACAGCGCAGCGATGAAATCATGGCAGCGCGCCTGCCTTGCGGCTTCGTATACCTCCTCATCGGTCGCGTCGCGTCGGCCGTACCGGATGTTGTCCATGAGCGAGCGGTGGAAAAGGATCGGTTCCTGGGGCACGAAGGCGATTGCCTCGCGGAGGCTCTCCTGGGTGACGCGCGCGATGTCCTGGCCGTCTATGCTGATAGATCCGGCGGTGACGTCATATAGGCGAAGAAGGAGCTTCGTGACCGTCGACTTGCCGGCGCCTGACGGCCCCACGAGGGCGACTTTCTCTCCGGCTGCGATGGCAAGGGTGAAATCCTTGAGTACGTCCTTCTCCCCAAAACCAAAAGACACATGACCCATATCAATACGGCCTTCCGTAACCTTAAGCGGCATCGCGTCCGGCAGGTCCCGTACGCCGTACGGTTTCTCTATAATGGCGACCATCTCATGCGCATCCGCAAAAGCCTCGTACAGGCGGCGCATGCTATTGCCCATATTCCAGATGCGGTCGATAAGCCCGAGGATGTAAATCTGGATAAGTACGAAGTCACCGACGGACACCTCGCCCCGCTGCCAGAGCACGACCGCGCCGCCCAAAAGCGCCACTTGGATTATGACGACGAAAATGCCCTGGATGCCGCTGACCCATGCATCCGAAATCCACGCGCGGAGCGTCGCCTTCCGCCAATATTCCATGGTCTCGCCGAATATCTTCCGCTCGTACCGTGATGCGGCAAATTGGCTGATGGTCGATTGGTTCGATATGGCATCCGACAATACTCCTGTCACGCGCGTATCTGCGGCGGCGCGTGCGACCCGGATAGGCTGCTTCCACTTGGTAAGCGCTATTTGGAGCAGCAGGAAGAGTATCGTCCAGATGAGGAGTACCGTCCCGAGCACGACGCTCCGGTTCAAGAGTACGGCAATGGCGCCGATGGCAAATACGACCGTTGAGAATATGTTAAAGACGAGGGTATCGAAAATCTGCTCAAAGGCGCTCGCATACCGGCTCACCCGGCGTGTAAGGGCCCCGGCGAAGTTCGAGATGAAAAAATCATGGCTATGGCCGAGCAGGTTGCGAAAGGCGCTATTCGACAGGTCGCTCATTACCCGCGCGTCGAGGTACGAGCTTGCGACTCCTTGGACGTTTGATCCCATCGTCCGGATGAAGGCGATAAGGCCGTACAAGGCAAGGATGCCGAGCGCCGAACCGATGACAGCGGTCTGCGGCTGCGGGTGCGCCGCGAGGAAGTCGATGAGTTCGCGCAGGTACAGCGGTGCGCCGATGGCGGCGACCTCGAGTGTGAGGCTGCCGATAAGGACCGCAGTTAAAAGGCCCGGGTACTTCCCGAGGGCTTTGGCATAGACCCGTATGACGGGCCATGCGCGGTCGACCTGCTTGGTTTCCTTTGCGGACATAAGCGAGCATTATACCACGTTTCTTGTTTTTATAAAACAACACCGGCGCCCCTGATGGGAGCGCCGGTGTTGTACGCCGTCGGCGTTACTTACGCCACGCGCGGTCGACCGACCATTTGCCCGGACCCGTAAGGGCCAGCGCAATACATGCCGCAAGAAGCAGGAGCGCAAACTCATACCCTCCCCCGCTCACGAAGAAGCCCTTCGAGAGGTGCACGGTGAGGAGCGCGACTAGCGCGACAAAGGCGAGGACCTTTGAAACCCAGTGCGTGAAGGCGCCGAGGATAAGGAGAAGACCGCCACCGACTTCCACGGCAATAAGGAGCACTGCCATGACCTCGGGTGCCGGGAAGCCGAGCGAACCGAGGAAGCCTGTTACTCCGGCAACGCCCATGCCGACTTTCTGCCAGCCATGCATGAGGAAGACAAGGCCGGTCACGACACGGAGGATAAGGGGGGCTACATCGGCCACACGGTCACCGCACCTGCAATTCAGTATATTCATATCGTTATAGTTATGTGCGCCTATTGTAGCGGATATGCGCACCGTCAATCTGGGGAGAGGGCACAGCTAGTGCCCGGAGCTGGATAGCCGTACCTTCTCATCTTCAAAAGACATCCGGCCGCAATTTCTTGCGGCCGGATGTCTTTGTAAACGGTGGGTTCTTCTCGATGCTTACATCGCGGCGAGTACCCGAGCGCGCGTGAGCGGGCCGAAGTAGCCGCTTGCGGGACTGATACCCTCAGCTGTTTGGAATTCGATGAGTGCCTTCTGGGTAACGGGGCCGAAGTAGCCGGTCGCACCGGAAGTCGCAAGCGCGCTTGCGGCGGGCCCGGCATTCCCTGCTATGAGGAACGCCTGGAGGCGCTTTACGTCCTCGCCTTGTGAACCGAGCGTCAGGTCGCGCGTAAAGCCGCTCGTACCCGTAGGGAGAGACGAGGCGACTACGGTGCCAAGCGCATCGTTAAGCGCCTTCGGGAGCGTGATTCCCTGTGTGCGTGCGGCCATGAGCGTGCCGCGATAGGTGGCGACAATATTCTCCGCCTCCTCGTCTTCGTCGTCCGCGTCCTCGATAATCTCGCCCAGGGCAGCAACCCGCTCGGCGAGCGTAAACTCGCGCGTAAGGCGAGGATACGGATCGGTGGCCTCACCGCTTACCCGTATCTCGAAATGGAGGTGCGGTGCGCCGCCTGAAGCATTCCCCGTGTTCCCGACAGTACCGATGAGGTCGCCCGGCTTAAGTACGTCGCCGCTCTTTACCTCGATCGTATCGAGGTGCATGTAGGCGAGGCGCTCCCCTCCTGGGTTTGCCGTATATACGTATTTCCCTGAGTTGGTCCCGTTACCGGTGCCCGTCACCACGGCGTCGGTTGGGCTCACGATATACGCGCCCTTCGGTGCCATGATGTCGAGTCCTTCATGGGAACGGGTGCCGCCGCCGCGCGCGTCGCCGAAGTTCTTCGAAAGGTTGGCAACGGAAATGCCCATAAGTACCGGTATCGGCATTTTCTTTACCGCGTCGTCATCAAGATCGCGTATTTTCCGGGTTAGTCCTGAAGACACGCGCCCGTAGGAATTCGTCGTCGTATGCGAGGCGAGCATGGTACTTCCAGAGCCTTGAACTTGTCCTAGGGCAGTTACTGGGGCACTGGCGAGTAATAGGAACGTGATGAAGGCGCTAGTCGCACGGGATAGGGTGGATTTCATAGGTAAGCGTTAATTGTAGCCAGACCTCCACCTATCCACAACCTCATCCGGCTGGCGTAACGGGAGCTGTTTCCGGCTCGACCATAACAGGGACCTCGGGTGCCATAGGTGTTTCCATAACGGGCTCGGGCACCAGATCTGCTATCGGTTCGGGTTCGGGCGTGGGTGCGTCAGGCTGGGTCGGGAGTACGTCCGCTACTGCGGGGCTTTGCGGCAGGCCAGCCTCGCTTGCGACGATGCAGGCCTCAAGCTCGGCGGCGCCAATGCGCCGCCCCGCAATCGTAAGCGTGTCGAAGGATGCCTCCCGCGCCGCGAGCATCGTCAGTGTTGCGCTCTCGGCAGTAACGCTCCCGCCAGTAACGCTTCCGTAGTGCATGCCGCGCGTGTCCTTATATAAAGGACTCGGCAGGTCCTGGTCGGCGATGAGCCGAAAGGATGGCACCCCTTCTCCGGGGA
>DASWNF010000013.1:0-33797 GCA_036399335.1 Minisyncoccota bacterium
ATAGGCGAAGATGATGGTCTCTCCCGGCTTCACCTTCGCGAGCTTTGGGAATGGCATCGTTGCCATCCCGCCCATGTCAGGCTCCAGGTCCTCGGCCACGCACTCCTTGTAATCAAGGGCGCCGTGCTTGCGCCATACCCTGCCGCCTAACTTTGCCATCTTCTTATAGTCCTCGAGGTTCTTCTCGGGAATAGCGATAACGAACCCGTCTACGTATTTAGCCATATGTTGTTATTTACCCTGGTAAGCGGCTTCCAAGGCCGCGATATCAAACTTCTTCATGCCGAGGAAGGCCTGCGTCACGCGCCCTGCCGCCTCTGCATCTCCCTCGCGCATCATGCGATCCATGGCCGTCGGGATAATCTGCCACGACACGCCGAACTGGTCTTTGAGCCAGCCGCACTGTTCAGACTCGGGGACGGCAGAAAGCTTTTCCCAGTACTGGTCAATTTCTTCCTGCGTCTCGCAGCGAACCACGAGCGAGACGGCTTCGTTAAAGCCGAAGTCGTGCGGGCCTGCGCTATCCATGGCGACGAACTCCTGCCCGGCGAGCGTGAAGGTGCCGTATTTCACCGTGCCCTCGACGCTCGGCTCCTCGCCCGCACCGTACGGCATGATGTCGCCTACCTTCGAGTCCGGGAGTACGGAGGTGTAGTGGCGGATTGCGTCTTCTGCCTTCCCCGCTGCGTCGCCGGTAAACATGAGCGACGGCACGATGGAAGGCTTACCGACCGCGAGCTGCCATGATACGCCGAACCTATCCTGGACCCATCCGTACTGTTCGCTCCACGGGTATGCGCCAAGTTCCATGAGCACCTTCCCGCCCTCTGCAAGAGCGGACCACAAGCGACTGACCTCGTCCGCCCCTTCGCAACCGACCATGAACGATATCGAGGGGTTGAGCGTAAAGTACGGCCCTGCGCTAATCGACATGAACTCGTATCCCATGAGCTCGAAGGAGAGGATGTCGCAGTCGCCGGACGGCGTATCCTTAATCACCTTGGCGGCCGTGATGCGGGAGTTTGGGAACAGTGACGTGTAGAAGGTAGTGGCTTCTTTCGCTTGCGTATTAAACCAGAGGTGCGGGACGATCTTTTGCATGGATGGATATGGGTTAGTGATGAGCCTGAACGTACAGTGATGATACCAGTCTGCGGCCTCTAGGCCAGGTGCGCGTGGTCATTGAATATCCAGAGGCGCCAGCGGTTGCCGTCGAAATGTTTCGTGTACTTGATGCCGGAAAGCCCCGTGTTCTGCATGAACGTACGGAGCTGGAAGTGCCGATGGGCCTCTCCGGTAAGTGCATCCCCGAGCACGACGCGCGCCATAAGCGCCTTGAGGAAGAAGCTGTGGGTCACGACGAGCAGCTTCCGCTCGGGGCGTTTAAGGAGGTACTCAAGCCCCGCATCAATACGTTCGAGCATGTCATCGAAATTCTCGCCGTCGTCAACGCGGGCGCCAGGCGTATAGAGCGTGTGGTCCCAGGCCTTCCAGATTTTCATCGCGACCGGGTTTGCGAAACTCTTGCCTGTAATGGCAATTGGCTTTATGCGCTCAACGAAGAGGTCGGAATAGTCGGGTATCTTCCCCGTCATCTGCCCAATCTGTTCGGCAGTAGACTTCGCGCGCATGAGCGGGCTTGAGATAAGCGCCTCAAACGGCAGCTTCGCCGCCCGCTCGGCGATGAGGCGCGCCTGCTCAACCCCCTTTTTCGAGAGGGGCGATTCGAGCGGTTGGAAAACCGGGAGGGTGTTAGCGCGGCTTTGTCCGTGACGGACGAAGTAGACGACCTTCTGCGCGCGTAGCATGTACCCAGTATACGCATACCGCCTAAAGGGCTCATGAGTACGTTGTCTGGCGGGTAGGAAAAGAAAACACCCCATCCATACGGACGGGGTGCACTAAACACTGGAGGTTTGGGCCTCACGTCCACCAACCGAGCTTCTTCGCAGCCAGATCTACAGGCTCCGTGGTAGCGGCATCCCCCGGCGGGAGAATCGCAACCCCGGAATCGGCCAGGAGCCGCTGCTTGCAGTCGTCGTACCAGGTCGGATTATCTTGCAGCAGGAACATGCGGGCTTTCTCGTCTGCGGTGCGCATGTCTTCAACGACCTGCATCAGGTCAGCTTGCGTGCGCACGATGTGTGGCAGCAGCATGGTACCGTCCTCGGACAACAGCACGACCTTCCCGTGCGTATGCGAACTCTCCCTCCCCTCCTTTTCGCATACGGGACACACGTGCGTGTACATGCAGCTCAGCTCGTAGATTCCGCGGCAGGGGTACGAGAAGATGAGGACGAGAGCGTCGTCGCGGCCGTTGGCGGCTTCCGGGAAGCGGACTTGGCAGTTAAGGCCGTTGCCCGGTACCACGGTCTCGACGCGCACGCGCAGGGCTTCCCACTCGGCCTGCCGCCTTTCGCGCTCCTGTTTTTCCGCTTCTTCGAGCGGACGCAGGATGCCTTCAACGCCGGTGATTTCGTTAGTGATGATTTCCCGCAAGGCTTTCGTGACCATCGGGAAGACCATCTCCATCGGCGCGGATGTGCGTAGGGCATATCTGCCGATAGTGTCTTCGCCGATGCCGATCAGGCGGCTCACCTTACGAAGCCGGTCCCAGGTCGAGCTTGAACCGAGCGTGAGCGTCATGAGTCGCTGGAAAGCGACCCGTTTCTCGTCGTTTGAGGCATCCGAGGCGAGCACGCCCTCGAACAAGTCGATATCGCCGAGCAGGATATTCAGGTAGCTAAGGCTCCTACGCAGGTCGCCGCGGTAGCGCAACTGACGCAAGCTTTCCGCGAAAGCTTCGTGCTCACTGGTTGGTATGTCGGACATTTCAAAGAACTCCTATCTAGAACCACTACTAAAATAGTGCTCTTCATGCCGTCAATTGTCCAAAATGTCGACAGGGTGCGCTAAATATGCTTAATATTAAGAGAACATATCCTTCTTTTTTGAAATATATCCTGACAAAATGAACAAAACACTCCAAAAACTAGTCGATAGCGGCCTAAACCAGAAGGAGGCGGCCGTATATTACGCTGCCCTGCTGCTTGGCCCTACCACCATCCTCAAGCTCGCGCGCGAGTCGGACCTGAAGCGCGCGACGGTATATGCCGTAATAGATTCCCTCGTCCATAAAGGTCTTATGCGCATTGACGAGAAAGGCATTAAGAAAGTATTTGTCGCCGAGGACCCGAACAACCTTAAGCGCATCATGGAGGAGAAGCTTTCGTCGGTTACGGCAGCCATACCCGACCTCACGAGCCTGTATAAGAAATTCGGCCACGAGCGCGTGATCAAGACGTATGAAGGGGCTGCCGCGCTCGAAAGCATCAGCGAGCGCTTGATGGACGACGCCCATATGCATGACTTCCGCTATTTCATCGGAGGAGACGTCGGCTGGGAGGATGTGAATGCCAAGCAGCAGGAGAAGTACTTCATATGGCGGTCGCGGATTGCGCTTGACGTGAAGCTCATGTTCCAAGACTCGAAGCGCGCGCTGCTGCATCAGGAGAAAGCTGCCGCCCTACGGCATGAGGTAAAGGTCTTCCCCAAGAAGCTGACGCTCCACGCAGACATAATCATCACGCCGCGGCTGCTCGTCCTCGCTAAGCTGTCTCCCCCGCTGTCGGCGATAGTCATTGAAGACCCGGATATCATCCACTCATACAAGGAGCTCTTCTTGTACTTGTGGAGCGTGACTTGAATTAGGGCGGGCTAATTACCGCCCCAAGGCAGGTGGTACTTCTGGCTGGGCATGGACTCCCTGCTATCAAAAAGGTAAAAGTCTTGAACCGTAATCTTATAGAATCCGTGGCCGGTATCAATTTTGTCTTCTTCTAAGATCTCAGGACCTGTCCCGAAGCGCTCGCAGTAAAGGGTGTAGACAGGATGGTTTTCATCCACATCAATAAGTCGCTCAGCCGTACCCTCAAAATAGACACCGCGCGGTTTCTCACCAGCGGAATGCTGGGTGACTATGTTCCCCGCAATTTGCGGGTTGCTTGCAATCTCGAGGCTATGTCGGCGGTCAGGCTTCGAACGGAAATACAGGTTGAGGGGATTGTCGTATACGAAGTGCACCTCGCACACCCACGGCTTATTGTCCTGGCTGGTAGCAAGAGACAGATGGATAATCTGTGGCAGGTATTCTCGAATTTTCTGTTCTATGTCCATACAACTACTAAGTAGTAATTATCTTAAAGAATCCTTCGTCGCCAACCTGCACGTACTGCTTGTCCGTGAGGAGGAGTGGGTCTTGGATATTTCTATAGGCTTTCTGTAAACGTTCACCGATATACCTTAACCCTATCAAACTTTCTATTTTTCCTTCATTCTCCATAGCCCTTCTTAAGAATCATCTCGAGCAGCTCTGGGAAAGTTTCCATTGGCTCAGGCCAACCGAAATGGAATTTATTATCAAACTCTTGGTAGTCAGAATTGAGATTCTCTTGTACAAACCTGCTCTCCTCAACGGGAATGACAGGATCGTTTATCGAACCAAACTGCCCTATCCATTCCTGATTAGTCTTTATGGCTTCCCAGTTCCAAGGTTCACTGTAGTAGCCAGATTGCCTTTCGAGCTCGTCACCAAGATCTGTATGACAAGCTCCAACTAAAATACTTCCTTTTACTTTGTTCCTTTCGGCATATCTCATAGCTGCGACGGCGCCCGAAGACCAGCCGATAAGAATGTCCTTCTTACCCGCCCGTACATGGTCTTTGAGAAACGGGAGCCAGTACTCGGAACGAGCAATAATCGAGTCGGGCATCGTCTCGAAGAATGTTGGGAAGCCATTCTTTTCTAGCTCCGTTTTAAGCCAGGGAGCCCACGCAAACGACCAGTGAGTTGCCTGATTTCCGTGGAGATAGATAACACGCGGCTTCATACTTCTACTATAGCGCTTTACTACTTGCTAAGCGATGCGTCTCGAGCGCTAACCTAGCACGAGTTAGCTGGGAGAATGGATGCATTTAGAACTCTTGATTGGTCTGCTATAGAGCAAGAATTAGTGATTTCTCCTTATTACCAGAACAATTTTGTGCAATCTGCTTAGTTAGGCTTTCTTCTTCTTTGACCTGTATTCCTCAATTTGATGAGGTAAGTCATAAAGATACCGCAATAGATAGTCTAGGAACTCTAATGCTTCCTTAACAGAAGCAGGGTCAAGGTCATCAAGATCTGCTTCTGGATGTGCTGAGTCGTTTCCAAGGAATCTCAGCTCATTTGCCCAATCCTGTATTACTGGCGGAAGAATGCCCTTATCTCCCAAATCTTTAATTTCAGCTCGGAGATCTTTTCCAACTGCACCATTCTTCCTCAATGCTATCTGTAGAGCACTTCTAATCATCACTGCCCCTCCATCCCAAATCTCACTATTAACGGATTCATGCGCTTGCTTCCAAAATCGCTGCACTTCCTTTGGCCAATACTCTGGTGCTTTAACTTTGCCAGTCTGCCAAGGTAAACATTTGTAATTTACCAGACCCCCATGCTCACTTGCAGACCATAAGACCATTACATAACCTGCACAATTACCACACTTATAAGTATCAAAGTTTAATGTCTTAGAGGAATTGGCTTTCCTCTTCTCGGCATGATGCTCTAGTTCAAAATTACCTTCCTCGCCACAGAAGGCACATCCGATTTGATATAAAGGCAAACTAGTCCCTCGCTGCCCAAATCCTTCCCCGAGACTCCACCAGTTATTCATTTCAACAGTTTATCAAAGCTAGCAAAACTAGTCTTGCAAAATCGGCTACAAACAAACTACTTCAACGGTATAGCTAGGGTTTTCCTTGCGTTCTCCATTCAACCACATACTAAACTTAGCTAAACATCCTATTGGGCTGCGGGACTAGGACTCGAACCTAGATAAACGCCTCCAGAGAGCGCTGTCCTACCATTAGACGATCCCGCAAAGCGCAAGACGGCCAGGCCGTCCTACGTGAGATACCATACGCGAAATCCGCGTGTGTTTCAACCTGTGCCCTAGAAGCTGTCCGAGGTAATGATGATGCCCATGAGGATGAGCGACACCAGGTAGTACCCCGAAACGATGAACCAGTACTTCCAGGGGCGCCCTTCCCAGAGCACGTTCCCGAGCGTTACCGGGGCGACGAAGCCGATCCACATCCAGAGGCCGGCGTTCACGCCGATGCCGCCGATGCTCTGGTCAAAGGACTCCCCGAAGGCCGCAATGACGTGTGCGAGGACATATGCCATGAGGAGCGTGCCCACCGCCATCATCGCGTACGTGCGCCACATGCCGGGCATACCCTTCCGCTTTGCCTCCTCCATCTGCTCGTGGCTAATGCCCACGGTACGCATCCACTGCTTGCCGAAGAAGGGGCCGTACCAAAGCACGCCCAAAATGACGCTCACGACGACGGCGCCGAACACTGCCCAATAGTTAATCATTACTTCCATAGGTACGCCGTTGGTTAATGGGTATGCGGAAAGTATACGGCATCAGTCACCATGACTTTGTTCTAGGGTGCGTACTAACGAAAAGCCCTCCATGCGGAGGGCTTTTCGCTATCCTTTCCGTGCACTACGCCTGCTTTGGCTGGGACGATGCCTTGAGGAAGGCCGTGAACAGCGGGTGCGGCGCGAGCGGGCGCGCCTGGAGCTCGGGATGGAACTGGCAGCCGAGGTAGAAGGGGTGCTCGGACTCAGGGAGCTCGGCGATTTCCATAAGCCGGCCGTCGGGCGAGGTGCCGGAGAAGATGAGACCCTTCTCGGTGAGGGTATCGAGGTAGGCATTATTGACCTCGTAGCGGTGGCGATGACGCTCGTCCACTTCGCTTGCCGCATACGCCTTCTGGGCCACGCTCCCCTCCTTCAGGGCGCATGGGTAGGTGCCGAGGCGCATGGTGCCGCCGTACTTCCCTTCGGCGATGTGCGCCTTCTGGTCGGGCATGACGTCGATGACGGGGTGCGGCGCGTTAGGGTCGATTTCAACGGTGTGTGCGCCCTCGAGCCCCGCGATGTTGCGCGCGTACTCGATGACGAGCATGTGCATGCCGTAGCAGAGGCCGAAGTACGGGACCTTGTTCTCGCGGCAGAAGCGCGCAGCCTTGATCTTCCCTTCGATGCCGGTCTCGCCGAAGCCTCCCGGGACGATGATGCCGTCATACTTCCTGAGCACTTCCACATCCCCCTTCTCGATATCCTTTGCGTTCACCCACTCGATCTTCGGACGAAGCCCGAGCTCGGCGCCCGAAAACTTCAGGGCCTCGATGACGGAAAGGTATGCGTCAGAAAGCACGAAGTCTCCCGTATCAAAATACTTCCCGACGATGCCGATAGAGACCTCGGGATGGTCGCCCTTGAGGCGCTTTACGAAATCGTTCCACGCATGGAAGTCAGCGGGCTTGTCCTTCGGGAGGTCGAGCGCCTCGAGGAGCAAGTCGCCGAGATTGTCCTTAGCGAAGTTGAGCGGCACGTCATAGATGCTGTGGACGTCGGGCGCTGAGATGACGCGCTCCGGCTGCACGTTGCACCAGATAGCGAGCTTCTCTTTGCGCTTTTCGTCCATGGTGCCGTTTGAGCGGGCAATGATGAAGTCAGGCTGGACGCCGTATGAGTTAAGCTCGCGGACGGCGGTCTGCGTGGGTTTGGTCTTCATCTCGCCGAGCGTTCCCGGCACCGGAAGGTACGACACCATCACGAAGATGACGTCGTTGGGGCGCTTCAGCTTCATCACGCGCGCAGCCTCAATGAAAAGGGCGTTCTGGAAGTCGCCGACGGTACCGCCGATCTCAATTACGGAAACGCGGCTGCCATTATGCGCGGCTGCCGTCTCGATGCGGCGGAGGATTTCGTCGCGCACATGCGGGATGGCTTCGATGGTCTTGCCGCCGTACTTAAGCGCACGCTCGTTATCAATCACCGTCTTGTACACCATGCCCGACGTCATATAGTCCTCGGGGCCGAGGTCGCGGTTCAGGAAGCGCTCGTAGTTGCCCATGTCCTGGTCGGTCTCAAGGCCGGAGTTGAGGACGAAGACCTCGCCGTGTTCGGTCGGGTTCATGGTGCCCGCGTCGACGTTCAGGTAAGGGTCTACCTTTACGAGATTTACGCCGTAGCCGCGCTCCTGGAGAAGAAGGCCCATCGAGGAAGAGGCGATGCCCTTCCCCACACCGGACATGACCCCGCCGACAACGAAGATGTACTTGTGGCCTTCGAGTGCCATACCTAGACCCGCAAATACTTACGCACACCGAGGAACGAAGCGATGCAGCCAAGGAGCATACCGGAGCCCACAAGCGCACCGAAGATCATCGGGAAGTTCTGGAGGTAGTACGTGTGGAGGTTGAGCCCGCCGAGCCAGGTCGTGAGGTTATTACCCGCGTACCATGCGGCCGGGTAGTAAAGCGCAAGGGCGATGAAACCGGCCACGGCGCCCGAGATGATGCCGGCGACGATGAACGGGCCGCGAATGTAGGTATTGCTTGCCCCGACCAGTCGCATGACGGAGATCTCGTCGCGGGCCGTATAAATGGCGAGGCGGACGGTCGCGAGCGCGATGATGACGGACGCGACGGCAAAGAGCGCGACGATGCCCACTCCGGCCTTCTGGATGGCGTCGATAGCCGAGGTGAGGCGGTCGATGACCGTCTTGTTCTCGTAGTAGTTGATGCTCTCGATGATGCGACTGCCCGAAGGTGAGACGTTCGCGTCGTTGCCGAGGAAGTTCACGATGGTCTCGTACTGGCTTGGGTCTTGGGCGGTGATGGCGAGCGAGGCGCCGAGCGGGTTATCACCGAGCTGGTCGAGGGCGGCAATGGTGAGTTCGTCTTCGGCGTGGCGGCTGCGGAACCGGGTTATCGCCTCCTCGCGCGAGGTGTAGATGACTTCGGTTACCTGGTCGAGGCGCTCGATGCGGGACTTCGCAGCGAGAATTTCGCTCTCAGGGGCGTCCGTGACGAAATAGACGTTCACGTCCACCTTGCTTGCGACGGTATCGAGCGTATGGGAAAGGATGGCGGAGAGGAAGAGGAGTGCGCCCATAATCATGAGCGTCACCGTCATGATGAGGACGGTGGCGAAGGAGACGAGGCCGCTCCGCGTGAAATGGCGCGAGCCGCCTACGAATATGCGACGGATGGTTCGTGAGCTGCTCATAGGATGTATTGGCCGTGGGCGTCGTCGCGTACGACGCGCCCGCGTTCCATGGTGATAACGCGGCGCCCCATCGCATCGACGACACCCTTGTTATGGGTAGTGATAAGCACGGTCGTGCCGAGCTCGTTAATCTTCTTCAGGATCTCGATTATCTCGTACGTGTTCATCGGGTCGAGGTTGCCGGTCGGCTCGTCGGCGACGATGACGTCCGGCTGGTTAATGATGGCGCGGCCGATGGCGACGCGCTGCTGCTCGCCGCCCGAGAGCTGGCGCGGGAAGTGCCCGCCCTTATTACCGAGGTCGACGAGGTCGAGGATATACGGCACATCGGACGCTATCTCGTCGTCAGGGCGGCCGGCGGCTTCCATGGCAAAAGCGATGTTCTCATACGCCGTCTTGTTCGGGATGAGGCGGAAATCCTGGAAAACCATGCCGATCTTACGGCGGTAGTGGTGGAGGGAGCTCTTCGGGAGCGCGTGGATGTCGGTCGATTCGAAAAATACGGAACCGTCGGTCGGACGGTCTTCCGCAAGGAGCATTTTGAGAAGGGTCGTCTTGCCGGCGCCGGAGTGGCCGACGATGGAAACGAATTCCTTCGGTGAAATAGAGAGCGTGACGTCATCAAGGGCCGGGGTCCCGTCGTGGTACCGCTTACTGACCTTGTCGAAATAGATCATGACCGAGGCATTATACCCCGAGCAAGAAGCGTACGTCTATTTCCCCATTGCGCGAGGAAGTATGCGCGCGTACGCCCGGGTGTGGATATCTCCTACGCCGTCTCCACTTCAGGCTCCTTGCTTGCGGCTTCAATGAAGCCGTTGAGACCGCCCGCAAGGACGGCATCAGGGTCGTGCGATTCGTGCCCCGACTCATGGTCTTTCACGAGCTTGTACGGGTGGAGAACGTACGAGCGCATTTGGCTTCCCCACTCGTTTGCCGTCGTCCCTGCAATAGAACGGCCCTTCGCCTCGGCTTCGCGCACGGCTTCTTCCTTCGCAAATATCCTTGCCTTAACGAGCTCGAGCGCGCGTTCGCGGTTCGCTTGCTGGCTCCGTTCGCTTGAGACGTGCGCGGACACGCCCGTCGGCGTATGCGTGATGCGGACGGCGGTTTCCCGCTTATTCACGTTCTGTCCGCCGGCGCCGCCGGAACGGGCGAACTGTATGTCGAGGTCGTCGGGCCTCAGCTCGACGCGGTCGTTCTGGGAAAGCTTCGGTAGCACCTCGACGAGCGCAAAGGATGTTTGGCGCTTGTTGTTCGAATTGAAGGGCGAGATGCGCACCAGCCGGTGCACGCCGGCTTCGCGCTTCAACTTCCCGTACGCACCCTTCCCCTGGATATCAAGGAGTATGTTGCGGAAGCCCCCGTGGTCGTTCTCGTTCGCATGGAGCTCGACCGTTCCCCATCCCTGGTTTGCGGCGTAGCCTTCGTACATACGGCGGAGCATGCGCGCGAAATCTTCGGCGTCGTCGCCTCCGGCGCCGGCGAGTATGGCAAGCGTCGCCGGGCCCGCGTCGTGGCCGTCCGCCCCATCCCCTCCCTCCTTAAGGGACTGGTACTCGCGTACGACGTGCTGCGCGGCATCCTTGTTAGCCCAGAAGTCGGGCGAGGCCATGAGCGCCTCTATCTCGGCCAGGCGCTTCTCCGTTTCGGTCATGCGGGGAGTATAACAAAACCCGCATGGGTGCGGGTTTTGTTATTGGAGCCACCGGCCAGGATTGAACTGGCGACCTTCTCGTTACGAGTGAGATGCTCTACCAACTGAGCTACGGTGGCAACGCTTCCAATAGAAGCTGGAGCCGATGTCCGGGATTGAACCGGAGACCTCGTCCTTACCATGGACGCGCTCTACCAACTGAGCTACATCGGCAAGCGAGGCGAACATGGAAGCGCGCTTCCACGTTCAGCGAGCGCAGCCGAATGGAAGGATGTGCGAGTCTGCGAGCAACATCCTTACAGCGGCGAACGCCCTTACAAGCCTACCCACGCATCCTACCCAATTCTTACCATTCTATCAATTCCTACCAGATATAGGTCACGAGGACGGCGAGTGCGACGAGGAGCGTACCGTATTCGATATAGGCCAGGGTGTTCGGCCTGAAGTAGTAATACCTTACCCAGTGCACGTCATGGTGGGCGGCCTGGAGCGGCGGCTCGTCTTCGGGCATCCAGGTTGCCACGATGCCGAGCTGTTCCCGTCGTCCTTTTTCCGGGAAGAACAAGAACTTGCGGCCCGAGTACGGCCAGAGCCAGGCAATGCCCCACCCGATGCCGAAGGTGTCGTGTACCAAATGCGCGAAGACCCCTACGGTAAATATCGTCGCGTACAAGGGGTCGAGGTACAGGTACGCGAGCACCGCCAACGGTACGTACACAATCGGATAGTGCGTATGCGTGCGGTGGTGCCACTTCCCCAGGAGCGGGATGGTAATGACATCGATATCGGGAAGCAATGCGGCAGCGATGCCGGCAAGGACGAGCCACGGCGTGAGATCTGCCCCAAAGAGCTCCGCCCCGCCTATGGCGAGCAAAATGCCGACGCCTATATCAAGCGGCATACGGCTTTATGAGATGCGCGAGCCAATACGCGCGCTTATACCGTCGTCCGGCAACGGTAGCGTAATGGAAGGAGCGCTCGAGGCTCACGATATCGAGGTACGTGCCATAGGTTTCGCGGAAATCGGCCTCGGTGAATACCTTTTCGCAGAGCTGGAGGTCCGGGTGGAGGTAGGTATCGGGCTCAGGGCCCGGCGCATGCTTTACCAGATACTTCGCGTGTTGGTCCCCGTCCTTGCACAAAGCGCGTACGAACATATGCCCGCCCGACTTGAGTACGCGGCGTACTTCACCCAAGTACACCTGCCGTCCGGCAACCCCGAGCGAGTTCGAGGAGGTAACGTCGAGCACGAGGTCGACTGAGGCGTCCGGGAGTGGGTAGGGTTTACCGATGTCGCGGTTCTCATACGTAATGGGTAGCTCGGCATGCGCGGCGAATTTCTGCGCGAGCTCGAGCGCCGTCTCTGAGAATTCATAGCCGATGACGTCAGCCCCCTGCTCCGCTAAGTAAAAGGCGTTGCGCCCGGTACCCGAACCAAGATCGAGTACGCGCCATCCCATGAGGTCAAGCAGTTCGCCTTCCTTCCGGGCGCCCTTCTTGAGGGTGCGCACAAACCGCACGACGTCTGCGTGCGGCACATTCTTGCGCGTAAGCATGAGGGGCTTCCGGTACTCAGCCTCCCATGCCGCTTCCTGGCTTCGTGGCATGGCTCGAAGTATACCAGCGCGCAGGCCAAGCAGAACCTACACCTCCTCCGTCTTTTCGATGAACCTGAAGAAGTGGCTGATGCCGCCGTCCGTCGTTTCCTCCTGGTAGAGGAACTCGACATCGCTCTCGTCGAACATACGGAAGAAGTCATCCCATGACACTTCAGTAAGTCCTTCGGACTCGTCGCCGAAGTCGACGCGCAGGAGCCCGTTCGTACCGTCCCAGGTAGCCTCGACGACGGACGGGCGCCCCTGCCGCTCTTCTATCCAGCGCCGTATCTCCTCGTGGTCGGTGGTGCGCTTTGCCGCATGTGTTTGCATAGTCATATATAGGTGCGTTATCCGGGCAGTATCCGGCACGGCGTTTTAGGTTTGCGTGAAGGACTAGGCGTGTACCGTTGCGAACGAGTCAATGCGCGTCGAACGGTTCGTCATCGCGACTTCCCGAAGCACGGCAAGTGCGGGCTCGCGGAGCGCCTCGCCCTTGCTTGAGGCCGTGCACTCCTCGAGTACGTAGGCAAAAAAGCCGAGGTCGAAGGCCTCCCCTGCCGTTGCGAGCACGCAGTCATGGGTATCAAGCCCGACCACGTGCACCTCCTCAATGGCCTGCTCTTTGAGGAGCGAGGCGAGGTCGACGTCTCCCTTGAAGGCTGACTTCGTACTCTTGCGCACCCGTACCGTATCGGGGCCGAAGTACTCGCGTACGCCGTCGGCGCTTGCCTCGTGCGCGGCAGTGGAGCCGACCTGCTTATCCCAAATTGAGCCGGGGGCCGCACTAAAGGTCGACTCGACCACGACATCGTACTTGCCGTTTTCGATAACGGCCTTGATGTGCGGGCGCACCCACTCGTTCTTATCGTTTATGAAACGGGGCTGGAAGTCGACGACGATGAGCGCGCGCTTGCGCCCGGGGTTGGGTATCTGGATTTCCATGCGAGGAGCCTAGCAAGCCCCACATGAAGAAGTGCTGACCTTACTCGTACCTGAGCGCCTCCATCGGGCTCTTCTTTGCGGCCTGCATGGCCGGGTAGATGCCGAATACGAGGCCTACGCCCGCAGAGACGACGACGCCGAGCACGGCTGCACCTATCGGAAAGACGAAGACCCACCCTTCGGCCACGGTCTGCGCAAGTACGAAAGACACGCCAAAGGCGATAAGCGAGCCGATGAGGATACCGATGACGCCCCCGGCGCCGGTCAGCATCACGGCCTCGAAGAGGAACTGGCGGAGGATATCGGAGCTCTTGGCACCGAGCGCCTTCCGGAGGCCGATCTCCTTCGTGCGCTCGGTCACGGAAACGAGCATGATGTTCATGATGCCGACGCCGCCCACGACGAGCGATATGGCGACGACAGCTGCAAGGAAGGCGGTGAGGATGCCCACGATAAGCGATACCTGCTCAACCAATCCGGCCTGGGTCTGGACATTGAAGTCGTCTTCCTCGCCCGGGTCGATGCCGTGCGTATCGCGCAGCGTAGCCGTGATATCGAAGACCATGCGGTCAACGACTTCGGTCGACGCAGCGCGAAGGAGGACGGCATCGAAATAATCGGTGCCGCGGACGTAGGTACCTGCGGTGGTATACGGAAGGAGCACGGTCTCGTCGACGTTAAAGAAACCGAGGCTTCCTTTCTTCGGGAATACGCCGATTATCTCGAACTTCTGGTCTTCAATGGTGATGGTCTTTCCGAGAGCATCTCCTTCGGGGCCGAAGAGCTCGTCCTCGACGGTGACGCCGACGAGGGCAACGCGTGCGCGCCCGTCGACATCTTCTTCGGTGAAGGGTACGCCGTGTTCAGGATAAAGTTCGTACGCCGATATGAAGTAGTCAGCGGTGCCGCCGATAATCGTCGCCTTGTACGACTCGTCGCGGTACTGTGCCTGGCCGGTGACATAGAGCTGGGGCGAGGCCTCTGCCAAATCGGGCACGTTCGACTTCTTCGTAATCGCCTCGAGGTCCCGCTCCGTAAGGGAGTCGGGCATGATGCCGGAGAAATTATCTTCCTCCGTACCCGGCTGGATGATTGCCGTCTCGGCACCAAGCGCTGATATGGTGTTCAGGATAAGCGCCTGCGCGCCATTCCCGAGCGCCATGACGATGATGATGGCGGCAACGCCGATGACGATGCCGAGCGTCGTGAGCGCCGAGCGCGACTTATGTGCGGTGAGCCCGCCTATGGCCGTCCGGAGCGTGTGTCTTGTATTCATATTATTTGGAAAAGGCCTCGGTCGCCTGGCGGCGCTTTACTACCGGCTCGTCGCTTACGATGTGCCCGTCGCGCACCATGAGGATGCGTTCGGCGTGCTCGGCCGTGGACGTCTCGTGCGTAATGAGCACGATGGTGTGCCCGAACTCGTCGTGGAGGCGCTGGAGGGTTTCCATGACGGCCTGCCCCGACTTCGAGTCGAGGTTGCCGGTCGGCTCGTCGGCGAAGATGACGTCCGGCTCGTTCACGAGCGCACGGGCTATGGCGACGCGCTGCTTCTCACCCCCCGAAAGCTTATACGCCTCGAAGTGCGTGCGGTGCGAAAGCCCCACGCGTTCGATAACGCGGGTGATGCGCTCCTGCCATTCGCGCTCAGGAACGTCCGAATACATGAGCGGCAGGGCGACGTTGTCGTATACGCTCGCCCTCGGGAGGAGGTTGAAGGCCTGGAACACGAAGCCCATCTCCTTGTTACGGGTACGGGCGATGTCTGCCTCGCCATAGTCCTCATACCGCTTCCCGTTGAACCGGTACGTGCCTCCGGTGCTCTTATCGAGGAAGCCGAGGATATGGAGTAGCGTTGATTTGCCTGAGCCCGACGGGCCCATGATCGAGACGAACTCGCCGCGCTCGATGGTGAAGGTGAGCCCGTGGAGTACCTTCGTGTCTATGACGTCTCCCGGGTACGTCTTCTCAAGATCGATTGCCTCGAAGAGCGCCATGGCTATTCGAGCGTAAGCCCGGCGAGCGACTCTTCGTTTGCGAAGGTAATAATGGTCTCCCCTTCGGCAAGCCCGCTAGTGACTTCGATGATGCCATTCCCGGAAAGGCCCGTGGTTACGGCTGCCTTGCGGTAGGTCGTGGGTGACGTAAGCACGCGCACGTAGCGAGTGCCGTTTTCCTCAACGACAGCGCGGGTCGGTATGGCGATGACGTTCTTCCGCTCTGCGGCCATGATGTCGACATCGGCCGAGAGCCCGGCGCGGATGCGCTCGTCGCGCTCCGCGAACTGGAGGGTTACCTCAAAGGCCGAGGCGCCGCCGTCGGTCGTGGCGCGCGGCGAAATGAAGGAGACGTTCGCCCGAACGCTCGTGTCGTCATAGGCATCGAAGGTAACTTCTGCCGCATCCCCTACCTCAACCTGGCCGATGTCGTCTTCAGGTACGAGGACGACGACTTCGAAGGCGTTGTCGCTGATGAGCGAGACAGCAGGCGTGCCAGGGCTCGCGATATCGCCACGGACGGCGTCCACGCGGGTTACCAGGCCGCTAAAGGGCGCGAGGAGCCTCGTCTCGGCGAAGGCCGCTTCGGCGGCAAGGACGGCAGCGCGCGCTTCTTCAATCTGTGCCGAGACGAGGGGCGTCGTACGCGCGTCTTCGATGGAGCGGCGGCGGTTTTCAATGGCTGCTTCGTACGCATTCACGCGTGACTGGTACGTCGCCGATCGCGTATTGGGTACGGGCACCTCCCACACGACCGTGGTGTTACTGACGAAGTTCTCGGGAAACTGCACGTAGAGGCCGCATGCGCCGAGCGGAATGGGACGCACTGTCGATACCGAGATGCGGCCTGACTCGATGCCGCTGTACGTCATGGTCGAGCCGGACTGCGCATTCGAGCGGTAGAGCTCGATACGATAGACGCCTTCACGGCTGCACGTATACGTGCCGCTTACGGTCGGCGGCGTATGGTCACGATCAATGGCCTCCGAACCCCCGGCCGCAAGGTATGCGCGGATGTCTTCGGTAAGGATGTCGCGGCGGGCGTTCTCGACGAGCTGGTCCTGCTGGGAAGCGGTGCGCTCAAGCGAGGTGCCGGCACTTTGGAACGATGCCTGCTGCTGCTTCAGCCGGGCGCGTGCGGAAAGGAGGTTCGCGTATTCGCTCCTGCTTTCAAGGGTAGCGATGAGCTGCCCGCGGCGGACCGTCTGGCCTTCAGTTACGTATACCCGCTCTATGCGGCCGGCACCCGTAAACGAAAGGTCGACTTCCTCGGCCGGCTCGACCGTTCCCGTCTGGCTTACGCCCTGGGTCACGTCTTGGCGGGCAACCACGGCCGTTTCAAAGGCCGGCTCCTCCGGTGAAGCGGTAGCGAAGTAGGCACCGCCGCCGATGAGCACAAGCAGCGCAGGGATATAGAACATCTTGCGGGCGAGGAACGGGAACTTCCCCGTAACGGACGCGCCTGCGCCTGCCACGCTACTTCCCAAGTTTCGTACGGATACCATATATTATTTGCTACGCTTGCTAATTTCCTCCACGGCGGCAAACCGCTTCGCGATCTCCGCGAATTGCGCGGACGGGATGAGGCTTACGCTTCCCTCATGCGCCATGACGATAAGCTTCTCGCCCTTCTTGAACTTGAGTGCCGTGCGGATATCGGCGGGAATGACCACCTGGCCCTTCTCCCCCATCGAGGTCACGCCGAATTGGGGTACGTTAATGCGTTTTGTCATAGGTATGAAATGTAGGATGTATCATACCAAATTCCGGACCGAAGCTCAAGAGTGGTCGTACGGAGGGAGACGCAGTTAGGCACGCGGGAAAAGCGCGGGCAACTCGCGTGCTGCACGTTCCAGGTCTTCAGGAGACGTCACCTGTATCCAGGTCGTCGCGTAAACCGCCGAGAGGGCGCGACCGGTAGCCAAAGAGGCGGCGAGCACCGTCTGCGGGAGCCCGTATTCGGGGCTTCCCGCAGACTTCGGTACGAGATGGTGACCGAAAAGGCTTGGGTCGAGCACGAAGAGGTTGGTGTTCATGAGTCCCGGGCCCTGGTGCTCCCCTTCCTCGATGGCGACAATGGCACCGTCCCTATCCACCATGCGCCCGCCCGATTGCATGTGATCGGTTGCGGACACGAGGATAGACCAACCTGGCGTGGCAATGCATTGCTCGATGTCCTCGCGTGCATAGAGGTCGTCGCCCATCATGATGACGAAGCGTTCACGGAGTATGCCTTCCGCCTCCCAAAGTGCGCCGCCGGTGCCATTGAGCGTCTCCTGCGTCACGTAGGTAATGGGACGGGTGCCGTAGGTATCACCAAGACGTTCGCGTATCTTCGGGCCGTGATAGCCGACGACGAGCACGATCTCCGTAATAATGTCCGGGAGCACGTCGAACTTATGTTCCAGGAGCGTTTTCCCCTCTACCTCGAGCAAGGGCTTGGGTACCTCATCGGTTAAGGCACCCATACGGGTGCCTCTTCCTGCCGCAAGGATGATGACTTGCATACCGACACTAGAACCGTTCCGGCTTGGGGTACATGAGCGCGAGCGACAGCGTCGCTATAGTCAGGCCGAAGTCACGCACACCGATAGCCGTGAGGCCGATCTCAACCGTGATGAAGGCGAGGTGGATCGCGAGAAGAAGCGCAACGGGACGCACAAAGAACCCTGCGGCCAGGAGCGCACCGGCGATAACCTCAAAGGCGCCGTTTGCGAGCACGATGAACGCCGGCGGGATATGGAGGATCGTGACCGCCCAGTCCGGTACCCAGCTAACCCAGTTCACGCTATCGAAAAGCTGCGAGAAGCCGAACCACAAGAACATGGCGGCCAAACCGTAGCGAAGCACATTGAGCCCTAATTCAGGTCGGTACATATTAGCGAGCATCATCTTCTAAATCGGTATCCCTCCCGCGACGGTTCCGTCCTGAACCGTCGTTGTCGTCTCCGGTTACGGCAGGCGCGGGTGCAGTAGCAGCCGCACCCGTGGCGCCTGGTGTGCCGCCCAAGTCCCCCACCTTAAACCCGGCAAGGATATTAAGCTGTGTTGCTGAGCCGCCGTGTTGGCCATTAAAGCGCGCGGAGCCGTCCGTGCCGCAGAGCGCGAGGATGCCCTGCTCGCCGCCCGGGTGTTGCGGGATCCAGCTGGTGAGGTCGTACACGCCGCCATTAATTGCGGTCCAGCAGTTGTCACGCGTGCCGTGGGTGGCGATGTCGGCCATGGTGAGTCCGGTACCCGTGGTAGTTGCCGTGCCCGAGACAGGTGCAGGCTGTGCGCTCTTTTGTGCAAGGACAATACCGGCCACGGCGACAACCATGACGGCAGGGATGCCTATGGATACTGCGTTTTTTTGCATGCGGCTATTTTACCCCAATGGGTTCCCGTCACCAACGCCGTCAGTGGCTCTAGGGCAGCGGCTCGTATAGGGCCTCCGGGACGGGGTTTGTTAGGGCCGTTTACTTCTATCCCATTAACGGCTCGAGCCCTTCTTCGGTAAGCGCCATTTGCACGGCTTCGCGTCCTTCCATGCGTACCATGAATGCGCTTATGTTCGGGTATGCCGTAAGGTCGATATCCCCGCGCGGCGACCAACGGAAAATGGTGTAGGCATAGGCGTCCGCGATACCGTACGCGCCGTTGAGGTACTCCTTCCCCGCAAGCGCGGCGTCGATGTATGCATAGCGAGTCTTAAGCCGGTCAATGACGCGCGTCTTCTCTTCCTCAGGTAAGTCAGGGCGAAAGAGCGGCCCGAAGCCCTTATGCACCTCCGAGCTGATATAGGTGAGCCACTCGAGCAAGCGGTAGTGCTCCATCGTAGCCGGCGGTGGCACGAGGTGGCTTTCAGGCGCTTGGTCGGCGATGTACTGCACTATGGCAACACCTTCGGCAATCACTTCCCCAGAATCAAGCCTGAGGGCGGGTACGTAGCCGCCCTTCGGGTTTACCTCGAAGAAGTCCTCCCCGTGTTCGGTGGTGCGCGTGTCGCCGGCGAAGGTGACCCGGCTCAATTCGGCAGTAAGGCCCGTCTCGCGTAAGACGATATGGGGTGAGAGCGAGCAGGCACCGGGAACATAGTAGAGACGCATAGGTGGATATGGTTAGACTTCTGGTATCCAGGGAGTATACGCACACAACCTGTAGGGCGTATGAGTGGATAACTTATGCGCACGCATGCGGCATTAGACGCTTCGTGCTCTCGAAAAGCGCAATTGGGTCAGGGCTTCCAGTCCTTTCCGTAGGCATTCCAGGGGAGAGAAAGCCCTGACTGGGGGGATTGGCGCAATATCCACTCCGCATACGTATTACTGTTTGGGCCTAACAGGTTATACGAATTCGTATAGGGATAGGTAGCAGGAGACGCTTCAATGCACTCGACTAGCTGAGCTGCGAGTGAACCCTCCCCTCCCTCAAGATGACCTTCGAGCCTACTGTTCCAGGCTGGCTTTCGAATGAGTGGGTGGAGCATGGGCACTCCTTGAAACAGCGGGAATGCATCCTTGTGCACATACTCCCACTGTTCCCGTCCCCGGAATGACTTAACACCCACTTCCCACCGCGATACGGCACCCAGTTTGTTAACCACGAACCATGGGTGAGCAGCAAAGGAGATAGGCAAAGGCGCCGGGCATGTCATGAGGAAGACCTGGTAGCAATCCTTTTTAAGGACTACTCCTCTAGGTGTGCCCAGATAGTCCCCTTCCCTGAAGACGCCAGATGTACTCATGCCCTTATTACAACTCCCTCGCCGCAAATCGTTAATGAAGTCCTGTCGGCACGGCCCTCGGCCAAGCTACGTATCCAAGGAGATTTTGAAGTAGCGCTGCGGGCCCCACTCCGATTCGTTTTCGTAAGTCTCTAAAATCCTTCCTTCGTAGCTACGCATGATCTTATCCGCATATCCGTTCCCTACCACCGCATTCCTGGTAAGGAACTTGTAGCCGCGCGCTCGCGCTTCCTCCTCAAGTCCGTGCATGAGAGATACCACGTGCCGCT
Organism: Minisyncoccota bacterium; assembly: GCA_036399335.1. Lineage (GTDB taxonomy): Bacteria > Patescibacteriota > Minisyncoccia > Phycocordibacterales > Phycocordibacteraceae > C7867-001. The sequence goes on from DASWNF010000013.1 coordinate 20,320, forward strand.
TACCCCGTTCTTCGCGCAGGATATCAGTGGTATTTACGTAAAGCGCACCCGCTACCTTCGCATCAGGCACGGCGATCGAAAAGCCGATGATGCGCCCGCCTTGTCTCAGGAGTACGACGACATTCTGAGCGCTCTCGAAACTAGCCCGCAGTTCCTCTTCGCTGAAGCCTGCCTCACCGAAGCAGTCTTGTTCCAAGAGCAAGATTTTATCACGCACGGTTTCCCAGCCCGTCGTCGGGTTATGCACTTCCACCTCATCGGGTGACGACTCGGGAGTTTGGGGAGCCTCGATGTTCATGCCATAAGTATACCTGGCTGCGGAACCCGTATTACTAAAAGGAAATGCCCGGTGTACCTACAGCCGCTATTCCTTGACAGGACAAGCTCAGCATTCTACTACTATATCCAGACAACTCGGAGGTAATGATGGAGTTCGCAATCAGACGTTTAAAAGACTCGCAGGCCGCCAAAGTACTTCCTGCCATGGCGGAGCTATACGGACAACTAGTCGCCACGAACGCATTGCCCGTGACGGAAGAAACGCTCGGAGCGCTTCTTCGTTCTGAAACGGCAGTGGCCATCGGAGCATTCGACGGCAGCCGGTTAGTGGGGGTCATGACGATGAACATCGTCCCCCTCCCCAATAGGCTGGTTTGCTACATGGACGACCTGGTCGTCCATAAGGACTATCGAGGCGGCAAGCTGGGAGTGCTCCTCATGGAAACAGGTATCGCGCTTGCACGAAGGCAGGGTGCCTATTCCTGTCATGGGACCAGCCACCCGCGGCGAGAGTCCGCTAACCGCACCTTCCGGGAAGTTGGGTTTGTGGTTCGGGAAACCAATGCCATAGAGTGTCGCCTGTAAGGCCTATATGTACCGCGTACGGAACCGTCCTACGCGGTTCCCTTTTTATCTGCATCCGCTAGAGTAACTCCTGTTTATATACCTTAAAGACCTCTACGGACGCCCCTTCCCTATCCACTGAGTTGAGGGAGAACCGGCTATGGTGCCCAAAAGACAGCTTCCAATATTCGGATGCTATTCCTGGATAGGCTGCCTGAACCCGTTGCGTATTAATTTGGCTCTGATGCACGCCTAGGGCACGCGTCTTGTTTTCGAGCATTACCCTATCTCCGGCCAGTAACGTGTCTGGGGTAAAGTTTAAGGAGGTCGGCGTCGGGTAGTAATACACGCTCCGCACTCCTCGGGCAGCCACTACAGCAGCTTGGGCCGCGTATACATGATCTTCGTGCGTGTCCTCCTTCCACGGAACGAACACGTATTCCGGTACGTACTGCAGGATAATATTCTCGAGCGCATCTTTTATCCTCGCTCGATCTTCAAGCATCTTGAACTGCGGGTACCGTAGGAACACTATCTCGTCAGCACCCAGAATCTCAGCACCCTGTCGTGCCTCCGCTTCCCTCGTCTCGGGATCACCAGCTGCTTCACCACTACATACCACTACCACGAGCGTCTTATAGCCAAGCGATTTGAACTTTTGCAGGGAAATAGCGCATGACAACTCTAGGTCGTCGGGATGAGGGCTTACGAACAGCGCATACTTGTCGGTACCGTTTTGCATACCAAAAGCATAGCACCTGCAATGTCGTCCGAGACCCCCAACCAGCGGGGGGGTTACTACCTCCAGACCTTCTGTGGTTCCCCGTAAGGTAGGGGTTTTATAACCAAAGGCCGCTGGGAGTCCGGCGGCCTATCGGATATGCGTCCTCACGTAGGGCTGTTGGGCTAGGTATGTAGATACGTGCGCCTCGCGTAGAACGTCGCGTATCCGATACCGATAAAGGCAAATCCGATGAGTACGAGCGCAAGCGGCCACCCAAGGCTATCGGCAAAGTACTTACCCGTTATATACGCCACATACGACATGATGCTCAAGGCCGAGATTACCAGCACCGACATGCTCTTTACCGACAAGCTAAAGGCAATCATGCCTGCGACAAGGACCGGGTAAATGAGCGGCCAGAGCGGGAGGCTCGAGTAAAGCCAAAATGAGGCGCCTAGGAACCACACCGACCCGACTAGCAGAAGGAAGCGCGAGATAGGAGCATTGCGCGTCGCTTGGAACTGCTTCCCGAGGTACAGGTAGCTTACGCCGATGAGCATGCCAAAGTAGCTATGCCAATTCGGGATCAAGGCGTCCTGGAGGACATGCTCCGCAAGCGTGAAGAGGAACACCGTCGCATAGGCGACGAGGAAGAAGGTCACGAGGACGTATTCGACGGCAAAGGCGGCAGCGGCATAAAGCAAGGTAAGCGCCAAGAAGAGCAGCACCCAGGTCCCGAGCGTCACGCTGACGCCTAGTTCGACCAGGAGTACCTGTGCGCCGAACGGGAATAGCACGCCACCAATGAGGTGGAATGGTGCTGCCAGCTCGCTCGGCTCACGCATGCGTGAAAAGAATACGCCGAGCGCGAAGGCGACAACGGCACTCCCGAGTGATACCGCTATCCTCCCCGCTGGACCAAGGTCAGCCCAAAACTGCGAGACGAAGACGGTGATGCCGATGAGGATGATAAGCCCTCCTAGATAAAAGAAGATCTTAGAAGCTCCCAGGTGTCCGGAAGGCGCAGCGGGGGCGAGCCCTGAAGGGGCACCTACGCCCTGCGCAGGCACGTTTCCTCCGAGCAAGGCCTCTACTTCCACCCGTGCAATCTCACCGTTCGCGAGCTTTGTCTGCACGAGTTCGAGAAGTGATTTGTTATCCATGATTATTTAGTTACCCACCCGATAATATGCGTCGAATACGTGTTCCCCATTAAGGACACCCCTTTGCGCCCGCCGTTCCCTTCTATAACGAACCGGTTGCCGTCCGACGGATAGAAAAACGGGAAGAGAAATCCCCCCTCGTGTTCTGTGCCAGCCACACGGTAGCCGTCGGGCGAGCGGTCAATACTTACTATCTCGAGTTCCTTCGCTGCTTCAAAATCTCCCACGACTACCGAGGTGTCTGCTACAGGGTCGTACCGATAGAAGCGGGTGGTCCGTGCCTGCTCAATCACGTACTGGTTAGAGGCTGAAGCGTCGTACTCAGGTGCCACGAGATGCTGCGCATCGACGAAGTACGAAGAACCTAGGTAGCTGTCCGTATACAGGACATCGTACGCGGGCTCGACGCGCGATTGCAGTACCGTGGTCGAGAGCGCCACCAAGCCGATGAGCGTGAGAGGGACGCCGAATGCTATGGCTAACGTATACGCGGGTTTCATCTAATTAGTATAACAGCTCTTCCGTACGACAAGACACTCTTCCGGCTAGAAAAAGACCGCCTAACAAGGCGGTCTTTTTCTAGCTTTGCGTACCCTTCGTACGGACCTGTTAGAAGTTACGGTACTAAATCGGCAAATACGACGAGCCTTTCTTCCGAGCTCTGCAGGGCAGAGTCCCACGCGCCGACGCACGTGATGAGATTCAGGTGGGAATCGTCCGTTGATGCGAATACTTCGGGTACAACGCTGTCCCTCGGGTACCGTCGTGTCTCACGCACGACGAACGTGGCTTCCTTCCCTTTCGGGTCGGTAACGTGGATGACATCACCTTCGCGCATCTTATCCAAGTCATCGAAGACGGCAGGGACTCCATCCTTCCAGCCACGATGCCCCGCAATGACCGCACTCCCCTGTTCGCCTGGATACGGCCCTGGTGAGTACCAGCCGACATTGCTTGGGCCGTCAGGCGTATCCATCGCGCCATCAGGCGTGAGCGCCACTTTCTCTATAGAGGCGTCCACGCCGATACTCGGTATCCTCAACCTTTCAAGCGAAGCGGCAGGTGGCGCAAGGCTTACCGCTGCCTGACGGTGTTCGTAGAACGCATATGCGGCAAGTACGAGCACGAGCGTGCCGGTACCAAACGCGAGCAACCTTTCGTATTTAAATCGCATCTACCGATGCCGAGGCTTTCTTCCTTCGAAGCACGGCGATGGCGAGCATGCCACCAAAAGCGCCAAGGGCAGCCGCAAATATTGCCAGGAGATTACTGTCTGGCGACAGGCCGGCGTTCGGAAGCTTGGGAATACTGCTGTTGGTGCCAGGACTCGTTGCCGCTAGAGGTGTAGCCCCAGATACGACTACCGGGCTTGTCGTAGCGGCTGACTCGCTCGTCGTATCCGTGCTGCTCGCTACCGGATCAGGCCGGCGGCGCCTGCTGCTTCCTCCCCCGCCGCCATTACCTCCGCCGCTACTAACCACGGCGTCCACATCGTCATTCGTGATAGTGCACGTCTTAACGTCCCCGTCAGCGAGCGTAATGCTACCGTCAGCCGCACAGTCGCCTCCCCAATCGCCGGCGACATACCCGGCGTCACCGGTCTCGCTCACGGCATAGGTTCCCGGCGTAAGCGTTGTTGTTGCCATCCCGCTCATGACCGGTACCCCGTTCACGAATAACGGGAAGTCGGATACGGCAAGCGTGCCGTCATCGTCGTTAACCACGGCCTTCGTAACGGTAAGGGAAGCACTCGGAGCCGCAGCCGCGCATGACGAGACGGTAATCGTGTCGTCGTCAGTCGTGACCGTACCACCGAAGGCAAGCGCCCGTCCCGTCCATGTGACCATGGACCCGATCGTGATTCCCGCGTTATCGATTACGGTACCTTCGAAGGTCGAGTTCGCACCGAGCGTTGTCGCGCCTATCGGCGTCCACCACACGTCGCACTCCGATGCTCCGTTAGCGAGCGTGATTGCTGAGTTCGCGGCGGTATTAAGCGCGCCGGTCGTCCTGAAGATATAGGTACCCGCACCCTGGAGGGTGATCCCGCCCGTACCCACGGCCATAGCTCCAGTTGCACAGTACACGCCCGGCCCGTACGTAGCCGTCGGGAACTGTGCGTTCGATGCCAGGTCAACGGCGCCATTGGGGAACGTAAACGTGCAGGGTTCGCCTCCCAAGGCAGCAAGAGCAACTCCTTGGTCGCTCCCTGCCCCGCTATATGTAACGTCGGCGGAATGCGTCCCGCCATTTATTACGGTAGGTGCGACTGCCGGTCCCGTGGTGTAGCCCAGGTCTCCGCTAATGGTGGTTCCTACAACCGTATTGGTATACGTGCCCGAAAGGATGCCGAAGGTCTCCGCCAATCCGAGCGAAGGAGACGTTGCCGCGTGCGCTACGCCTGTCGTCAGCACCGTCACGAACAAGAGCGCCGCTGACACTCCGCGAATCCCACTGATTTTCTTATTCAACATATGTTTGCTTAGGGGGCTCATGCGCTTTTTCTTACTATAATTGTACTCCTTGACGCGGCTTTTAACTAATTGTCATTTATGGTCCTGCGCCTTGGATCCGTAAGATAGCCCAGCCTTCAAGTGAACGAGGGTAGCGCTTCCCCGATATCTCATCCCCACGAAGGGGCGCTTCGCACCTACAAGGCAAACTCAACGAATACGGGTTTATGGTCCGAGCCGTAAGTATCCTTTAGAACGGCCGCGCGAAGAATTGTAGCTCGCCTAGGCACGCATATATGGTCAAGCTGGGATAGAGAGGCTGTGTGGGTTATCTTCCCGCGCAATGGATTCTGTAATTCCCATCCTTGAAAAAGCCGCTCGACTTCATGCCGTTCATCCTTCCACGGCAATACTTCCGAAAGAGGCGCGCCGAAAAACCAACCGAACGCTTTGGTTAGGGGATGTTCTATGATATTGAAATCTCCAGCCAGTACGGCATCTTCGTTTTTGCGTAATTGGCTGGCCACCACCTGGAAGTCTTTTGCTCGGGCACTGGGACTTAAAACGGCGAGGTGTACGGAGAATACGCGCACATCTCCCGACGGAAACCCGATATCAGCAAAGATTCCCTGTCGTCTCGTGAGGTTGGTCCAACCCTCTTTAAGTAATAGACAGAGCTTGGACCTGAGAGACAGTGTCAGGACAGGTATTTCGAATGTCTTTGACGCCCGTATTGGGTGCGGAGTGAGTATTACGTTATGCAGCGTAAAACTGCGCTCTCCCCGTGTAAGTTCAACATCCAAAGATGAGACGACGTTATATGGCAATGTCGAAAGGCGTGAAAGGAACGCCTTGGGAACTTCCTGTAGGCACAGAACATTGAATTCGAGTTCCGAAATGAAAGCAAACGCCCGGTCTTGTTCCAAGTTCCGATACAGCATGTTCCAGGCGTAGATCTTCATGGCGCTAAGAATTACGATTCCCCCAACCTATACAATAGGCGCTTTTCTATAAGTACCGCTCCAAAGAGTATGTGCAGTGCGATATTCAGTAGCGGCTGTTTCAGCCATATGTAGAGGTAGATGGATGCAAAACACCACAGTAAAAGTATTATCGGTTTCCAATACCATTCCTTTCCCTCCGTGCGATGAGCAAATACGTACGGCGCGGCCGTCGCGGCAGCGGCTAGCGGCAGTCCAATAACAGTTGCTACAAAGGTTCCGGAAAGCAGGAGGCAGGCCTCCTGCAGCACGCATGAAAAGCTATAGAGAACGCCGAGCCTGCCAAGAAGGGAGGCTGCTAACCCAACCACTCCACTAAGCGTGAGAATCGAAAGTGCTGTCGGACTCCACTCAAGTCTCGCGCCGACTAATATAAGTAGCGCAACCGATACGCCAACAAATACGTGAATGTAGAGCACCTGCTTCTGGAAGTTAGGAATGCGACGCGTATAAAAATGCGCGGCGAGCGAAACCAAGATGTAGGAGAGAAACCACTGAACTAATACTGGCATGGGGAAATCCTAGCACCTGAACTGGAGACATTCTAATGCAAGGTGCCGTGACGTAAGCGGCCTTATAAACGACGTAGACCTGTTGGGATTAGCCTGACGAAAGAGCGCCCCGACTTCTCGGGGCGCTCGGCGCATGTAGTCGCTACCTGCCGATCATATGGCGATGAGCTGCTCGTGCAGCTCCTTCGAAAGGTAGAGGTGGCCTTCGCGGCGGCGCAGGTTGTACCGCACCACGACCCAGCATTTTTCCAGAGGGCACCTGATTCCCCGTTTCCAGAGAAGCTGTTGGTCGTAGAGTCCGAGAACTTCCGAGCCAGACCCTAGTTCCGAGCCGCGTTCGAACCGGCGGACTCTGAGCGGAACGTGGATTATGCAAGCGATACTCTTTTTGAAGGAATAGAGCGCTAGCGGTTCCGTCTGATCTGGCGGGAAAAGGGAGTAGATCACATCGAGCTTGCCCGCTCCCTGACCCGTCTCAAGCTCGACGCGAATGGATTTCTCGGGATCCTGAAGATCACGATATGCCCTTTCCATTGCCGGCTCCAGAGGGGTAAACAACGGCCTTAAGAGTTCCGATGAAGCAGCCATAACGGCCCTCCTTACTTACGTCCCTCAAAATGGCAGGAGAGACCTCTGCCCTTACCGGCGTACCGACGACCAATTCATAACGAACTGGAATTCTAATTGGACTATATGCCACTTATGCAATAAAGCAATTCCGTCTATACATGGACTCGCTCTCCTTCTCAGAGCTTTCTCCTATTGAATTACGCGCCTTTCAGTTCGCTGATGTAAGCCAGGAGCTCGGCTACGCCTTCTTGTCCTCCGCTAAAATACGTCTCATCAATAACAACCTCCTCATCAGACATGCCCTCGAGCGGAGGTGATCCTTCGGGATTAGTAACCGCATCTATTGACCTATCAATGAGCTTCGTGGAAAGCCACCTCACCTGAGCATCAAACTTCGCTTCCTGCTCCTTCTCCCTACCCACCACCATCGACAGCATTTCCGGATGTTTAGTCACTAGCTCTTCAAGGAATTCTTTCGGGGATTCCGCAGTCGTGGCATGCAACTGATGTGCGAGGTTGTACCAAGCCCCAATCGCCTCCTTCCGCTTCGCCTCGTCCTTCATGGACATCAGCTTGACCATAAGAAGCACTACCCAGTACCTACCCATTTTGGGCACCTCTGCATTGAGATTATCTTTATGGATCGGAAACTCTTGCGCCTTACCGCGGAGCAAGAATGCGAAACCTCGATAGAGACCCTTCCTGTTTATGTATTTCTTCCCGTCTGGAAGGACGTCAATTTCAGAGCCAAACAAGGCGTCTTCTTTATCCGTAAATCTAATCGTTCCATTCAGCGCATCTTGCAACGCCTGAGGTGTATAGAAAAGCTTCCCTTGGTGAATAATCGACTGGTTGAAAGTACAGTCGATATCCTTAAGGAAGCTAGGTATGTCCGTTTCTATATCTTCCACAACCCGTGTACCCGCAAGATCAGCGGTGAATTGTGATTGTCCGGTTAGGGCAGCCTTACTAACGATGATGTCTATGTCGTTCAACGGCAGTTCTGGTTTAAGCAATGCGGCTGTTTGCTCAGTCTCTAAACCTGCCTGTGACGCCGCATGTAGCTTTAGGGCTGCACGTGAGGTGCCTCCAAAGATTGCCACATTTCTGTCCTCAAATATTTCCCCTCCTGCTACCCCCTCGACGTATTCCTTATACGTTTCGCCGCTGGGCAATACTAAATGATCAATGGCCGTAGATTGCAGATCCAAGTCACTCGCTTCTCTAGAATTAAAACGTTGTTGCGCAAAGTGCTCCAAATGCCATCGAACCATGAACAGGTCGTCGTCCCTAACGCCTTTATCCTCCGCATATTCAGTCCAAGCACGGACCGTTGAGATAAGGTCTTTCCGCATATCTGGAGTGAGCTTCCGTTCCTGAGCAACAGCTTTTGCAACAGAAAGCGCAACGCCAGGAAGCTCCCCATCTTCCGTCGCCTTCTTTATAGCTATTCTTGTGGGCCCCCACTCGTGCATGGCCTTATTCTACCGTAGTTCAAAGCGTTTCCAGGTCAAATCTATGCTCCTCATCCCCACCTTCCACTTTCCATATAACGTACCTGCCATCCTCTGATAGGCGAGCGTCTCGTGGCTGAATTTGAGCCCACCCATATTCAGCCAGTATTGTCTCTGACAAACCTCTTCGCACCACCAGACGTATGGGGCTGCCTGAATAGATTTCCTTACCGTACATATAGACCTGGGTACCCCTTATACCCATACCCACAAAACTAAAGTGGTGGATTTCAGTCGTCCCAGGCTCTTTAAATTTCAGGGATCGAACGAGGCGCGAGCCCTTTAAGTCATATTCAAAGAGAACGTTTTCCTGTTCAAACAACAGTGTATGGCCATCAATCCAACCTTTGAAATAGTAAGCATCGGTGGAAGTCGCGACGCCGGCCAGGAAGGTCACCTCCCCGCTCGCGAAGTCTGCTACGTGATATCCCAAGCGTATGTCACTAGGTACGCCTTTGGGCGCTCCGCATTCGGACGTGTAGCCTTCTTCCATACAACCTGTCGTAATTTGCGAGACAGTGAACATGAGCCTCGTCTCGTCCGGACTCCAGTCATGGATTCCCGTGTCTACATCTGTTTCCTTCCCAACGATTGACGCGCTCGGAAGGTACTTTCGATTCCCGTAGGTATCCATAACCACTATCGCGCGGTCTTTGTCGTTCCTATATGCAAGGTAGTTTCCGGACCGCGAGATCACAGGGCCGAAATGGCCTTCGTAGATACCTCCCCCATAATGAACCGCACCCGGTATTGGCGTGGCGTGGCCCGTACTTTTTGAGACCATGACTGCGGGCTCCAGATCTCCAGTGCTCGTATAGGTAGTGGCGGGCAACCGGAAGAAAAACTCCTCACTTGGCTTAAGGGGTGCTGAATCCGACAAGCTAACGCCGGGTGCACTGACTACCTCTTGCGGCACCGATGCGACATTCTTTACCGGCCAAAATATTACAAGAAGCAAGGCAACGAGGAGTGTTATCACGGCTCCGCCGAGTACTTTGAGTGCATTCTTCGAGTACCATGCCTTTGCCGTGTTCATACGCTTAAGCATAGCACCAGTGCAAATGCCTATAGCCCGACGCACGAAAACCACCCATTTGGGACTATGCTAACGCACCGTAACAATAAGAGATTTCATTGACTGAGTGGTTCCATCCTGTACGTCTGGGTAGTGATAGTCACAGAATACTTCGTAGACGCTTGTCTTGAGGGGCTGCACTCGCAAACTCATCGAAGCGCTTTCTGCATTGCGGTCTTCAAAAGCAATGTTGCCTTCTGCACCCTCCCACCCGTCTCCCTGCTCTCGAGCAGCGGTCAGGTTTATAATTTTGCAAGAATTAGCATTCTGCACATCCAGGCTCAGCAAAACACTTTCTCCTTTCTTAATCTTCCCCTCTGACGCTGTAAATGCAACTATCCGCGGCCGTATTCCAGCATCGCCGCACCTTGGATTCACAATAGCCCGCGTCTCTGCGTCTACGAAGTTTTGCTTAAGCCCTGCTTCTGCGTGCAGCTGCAAAACATAATTCCGGGTAGTGTTATCAAACCTGCCAGTTACGATGGCACTTTTCTCAAGGCCATAGTAGTCAGCTAAAAAGGTTTGGAAATCGCTGATCCGCCTATTTCCTCGCGAGTCCTTCATCCCAAAACGTAATGCCGAATCCGTTATTTCAGGGCAGTGGACACCCGAGGTCCAAAACTCATTTTTTGAGTCGAGAGCCGTGTCAGCTTGCACTGGGTAGGTTAAGCCAAATAAAGATGCAAAAACAAGAAGCGCGCTAAGTCTTTTCATAGCCCTAGTATATACCCACCTAATGACTAGATAGGGTTCTTATATCTGATCGACGGTTTCACCCGCTCTCGAATCCGCAATCTGAGTCGGTGTAGGTAGAATCGTTCGGTCGGGAACAATAACTATAGGGTTCGAGTCCAGATTCCACTCCTGATTACCGTAGAGGTCCTTAATCCGTGGATGGCCCATCGAAAGAACGTGTCCCTCTACAGATTTGCTCGAAGCGGTACTGGAGTAGGTAGCTTGCCCAGCTTCGCCTGACGTGATCAGCACCGGCACTGGCAAGCTCTTCGCGCGCATGATTTCTAGGAACTTCATCGCATAGTTTCCTGACGAGCAGGTGCCGAAGATAAGCACATCGGGGTGGGTCATTGCCCGTGTTCGGTTGTGCTCATTCGAATACCGGTTTGCGAAAGCCTCCGCGAGTTCGTCAGGGGACAGGTTTACGTCCTCTCCGTCTTTTTTGCCTTGTACTTCTCCTAAGGAAATAACGTCTGGATTGCCGTGCATATTGAACACGACGGTAACGGTCCCTTCGGTGCTTGCAATGCTTTCTAAGATTTCCTCCTTTACTCGGGTCAAGGACGCAGCTGACTTGGGGCCGTTAAAGTCGGTAAAGACCTGAAGATCTTTTGAGAGAGCCGTAAGCCGGATCAAATCTTCTTTGTCCAGAAAACGCTCGTCATCGGAACTTGCCGCATACAGAACCGTTTCCTGCACTATCTCAAAGTCACCCCAAAGGGACTGGGTGCGTTCGATATCGGCAACTGCCGTTTGCACGGTTTCTTCTGTTGGCTCCATCCGCCGGAAAGCCAGGTATCGGGAAACATAGGTCGCCCGCTCGGCGAAAGTCAGCCGGTCCTCGTTTGGCAGTGGCTGTAACAGTACGGCGACACGTTCTGCATGCCTAAGGGTGGGTTCTTCAAATACTGCCTCGAGATCGTCATCCTCTAGAAGAGGATGCGACCATAACCGTTCATGAGAACCGAGGGGTGTTTTAAGTACTAGAAGCTCTTCCGTATCCAGAGTTGTAAGAATCTCATCTCGCATATCCGGGATATTTTCCATATATAGGTTAGCAAGACGTACCTTTTGTACGCGCCCAAGATTGCCGTGGTTGGTAGGAAGCGTACGCATGAATTGCATGAGTATCTCCTTTTCAGCCGTGGTAAAAGTTGGCTTGGTCGTCGTGAGTAGCAGGTCGCGAATCACCCCAGAAGCAACATACAGATACTCAGGAGTCGGCGTTGCTTCAGTCCGCTGAACGAGTTTTCGCAAAATACCACTCACATCTGCTCCGGTATTTTTCTTGGCAATTATGTACCCATCTAACTCCTTATAACCAGGAGCGTCTTCCACGATAAAATCCGACGACTCGTCATTCAATGCGCGTACCTGCTCGATAACTCCTTCGATGTTCTCTACTTGCTCCTCGTCTTCCGTGGAAAGTGCTGCTTCAGCAGCTGGCACCTGTGCCTGCGCAGGTGCTTCCAAAGCCGGGGACACGAATAGGGCGGCTGCCGCTAGGTGACCTTTAAATACCTTACTTAAACGATTGGGAATGCCTTCGGGCATAATTATTACGATAGCATGTCGTAGGCCGACCCTGTCTTAGAGGCCAAATAAAGAAAAAGGGGGCTTTTCGGCGAGCCTGAGACGCTCAACCCGCACTGGACCGAGAACGGCTTTGAAGTCCTCTGGACTCACAAGGACGGGGGTACATCACTTTTAAGATCAGGGCGACCTGATCTGCCACCCACGGAGCCAGCCGGCCCCGGTTTATGTAGTACGTGCCCGAATATGCTGCGCTATACCAATAGGCTGTTGAGCCACAGCGCTCTCGATGACAAATCCTGCTTCCATTAGCAGCTCTGTATTGGAAACGGCTACAAGCTCTTTAATGAATGCGTGCCGAGCCAGAAAGAGCTCCAAAACCGCCCTACCCCATGGCGTTGAGGGCGAATGGAAGTCTGTGAGATAGAAGAGACCTCCTGGCTTCAGGACTCTCTTAACCTCCCGGAACATCTGCCGTCGAATGTCCGTAGAGACGTGATGGGTGGTGAGTGAGCTTATGACGCAGTCGATGCTCCTATCTGGAAACTCTAGTGACTGAGCAAAACCAACAGTGAAGTCGATACGAGCAGTACGATCCTTTCGTCTGGCAATCTCAACCATTTCCTTTGACGGATCAATGCCGTGCAGCCGTGCCCCAGGATACTTGGCCTGCAGTTGTCGCAACACCGTTCCAGTACCGCACCCTATGTCGAGTACGGAATCTCCAGCGTTCAGCATCAGATCCTTCACGATATGGCGGTATACGAAGTAAGCGCCATTTAGGATTTGTTGAAGGTCGTAGACCCCAGCTTTCTTATTTAGAATTACTTGGTCCTGAACTTTATTCATGTGCCAAGTATAGCGCTGGTTCAAATCGTCCCGTAGACCGACGCACAAAGCCGCCTATATAGGCGGCTTTGTGCTTTGCACGCCTTCGTAGACGCTATTGGAACTAAATGCTCTAAGATTCGACACTAAATTTCAGCCTTGACAGTAGGCTTTGAATTTCGAATTTCGTTTGTACCGGCATATTGAGTCTTATTGCGACATTCCGGAGAAGAATGGACATTCCCTCCTGAGTTAGGGTTCCTGAATCAGATGCGGCATTACCAGTAAATACCAATTCACCATTCTTGACTGAGTATTCACCGCCCCGAGCCCTTACCCCTACGAAGTCTGAGGGCTGTAGATTCTGATACGTTTTGAGGAGAAGGAAACCGTCGACACCACCGCCCAACCCGAGAGAGGCGTTGTTCCCGTTCGTACGTCTGACCTCTATCAAAACAGACTCCATAAAGTACCCGAGTGGGTCTGTAGGACTTAACTGTTCGTTGATGCTGGAACGAGTGATCCTA
>DASWNF010000014.1:0-276320 GCA_036399335.1 Minisyncoccota bacterium
GGATAATGCTTGGGGCCTCTGTATTACCGCTCCTGCTGGCACAGAGTTAGGAGCCCCTTATTCATGTGGTACCGTCAATAATTTCGTCCCACATAAAAGGTGTTTACGTACCGAAGCACTTCATCCACCACGCTGTATCGCCTCGTCAGACTTGCGTCCATTGCGAAGTATTCTCGTCTGCTGCCCCCCGTAGGGGTATGGGCCGTGTCTCAGTCCCATCGGTGGGGAACGGGCTCTCACCCCCCCTAAGCGTCGTAGCCTTGGTAAGCCGTTACCTTACCAACAAGCTGATACTACGCACGCCGCTTCCCAAGCGAAAAATCTTTACCCCGTAGGGAACTATCGGGAATTACCTTACCTTTCGGTAAGCTATGCCCGACTTGGGAGTACGTACGTACGTGTTACTACCTCGTCTGCCACTGACCTTGCGGTCCGTTCGACTTGCATGACTCATCCATACAGCCAGCATTCATCCTGAGCTAGGATCAAACTCTCATTAAGAATAGGCGGAACACAAGAAAACAATGAATTCTTGGTTTCCTACCAATTTCTATTTAATTATCGAAGTACATACCGGGCGGGACGATTCGAAATAAGCGGCTTTTCGAGCCTCTTATTTCTTGGGTTTTTTGAGCCCATCGCACGCTCCCGAGTAATACAGGCATCTTATAGGAAGCCATATATAGAGTCAAGCGCAGCCATGGGCCCCGTACTGTCCCCGTCCCTGGTAGGCCGGGAAAGGCACCCTGGGCTACACTTGGCGCATGTTCCGCTTCCTTTTTGGCTCGCACCTTAACGTCGGGGTACGGATTGTCACGTGGGCAACGGCCGTGCGCTGGATTGGGTGGGGCTTCGTAGAGGCCTTGATCCCGATATTCATGTTTTCGTTTACGGACTCGTACGCGGAAACAGGTCTCTTGCGGTCAATATATAGCGTGGTGTTCCTCCTTGCCGTGCCGTTCATCGGCATGCTGGCGAATCGCATCCGGGCACGTTCGCTCATACTCTCCGGGGCCTTCCTCTACCCTTTCATTGCCATCAGCTACTTCCTCGCCGGGCTGTGGGGAGCGGTGGGCTTCATCGTGATTGCCCGCGTCCTGAACGGATTGAGCTACGCCCTCGACTCCGTGGGCCGCTCCACGTACTTGCGGCGCATGAGCGAGAAAGAACACACGGGAAGCTCGTTCGGGTATATGGAGTCCATTACCAACTTCGGCTGGGTACTCGCCGTGCTCGCGAGCGTGGCGCTCGTCGGGTACTTCGAAGTACACGAACTGTTCCTCTTCCTTGTCCCGGCTTCCGTCCTTGCAATCATCATCCTGTTTCGCGCGCCTAAGGATTCGATTGAAGCGGTCCAGGGGCTCTGGCATACCTACCTGTCCCCGCGCACGTATGCGAACTTCTTCCAGGAAGTCCTGCTCTGGAACCAGGATTTGAAACGCCTCGCCGCGCTCCTGTTCATACTCACTATCGCATCGGCATCGATAGAATATTTCATGCCCATAGAACTGTTTGTCGACGGCACCGACATCCCGAGCATCATACTTTTCGTGCTCATCTTTACGCTCCCCAGCGTATTTGGCGGGGCCTTCGGTTGGCTCGCGGACCGCGCGCCGCGGCGCGCCATAACCCTTGCCTTCATCACGCTCGGCTGGCTTCTCATAATCCTCGGGTACGTATCGGCATACTGGACCACCCTGTTCCTCGTCTTCGTCATCGGGGGATTGCTCGTCTTCCTCGGCGTCTATATTGACGCTGAAATGACGCGTCGAGGCGATACGCGTAAATACGGGACCTTGGCCGGCGGCACGCTTGAAGTCGGAGAGATGGCCTCCCTCATCGGGCCGATCATCATCGGTATCCTCATCGACCGTTACGACCTCGGCGTCGCATTCTCGGTCCTCGGCTTCATTATCATTATGCTGAGCGTACTCACCCGGCCGGTCCACCACGATCTGAGGAAAAAGACCTAGCCCTTCCCCTGGTTCGGTGGAGAGAAGTGTCTTGGTCATTGACTTAATCAGCCTAGATAGTATTATGCGCCCCGGAGGAACACGCATATGTCAAAGAACCGTTTTGGGGGGCCTCGCCCCTCATCTACCCTGTCGCAGGCCCTGCAGGACCACGAGGAAGACGAGGCGGCTGCCCGCACGGAACAGGCCGAGATCGACGCCAGGCTTACGAGCAGGGTCACGCGGCTGTCGGCCCTCGGCGACTTCCCGCCCGATGACTTCGAATACCCTGACGCAGGCATCACGTTCACTGTGATTGACCCGTCGTTCCGGGAATTCGTCAGCGACGACCCCATCAAGCTGTATATCTGAGACTTCGCATCCGGCCTCGGTCGATTGCAAAAAGGAGCGCGAGCAATCCTCGCACTCCTTTTTTATTTCTGAAACGTATTCCTGTTTCCGCAAGTTGCGCGCATCCCCCATCGGCGTATGATGAAACCACCGTCAAGCCTTGCACCTCGTGCAAGCTCGCCCCGCCCGGGATAACCTGGACGTGGACGATGTATTAGCGCCGTGCGCCTATTACCTACCCATGTCTCTACTCACCACATTCGGTAAGAAACAGAAACGTGATTATGTCGTCGTTTCCGTCGGTGGTTCACTCATTGTCCCCGACGGTATCGATACTGCCTTCCTTAAGAATTTCCGCGCATTCGTCCTCGGCCAAATTGCTCGAGGCGTTTCTTTTTTCATTATTACGGGCGGCGGCGCGACTGCCCGCCGGTACCGCGACGCGGGCATCGACGCGCACGGCGGCCTTGAGCGCGACGACCTCGACTGGCTCGGTATCCATGCGACGCGCCTGAACGCCCACCTCATGCGTGCACTCTTCCGCGACGAAGCCCAGGAACGGATCGTAAAGAACCCGACACGCAGCCTGCGTTCCCGCGCACCGATCATCATCGGCGCCGGCTGGCGTCCGGGCTGGTCTACCGACTACTGCGCCGTCCTTGCCGCAAAGAAACTCGGTGCGAAAAAGGTCGTAAACCTTTCCGATATCGACTACGTATACGACAAGAACCCGAAGGAGTTCCCTGATGCCGAGAAGATAGAGCGCATCGACTGGACACGTTTCCGTTCCCTCATCCCGGATCGCTGGGACCCGGGACTTTCTTCCCCGTTTGACCCGGTGGCCGCAAAGGAAGCGCAGGCCCACAAGCTCGAGGTTGCCGTCATTAACGGGCAGCGACTCGATGAGTTTGCGAAGTATTTACAGGGCGAGCCGTTCATCGGGACGGTCATCCATTAAAAAGGAACGGCGGCCATATGGCCGCCGTTCCTTTTTCTAAATCCCGGGCAGGGGCTACTCCCCTATCTTGGCGAGCACCTGCTCTATCTGGGCGTGGAGGTCTTCGAGCGTACCGTCGTTGGTGAGACGATAATCGGCGCGCTCGGCAACACCGAGCACACTGTGCTTGGTAGGGTCATCGGAACGCAGCTCGCGCTCTTCCTCGTACATGAATGTCTTGAAGTCCACCTGGTCGGTAGCGCTTCCGCGCTTACGTGCGCGTTCGTAGCGCACCTGTGGGTCGGCATCAACGAAGAAGAGCCTTGCGCCGTGCGACTTTAGGAATTCCGCCTCACTAACTGCGCGGACTGATTCCAGGACCGCATTCCCGCCCTCAGCTTGCGCGCGCATAAACAACTGCTCAATGACATAAGAGGGCGTGTGCTGGGCTCGCAATTCATTTCCCATTGCATTCATCGAATCACGGTTAACCGTGAGCCCGCGTCGCTCAATTTCTTCAACGATAAATGCGCGGGCCGAATAGTGCTTGAATCCTTTTTCTTCCAGGTATTCAACCACCGTGCCCTTCCCCGCCCCGTTAGTTCCCGTAATGCCTATGATCATGCAGGCTTCTTTTCGTCGTCCGACTCAAGTGCCGCTTTTGCTGCGGCGCGCTTCTCCGCCCAGACGGCAACCGGGATAAGGAGCGGTGCGGAGCGCGCGATAGAGGAGAACGTACCGATGATGACGCCGACGAGCATGACGAGGGCGAAGGTGCGCACCGACTCGCTACCAAAGAGGATGATCGCAAGGAGCGCGAGCGCTACCGTGAGCGAGGTGTTGATGGAGCGTCCGAGGGTCTCGGTGATCGACTTACCGACCGTGCGCTCGAACGGCTCCTCTATCTCCCCGTCCTCATTAGCTTTCAAGTGCTCGCGGATGCGGTCGAAGATGACGATGACATCGTTGATGCAGTACCCCATGAGCGCGAGGAGCGCGACCACGAAGAGCGTATCCACTTGTGCGCCCGTAAAGAAGGCGTATACGGCAAAGAAGCCGGCTGGGACGATGATGTCGATAGCGAGCATGGCGACGGCAATGATGCCGTAGCCCCAGGCAGGGACCGGGCGCGAGACCTTGCGGAAGGCAAAGGCGATATAGAGCATGATGGCAAGCGTAACCGCCCCGATTGCGTAGAGGGCCTTCGTGGCGAGCTCTTGGCCGAGCGACGGGCCGATCGAGTTAAAGCGGAGTTCGGTAAGCGGATACGCGCCTTCGCCCGAAAGCGCGGCGATGACCGTGTCGTGTTCCGCGGGCGTAAGCGCGTGCGTACGTACCGTCAGGTTATTCGCCCCGCTCTCGCGGACGGATACTTCCGGAAGCCCGAGCGCCTCGAGGCGCGTGGTCGCGTCCTCGCGCGGCATGCGCTCTGCCGTGTACGCGACCTCGAGGAGCGTCCCTCCGGTAAATTCTATCGAGAGGCGTGGCGGGATGAGGATGAGCGCGGCAACGGAAGCGACGAGGAACAGCCCCGTAAGCCAGAAGAAGAAGCTGCGATGGTTGACGATAAACATACTAGGAAGGGTTAGAGGGGCGTGCGCCGAAGCCCGCCTCGAGAAGCCGCCGCCACGTCGGCGTTGTTTCGTACGGGAGGATGGCAAGGAGGAAGACGCGGGTTATGGATACGGCCGTGATAAGCGAGGCAACCACGCCGAGACCGAAGACGAGCGCAAACCCTTGTACGAGAGGGGTACCCATCCAGAAGAGGATGATGCTCGAGATGATCATCGTGAAGTGCCCGTCGCGGATGGCCGGCCAGGCGCGCTGGAAGCCGATAGCGACGCCGTCATGCGGCGCCTTCCCCTGCCGCAGCTCTTCCTTCATGCGCTCGAAGATGAGGACGTTCGCATCCACGGCCATACCGATAGAAAGGATGAGCGCCGCGATACCCGAGGCCGTAAGCGTGACCGGTATGAATTTAATGAGCGCGATCGTCATGAGGATGTAGATGACGAGCGCTACGGAAGCCACGAGGCCGGGGAGCCGGTACCAGACGATCATGAAGAGCGCGACGAGGGCAAAGCCGATGACGCTCGCCGTGAGGCCTGCCTGGTACGCATCAGCACCCAGGGTCGGCCCGACGGCGTTGCTCGAGACGAGCTCGATAGGCACGGGGAGCGCGCCGAAGTTCAGGTCGCGCACGAGCTCCTTCGCTTCGACGGCATTGAATGTACCGGTAATCGTCGCCTGTCCTCCGGCGATCGGTTCCTGGATCACCGGCTCCGAGATAGGTGCTCCGTCGAGGAAGATGGAAAGGACCTCTCCCACGTTCTCCGTCGTAATCTTCTCGAAGAGGTCCGAACCTTCGTCATTGAAGTTCAGCACGATGACCGGCCCGCCGCCGACCGAACCGCTCGCGCCCTGCATGAACTGCAGGTCTGCAGACTTGAGGTACCGTCCCGTGAGGCCCGTATCAACGTAGCTTGGCGTCGTCGTCCCGGGAGCAGCCTTGAGGAGCTTGAACTCGAGTACCGGCGTCGCGCCGATGGCGCCTACGGCAGCGGCGACATCGGTCACGCCCGGAAGCTCGACTAACAGACGGTCCTCGGCCGCGCCGGTAACCGCGCTTGAGCGCTCGAGCTGGACGAGCGGTTCGGCCACGCCGAAGACGTTGACGCGCCTCTCAATCACTTCCCGCAAGGAAGAAAGCGCACCTTCCTTATCGGTAACGACGGCGCTCGTGTCCGCCTTGTAGGTCAAGGCCGTTCCTCCCGCAAGGTCGAGCCCCAACTTTATGGCGAAGCGGGATTCCGGATGATGGGTCGCATATACGAACCACGCGAGGAGTCCGGCGATGATAAGCACGACTACGGCGGAAACAGTGTGCCGGATACGGGAATCGGTCATAGATAGGCTCTAGTGTACGAGTTTAGGCTTATTTCGCAATATCCTGCCCCCATGCCCACTACCCCATTACATAGGAGGCTCGTCCCTAAGCCGCCTTATGGTTGCCGGTTCGCTTCAGCAAGCAGGACGACGTTCTCAAGGAGGCAGGCGACGGTAATGGGCCCGATGCCGCCCGGGACGGGCGTATACACGCTTGCGACTTCCGCCACGCGCGGATCCACGTCGCCGGCGAGCGAGCCGCCCAGCTCACTCGTTCCTATATCAATCACGACTGCACCCGGACGGACGTAATCCGGACGTATCAGGTTTGCGACGCCCGCGCCGGATACGATGATATCCGCGCCTATGCACGCACTCTTGATGTCCCCCTCCTCCTTGGTCACCGCCTGCACGATGGCACCTTCCCGACGGAGCCATTCGGTTGCAGGTAGGCCGACGAGCCATCCCTGCCCCACGACAACGGCTGCCTTACCGGACGCGCGTACGCCCGCTTCTTCGAGCACTGCCTTAATTGCGCCGGCGACCGGATGGGTGAGCGCGCCCGTTTCGCGCGTGCGCGATGAGAGCACGTCTGCGTCCTTCGTACTCGGGATGCTGTCGAGTACCTGCTCCGTATCAATATTTCCAGGTAGCGGAAGCTGCACGATGACGGCATCCTCCGACACCTGCGACAAAAGCTGCACGAGACCCGCCGTCGAATGTTCGTCATACATGCGGACATCCATCCGTACGCCGGCACGCACGGCGAGCTGTTGCTTCATTCGGAGGTACGACTGGGTGGCCGGATCCGGAGCAACGGCAATAGCAAGGAAGGAGGGCGCTTCGGGTAACGCCTCCGCACGCGTTTTCGTGCGCTCAAGCATGCCCTTCGCGATGGTGCGTCCGTCGATAACCATGTTAGGTGCCGGAGAATGAGGCGAGCGCTCGCAAGGTCTTGAGGGCTATGGCCATATCAAGCCCGAATGACCGGTTCTTGAGGTAATAGAGGTCGTACGAAAGTTTACGCCGCGTCCGCGGGACGTCAGCCGCGCCGCGTGGCGCGTCATAATCATATATCTGCGCCCACCCGGAAAGTCCCGGGGCGATCAGGTGACGGATGCTGTAGTACGGGATCTCGCGCTCATAGGTGTGTGCGATGGCTGGCAGTTCGGGGCGCGGACCGATGAAGGAGAGTTCCCCACGGCATATGTTCCAGAGCTGCGGGAGCTCGTCGATGCGGGTCTTACGGAGGAACTTCCCGAGCGTGGTCACGCGGTTCCCTTTCTGGAGTTCCGGGTCCCCATGGTCGTTTATGAGCATCGAGCGAAGCTTCACGATGCGGAACGGCCGTCCCCCTTCGCCGATACGCGTGTGGAAGACGAAGGGCTCCCCGCGCTCGATAAGAAGGAGGATGGCTGCAACCAGGATGAAGGGCGTGGCAAGGACGAGCCCGACAAGCGCACCCGCAAGGTCGATGAGACGCTTCAAGAAACTGTAAATGACGTTCCGTTTCGGCAGGCATTCAAGTATCCACGCATGGTCGATGTGGTCGAGCGGCACCCGGTCGAACAAGCTCTCATAAAAGGCTGAGAACTCGACGAAGGAAACGCCGGACACCATGAGGTCGTAGAGCGCCGGCAATTCGCGTCGCACGTCCTCGTTCCGCGTATCGATGACGACGAACGACACCCCGCTTTCGGTCGCGCGCCGTATCCGCTCCGAAAGCTGGCCCTCCGCAAGCGCCGAAGGGTCGAGATGCTCATCAAACGTAATGTAGTACTTCGGCTGCCGGTTGACCTCACTGTGCACTGCGGCAACGAGCGACCCGGTCCCGACGATGAGCGCGCGCTCGCGGCCGGCAAGCTTGAGCGCAGGCACGACAAAGAAACGCCAGCTGCTGATGAGCGCAACCGAGATGCCAAGGTACAGCGCGAGTATCGTCTTCGGCGCGATCTCAAGCGGGAGGATGAAGAAGATGACGGCGGCAATGACGGTGTTTGCGAACTGGGCCCCTAAAATGCGGGTACCGAGGATGCGCTTCACGAGGCGGGCCTGCCGCTCATAAAGGCCGGAGATGAAGAAGATGAGGAGCGAGAACAGGAAGACCGGTACGAAGGCCGTAAGATGCCCGATGAAATAGGCCGTGCCGGGGACGGCAAGCGCGCGCGCGGCGAGCGCGAGCCAGAGGGAACATATTAAGAGGAGTACGTCCCCGAGGAGCAGAAAGGCCGTCTCACGGCGGGTCGTATGCATTGCTTGGATACTATAACGCAGGCAGCGCCTGTAAAGTCGCTTGCTACCCTCGGTCGATGCCGTAGAGTTATCACATATATGGAACGCCAAGAAAGCCTCGCAGGTAAGCGCCTCCTCTTCGTCATCACCAAGTCCAACTGGGGCGGTGCCCAGGCTTACGTCTGCACCCTCGCAAAACATTCCCAAAGCCTGGGTATGGAGGTCGCTGTCGCCCTTGGCGGTACCGGCCGACCGGGAAGCGATACGGGCATCCTGGCTGCTCGGCTTACGGAAGCCGGCATTCGCGTCCACGTCGTCCCTGCCCTTGCCCGTGACATTTCTCCGCTCCACGAGTGGCGCGCACTCCAAGCACTGACCGCGTTCATCCGGAGCGAACGCCCCGACATCCTCCACCTAAACAGCTCGAAGGCCGGCGTCTTGGGGGCGATAGCGGGCCGGCGCGCGCGCATAGGCCGTATCGTCTTTACCGTACACGGCTGGCCCCATCGGGAACCGTGCGGGGCGGTGATGCGCGCCGTACGCTGGCTTGGGTCCTGGCTGACGGTCGTCCTGTCGCACGCCGTCATAGCCGTCTCCGACTGTGACCGCTGCACCGCACCGGTTATATTCTCACGCAAGAAAATCGCGGTCGTCCGTAACGGCATGGGCGACTTCCCCACCCTCGAGAAGGAAGCGGCGCGGCACTTCCTGGCGCCCGACATCCCTGCCCTCGCGAAGCTCACGTCCTGGGTGCTCATCCCTGCCGAGCTCACGCGCAATAAGGGCATCGATATCGCCATTCGCGCATTTGCTGGCGTCAGTACGAACGTCGACCACGCCGCGCTCGTCATGGTGGGCGAGGGCGAAGAGCACGAGCACCTCACGCGACTCATCGAGTCCTACGGGCTCGGCGGCCGCGCCTTCCTGCTCGGCTTCGTACCGGACGTACGCCGCTACTTGAAAGCCGCCGATATCTTCCTCCTCCCCTCCCGCAAGGAAGGCCTGCCGCTCGCAGTCCTTGAAGCCGGGCGCGCAGGCCTCCCCGCAATTGCTACGCGCACCGGCGGCATACCCGAAATTATCGAGCACCAAAAAACCGGCTTACTTATTAACCCTGGTGACGTCGATGCACTTGCCGACGCCATGACGACACTCCTCACGAACCCCGTGGACGCAACAAAGCTCGGCATGGCGCTCGAGCAGAAGGTGCGCGAGGAATTCTCCGAGAAGATGATGCTCGACCGTACGCTTCTCCTATACGTTAAATAATAAAGGGCGGAGTCACTGACTCCGCCCTTTCCATTCAGCAGTTCCGCGGTCGGCTGCGCTTGATCGGCGACTTGGCCCGGGCGTCTGCCCGTATCTTCCACAGCTCTTCACCGGGGAGATTGTGTATGCCCGGGATGCTGCGCGCAGCATTCGGTGCGCCTTCGCCTGCCCCTGACGTAGAGGAACTGCCGTTATCGGACTTCTTCTTAACCATGACCTATCTCCTTGTCTGCCAGGAAGGGTACGGCATACGAGGAAGGAGTCAACTATCCCTCGTATTCTTGCGTCGCGTTATCGCGCGGGACGCTCCTCCCCTGCTGCGAGAGCGAGGCGACGATACCAAGCGCGAGGAACTCGATGAGCACGTGCGAACCGCCCGAGCTCATGAACGGTATCGTCGTACCCGTAACGGGCAGGAGCCCGAGGTTGATGCCCGCGTGGATGCCGATGTGGGCCGTAAAGAGTATGGCGACACCGATGGCGAATAAGGCATCGAAATTTGCCGCCGCAAGGCGCGAGATCTTAAGGAGCTGGTAGAGCAACAGCCCGTAGAGCGCGAGCAGGAGCGTGACGCCGACAAACCCCCACTCCTCGGCGAAGGCTGCGAAGATGAAGTCCGTCTCGTACTCAGGCAGGAAGCGGAGCTTAGACTGCGTACCGTACCCGATGCCCTTCCCGAAGAGCTCGCCGCTGCCGGCGGCGACGGTCGCCTGGTACGCGTTATACCCGCTGCCGCGGATGTCCGCAGCCGGGTTCACGAAGGCAAGGATGCGCGTACGCTGGTATTCTTGGAGCCCGAATAACCAGAGCCCCGCCGCAGCGACCAGCCCCGTCATGAAGACGATGGCGAGGTGCTTTTTTGAGATGCCCGAGACGAGCACCATGCCGAACCAGACCGCCGAAAGGATGACGGCCGTGCCGAGGTCTGGCTGCACAAGAATGAGGAGGATAATGGCCGAGATATAAATGCCTGAAACGACGATATGGTGGATGTACCCTATCTGCATGTGCCGGCGCGAAAAGTACTTGGCAAGGAGCGCGATGACAATGAGCTTTGCCACGTCAGCCGGCTGGAACGTAAAGGAGCCGAAGCTGAACCAGCTCCGCGCACCTTGGATCGTGTCGCCGATGACGAGCACCAGGCAAAGGAGCGCGATGACGCCGAGGTAGCCCGCGATGATGACCGGCGTGCGCCTGATGAAGCGCATGTCGGTCACGGCGACGAGGAAGTACGCGATAATACCCAGCCCTATCCAGATGAGCTGGCGCGGCGCAAGCGACGGCGAGCCGTCGAACGGGTGGATAGTAAGGACCCCAAGGAGCGACAGGACGATGCCAAGCGCGAGCAAGGGCCAGGTGCCAAGTACGGCCTTGAAGGAATGCGTGCGGACGAGCTCACTCATGGCGCACCGCCGACACGGGGAACGGGCAGGATCTCGTACCGCGCGACGGATGCGGCAAAGGGCGCGTTCCAGGTAAAGATAAGCGGGCTCGTCCCCTGCGACGGCAAGGTGGGTACGAGGGTCTGGGAGGCGGCCATGGCGTTCCCTGACACGTCAAAGACCGTGGCCACTAGCACGGTGTTATATACGGGCTCCGCGAAGGGATTCACGAGGGTAGCCGTGATGCGCGGCGCGTCCCCTTCCGTGACCGCTATATTGCTGACGGACGGGAGCACGGGACGGGACGCAGGCGGCCTGGTCCAGATGATGGATTCCGCCTTAGGCGTGAGAAAGGCGACACCGGCCTCGGTTCCCCGCGGCGCTACGTTAGCCGCATAGAACGGCACCACGGTTGCAGCCGGCAAGTCGACGGTCACGGTCTTCGTCGCAATCACCCGGCCTTGGGCATCATGGACCTCAAGGAGGAACGGCGCGTCTTCCGCTTCGGCGTTCGTGTTGCGGTTCTCGATATACGCGATGATGTCCGTCCTGCCGGGTTGCGGCGTCGTAGGGCGCACGAAGTTAACGATGGGCAGCGTGCCGACGTCAGCCGTGCATACGAGAGAGCACGCGCCGCCGCAGTCGATACCGCGTTCGTCCTGGTTTTGCTTCCCGTCAGAACACGAGGGTACCTGGTAGAAGACGGCGAAGCCGATTATGGCGAGTACGGCGAGCAAGGTCATGCTCGCGACCGTGATGATAAGCGCCTTCCGGCGTCCTGCCCAAGACATACGGACAGTATATAACCTTTGCCGCCCGCTTTATAGGACATAAGAAAACCTCAGCCGGTACCGGCTGAGGTTTTCTTATGTGTACGAAAAAAGCAGCCTATAAGGCTGCTTTTTTCTGTCCCGAAGAACGTGCCCAGGACGCTGGCGACAACCTACTCTCCCCCAAAAGGAGTACCATCGGCTCAAGAAGGCTTAACTTCCGTGTTCGGAATGGGAACGGGTGTGGCCCTTCCGATGAATCACCAGCGTTCTGGGCGCGTTCGACAGGGCGTCGACGCGTTAAATACGTAAAGGTAATAGATAGCAATCACTTCAGTTAGTGCTATACAGAATTCCGCACCGGAACCATTGGACATATTAGTACTCCTCGACTGAACACATTGCTGTGCGTACATCTAGAGCCTATCAACCTAGTAATCTGCTAGGTGTCTCATAACGATTCCTAATCTTTGAGTGGGCTTCCCGCTTATATGCTTTCAGCAGTTATCCCGTCCCGACGTAGCTACCCAGCGATGCTCCTGGCGGAACAGCTGGTAGACCAGAGGTCAGTTCACCCCGGTCCTCTCGTACTAGGGGCAACACTCATCAAGAATCAACGCCTGTAGTAGATAGGAGACCAACCTGTCTCACGCATTTCGTTTGCTCCGATTACTCGGAGGATCGGACTGTAACTTCACCCGGGCTGGGTGACTGACATTCAGTCTCTACGGGCGCCAAGTGCACTCGCGTGAGCGAGCTGCTTTCTCCGCTTCCCTCGGTATTGCCCGCCGAGATTTTCTTAGCGGTATTCCGCTTTAGAAAATCCAAGTGCAGTCGCTTTCTTAAGCGAGCTGCCCTCCTTATTAAGGCAGGTGGGGTTCCACCGATATGAGTCAGTTTGCTTGTACGCATTCCTGCGTACAACCGCCGTGTCATGGTTGGTTCTATTCTTGTTTCAAGACGAAAAGACATTCACTCATCGCACTTTTTCGAATTCTGACAACAGAAATCTCGAAGGGATTCAAACGGTGTGAGAATCAATTCAAAGAATAAATCCTAAGTATCAATTCCCACACGGTTTGAACCCAGCTCGCGTACCTTTTTAATTGGCGAACAGCCAAACGCTTGGGACCTTCTCCAGCCCCGCGCTAAGGTGAGCCGACATCGAGGTGCCGAACTCCGCCGTCGCTATGGACGCTTGGGCGGAACTAGCCTGTTATCCCCAGGGTAACTTTTATCCGTTAATCTCTGGCCGCATCTAAGGCGGACCATCGGTTCACTATGCTCTGCTTTCGCATCTGCTCGGGATGTACCCCTCACAGTTAAGCCCACTTATGCCATTACACTATCGGCACGGTTTCCATTCGCGCCTAGTGGACCTTAATAGACTCCTCCGTTACTTTTTAGGAGGATAGCGCCCCACCAAAACTACCCGCCAGACACTGTTCCCGATTAGTTCTTAACCGGGTTAGAGACTGCACAATCCAAGAGTGGTATTTCACTGGCGACTCCACGAGAGCCAAAACCCTCGCTTCAAAGTCTCCCACCTATGCTACGCATGGACCACACAGCCCCAATATCAAGCTGTAGTAAAGCTCCTGGGGTCTTTTCGTCTAACTACAGGTAACCGGCATCTTCACCGGTATTGCATTTTCACCGAGCGAGTCCTCGAGACAGTTTTCCACTCATTACGCCATTCGTGCACGTCTGAACTTACCAGACAAGGAATTACGCTCTACTATTCCTCACAGTAGGACCATATCTTCACCCCATTGCTGGGGGCACGACGTATGGCCTCTCATTTGAGTCGTGGATTCAATTAACCTTTCGGTTAAAAGAGGTAGCTTCTTTGACGTTACCCTCTCGGGCTGTTTACGGTCTCCTATAATCGTCCCAATCCGTTCCGTATCCGATTGCTCAGATACGGAACCTTAGGACGATTATAGTTATCGCCGACATTCACCGGGGCTTATACGGCCTAGCAATACAAGTAAAACTCATATCACCGTCCGTGCTTGACCTTCCGGCATTGGTCAGGCGTCACCCCCTATACATCCTCTTACGAGTTCGCAGGGAGCTGTGTTTTTGGTAAACAGTTGGCAGAAAATCTTTCGCTGCGGCCCCCATTGCTGGGGGCAGGCCTTATCGCTAACTTACGGCCGCTTTTTTGCCGAGTTCCTTGAGGACCTCTCACTCGTTCGTCTTAGTCTACTCGACCTGAACACCTGTGTCGGTTTCCGGTACGGTCGTCATATGCTGAAGCTTAGAAGTTTTTCTTGGAACCGCGCTCCTTACTCTCTGCTCCCCCGTGGGAGAACATTGCCGCTTCGCTCGGGGTTAATGTCTTCCGGATTTGCCTAGAAGACCCCCTCACTAACGGACCCAAATCCAATAATGGGCAATAAGTACAGCAATCCGTCACTCCATCGCACATATGAGCGGTCATGGAATATTAACCATGTGTCCATCGGGTGCGGCTTTCGCCATCCCCTTAGGCCCGACTAACCCTCAGTTGATCATCATAGCTGAGGAAACCTTGTTCTTTCGACGTGCGGGGTTCTCACCCGCATTGTGGTTACTTGTGCCTGCATTCTCACTTCGCAACGCTCCACCATGGGTCACCCCTTTGGCTTCATCGCGGATGCGAACGCTCTCCTACCGCATACACCTCCCGAAGGAGATGCACACCCGCAGTTTCGGTACTACGCTTAACCCCGATCATCTTCGGCGCAAGGACTCTCGATGAGTGAGCTGTTACGCTTTCTTTAAATGGTGGCTGCTTCTAAGCCAACATCCTCATTGTCAATGAATCCTCACTTCCTTAAGTTGTACTGAGCGTAGATTTAGGGACCTTAACTGGCGATCCAGGGCTCTTCCCCCTTCGACGAGTGGAGCTTCGCCCCCACCGTCTAACTGCCATGCTGTAACCTCTCGGTATTCGGAGTTTGATAGGGACAACGAGGTTTCCCCCTGTTTGCCCCTTCCAGTGCTCTACCCCCGGAGGGATCACACGACGCT
This sequence comes from Minisyncoccota bacterium, assembly GCA_036399335.1. GTDB lineage: Bacteria > Patescibacteriota > Minisyncoccia > Phycocordibacterales > Phycocordibacteraceae > C7867-001. The sequence continues at coordinate 14,798 of DASWNF010000014.1, forward strand.
AGCCCAAAAGCTATTTCGGAGAGAACCAGCTATTACCAGGTTCGATTAGCTTTTCACTCCTTGCCACAGGTCATCCCAAGACGTTGTACGATCTACGGGTTCGGTCCTCCATGTGTCTTTCGACACACTTCAACCTGCCCATGGCAAGCTCACCTGGCTTCGGGTCGTATGTATGCTACTGACGCGCTATTAACACTCGGTTTCCCTGCGGCTCCGTCCCGTAACGGACTTAGCCATAGGCAACATACATACACTCGCAGGCTCATTCTTCAATAGGCACGCTACAACGGATACAAGACCCGCCGTAACCCTTTGTAAGTACACGGTTTCAGTTCTATTTCACTCCCCTCTCGGGGTTCTTTTCACCTTTCCCTCACGGTACTAGTTCACTATCGGTCTTATGCATTATTTAGCCTTACCGGTTAGTTCCGGCAGATTCACTCGAGCTATTCGTGTCTCGAGCTACTCAAGAATAGGAGCACAAAAGAGTCGTTCATTTCGCGTACGGGGCCATTACCCTCTGTGGCGTTGCTTCCCAGCAACTTCCGCTATAATCGACTTTTGTAACTTTTGCCGTACAAGTACGGAGCTCCTACCTTACAACCCCCCTATCCGAAGGCAGAGGTTTGGGCTGTTCCCGTTTCGCTCGCCGCTACTAAGGGAATCGCGGGAGTTGCCTTCCATCTGTTCGAAGCATCGAACAGACAGAAGGCAACTCGCTATTGTTTTCTATTCCTCTGGGTACTGAGATGTTTCACTTCCCCAGGTTCGCTTCCTACCTCAAATGGATAGGATGACCATTACTGGCCGGGTTTCCCCATTCGGACACCTCCGGATCAAAGGCTACATATCGCCTCCCCGAAGCATTTCGCAGATTAGTCACGTCCTTCATCGCATGCATAAGCCAAGGCATCCACCGTGCACCCTTCAGTTTCCAGTGCGGAAACCTGAATACCACTTAACTTTATTTTTGTGATTGCAATATCATCTCACCCCCGCCATAAGCGGGAGCTCGTTGATTTACCTTTACGTATTCAACTGTCAAAGTGCACGTGTTTCTTGGCACGAAAAAAGCCGCCTCAGGGGCGGCGGAAAAGCTTTACAGCCGCTCCGTTATCCGCTCCGCTTGGTGAATAATTTCGTGGTTGTAAACACGTAGGAGGAGTATATACGTAGGGGTTTTCTGTGTCAAATAGGGGCAAGGGCAAACGGAAAACCGCGCCTAACGGCGCGGTTTTCCAATAGTCGGGCTTCCCCGAAAATACCTAGCGTACCTGTTCGTGCATCCGCTCGATGATGCGCGCAGCTGCCTGTTGGCCGCCGAGGCCGAACGAGAGGCCAAAGGCGAGGGCAAGCGCGACTACGAAGGCGGTAAAGAGAGGCTGGATGAGCTCGCTCGCGATTTCAAGCTGGTTGAGCGCGGCGAGGATCGCGAAGATCCAGATAGCCCAACGGGCCAGGGATCCGAGGAGTTTGGCCGAGCGAAGATTCGCTGCCGCCGCAGAAGCCGCAACCACCCTCTGTACTACGTCCGCGAGGACGGCCGCCACCAGAAGGATGAGGACAGCTACGATCACCTTCGGGAGATACCCGAGAACGACGTTGCTCAAGAAGTCGGTTACCTGGTCGAGGCCGAGCACGCCAAATGCGGCAACGAGGAAGACGATGATGAAGAACCATTTCACGAGGCCGCCGAGGAATGCGCCTGCATTCATCCGGAGTCCTGCGCGCTCCACGATCGTCTCGACTCCTGCGGAGCGAAGCGCCTGGTCAACTTTGGCCGCATTCACGGCCTGCGCGACGAGGCGCCCGAGACCTGCGCCGACGATCCATCCGAGGATGAAGAGCACGAGCGCAGCGAGTAGATTCGGAAGGAAGGCGATGACCCCGTGGAACATTGCGCGGAATGCATCCTCGAGAATAATCGCCCAGTTGTTTATGAACATATACGTTTTATACCGTGTAATCTGTAATACGCCGCAGCTCGTCAATAGGGCTGCTTACCTAAAAGTGTACCAAGCGGGCTAAACTTCGGATGAAGCTCTTCCCTAGAGTGTGGATAGGAAAAACCGGCGCCTAGCGCCGGTTTTAATTTGGGCTGAGGCCGATCTTGTCGACCAGGACCTGGTGCGGGAAGTCGAGGACGTCCCGGACGAGGCGGTCGTACACGCTTACGCGGTACCTGAAGTCTTCGGTGGCGAAGGCGGCGAACCGGAGCTCGCGCCCGAGCTCGGCCTCGAGCTTATGCACGCTCGCCTCAAGGGCCTTATCGTCGATGCGGTCCCCTACCACGAGAAGGTCGATCTTCGACTCGACCGCGTCGCTGAATACGCCCGAGAGGACGACGAGGCGGAGCGTGCCCGCGCGCTTCAGGGTGGCGAGGATGACGGCGTCAGATAGACCTGACGAGGAGCTGAGGAAATTGCAGAGCGCCGCGAAGTGTTCGAACTTCGAGTCGGCGGCGAAGGTCGGGCCTCCCTTCCCCGCCTTCTTCTTGACCACGCCTGCAGTGACGAGGGTGTTGATCTCGCGCCGGGTCGCGTCCTTGGGCGTCTTCGTGCGTAGGGCAGCGTCGGCAAGGGTAAACGCCTGGTCGTCATTGAAGAGGAAGAGGCGGAGGAGTTTCAGGCGGGCGTTACTGCCGAACAGGCGTGCGAGGGGATCCATGAATGTTTCCCCATTCTACCCCCCTCCCCCGCCCGCGCAAGGTAACGAGAAAACCCGGCTGCAGAGCCGGGTTTTCTCGTCCACGATACGTGGACCGCACGAAGTCGGATGCCGACGAGGACGCTACTTGAGCGTAACCTTGCCGCCTGCCTCCTCCATCTTCGCCTTGAGTTCGTTTCCTTCCTCCTTGCTGACGTTCTCCTTGAGCACGGATGGAACGCCGTCGACAAGGTCCTTAGCCTCCTTGAGGCCGAGGGCGAGTACTTCCTTGACTGCCTTGATGACGGCAATCTTGTTTGCACCCGAGTCGGTGAGCTCAACCGTAACGGTAGACTTCTCGTCCTCACCGCCGCCTGCTCCGCCTGCTGCAGGACCGGCTACGGCTACGGCTGCCGCCGAAACGCCGAACTTCTTCTCGAAGACCTTAACGAGCTCATGGAGTTCCATGACGCTCATCTTTTCGATCTCCTCGACGAACTTCTTGAACTTCTCGGGGACTTCGACTTCCGCCTCTGCTTCCGCAGGAGCTTCCGTCTTCTCCTCAGCTGCCGGAGCGGCCGGTGCCTCTTCGGCTGGAGCCGCTGCCGCTTCCTCAGTTCCCTCTTCCTGCTTTACTTCATCTGCCATGGTAAATAAATGACGTTATTAATTACGCACCTTTCTTCTCTGCGACTGCATTAAGGACGATTGCGAGTCCCTGTATCGGGCTGTTGATGACATTCACGAACATGCCACGCAGTACGTGTACCGGCGGTATGGTCGCGATGTTCGTCATCGCGGGGGCATCGAGGTACGAGCCCTCGAAGACGCCGCCGACGATCGAAAGCGCACCCTTGTGCTTCCTGCCGTGGTCATAGATGCCGCGGGCAGCGAGCGTCGGGTCTTCCGAAGTCCACGCAAGCGCTATCTCACCCGGCATGTCAGGCAAGGTGCCTGCGTAACCGCGTTCGTTGAGCGCGCGCTCGATGAGGGTTTTCTTTGCGACGTAGTAGCCGACACCCTCCCCCTTGAGCGACTTGCGCATCGCAGACGTATCCGCGACCGAAAGGCCCTTGAAGTGGACGAAGACCACCGACACCGCGCCCTCGAGGACGTCCTTAATCTTAGCGACGATGTCCTGCTTTTTTTCCTTGGTAATTGCCATATGGTTTGTTGTTGTATACGAAACGGAAACGGCCCCCTTAGGGAGACCGTTTCTGAGGAGACATGCGAGACCGGGCGCAGGGCGCTCCGGTTTCGTCCCTCGGCCAGGCTTGTGCTTCCATATAAAGAAGCTGCTGGCTGTCTTCGGTCCGTACCCAGGCACTCTAGCCGAAACGGGGCCAGGGCGCAACCTTAAGCGCCTGCCGTAAAGGTGAAGAGGAAGAGCGAAACGCCGATGATAAGCACGAACGTGGCGAGGAACTTGAAGAAATGGGTGATGTACTCCCCTACCGGCTGGTCATCGTGCTGCGGAGGCATGCCTGCATCCTAGCACGCAAAAAGCCGCCCGGAGGCGGCTTTTTGCAGAACGTTTTCGCTAGTCAGCGATGTGCACGTAATTCGTGCGGTACGTGCTTTCCGGGCGTGTCACCATCTCCTGGTCGGGAGCGCTTGCGGTGTCGTTGTAGTGGACGCCGAGGAGCTGCAGGCGGTAGAGCTGGCCCTCGTCTACCGCGAGCGGGTCGAAGACGACCGTGAGCATGAAGCGCTCAGACTCGTCTTCTTCGACGACATAGTAACTCCCTTCCTCCTCAGCAGTCGCGTCGATGTACGCACTCAGACGTGTCTGGCTCGTAACTTCGTTTCCGTCAGAATCCTGTACTTCATAGTCGAGGGACACGACCTCGTCCTGCGCAAGGTAGATATCGTCTCCAAAAGCGCGGAGTTCGAACTCTATCTCGAAGGTGGCGTAGTCATTATCAGCGCCACTGACCCGAGTCAACTCTGCGGAGGTCGAGACCTTATCGTTGCCATCATCATCTGAATCATCTGCAGTTTCCTCAACCTCATCAAGCGCTTCACCAATGAGGTCTTCTGCCTCCTCAACAAGTTCCACGGCTTCTTCGTAGTCTTCGTCTAGGAAAGCCTCCTCAGCGTCATCGATGCGGTCTTCTGCGTTTTCGAGGAAGTCCTCAGCATCGTCAGTGTCAGTCCCGTCGTCGTCTGCTTCTTCGACCTCATCACGAGCGTCCGTAAGCGCCTCTTCTACTGAATCAATTGCATCCCGGGCGTCAGACTTGCTCACCCTGTCATCCCCGTCGCCATCATTTCCTGGCACAGGTTCAGGAGCGGGGCCTTGGGTGACAGACAGTATGCGCGCACGAGTGATCGGACCGAAGTAACCAGCTGCTGGGCTGATGCCGACAGAAGCCTGGTAACGAGCGAGAGCTGCCTGCGTCTGGCCACCGAAGTAACCAGTTGCACCTGCAGCGATGACGAAGCCTCGTCCGATGAGCCAATTTTGGAGGGCGGTTACGTCGCTACCCATGGATCCTATCGTCAGGTCTCGGCTGAATGAGACTATGGGTGAGGCGTGAGATACGGCTGTGGTCGTCTGGGCCCCTACGCCGATCGCGAAGGATGAGGCGATAAGCCCGACGATTGCGAGCACGGCAAGTACCTTAGCAATGGTTTTATACATAGAAGTGTGATTAGAGACTGAGTATAGCTTTTTATTGTAGACGTCTCAATTGAGCATCCGTTACCAAAACAAAAAGACCACCCGAAGGTGGTCTTTTTGTCAGCTAGTTACGAACTAGGTTCGCACTATATCTGCTTTGAGACTAGTTCTCGAAGCCGATGAAGGTGCTGAGCTCTTCGTTGACCGCAGTCTCAGTGGTTCCGTCTTCGTTCTCAATGTCGTTGAGGGTTACCTCGTAGACACCAGCGTCCGTAGACTCGCCAATCTGAACATAGACGGTGAAGGTAATCGTACCCTCGTTCTCGTCGATCTCGTAGACGTCGTTGTTCTCGTCGAAGTCATTCGAGTCGAGCTCAGAGCTTACGGTAACCGTTGGGTCAGCGGATGCGCCGTTCACACCAATGGTGGTGGAGCCGGTGACACCGTTGTCGCGGGTGACCGTGAAGTCGAAGTCGCTTTCGTCGAGGTCAGTCTCGTCACCGAGTGAGCTGATATCAAGTACGAAGACGAATTCGCCAACGTTGTTATCAGCATCTGTTGCCTCCTCAGAAGCCTCTTCGTCGAAGTCAACTACGAGGCCTTCGGCGCGGAAAGTCTGGGTTTCGCCTTGTGCGGTACCATCCTTGTCAGCATCCTCAAGCTCCTCGCCGTCTTCTTCAGTCTCAGCCTCAACGTCGTCAGAGTTGACGGTTGCCCTAAGGACAGCCATGTCACCCTCCTCAAGTTCGTTAAGAACTGCGATGATCTCGAATTCGAGAGTCTCGTCTGCTCCAACAACTACGTCTTCAACATCGAAGGTGTAAGTTGCGGTGGCGCTGTTTGCACCGGTGGTCTCCTCGTCGGAGTCCACGCAGTCAACCTGATCGCCGTCGATCATGAGGCAGTACTCGGAAGCAACATTCTCAGTGGTCTCAACGTCGTTGGTCGTAGTGCCGTTGTTGTCGAGGTCGATAACAGAACCGGTAGAGGTGATGGTTGCAATAATCTCGGTGATTTCGAGATCTGCACCTTCAGCCTCGAGTTCGCCGATGAGAAGTACTACCTCCTCATCACCGTCCTCTTCTACCTGTACTGAACCCTCATCAGGGTTTTCGTCTGACTCGTCGACGCTAAGCTCAACGTCGTTAGCCTCAGAGAATGAAGTGAATTCGAATTCACGTCCCTCCTCCTGCTCATCTGAGTCGCCGATGTCATCGAGGGAATCCTCGGTGACTACAGCACCCTGAGCGTCAGTGTAACGAACGGTGTCGAAGAATACTTCGAAGGTGTTCGAGTCGAGGTCGTCGGAATCAATACCCTCGAGCGCGGTGACAGCAAGCGTGAGCTCACCAGTCTCGCCCTCGCGGATGATTGCGTCCTCCCAATCGAATGAGAAGGTGTGAGTGTACTCACCATCGTCCTCGTCGATATCGTCAACGTCTACGGTCTCAAGCTCTTCTCCGTCAAACCAGAGAGAGATGCTTTCAGCGTAGTCGTCGAGGTCCTCAGAACCCGTGTTCGTTGCCGTGCTGGTAGCGCGGATCGTAACGCGGGAAGCCGAGAGGCCGAGGTCAGAGCCTTCAGCCTCGAGTTCGAGACCTGCGACTGCTACTTCCTCGTCGCCCTCGCCAACGTCCTCGTTGTTGAGGTCAGAGACATAGTCAGCTGACTCGAGGTCGCCTGCGCCACCTTCGAGATCACCCATGTCATCATCGTTGTCGTCGTCGTCATCGTCGTCGTCGTCATCGGTGCCTCCGGTACCAGGGTTGGTGGTGCCGCAAGTCGAGTTGACCTTCGCGCGAGTGATCGGACCGAAGTAACCAGCTGCTGGGCTGATGCCGACAGAAGCCTGGTAACGAGCGAGGGCTGCCTGCGTCTGGCCACCGAAGTAACCAGTTGCACCTGCAGCGATCGTGAAGCCCTTCGAGATGAGCCAGTTCTGGAGAACCGTTACATCTGCGCCAGTAGCGCCGACCGTGAGGTCGCGGTTGAAAGATGCGCACGAAGACGCGGACGTCGTCGTGGTCGTCGTGGTCGTGGTCTGAGCAGAAGCAGAGACTGCGAACATAGAGACCGAAAGGGCAACAACGGCAAGCGCTGCTGCTACCTTCGCAATCACCTTGGTGTTTGCAATAGTCATAACAATTTTCTTTTTAATTTCTTTGAACGGGACGTATGCGGTGCGAATAATTATTAAACGTGCATCGCATGCGCCCCGCCTATTTTACTAATTGCCGGCCAACGGTTTCCCGCTGGCCCGCAGAGGCGAACTTTCACACTATCCGACGGGACGTCCTATCGACTCACGCCCCCTCGGCTAGTTGGCAAACGTTTCCCTATCATCCTGAGTCCTTCCGTAACTGGGCAGTGCTTCCGTTCTGGGCCGTCTCTATGGAAGACGGTTATCCCTGCCCTTCCTTACTAGGGGAATATTGGCAGGAACGTTGAACATATGGGTGCGGGCGAGCACCCTATACAGGGGTCACCCTCTTCCGTACGTATCGCACGGAAGAGGTGAAAACCACATGAAATGTCAACGAGCTAACAACCGTTCAGCAAGCGCCCAATCGTTTCAGTACACCAACGTAGTATACAGACGAGCTGCCCGCTTACTGTCAGGCTTTAATGTGGATAACCGTTTGGAATTTCTTAGAGTTTGCTCGGGACATCCTTCGCTCTCTATAAGAGAATCCGCCCGATACCACTACATGCATTATAGCTTAACTCAGCCGTAAAATCAATGTTCCGCTCAGGGTGCACTAGGCGTTTGCAAGGGTGTACGTGGTCCAGCGGCGCTCACCGGTACGGGTTACTTCCCCGCTCTCAACCAAGGCCTGTAGCTCGCGCTGTACCGTCTTCTCGCTCACGTCGCGGATCACGGTGGAGATATCCTTTATATAGGAAGGGCCCTTCGACTTAAGTATGGAGACGATTGCATCGCGACGGCTGTTCGTCTTGTCCGATACTTGTCCTTTAGGTTGTCTCGTAGCCGGCGCTGATTTAGGTGCAAGGACAGGCTTCGCGGTGCGCTCGGGGACCCGGCTCTCACGTGCGTTCTCGGAGGCCATATCCTTAGCCAGCATGGCGAGCGTCGGAGCCTCTTCGAGGAAGAGGCGCGGCGCCTCGTAGCTCGCGACTTCTTGGAGAAGCGTGTGCGCCTCGCGCGCAATAAGCTCGGCATTCATGCTCGAGAGAAGGCCGCTGCTCTCGGCAATGGAAAGGACGCTCGACAGGGCGAGGAGCTCGCGCGAGAGCTGGTCACGGGTCGAGCTCGGTGGCTCGATGGCCGCATCAACGAGTCCAACGGACACTTGGTCGAGGCGGTCGCGGAGCGCCGGCGAATGGCGGAAGGCCGGGGCGATGAGGTGGATGGCCTTGGCGAGACGTTCGGCCTTCTTATAGATATAGACGCGGCGTATGTCCTTGTCGAAGATATTGGAGAATATGCTCTTATCTAAGACAAACGTATCAAAGTCGCTCGCATTGCGCGTCGTGCGTACTTCCCTGTTTTGTCCTTTATCTTGCATGTAATTCGTTTGAGACACGTAAGGGACATACTATACTTCCGCACCCCTGCTGTCTATCGGTCGAGCTTTACCCGGTGTCCGAAACACCAAGCCATGGTCGATAACCGTCCCGGCGCTGTTTATAAGCCGCGAGCCGAAGCGGATGCTAAAATGGTGGAGTAATGGCAAAGAAGAAGAGTCGTAAGCGCGACGCAGAGAACTACAAAGCGGTCATGAAATGGACCGCCTCTATTCTTTGTATTGCGCTCGGCCTTATCCTCGCGCTCGGTGCGGTCGGCACGATTAGCGGTGTCATGCTCGCCGGCGACATCGGCAATCTCACCTTCCTCTCGGCTTGGCATGGCCTTGGCATGGGTGCCCTCCTCTTGCCGGTACTCATCGTCATGGTCGGCCTCAGCATCCTCCTCGACCGTTCCTTTATAGAACCGTTCACGGGCTTCGGCATCGCGCTCATCGTCGTCTCCCTCATCACCCTCCTCGGGACGGTAACGGAGACGTTCGGGGGCGCGGCCGGCAGCTTCCTCGGCGGGCAGCTCGTCACCCTCTTTGGCTTCGGCGGTGCGTTCATACTCCTTCTCGCGCTCATCCTCGTCGGCCTCGGTATCGTCACCGACATCAAGGCGCTCTGGGATCGCTTCCTCGCCATGACGGGCAGCGCGCGCGACCGCCTCGGGAATATTGAAATTGCCCTCCCTGCACGGAAGGCCAAGGGAACGGTAGAGGAAGAGCCGGAAGAAGATGAGGAGGAGGTCGAAGAATACGAAGAGGAAGAAGAGGCCGCACCCGCGCCTTCAAAGGAACCGACAGTGACCGTCTTTAGCGAGAACAAGTCGGGAACCTCGGGAGATGCACCCGTCATCCCTAATTTTGATGCCGAGTATAAGGCCCCTCCCCTCGCGCTCCTTGGGATAGATAAGGGTAAGCCGGGCGTCGGCGACATCAAGGCAAATGCCAACATCATCAAGCGCACCTTCCTTAACTTCGGCATCTCCGTAGAGATGGATGAAGTCTCGGTCGGGCCTACCGTTACCCGCTATGCCATTAAACCGGCTGAGGGCGTACGCCTCTCGAAGATAATCTCGCTCCAGAACAACCTCGAGCTCGCCCTTGCCGCGCACCCGGTGCGCATTGAAGCCCCTATCCCGGGGAAGTCTCTCGTCGGCATCGAGGTACCGAACGCCTCGAAGGCCATGGTGGGTCTTGGCGGCGTCCTCTCTGCCCCAGAATGGAACTCAAGCACTAAGCCCATCCTTGCCGGCCTTGGCCGTGATATCACCGGCACGCCGCACTACGTCAACATCGCAAAGATGCCGCACGGCCTCATTGCGGGTGCTACAGGCTCGGGTAAGTCGGTCGCCATCCACGCCGTCATCACTTCCCTTCTCTACCGGAACGGCCCGAACCAGCTCCGCTTCATCATGATTGACCCGAAGCGCGTCGAGCTTACCCTCTATAACGGCATCCCCCACCTCCTCACCCCCGTCATCACCGACCCCAAGAAGGCCATCATGTCCCTTAAGTGGGCGGCCAAAGAGATGGATCGCCGGTATAACATCCTCGAGTCGGAGCAGGTACGCGATATCGACTCGTACCATCGCACCGTCTTTGAGCCGGCTAAGAAGAAAGGCCAGGGCAAGACGGCTGCCGAGCTTCCTGAAGCGATGCCGTATATCGTCATCGTCATCGACGAGCTCGCCGACATCATGCAGACGTACCCGCGCGAGCTTGAGGCCTCAATCGTGCGCCTCGCGCAGATGTCCCGCGCCGTGGGCATTCACCTCGTCCTTTCTACCCAGCGCCCGTCCGTGAACGTCATTACCGGCCTCATCAAGGCGAACGTGCCTACCCGTATGGCGCTCCAGGTGGCGAGCCAGATCGATTCGCGCACCATCCTCGACGGATCGGGAGCAGAGTCGCTCCTCGGCGCCGGCGACATGCTCTACCTCTCAAGCGACATGCAAAAGCCCGTCCGCATCCAGACGGCATATATCGCCGAGGGTGAGGTGAAGAAAATCGTCGAATACATAAAGAAGAACAACGCGGGTTCGCTCGGTTCGCTCGACCTTGGCGGCCCGAACGGCGGCTCCCCTCCCGAGCCGAACGATGCCATGAGTTTCGCCATGGACGACGACTCTGACGACGACCTCTATCAGGATGCAAAGGCAGCCGTCGAGGAAGCCGGACGCGCGTCGACCTCATACCTCCAGCGGAAGCTCCGCATCGGGTATTCACGCGCCGCCCGCCTCATGGATATCCTCGAGGAAAAGGGTGTCATCGGTCCTGCCGACGGCTCCCGCCCGCGCGACATCCTCACCACGGGCGCCGGACCCTCCTCACAGGACGAAGAAGAAGAGACCTATTAGCTTCTACCTCTTACCACTCGCTCTGGACAAAGCCGCCTAAGGGCGGCTTTGTCCGTTCCCCGGTTCTCAAACGAGGGTTACCACCTGACGAGCCTACACTCATGCTATAGTCCGTCCGGACACTGGGTCCCTACCCTTCAGGAGAAGTGCCGTGATTGTAAATATAGTTCAAGGGGACATCCTCTCCCCGGACAACACATGCGACATCATCGTCGGGATGAATACCGACTTCAAGGATGTCCGGGGCATCGCCACGCGGTTCGTCGCCAACATCATGCCGGATATGGCTCCCGAGCTGGGGTCGGTCATCAGCTTCGACTTTGACGGAAAGCGAAAGCTGCACCTGATCATCTGCCACGAGATCGGCGAAGGTGGCTGGAAGAACGCGGATAAGTACGTCCGCTTCGGCATGGACTACCTGGACCACCTGACCGACGATCGGCAGCATTCTATCGTGCAGATCGGCACCGGCCGGGTAGGCAGGCGCGACGGGGCCGATGCCCCGGCAATTATTACCGCCATGGCCCAAAGCTTCCTGCCGGTCACCTTATACATCTACGACGGCGTCCCGATGGAAGCTGTTTTGGAGAATCGCATGCCCCTCAGGACCTTGTTCGCTTGGAGCCCCACCAGCGGCATGGCTCGTATCGCTGCGTAAGGACACGGCACTCACTGCCCTTCCCCAAAACCAGACGCCCCTCCGCTACGCACGGAGGGGCGTTTTTCTTTACGTTGGTATGCGGAATGGAACTTAAAGCTACTCCTTTTGCTTCAAGATGCCTGTCGCATAAACATCATTGTATAAAAATGAGGAGGCAGTTTCCTGCCTCCTCTTATTAAGCTACTCGATGTCGCCATAGTCCCACATGAACAGGAAGCGGAAGTCCCCGGGCCAGAACGCGGAATTGTCTCCAGACTCGCGCCCGCGAAGCCATAGGTAGTCACCGTCATTATGCAGGCTGAAGCGGTATGGGCGGCGACCAGGGCCTATCATGGGGCTGTGCACAATGCCTACAACATCCCTCACGGCCTGCTCCGTATATCCTCGCCTAAGCGGCGAGATGAGTTTCTTTGGCACCGCGCCGAGGCCCCTCTGCCGAGCTGACCGGTAGATAGTCCCCCACTCGGCCCCGTGTTCGTGCCCGAGCGCTGCAGGGGTCGCGATCACGAATTCCAGGCATGCGGGTTTCAGGGAAGCGCGGACCAGGAGCAGAAGCTTCGGAGCCCAGTCGCCTAACCGGAACCTTCCGGTGTTGAGTTCGCTCCTGCCTTCGCGCCCCAGGGGCGCCAGGTCGAGACTTTGTCTAAGTAGCATCTCACGCACCTCCTGTGCTGTTTCTGGTCAGATACTACAGGGTCTGGCTAAAAAGTCATCTTGTACGCGACAGTGCGGCAAAAGAATGTTGGAACAATTTTGACAACCTCGTCCTACGGGCGTATTTTTTCACTGGCAAGCAACATGAGGAGAGTCGCCATGCTGCCTTACGTGGTAATCGCCATTCTTATAGCCTCGGCCCTGATTTTTCGCATCCTGGCTCATAGGAGCAAAAGGATGGAAGCACGGATCGTGAGGCTCCCCGGGTCTGAAAAATATACCCTCCAGACACGGGAGTCGTCCTTCAATTTCAGGCTCCCGCGCTCGGAGTGGCAAACCTTCATCGCTAACGGGACCCCGCTCGAAGGAGATGGCCTCATTGAAGTCGCACAGCAGTTTGAGCCCCACTGCCCTCGTGGAATTGCCGTGCCGATAAGGCTCTGTGGCGACTAACGCCACTACACCCCCAGCTAAATCTGGGGGTGTCTGTTTTTGTTGCGCCCTTGGAGGCGCCACAACACTGCTATGCAACTGCGCTACTATGAAATCATGAGCAAACAGCAGCCGGACAAGGCCTTCCCTCCTAACCATTCCCTGCAAGCATTCGCGCCCGTCATTGGGGAATGGAAGACTGCCGGAACCCACGGGATGATACCCGACACGCCGCTCCACGGTCACACCTCATTTAGCTGGCATGAGTCAGGGGCATTCATAGTCATGCAGTCATCTATCAACGAAGATGTCGGTATCCCTCATGGCCTGGCGATACTGGCGAGTGACGATGCGTTAGGCACATTCGCCATGGCGTATTACGACGAACGAGGTGTTTCGCGGCACTACCACCTGAGCATCCAGGACAATGTAGTGAAGTGGTGGCGCGAACAGCCTAGCGTGTCTCAACGCTACTCGCTTACGATTTCCGAGGACGGGCACACCTTAACCGGAAAGGGTGAGATTTCTAAGGACGGGATAACCTGGGAACAAGACCTTAATCTGGTCTACTCGAAGGTATAAATCGTATTTTGGAATCAAATTCTACTTTCTAATCCTTTTATGTTCGAATACTAGGTCGAGTTTCGATAAGTCCGCTATTTCGTAGCCTCGAGACCGTATATTGCTAATGAGTGTCGACAGCATGCGTACCGTCCTGGCTGCCCTGGTTTGTAAGTCAGGGTCTTTTTCACTTCCGTCGTGCATGTTAATGATTGCGCCGTTATGCAGCTGCACATTCACTTTGGCGAGCATGAGCGGCACGGGCATGGGCGTAAACCAGTCATGGGTAACGATTGAACAATCCATAACAACGACCTCTTTCTTCAAGATTTGTTCCCGTAGCGGTGGTTCAAAGAACTCTTTAGTCCTGAGCACCCCGTTATCGATGGCGCCATACCTAAGCTGCGGAACCCTGACATACCGGACAGGGAGTCCGGTAATACGCTCTATCGATTCATTCCCGAGCAGGAATTCATGGAAAGGCTCCTTCTGCGACGTCCCGCCATGCTTATGGCTATGCCCGCCAATCGTGTGCCCTTCCGCCTGGATGCGCCGCACGATTTCCGGGTACTGGTCTGCGCGCCTTCCTATGAGGAAGAATGTCGCTGTACAACCTTCCTGCTTGAGGATATCGAGTATTTGGGGAGTGGCGTACGGGTTTGGCCCGTCGTCAAAAGTGAGGGCGACGTTACGTTCCTGTGGGCTGCCTTTCTTTACTATAGGCAAGGTTTCCATGCCATAAGTGTACGTTATTGCTGACACGGACGTTGTGGAACTTCTTAAATAGGTGCACCTGAGGGAGTGTGCGTGAGCCCTTCTTCCAACCACTCGATTGGATATTCTTTTACTTCGATTCCGAGCTTAGATCCGACTTCTCTTTCCCACCTCGTGCCTATGGAACTCTCCCAGCCTGGCAAGAACATAAATGCGTCAATGTACCCCGCTTCAAAAACACGCTGGTAAAAACGCTCGAGAATATCCATGCCGTACTCTTCCGAACCTTCCTTGTAATTACTGAGGCGAATGATGGCTTCCTGGAACGCGACTTGGTTGAATACCGTGATTCCCTTCGCTATGGCAATGTCCACCGCCCGCTGAAAACGCTGCATATTTTCTCGGAGGCTCCCCAGGCCTCCAGTGGACATCGGCCCACAAATTTGAACTATGGGCTGTCCTAAATCTCTCATGCGGGCAAGTATGGCAATGGCAATATCTGCCGCCTCCTCGTATGAATTCGCTTCCTTAAGCGCCTCCCGTTCTATCTCGGTCCAGTATTCATCCATGCGTAAAGCATAGCAGCACCCGGCAGCTCTATTGCTTATGAAAACTCCGGGATATCGAAGTTCTGGTAGTCGATGCCTTCGCGTACAAATACTTCCGATAAGTCCTTGGCATGATTGATCGAAGGATGTAATTGCATCAAAGAGCGTTTTGAGTGGCCGCCGATGATATATATTCTTACCGAGTTAGCGGCCTCACTGCGTGCGAGCATGACGCCGAGTTCGACGAACATGTCTGTTCCTCCCGGGTCACTAATGAGCACGAAAACATCAGTGGTGAGTACGGACTCCACTACCTGCGTAGCGAGGGCCTGAACGCGATTGAGGTTCTCTTCGTAAGGCTTCAAGCTATCCTGATACACCCAGTCGGCAGAAAACGTATGGCCCGTAGCTTTTAAGAATTCCGCCACCTGGAGCAGCTTCGGCTGATGACGAACGCGGGAGGCGAAATACCAATTCATGGAGGAATTCTACACCCACCTATTCATCTGCATAGGTATGAGGAATCAATTCCCGCAACTACTGCTCGACTCTGGAACGACGTTAGAAATTCTCATACAGTTATGTTAGGTTCTAGATTGGACAGAAGGAGGCCGGAATGAGCAGAATATTAAACTTGGTTGCAGAAGATGAAGCCGTGCGGGTTATCGACGAACTCAAGGGAAGATTCGGGGTCAAAGAGGATGCGGAAGTCCTTCGGAAATCGCTCGCGGTTGCCAAATTCGCTTCCGAGCACACCGATTCCGAAGGTACCCTTACCGTTCTCGGCGCCGACGGCTCTCAGCACAAGCTGAGCATCACGACCTGATCGGCACACGCCGCCACGACAGAAAGCCGTTGCTTTCTCTTGTGACGGCTTTTTTTATTGCTGTGCTCTGGGACGATGTTGGAACTTTTATGGCCAGAGACCAGCCGAGGTAAACGGGAGGGATTCGTTTGTAAGGTCCTGAAACTTGCTACTTACTAGATACGCGAGAAGTCCGGCGAAACCAGGAATCGCGGTCAGCTGCATTATGGCCTTGGCACTTTGGTTATCAAGGAAAAAATAGGAAAAGGTAGAAAATCCGAATAGGGCTAGCGCAATTACCCATACTGACGTAACTAGGCCCATGAGGACTTTTGGGACAATATTCATTGCTCTAAGTATAGCGTTACTGCCTACACATGGCTGGGGTGTGGGACGACGTTAGAACTTTTACCACTGGAATTTCTCCCCATTAAACCAGAACTGGCCTGTTTCCACGTCAGAGGTGGCCAGCTTGAAGATGGGCTCTGCAGCCTCCTCTGGGCTCAGGTCAGCATCATCGCCTCCCATATCAGTCCTCACCCAGCCGGGATGTACTGATGAGACAATTATCCCCTTCCCTTCCAGCTGGAATGAGAGGACACGGGTAAACATATTTAGGGCGGCTTTAGAAATTTTGTAGTCTGGGTAATTTGCGTGGTGCGCATGACCAAGCGAGCCAGCCCTCGAAGAGACGTTAACGATATGGCCTGACTCGCTTATGAGTGGAAGGACCCTCTGAGTGAAGTCGATTGTCCCGATGAGATTAACCTCAAGCGTTTGTCGTAGCCAATCTATGCGTACCTCGTTAGGAGATTCTTCCTCGCTCTCATCTCCCGCCCAGATTCCTGCGTTGTTTATTAGAATATCTATCTTTTTTCCTAAGGCAGTGATCTCGTTAGAACATTCTTTGATACTTCCTGGTGACGCCAGATCAAGTTGTACGGATGCAAGATTCTCGTTCTCATATGAGAGCTTGCCGCCTGTTGAAGTGCCGATTACGAAGTATCCCTCGTTGAGGAACTTTTTTGCCAATGCCCTACCAATTCCTCTGCTTGCACCTGTTATAAGCGCGGTTTTCATACACAAAGCTTATCAGATATTGCTGGGCTCTGGGACATGTTGGAACTGTATTTATGTGCCCGGTCGCAAGTGTTCCCACCACAAATAAAAAATAGCGACAGCTGCAATTGGAATGGATGTCCAGGGCGCAATTGTGTTCCAGAACAGCCATCCACAAAAAAGAAAGGCGGGGATGAAAACCAAAGGACTTCTGAAGGCGTGATAGCTGTTCGGTCGAAAAAGCGAGTACGAGGGCTTACCGTTACGATTCCACCACCATAAGTCGATTCCCATTACGACGCTAAAGTACCCCACTAAGAAATAAATATTCCAGGAGTCACTTACCGTGAATAAAATAGCAATTGGAATAGCGATGTATATGATGACACCAAGCAGCGCATGCAAAACAGTCTTTACATCAAGAATCGCAAGCATTCGTTCCATGACTAGAGTCTAGCAGCTTGAAGGCGATTTTGTTGGCAGTCTGGGACGTTGTTGGAACTTACAGTAATGGCTGATCGTATTTTCTTGCAATAGAATCCAAGTCAGGTTTACCGAATTTTACCTGCATCTGCTTAAACCTAACGACTTTGTCATCACCATAACGAGATACGAAAGTGGAATAAGATTCTGGGCGGTTAAACCTGGGGGGCGTGGATTTTGAGTGGAACTTGTCAGCATACATGACAAGAAGTTCCTCATCAGTCTCCGCAAGATAATCCTGTAGCGGTAACGGTAACTTTTGTCGCACTACGTCGTCCCGAGTTAACCCCACTCCTGTGTGGTGCGACGCAATACGGCACAGTTCGTCAGGCAGTCTCTCAGCTCTGAGTAGTCCCTCCCCAAGAACGCCGTGCTTTGTATAACTAGGCCCAGAAAGCTCCTCGGCACTCAATTCATAAACACCTATGTCGTGTAGCAGACAGCCCGCCTCAACTAATTCTTGATTTATCCTGAGACTGCAACTTGAAAGCAACTGCTGTGCTATTTCATTAACTGCCCTGCAATGCGTAAATACCAGATCAAACGCCTCTACACTTGGCGCGTATTTTCTGTGCAATCTTTCGATTTCCTCGAATGTGGGGACTGTCATACCAAGATTCTAGCAGCTCGGATTTGCTGACAGTCTGGGACGTTGTTGGAACCTTTTTCCAGCTTCTGCTACATTCTGTCTAGACTTTCAACTTCACGTAAGGGGTAGGTAATGCCTGAATCAAAGAAAGACGGGCCCAGGGAGGCTCATACTGCCGAATCTGTTAAGCAACTTTCTGGCGAAGTGTTGCTCGACACCTACGACAGTCTGGTACGCGAAAGCAACCAGCTTTTGCCGGAGCTGTTCGGGGACGAGGTCCAGGGAAAAGT
Organism: Minisyncoccota bacterium; assembly: GCA_036399335.1. Classification (GTDB taxonomy): domain Bacteria; phylum Patescibacteriota; class Minisyncoccia; order Phycocordibacterales; family Phycocordibacteraceae; genus C7867-001. Next base: position 32,753 of record DASWNF010000014.1, read on the forward strand.
AGAACACCCGAAATATCAAGAGTGGAGGCAGATTGGAAGGAACATTCGTGTTCTACGAACTGAACTCGCCCTGCGCTTGAGAGACCAAACTGTTCACTGAGAAAATTGCCCGGGCTGCTGGAAGCGGGCTGGCAGGAATTGGACGAGGAGGACAAACCCATCAACTCCTGATCGCCCGCCAAACCCCTAAACTGACAAGGCCGCCCCAAGCGAAAGCAAGGGGCGGTTTTTCTTATTAATTGCTGGCAGAATGGGTTTCAAACCTTTTCGATAAACCAGTATAATTGGGGTATGTTCCTCCGCTATACGGCTGTCATCGTCCTTATTTTGGTGGTCGGGTACGGCCTCGTGAAGGCCTGGCCGCTCGTCCGGGGGCCGGAATTAACGCTTGAGCCCGTTACCCAGGGTGACGTTCCTGGAGTAGTGAGTTTCCGCGGCCGGGCGCTCCATACGGAGACCCTGACCTTAAACGGTGGCATCCTGCTTATCGATGACCGGGGGTACTTCGAAAAGACCCTCACCCTTCCCTCAGGGGGCGCTATACTATCATTAACGGCGACGGATCGTTTCGGCAGGAGCTCGTATGAGCGGCTCACGGTGCTCGTCCCTTAGCAGCTTGTTACCTATTTACGTATGCCAGCAAAGAAAGCAAAGAAACCAGCAAAGCCAACGGTGACCTCAGAAGAGGATGAGGCTCCCGCAGCAGACGAGGGCGGTAAAAGCCGCTCCATCGAGCTGGCTATTAAGAATATAAAGACCAAATTCGGTGATGAGGCAATCATGACCTTTGGTGCAGGCAAGCCTGCGGCCATCCCAACCATCCCGACGGGCTCCATCGGGCTTGATGCGGCGCTCGGCGTTGGCGGACTTCCCTGCGGGCGCATCATCGAGGTCTTCGGCCCCGAGTCGTCGGGCAAGACGACACTCGCCCTCCACGTCATTGCTGAAGCGCAAAAGAAGGGCGGTATCTGCGCATTCGTCGATGCCGAGCATGCGCTTGACCCTGAATACGCTAGAAAGATCGGAGTAAATTTGCAGGAACTCTTAATCTCGCAGCCGGATACCGGTGAGCAGGCGCTCGAAATCGTCGAGTCGCTCGTGCGTGCGAACTCCATCGCCGTCATCGTCATTGACTCCGTTGCGGCCCTCACGCCGAAGGACGAAATCGAAGGCGACATGGGTGCGCACCACGTGGGTAAGCAGGCCCGCCTCATGTCCCAGGCGCTCCGCAAGCTCACGGCCATTACGTCAAAGTCAAACACCATCGTCATCTTCATCAACCAGATCCGCATGCAGATCGGTGTGATGTTCGGCAATCCCGAGACCACGCCGGGCGGCAAGGCGCTTAAGTTCTACACGTCAGTGCGCCTCGACATCCGCCGCATCGCGCAGATCAAGAAGGGCGAGGAAGTCGTCGGCGGCCGTACGCGCGTGAAGGTCGTAAAGAATAAGGTCGCGGCGCCCTTTAAGACGACCGAATTCGACCTCATGTATAACGAGGGCATCAGCCGCGAGGGTGAAATCATCGCCCTCGGCGAGAAGTTCGATATCATCCAGAAGTCAGGCGCGAGCTACAGCTACGGCGAAGTGAAGCTTGCCCGCGGGTACGACGCCACGCGCACGTTCCTCCGCGAGAATAAGCCGATTGCGACCAGTATTTTGAAAGAGATCCGCACGAAGCTTGCAGAGATCTAGGTTACCTACCCCCCCCACTAACGAAAGAGCGCCCGGCATGCCGGGCGCTGTTTCGTTATGGCCTACGATTTATTCGTGCAATTGAACATCCACTGTACGCCGTACTTGTCCTTACAGGAGCCGAAATAATCGCCCCAGAACATTTCTTGGAGCGGCATCTCGACCGTCCCCCCTTCCGATAGCTGGGCAAACAGCCGGTCGGTCTCCGCGCGCGTATCAGGCTCGAGGTTTAGGTATACGTTATTCCCGAAGGTGACGTTAAAGCCCATGCTCTCGGGCGCATCCGTGCCCATGAGTACGTGGCCACCAAGTATGGGGAGCGCGACGTGCATGACGAGGTTCTTGTCTTCGTCTGGGAGTTCGGGTGCCCCGTCCTGGGGCGGGACTTCGCCCATACGGTGTATGCCGCCGTCGAACTCGCCGCCGAAGACCGACTTGTAAAAGAGAAATGCTTCTTCGGTAGAGCGGGGGAAATTCAGGTAGGTGCTGACGCGTGCCATAGGTGAAGATGATGCGGGTAACGGCTACCACTATACCCTATACGCGTACCCGGACTGCAGGGGAAGGAGACGAATGGCTTCGCGGACAAGCCAGAGCACGGCAATGCCCGCGGCGAGCGTCGTCGCCTGCACTACGAAGGTCGTATTAAGGAAGGCGGCTTCAATGAAGCGAAGGAAGGCCGCAGGATCGGTGGCGACAGCCATATTCCGCACCACTTGTGCCACGAACACTTCCCTTCCGAGAAGGTAAAGGGAGATGACGAGGAGTACGGCAGCGCCGGCGGCCCCGCTTATGAAGGGGCGCACGGCGTGCACGAAGCGCACGCGCCGCATGACGTTCCTGCGCACACGGTTATCGGTTTCGGTCATAGATGGTTTGGAAAAGTTTCTTAGCGCGGTGTACCCGGGTCTTTACGGCCGGGACGGAGCTCCCTTCGATGGCCGCAATCTCCTCTTGGGACTTGCCCTCAATGAACTGTAACCTGAGTACCCGCGCCGCGGTTTCAGGCAGCTTCGCGAGCACGGCAAGTACCTCGTTGCGGACAGTGAGATCCTCAAGGAAATTGCCCTGGTCCGGCAGCCGTTCGTACGCCTCAGGCTCAAGGTCTTCGCGACGCTCCTTATCGCGCCTCAGCTTCCCGTAGCGGGTATAGCAAAGGCGTATGAGGATGGCGTACCCCCAGGAGGAGAAGGAGGCCCCTTCCTGGGGAATAAAGCGGTCAGCGTAGAGGTAGATGCGCGTAAAGGCGTCCTGGACGACCTCCTCCGCGTCTTCGGGGCTCCAGAGGATGCTTCGCGCCTTCCTTAAGAACGGCGCCTCATACCGGTCGATAAGCGCCTCGAAGGCATCCGGATCTTGTCGCGCTATCCGCAGGACTTCCTCGTCCGGAATTCCCTCCCATACCTCCTTTGAATACGTCATGCTCTCCTGTATGATAGCCCCAATCGGCCGATGCCCGCAGGGGCCTTTTTAACAACCCAAGGCCTGACCCAGCACTATGGCAATCCTCTCATACAACGAAATCACCCAGAAAAAGGTCATCGAATATAACGGCGACCCGTACGAAGTACTCTCGTCCCACGTCTTCCGCATGCAGCAGAGGAAGCCGGTGAACCAGACGAAGCTCCGCCACCTCGTCTCGGGCAGGGTCATCGAGATCTCCTTCCACCAGAACGAGAGCGTTCCCGAGGCCGACATCGCGACGATGAAGGCGAACTACCTGTATACGAACCGCGGCGAGTCATGGTTTGCCGAAGAAGGAAACGCAAAGAACCGCTTCGCCTTCCCCGAAGATGCCGTACACGAAAAGGTGCAGTGGCTTAAGGCAAACTCCCCGGTTGAAGTCATGACCTATAAGGAAACTCCCGCAACCGTAAAGATCCCGATCAAGATGGACCTCAAGGTGACCGACGCGCCGCCCGCAGTCAAAGGCGATACGGCAACCGGCGGCAACAAGGTCGTGACGCTTGAGTCCGGCGCGACCGTGCTCACACCGCTTTTCATTAATCCGGACGATGTCGTGCGCATCAACACCGAGACCGGCGAGTACGTCGAACGGGTTGAAAAGGCGTAGGACTAAGGCTTGGCCAGTGTTTGGAAAAACAAAAACCCGCTTTCGCGGGTTTTTGTTTTTCTGCCTAATTAGGCGGCGAGGTATGGGAGGAGGCCCATATAGCGCGCGCGCTTTACGGCGAGCGCAACCTCGCGCTGGCGGGAAGCGGACGTATTCGTACGCTTCTTGCCCATAATCTTGGCGTGCGGGCTCATAAACTGGCGGAGGTACGGGACATCCTTGTAGTCGATGAACTTCTTGTTCTCTATTTCTTCGCGTTCTGCTTGGTGAGCCATGTTACGTAAACCTACTATAGGTAATGCTGTCGGTCAAAAGGGTCCTAGAAAGGAATGTCCTCAGGATTGATTTCGTCATCCGGGTACTGGATGGAGTCGCCTCCCCCGCCCGTGGTGTCCTCGGAGCTGTTGTCGCTGGCTGCCTTGCTTGATGAGGTGCTTGCGCCCTCGTAGCCTCCGGCGGCGCCTGCGCCAGTGCCGCCTGCCTGCGGACCGAACTGGAAGTTGTCGACGACGATTTCGGTGCGGAAGTTCTTGCGTCCGTCAGCCTCCCACGAACGGGTCTGGATGCGTCCTTCGACGAATACCGGGCGTCCCTTCTTCAGGTACTGGCCCATGACCTCGGCGGTGCGGCCGAAGGCGACGATATTGTGGAACTCCGTCTGCTCCTGCTGCTGGCCTTCCTTGTTACGGAAAGAGCGGTTGGTAGCGAGACCGAAGGTTGCGACCTGCTGGCCGGACGGAAGTGCGCGCACTTCCGGGTCGCGGGTCAGGTTGCCGTAGAGAAGGGCTTTGTTGAGGTACATGCCCTAATTATACACCCGCCTCCTTAAGCGCGGCATCAAGTTCGGCTTCGGATGAGTCCTCTGCCTCGTCTCCCTCGCCCTGGGCAAGTGCCTCCTTCGCGAAGAGCTCGTGCATGTCAGCTGAATGCTTGGCTGCGTCCTTGCTCGTGCGGATATCGAGGAAGCGGACGATTGAGGTCTCGCTGCGCGCAAGCGCGGCGACGTCCTCGTGGCCCGCTACGTCTGCCTCATAGGCGATCCAGCAGAAGAAGGCGCTGTCGAAGTCGCGGCGGCCGGCCGTCTCCTGGCGGGAAATGGTGTACGCAAGCGGTATTTTCGTAGGCTCGCCTTCGGCGATGACCGTTCCGACCGCGGAGATGCGGTCGCGGATGCCCTGGTATACCTTCTTTACTTCTTCCTGGGGAAGCTCGGCGTCGAGATGGAAGCCAAGTTCGTACACCCGCGTTTCCGCGAGGTCGCCGTCTTCCTGGGGGTCCATCAGCTCGGTGTCATTCGTCATAGATTTGCCGATAGTAACACGGAGTGTTTTAGCTAGCAAATGCGCCTTTTAAGCGAAATCTGCAGGCAACTTAAAGAGTTTCGCCGCATTTTGGAGAATATGCACCCGGACGGCCTCCGGATCTTCCCCGCGGATGGCGGCTATTGCCTCGACGATGGGCACGGTCGCGCGCGGGTCGTTCCGTTTTCCCCGGTTCGGGGCGGGTGCGACGTACGGCGAGTCGGTCTCGGAGAGGAGGTGCGAAAGCGGGGCAAACCTGACGACCTCGTCATACTCGCGCGCAAAGGTAAGCACGGCCGTATAGGAAAGAGTGAAGTCGAGGTCGATGAAGCCGCGTGCCATGGAAATGTCGCCGACGAAGAAATGCATGTCGCCCCGAAGTCGGTCGCCATGCTCGCGCTTATAGCTCCCTAGTAAGTCGAGCGCGTCCTCATACGCGTCCATGGTTCCTTTTGACGGCCGGGCATGCACGATGAGCGGCTTCCCCGTCTCAACGGCGAGCTGTATATGTGCCTCAAATACGTCGCGCTGCGCAGCCTTCGTAGCTGCCGGGTCCTCGGGACGGTAGTTATCGAGGCCGCACTCCCCTATGGCGACGACCTTTGGGTCCTCGGCGAGCTTGCGGTATACCTCGATGCCTTCAAATTCGTGCGCGCTATTGGGGTGGAGCCCGACGCTCGCCCATAAGGAGCCGTGTCCTGCGACGAGCTGCACGGCAGCCACCGACGTTGCCGCGTCGACGCCGACGACGATGCCGCCCACTCCCGCCTCTTCCATGGACGCGAGGACTTGCGCGCGATCCTCGTCATATGCGGAAAATTGTACGTGGCAATGCGCGTCAACATACTTCATGGGAGGACTGTAGCACGATATGAAAAGGGGCGGCTCCGGTGAAGGAAACCACCCCCTGCTCCATTAGCTTTGCCTGCAACGGGCAGGCTCGCCGTGCCCGGGTTGGGGCACTTCGCGCTTCTCGGGACGCGGCAAGGCACGCACAGCGTACTTTACCGGCCCGGAAAGCAGGAAAGAAAAGAACAGGACGACATAGACGAGCGCTAGGCACGCCGCGGCCTGGACTTCCGGCGGGATGCTCTGCTCCACCTGCTCGAGCCTGACGAAGGTCCCGTAGGACACGGCGCCGATTAGCCCGGCAAACAAAATGAGCGACCAAAGCAGCGCGTTGTTGAGCTGTTCATTCTCCTTAATCCGCGTTTCCCGGTCACCCTGGATGCCCATGACCTTCGGCAGCAGCACGCGGTTCATCACGAGCAGCAGTCCGAAGAGGGGCACCAGGATTCTCCAGTCCACAAGGCCAAGTATTGAGAAAAGATAGCCAGAAGCGGCGAGGATCACTGTGACGAACGCACAGTAGATCGCAAATCGAGCGCTCTGCTGGCATGCGAATAGCATGCGGTTCATCGATGTTCTCCCGGGGTCATGTCCCCTCTGCGTATATTATAACTCTCTTTCACAAAAAAATCAAGTGAGGCGCGGGAAAAGGTTCTCGGGCTTCTTATTCTCGCGAATGGCGCCAAGGATGGCCTCGGACGTTGCCGGCATAGAGGGTGCCAGGTGTACGGCAATCTTCGCTAAGTGCCGTACAAGCTTCTCGATGTCGGCGAGCGCCTGGCCTTTAGTGGCTTCGACCTTAACCTTCTTATACGGCTCCTCGGCCGTCATGTACTCATCCCCTTTCGCGACGTGCTCATAGATGAGGTCCATGGCCTCGTTGAAGCGATATGCCAGCACCTTCTCGGTAAAGGCGGCTTCAATGCGCGTATCATCCTCGGTGAGCACGACGGGCGCCGGAAGGTGCTCCTCGGCGAGCTTCATGACGCGCGCGACGAGGTTCCCGATGCCGTTTACCAGGTGCGCCGTATAGGCCTCCTTAATCCCCTCCTCGGTAAGGTCGGAGTCCTCGAACGGGCTCATGTGGCGAAGGAGTACGTACCGTACGGCGTCCACGCCGTACGTACCGACGAGCGCCATCGGGTCGATGACGTTACCCAGCGACTTGCTCATCTTTTGGCCGCCGCTCGTGATGAACCCGTGTATGAAAATCTGCTTCGACGGCATCAGCCCGGCCGACATGAGCATGGCCTGCCACATGGCTGACTGCTGGCGGAGGTTATCCTTCCCGGCAAGCTGCATGCCCGGCCACCATTTTGAGAATCCTCCCTCTTCCCGCGGCCAGTTGATGACGGAGATGTAGTTCACGAGGGCGTCGAACCATACGTACATGACGTGCTCGGGATCGCCCGGTACGGCCACCCCCCACGGGAGCTTCTCCTTCCGGCGGCTCACGCTGAAGTCCTTGAGGCCCCGTTCAACGAAGGCACGGATCTCGTTCAGGCGCTCTGCGGGTACGACGAAATCCGGACGCGCGGCATAGAGCTTCAGGAGCGGTTCCTGGTACTTCGAGAAACGGAAATAGTAGTTCTCTTCTTCGATAAGCGCGATGGCGAGGTTCGGATGGAGCGGACACCGGCCGTCGACGAGCTCCGAATCGGTCTTCTCAAGCTCGCAGCCGACGCAGTACTTCACTTCGTAGGTCGCCTTGTAGATGTCCCCGGCGGATTCGCACCGCTTCCAGAACGCTTGCGCAGCCTCCTTGTGCGCAGGACTCGTCGTGCGGATGAACGACGTGTACGAGATGCCGAGCGTATCCGCAAACGTGCGGAAACGTGCGGCAAACTCGTCGACGTATGCCTGCGGCTCCTGGCCGCGCTCGAGCGCCTTCTCGTATATTTTCGTACCGTGTTCGTCGGTGCCGATATTGAAGAAGACTTCTTCGGACAAACGCAGCGTACGCGCGAGCATGTCAGCCTGCACGAACTCAAGCGCGTGGCCCAGGTGCGGGTCCGCGTTCACATACGGGAGCGTGGTGGTAAGGTATTTCGCCATATCAGGCAATCTCGACCGCTTCCCGCTTCCCGCGGTCGTAGTCGTTCAAGAATTCGCGGAGCGCCGCGGCGACCGGGATGGCGATGAGGACGCCGAGGAAGCCTGCAAGCTCGTACCCGATGATAAGCGCGAGGATAACGAGCAAGGGCGGTATGCCCACCACCTTATTCACCACGAGCGGGTGGATGAGGTGTGACTCGAACTGGTTGATGACGACATAGAGCGCGGCAACGAAGAGCATGAGCGTCGTGCCGCCTGCGGAGAAGGCGACCGTCATGGCAGGGACGGCAGAAAGGAAGGAACCGAAGATCGGCACGAGCATCATCGCTGCCGTGAAGACGGCGATGAGGAAGGCATACGGGACCTGGAGGATGAGGAGGCCGAGGTACGCGAGTACGCCGCCGATGACTGAAGAGAGCAGCTGGCCCTGCATCCACAGCCCTATCTTCACCTGCGCGCGGAGCCAAAGCCCGACGACATAGGCTTCGCGCTTGGCCGGCGTGATGAGCCGAAGGAAGTCCTCGACTCCCTTGTCCTGCACGGAGAAGTAGAAGGAGAGGACGACGAGCAGGATGAACGAAATGAACCCGCCGAAGAAGGCGGCCATGAGCTTGAAGGCAGCCTCGCTCGACCCGGTGAAGGCCGACTGGAACGTGAATAGCGAGTTGAATATCGACTCGGCACCTGCGGTACCTTCGGCTGCCGACATGAATTGCGACAGGTCGCTGAAAGGCCCAGGGAGGTTCAGCGTACCCAGGTACTGGGGTATGAGCGAAAGAATACCCTGCATGTCCGCGAGGATGGGTGGAAGGAAGAAATACACGATGCCGAACAGCGAGCCGAAGACGGCGAAGTACATGCCGAGCACGGCGAGGACGCGCGGAATGTGGTAGCGGGCGAAAAAGAGTACGCCCGGTTCGATAGCCGAAGCGATGACGATGGCGGTCACGACGAGGAGGACGAGTTCGCGAAGGAGCCAGGCCGCATACGCGAGCCCGAAAATAATGATGGCGCGGATGAAGGTGCCTGAGTGGATGGAGATGACCTTACTTGGTTCCATACCGTCTAGCCTAGCACCGAGAACGAAAGACGGCTACGTAAGGGCCTGCCGGAGGCGCTCCACGACCTCTGCCACGGAAAGGCGCTCCTGTTCCCCGCTATCGCGGTGACGGAGCGTAACCGTGTCCTTGAGTTCGGGAGTCTCGCCGAGCGTGTCGAAGTCGATGGTGATCGAAAACGGCGTACCGATCTCGTCCTGGCGGCGGTATCGCTTGCCGATGTTGCCGTTGTCGTCCCAGGCGATAGACGGGTGGACCTTACGGAGGAGGTCACGCACTTCGCGCGCCTTCTCGACGAGCTCGGGCTTGTTCTTGAGGAGCGGCGACACCATGGCTTTCACGGGTGCGACCTTGGGGTTAAGGCGTAGGTACGTGCGCGTCTCGCCGCCGAGCTCGTCTTCGGTATACGCGTCGGTAAGAACGGCGAGGAGCATGCGGCCGACGCCGACTGACGACTCGGTGACGTATGGCACGAAGCTCTCCTTCGCGCCTTCGTCGCGGTAGGAGAGGTCGACCCCCGAAGCGTTCATATGGCTCTTCAGGTCGAAGTCCGTGCGGTCGTGCGTGCCCCAGAGCTCCTTGAAGCCCTGCGGGAAGTTGAAGTAAATGTCGTGCGCTGCGGCGGCATAGTGCGCGCGCTCGTTCTCTTCGTGCTCGTGCCACTTGAGGTTCTCCTCCCTAATGCCGAGGTCTGCGGTAAGGAATGTCCACGCGAATGCGCGCCATGCCTCATAGGCTTCCTGCTGCATCGCTGGCGGGATGAAATACTGCATCTCCATCTGCTCAAGTTCGCGTACGCGGAAGATGAAGTCGCGCGGGGCGATTTCGTTGCGGAAGGCCTTCCCTATCTGGGCAATGCCGAACGGCAGCTTCGGATGGATGGAATCGATGACGTTCTTGAAATTGATGAAGATCGAGCCGGCAGTTTCGGGGCGGAGGTAGGCGACCGACGAGTTGTCCTCGACCGGGCCGACCCACGTCTTCATCATCATGTTGTATTTCCGGGGCGCCGTGAGGGTCTTCTTCCCGCAGGTCGGGCACGCCGCTTCCTTGAGGAGTTCGGTGAGCTCATTGATATCCGTACTATCGGTGTCCGCGAGGTGGTCGGCACGGTGCCGCGCGCCGCAGTTCTTGCAATCGACGAGCGGATCGGTGAAGCCGGCGACGTGGCCGCTCGCCTCCCACAGCTTGGGGCTCTGGATGATGGCACCGTCGATGCCGAAGACATCGTCGCGCTCCTGCACGACGCGCCGCCACCAGAGCGCCTTCAAGTTATTCACGAGCTCCACGCCCATGGGCCCGTAGTCCCAGAAGCCGGCGATGCCGCCATAGATCTCGCTCGCGGGGAATACGAAGCCGCGGCGCTTACAAAGCGAGACTATTTTTTCCATCGAGTGTTGCATAGTGAAAATTATTGCGTAACCACGCCCTGCCCCGGCTGGTAGCGAGGGTCGTCCCCGAACTGCGTCGTGATGCGCTCGTTCTTCAGGATGACCTGCGCTTTCGTAAACCGGTCGGTACCGGTAAAGGTCTGTTCGCCGACAAGTACAGGACTCGTACCGTTTTGTGAGGCACTTGGCAAGAGGGCGACCTGGAAGTACGCCTTCGACGACGCGCCTGGCGCGAGGTCGTTAATGCGCCAGGTGACGACGCGCGAGCGTTCGTCATAGGTGACGGTTCCCGCGGGGCTCACCGCGCCCGTGAAGCGCACGTACGACGGGAGCGTCATCGACGCCGACGCGCCACCGATGGAATTGACTGAGTTCACTGCCGACAGCTCGATGGTATACGTCGTTTCGACATCGGGCTTCGGCGGTACGGGGCCCGTGTTCGCAAACGGCCCTACGCTCCTGAGCGCACGCACCTCGAAGGCTACGTCGGTGCCCACCTTCACGGTCTTCGTCAGGGTCGACGTGATGAGCTCGGGCACTTGGTTCTGCCCGATGCGGTTCCCGGCGATGGAAACGGTAAGGGTGACGGTCGGGTTCGGTACCCCCTTCAGCTGCGCCGCGCTCTTTGGCGTAAAGGAGAATGATCCCGCGCCGGTGTCTCCCGGCAGGAGCTGGGCCAGGGAGCGGTTCGTATCTTTCGAGAAAAGTATCGTGCCGTCACCCGAGCGATAGAAGCCGCTCTGGGTGTATACGCTTGTTGGGTCGAAGGCGTTGCCCGAAAGCTTCACGGACACCTGTGCATCGCTCACGGGCGCGCTCAAGTTATTTTCCCAGGTTATGGTCCCGCTCACGCTTTCGCCGGCCGATACACGCACCGTGTCGCCTGTCTCACGGTTAAGCGTAAGGGTCGTCGCGAGGAAGGGCCGCGCGACGCGGACGGACGCAACCGTACTCGCATACGGCAGCGAGATGCCGGTCGTACCGGACGCCGCCTGGGTGCCGGCCGTGATGCGGAAGACGCGTTCGTCCAAGTCCTGGCCCGTCAGTACGCCGGTTATGGAAATTGCACGCTGCTGCCCGGGCAGGAGGGTGCCGAGCGTAAACAGGCTGCCGCTTATCGGCGGGTTCGTACTCGTCGCCCGGAAGCCGGGGGGATACACGACTTCGACGGCTACGTTATCAAGCTTGGTCGCCGCGTTGCTGCGTACCGTGAGCCCGACCGTGAACGGCTGCCCGGACGCGGCCTCTTGCGGGGCGGCGGCAGTAAGCGCGAGCGGCGACGTAGTCACCGTCACGACGTATTCCCCTTCCGTCACGAAGAGGGCATTCGATCCTTCCGCCCGGTACTCGACGCGGACAGGGATCGTAAGCTTTTGGTTTTGTGCACCGAACAACACCGCGCTTACCGTGCGCGATGCCTCTTCGCCGGGCGCGAGATCCCCTACCGTGTCGGTGTAATGGTCGAACGGCTGCGTCTTATCGGCGGCCTGCCGCGTACCTTCGGGCAAGTCGACGATGAGGTTCGTGTTCGTGATAGTCGCAGGGTTTTCGTTCTTCACCGTCACGACGATGGCTACGGTGTCGCCGCTACCGATTGATACCGGGCCCTGGGTTCGGATGATGACGTTCTCGCTCGAGATTGCACGGGAGCCGCCGAAGAACAGGTATGCGGCGGCGGCACCTGCAACGATGAAAAAGGCTACGGCAAGTACAAGGAAGCGGCTCGTCCACGGCATGGCGGCCCATCCATGCGGGGGCTTCGCAGGAGGCGGTGCCGGAGGGGGCGTCCATGTCGTCGGTGGCAGTGCCGCCTCACGATGGACCACGGGTGGCGCCATAGGGGCGAGGGGCTCCGGCGCGTATAAACGGTTGCGGAGCGATTCAAGAGGACTTTCCGGCTCTTCGGGCATTGGTACCAAGTATAGCGTACCTGTCTTGTGCCCCGCATCCTTTCCCTTCCCTTCGAGGTTCTACTAACCAGTATGTGTGGAATCATCGGCTACATCGGCAAGAAAAATGCCGTACCCATAATTATCGCGGGTCTCAAATCGCTTGAGTACCGCGGGTACGACTCGGCGGGGCTTTATACGGCCCCGGGCGGCGCCGTAAAGGCCAAGGGCCGCGTCCGATCCCTTGAGGAAAAGATCCCTCCGGGACTAAGCGCCCACGCAGGCATCGGGCATACGCGGTGGGCCACGCACGGCCCACCCACCGAAGAAAACGCACACCCCCATGCTGACGCGACCGGTACGATATGGGTGGTGCACAACGGCATCATCGAGAATTTCAGGGAATTGCGTACCGAACTCGAGGCCGAGGGAGTTGCGTTTCGTTCCGAGACGGACACCGAGGCACTCGCGCAGCTCATCGGGAAGTACTACGCGGAGTCTCGCGTACTTGAAACTGCCGTAGCCAGCGCGCTTTCAAAAGTCCGGGGTGCATACGGCATTGCCGTCATGAGTACGGAAGAGCCGGATAAGATCGTTGCCGCCCGTCTCGGGAGCCCGCTGCTCATCGGCATCACGGAGGAGGGGTATGCGCTCGCTTCAGACCCAGCACCGCTTCTCCCCCAGACGCGCGACGTCGTGTATCTCGACGACGGCGAGATGGCCGTGCTTACCCGCGACCGCTTCGAGATAACGGGTGTGAACGGCCTTCCGGTCCAGAAAACACCGGAGACCATCGACTGGGATGTCGAGGCCGCGCAAAAGAAGGGGTTTGAGCACTTCATGTTGAAAGAGATGCTCGAGATCCCGGACGTATTGGAAAACGCCCTGCGCGGGCGTATCGATGACTCGTCGCAAGTACACCTCGGCGGGCTTATCGACGTGACCGACCGCTTGGCGAGCGTAAAGCGTGTCATCATGACGGGCTGCGGCAGCGCCTACTACGCGGGGCTGGTCGGCGAACTCCTCATCGAGGAACTCGCCGGAATCCCGGTCGAGGTAGAGGTTGCCTCGGAATTCCGGTACCGCAGGTTCGTAGCAGATCCCGAGACGACCGTGCTCATTGCGGTCTCCCAATCGGGCGAGACTGCGGATACGCTCGAGGCCGTCCGTCTCGCCCGAAACCACGGCATGCTTACGCTCGGCATCGTGAACGCCGTCGGCTCATCCATTGCCCGCGAGACGGACGGCGGGGTATACAACCACGCGGGCCCGGAGATAGGCGTCGCCTCTACGAAGGCATTCCTGTCGCAGCTGGCCGTATGCGCGCTCGTGGCCCTTTTCTTGAAACAGGTGCGGGGCGGCGGCGTCTCTCCCGACGTAGTACGCGACTTGCGGTCACTACCGCGCCTCGCGCAGGAGGTACTCGACGCACGGACGCATATCGAAGCCATTGCAAAAAAGTATGCGGGCGCCAAGGATGCCCTGTTCATCGGGAGAAAGTTCCAATTCCCGATTGCCTACGAAGGCGCGCTCAAGCTTAAGGAGGTCTCGTACATACATGCGGAAGCGTATGGCGCGGGCGAGATGAAGCACGGGCCGCTCGCCTTAATCGAAGAGGGTTTCCCCACCATCGCGCTCGTACCCCGTGATTCAGTGTACGAGAAGACGCTGTCAAATATCGAGGAAATACGTGCGCGCGGCGGCAAGATCATCGCTGTCTCTACGGAGCGGGAACTTGCCGCAGCTGACGATTTGATTACGGTTCCGCTCGTACACGAAGCCTTGCTCCCGCTACTGACAGCCATCCCGCTCCAGCTGCTTGCCTACTACGCCGCGCGCGAACGCGGACTTCCCATAGACATGCCGCGCAACCTGGCGAAGTCGGTAACGGTCGAGTAAGACTAGAGGCCCGACGCCCCTATCCCGTTATTGATGCGGGCGATGTACGCCTTGCGCTCGTCCCGAATGGCGTGAAGTGCTTCGGGCTCGTAGTTGCCGAACCCGCCCGGGAGTTCCCCGGCATCGTGCCCGAGGATATGCAGGATGCGAAGCGCGGCGAGGAACTCGGCGTATTCGGCGTCGTCTTCCGAAAGCGTCGGGAGTACGCGCACAAAGGAAAGCACCGTCTCATAGAGGCGATGCTCCGGTTCTTCACCCTGGGCGAGCCGCCGCATGAGTTCGGCGATGCGCGCAGCACGGGTACGCTGTTGAAACGTGAGCGTAGCTGCCCAGTTGCAAGTAGGGAGCGCGCCCGTAAGGCGCCACCCGTCCTTGGCACGGATGATGGTCACGTCGCTCTCGGTAAATGTCTGGAGGCCGATAGCCATCTTCGAGCCCGGCTTACGGAGCCCCGTCGCGCGCGCGCGGACGATGCCGAAATCGACGGTGGCGAGTATGACGTTCGAATCGTGCTCGCGCACGGGGTACCGGGCGAGCACGAAGGCCGGCGTCTGGTACTTATGCTGCATGCGAAACCCGGAACCCGACTTTGCCGGTCGATAGCTCGACGCCATACGGCGCGCCTTCAAGCTTCTCGAACCGGAGGCTCATTACGCCCGGAGGGGTAAAGCCTTCGAGCGTATCCTTACCCTCTTCCCCGATTACTACTTCTACCCGGTCCTTCGGCGCGAGGTCCAGGCCTTTGCGGGCATCGGACAGCGCGCGGACGAACTCGCGGTAATCGCCTTCCCGCACGAGCTCGGGAGTAAGCACCGTATCAAGGGCGACTTCGGGAGCGCCGGTGCGTATCTCCTTTACGTTTACCTCGTCGGCGAGGATGGCGTGGAGCTCCCCAGGGAGCTCGCCCGGTACGGAGAGCGCCGCAAGCGGTTGGCGCACCTTGATGTTCGCCTTCTGGCGGAGCATGAGCGCCTCGGAAGCAAGCGTGCGTGTGCGCGCCATGCCCGTAATGAGGGTGTCCTGTTCGTCCTTCGAGAAAAGTTCCTTGATGCTGCCCGCAATGGACGTGCCTATCTCGGGCCAGTCGGCAAGGTGCACGCTCTCGGGGTCGGTGTCGCGCTTTACGCTCCGGTATACCTCGTCGGCAACGAACGGCGTTATGGGCGCCATGACTTTCGAAAGGTCCATGAGCACGGAGCGGAGCGTACCGAGCGCTGCCTGCTTATCGGCTTCGTCGGTGCTCTTTACGCGGTCGCGCGAGCGGCGCACGTACCACGTCGAAAGGTCGTCGATGAACTCGCGTATCGGCCGCACGGCGCGCGGCAGCTCGTAGCGCTCAAGTGCGTCCGTAGCCGTCTCTATGAGTTCGTGGAGCCTGAGGAGGATCCACCGGTCGAGCGGGTGCTCGCTCGGCTTCCCTGCGGCCTCGGTATCGAGCTCATCCTTGTAGAGCTGGTAAAAGGCGTTGATGTTCCGGAACATGTTCATGACCCGGTTCTGCGCCTCTTTCACGTCCTCGTCGCGGAACATGAGGTCTTCCGCCTGCATGACGACGCTTCCCATGAGGTAGAGGCGGAATGCGTCGGCACCGTACTGGTCGAAGAGTATATACGGATCCGTGTAATTCTTCTTGCTCTTCGAGAATTTCTCCCCGTCGGCGGCGAGGATGTTCCCCGTGACGGTGACGTTCCTGAACGGCAGGCGGTCGAAGACCTCCACGCCCATGGCGTGCATGTAGTAGAACCAGGCGCGGGTCTGGCCGATATATTCGGATACGAAATCCCCGGGCGAACGCTTCTCGAAGACGTCGCGGTTTTCAAATGGGTAGTGGTATTCGGCAAAGGGCATCGAGCCGGACTCGACCCAGCAGTCGACGACTTCGGGGATGCGCTTCAGCGCTTCGCCGCTTTCGGATACGAGCTCGATTTGGTCGAGGTACGGCAAATGGAGGTCGAGCTCATAGTCGCGGTTGTGCGGCAGCGGGATGAAGTCGAGTGCTATCGGCTGCCCCTTCTCGGGCGTATGCTCGCGGACGGCGCACATCGCCTCTTCCTTGCTCTCCCCGCCAACCACGCTGCGGAGCGTCTCAAGCGCGACGCCGTGCCCTACGATGAGGATGGTTTCGTTCGCGAAGTCGCGCTCAAGGCCATAGAGGAATTCCCCAAAACGGTTCTTTTCTTCCTGGTACGACGCCCCGCCCGGGACCGGGTCCGTGTACGCCATCCCCTTGCGGAGCTCGAGGTACGCTTCGTGCGACGTGCCCGAAAGGTCGCCGAAGTCGTATTCGCGTACGCGGTCGTCGTACTCGATGCGGGCCGGGTCAAACCCTATTTCGGTGGCCATGAGTTCTGCCGATTCGCGCGTGCGTGCGAAGGGCGAGGCGATGATCTTCGTCACCCCTGCATCCTTAAGCGACGCTGCCCCGCGCACCACCTGCTCGCGGCCGGTCGCCGTAAGCGGCCATTTCTTTTCGTCGGTCGAGTCGAGCACGTCGCGCACGTTATTCTCCGCCTCCCCGTGCCGGACGACGATGTACCGGTTGCCGCTCCGCTTCGTGCGCTTCTTCAGCTCTTCAACCGAGCCGATGACGGTAACGGCGCCGCTCGCGGCCTTCCATATCGGGAGCGGCGTTGCCCAGAAGCGGTTGCGCGAAATGGTCCAATCGGGCGCGGTCTCGACATTCTTGCGGAAGCGGCCCTGCTTGAGGTGCGCCGGGGACCAGATGATGTGCTCGTTCTCTTCAAGCATGCGGTCCTTAACCGCCTGGATATTGATGAACCAGCTCGATACGGCGTTATAGATAAGCGGCGTACCGCAGCGATAGCAGTGCGGGTATGCGTGCGTGTTAGGCGCCTTTGCGAATAACAGACCCCGCGCTTCGAGGTCGGCCTTGATCTCGGCTTCGGCCTTTTTTATATATTTCCCGCGGAGGAACTCTGGCGCGTCGTCATTGTAGGTCGCGTTCGGATTGAGGAGCGGAACCATAGGGAGCCCCTCGCGCAGGCCGAGCTGGTAGTCGTCCTCGCCGTAGATGACGGCCGTGTGCACGATACCCGTACCGTCTTCGGTCGTAACGAAATCTGCCGGCAGCACCGTCCACTTCTTCCCTTCGTATTTCCGTACTTTCTCTATGTCGTAGAGCGGTTCGTAAGCGAGGCCCACGAGCGTGCTTCCTTTCTGTTCGTTCACCACCGTATACCCTTCCTCTCCGAAGGTATCCACAAGCCGTTCTTTTGCGAGGATGAACCGGACGAGCGGTCCCGTCCCTTCGTCCTTCTTTTCGATAGTCACGTAGTCGATATCGGGGCCCACGGCAAGCGCCACGTTCCCAGGCAGGGTCCACGGCGTGGTCGTCCACGCGAGCAAGGACGTCGAAGGGTCGTCCTTGAGACGGAACTCGGCGGTCACGGCTTCCTCGGTGATGTCCTTATACGTATTGTCCATCGCTATCTCGGCCTTCGCGAGCGGCGTCTCGCAGTGCGGGCAATACATAAGCACCTTCCGGCCCTCGTACAGCCTTCCCTTCCCATGTATCTCCTTAAGCGCCCACCAGACCGACTCCATATAGGAAGGGTCCATCGTCTTGTATGAGTTATCGAAGTCGACGAACCGGCCGACGCGGTCGACGTAGCGCTTCCAGTCGTGCACGTACTCAAGGACTAGGGCGCGCGCGGTCTCGTTAAACGTCTCGATGCCGAGCGCGAGAATATCCTTCTTGGACTTGAGGCCGAGCTTCTTCTCGACGAGTGATTCTATCGGGAGGCCGTGCGTATCCCATCCCCAGCGGCGGCGCACGCGGTATCCGCGCATCGTCTTATACCGCGGTACGACGTCCTTCGATACGGAGGAGAGGAGCGAGCCTTGGTGCGGAAGTCCCGTGGCGAAGGGTGGGCCGTCATAGAAGACGAACTCCCCGTTCGGGGCCGGCTTTTCGAGGGTCTTCTGAAAAATCTCGCGCTCTTTCCAGAAAGCGAGTATTTCTTCCTCCCGCCGCGCAACGTCGGCTTTCCCCCGGTCTTCAGCCATATCCTACCCATCCTAGCGTTCCGCGTATAAAAAGGAAATGGCCGCCCGGTTTCGGGCGGCCTGGCAGTAGCGTGAATGAAAAGAGAATAGCCGGCGCACAGGGCGCGCCGGCTATATTCGCTACGTAACCAGGGTGTTACATAGCGGCGGGTTGGGCGGCAACGACTTGCTGCTGCTGCTTGCGGCGGCGGTCGGTGCGGCACAGCTTGTCGGTCTTCTTCTCCGGCGGCTGGATGAGCCAGATCGCCCCTTCGGAGGGAACGATCCCGTTCTGGAACGCGCAGTAGGCGCGCAGGAACTTCGGAATGACCGGCGTGCCCGTCTGGGTCCGGAGGAACTGCTCGGTGTAATGGAGCGCGTCCTTGTCCGTATTGCGGTTCAGGGTCGCCCTGACCCCGTACGTTTCGTCCGCCCACTTGAGGGCGGCGGCCATGACGAGGATGACCTCCTTCTGGGTCGCCTGGCCGGTCGCAAGCTGCGGCGGAAGCTGGTTGACCCATGCGCCGTTATTCGAAGACTTTATCGAAAGCATTCATTCCCTCCCTTTTCGGGTTATCGACTGCCAAATGCCAAACAGAACAGTCTGCGGGCAACCATACCGCAGAGGGCCGCATGAAGCAACCGCGCTATCTACATCCGCTCGGGCGCGGGTATGCCAAGGAGGGCGAGGCCGTTTTGCATCGTCGTCACGAAGGCGCGTGCGAGCGCGAGCTTGTACGCCTCATGCTCGCCGCCGAGAATGCGTTCTTGCGCGTAGAAGGAGTTCCACTCGCCCGCGAGCTGGGTGAGGTACTGGGCGATGACATGCGGGGCTTCGAGCGCCTGCGCCTTGAGTACCACGTCCGGGAAGCGCGTAATAAGGCGCGCGATGTCATACACCTCATCGGGCGCTTCGGGCGCGGTGCCAAGCGCGTCCGCACTTGCGATGATGGACACTGCGCGGACCGTCGCGTACTGGAGGTACGGCCCCGAGTCGCCCTCAAGCGAGAGCGACTTCTCAGGATCAAAAATGATGTTCCCGCCGGGAGCGCTCCGCAGGATCATGTACTTGAGCGCGCCGATGGCGACTTGCTCGGCGACGACAGGGTCTTCGTTCCGCTCCCCTGCGCGCTCCATAACATCTTCGATGAGCTGCTTCGCTGTAATGACGTTGCCTTCCCGGGAAGACATCTTCCCCGTCGCGAGCTGCAAGAGGCCGTGCGGGATGTGCTTGGTCTTCTGCGCAACGAGAGGCGCAATGTCTTCGAGTGCCGCGAGGAACACCTTGAAGTGCCCGATCTGCTCGGCACCCGTAAGGATATAGGAGCGGTCGTTCGGCATCTTCTCTTCCTTCAGGAAGGCAAGGCCGACGTCCTTCGTCTCGTACGTAGGCGTACCGCGCGACGTGATGAAGACAAGCGTATGGAGGCCTTTTTTCTCGCCGCGATAAATGACGGCGCCCTCGCTTTCTTCGAAAATACCCTGCGCAAGGCCGTCGCGCACAACGGTAAGGCCGATAGGCGTCGTCTCGCTCTCGAAGATGAAATAATCGAAGGACGTGTCGAGCACCTTATAGATGTCGCGGAAGCCGGCGAGCGCTGCGTCGCGGCCTTTCCGCCAAAGGTCGAAGAGTTCGCGCTGGGCTTCCGTGTGCGCGGCTTGTTCTGCGGCGAGTACGGTGTAGAGCTCGACATTAAGCGCGTCGATTTCTTTTTTTACCTCCTCGCTTTCCTCGTACGCGCGCGAGCCGTGGGTGTAGGCGTCCCCCACTTCGCGGACCGTCGCCGGTTCCGTAACGCCCTTCTTCCTGAGCGCCCACAGGGTCTTGGCTACATGCGGGCCCACGTCTCCGCCGTACGAATCCTTCAGCACCGTCGCGCCCGAGGCGGCAAAGATGCGCGCGACGGACTCCCCGATCACCGTGCTCATGAGGTGCCCGATGTGCATCTCCTTAAACGGGTTCGGGCACGAGTATTCGACGAGCACCCGCTCGCCCCGGTGCAGGGTGCTCATACCCCACGCCTTGCCGGCGGCGATGGCTCCCTCAAGTTCGCGGGATACGGCCGCTGCCGAGAGCGTTATGTTTACGAAACCCGGACCGGCGACGACAACGCGTGCCGCGTCCGCACCAAGAGCCTCCTTGAGTGCCGGCACTAATGCCTCAGCTATCTCGCGCGGCGCCTTCCCCAGGGATTTTGCTGCGGCCATTGCCGCGTTTGTCGCAAAGTCGCCGTGGGCGAGTTCTGCCGGCCACTCGACGGCAAAGTCGACGTCACCCGCACCAAGGCGGGCGAGTTCTGCTCCCACAATGCTCCGTATCCGCTCGTACATGTGGATGAGTGTACCAGAAATGTTTGTACGGATGAGTCCCGGATGCTAGGGTGCCTACGGACCTACATACGGAGGAAGAGGCCATGACTGATCTACCGCTCATTGCGGCGTTAACCACCCCGCCCCCCTGGTGGAACGGGCACGACCTTACGTGGACCGCGATCCGGAGGGGCACGACGCTCAAGCTCACCGCTGAAGGGCGCGTACTCGAAATCTCTGCCATCGGACGGTCGGGGAGTTTCCGCCTTTGCTACACCATCGAGCACGGGAACGGCACGACCGCCCACCAAATCAGCGGCCTCCCTGCGGTGAGGATTGAAAAGATGTTCGCCTTGCGGCGAGGCAGCCCGAGCGACTGGCGCATATTTCCCGGCATCGGCATCGTGGCCGACGCTGGGGAGCGGGGCGAGTTTTGTCGCACTAAGGGATACCTGAACATCCCGCACCCCGGCATCGGCCACCCCGGCGACCCCAATCTCTCGTTGCTCATCACCGAGGACATCCGCAAGGCAGTCGAAGACTTTCTTGCCTGGGTCCCGTGACGGACCCCCGGCGCTGCCTTTGGCAGCGCCGGTTTTTTTATACCGACTCGAGAAAGGCGCGCGCCTTCCGGAACGCCTTCCCGCGGTGGGATATCGCGTTCTCCTGCTCAGTCGTCATTTCCGCCCAGCAAAGCTCCTCGCCCTCCGGGACGAATAAGGGGCTATAGGGCATCTTGGGCTGCGGCTGTACGCGCGGCGCCTCAAGGACGCGCCCGTGTACCTCTCCCTCGAATGCGTGCTCCTCTCCCTCCGGCGACACGGCAACGACGACCGTCCTAAAGGTGGCCGAACGGTCGGCGGCTCCGTTGAGGCGCTCCAAGCAGTACGCCGTAATTTCATCCGTGGTGACGTCGCCAGCCCAGCGCGCCGAATGCACTCCCGGTTCCCCGTCCAGCGCCGTGATGAATATGCCCGAATCATCTGCCATCGCCCAGAGGCCGGGCGCGCGCTCATGCGCATACCAAGCTTTCTTCCCTGCGTTTTCGCGCAAGGTCGCGCCGTCCTCGACGGCTTCCCCGTCGATGCCCGCTTCCTTAAGCGTACGGACCTGCACCGGAGACCCGGTAAAGACTTCCCGTATCTGGAGCGCCTTGCTCGGGTTCGTGGTCGAGAGTATGACGTCCATTAAGAGAAGGATTCGGGAATGGGATGCAGGGCGGCAAGTTCGGCGACGCGCGCACGCGCAACCCTGACGGTTTCGCTATCACGCTTCTCGAGCACCTCGAGCATGAGGCGGGCGACCTCGCGCACCTCATCTTCCTTGAAGCCGCGCGTCGTCATCGCCGGCGTGCCAAAGCGGATGCCGGACGGATCCATCGGGGAGCGTGTATCATCGGCTATCGAGTTCTTATTGA
Organism: Minisyncoccota bacterium; assembly: GCA_036399335.1. GTDB lineage: Bacteria > Patescibacteriota > Minisyncoccia > Phycocordibacterales > Phycocordibacteraceae > C7867-001. The sequence goes on from DASWNF010000014.1 coordinate 54,696, forward strand.
GCGTCATACCGGCCTCGTCAAGAAGCGTCTCGGCTTCGGCGCCCGCGATGCCAAAGGACGTGAAGACGTCAGCGAGGAGGAGATGGTTATCCGTGCCTCCCGTGATGAGCCGCGTGCCGCGCTCCTTGAACACCTCGGCCATGGCGCGCGCGTTTGCGACCACCTGCGCGGCATACGTCTTGAAGGACGGGTCGAGCGCTTCGCGGAAGCTGATCGCCTTCGCGGCTATCTGGTGCATGTGCGGGCCGCCTTGGAGCCCCGGGAATACGGCCTTGTCTATCTTCTTGGCGAGTTCCTCCGCGCCGTCACCTTGGCGCGTGAGTATCATGCCGCCGCGCGGTCCGCGGAGCGTCTTGTGGGTCGTCGTCGTGAGGACGTCGAAGCCGTGGTCGAAAGGGTTCTTGGCCGCGCCTCCGGCGATGAGCCCGGCGATGTGCGCGACGTCGGCAACGGCATACGCGTCGACCTCTTTTGCGATGTCCGCGATGCGCGCCCAGTCGAGCTCGCGCGGGTATGCGGAGAAACCGGCGAGCACTATCTTGGGGCGCTCCTTAAGCGCCGTCTCGCGGAGCTGGTCGTAATCTATCTCCCCCGTCTCGATGTTCTTCATCTTGTACCGGACGAAGTTGAACACCTTCGAGATGTACGTCACCGGATGGCCGTGGGTAAGGTGCCCGCCGTGCGAGAGATCCATGCCAAGGACGGTGTCTCCGGGCTGGAGAAGGGCCATGTACATGGCGATGTTCGCATTAGCGCCTCCCAGGGGCTGCACGTTCGCGTGTCCCGCATTAAAGAGCTGCTTCGCGCGCTCGATGGCGACGCGCTCTACTTTGTCGGTAAATTCCTGGCCACCGTAGTAGCGCTTCCCCGGGTACCCTTCCGAGTACTTGTTCGTTAAGGTCGAGGCCATGGCTTCGCGCACGGCACTCGAGACGTAATTCTCGGACGGGATCAGTTCAAGCCCTTCGGCTTGGCGCTTCTCTTCCCCTGCTATGGCGGCATATACGTCCGGGTCTTCTTGTTCGATGTGAGAATAGGAATGCATGATGGTTGTGGTTGGCCGGTTAGTGGGAGCTCCTCATGTCCTGTCTCATGGTGGTATGCGTTAGCTCTTACCCGTGCAGCTTCTTGTTGTATCCGCCGATGACGGTAAGCGGTGCCTTTATAGGCGGATGGGACTCGTACCCTACAAGCTCTACGTATTCTGGGCGGAACGAATCGAGTGAGTCGAACTCCTGCGTAAATCGTATCTGCGGGAAGTTCATCGGCTCGCGCGAAAGCTGTTCTTCTGCCTGCGCCTTGTGATTCTCGTATATATGCACGTCACCGAACGTGTGGATGTATTCGCCCGCCTCCCGTCCGAGAAGTTTCGCGATGATATGGGCAAGAAGCGCATAGCTCGCGATGTTGAACGGCACGCCGAGGAAGATATCAGCCGTCCGCTGGTAGAGCTGCAGGCACACCTTCTCTTCCTTTATGTTGAGTTGGTACATGTTATGGCAGATCGGGAATCTCGCGCCTTCACCCGGACGTGCCATGTTGTATAGGTATTCAGGATTCCAGGACGTCACGAGCGTGTTGTGGGCATACGGATCTTTCCGCAGTTCTTCTACCGCCCATGCGAGCTGGTCGATTTTTCTGCCGTCGTGCGCCTCCCACTTCCTCCACTGCTCTCCGTAAATATGCGGCAGGTGACCATGCGCGTCTGCAAATGCTTCGTCTTCGGCAATGCGGGTTATGAACTCCTCTTTAGTCATCTTGGGTTCCTCACCTTTTTCCGTTTTCTCAAGATAGATTTTGTACGGGTAGTCGTCCCAAATATGCACGTTGTTATCGACGAGGTACTTGATATTCGTCTGGCCCGACATGAACCAATAGAGCTCATGGAGAATGCCGTTCCAATAGGTCTTCTTGGTCGTAAGGACGGGCAGGCCCTGGGACAGGTCAAAGCGTATCTGGCGCCCAAATACACTGTACGTCTTAACGCCCGTCCCACTGTCGACCTGTTCTTCTCCCTTCTCAAGCGTCTCCCGCAGGAGATCGAGGTACTGGTATTCGGGATGGCGGGAGTCTTTTTCCATGTTTTATTTCTTAGGCTTTTTTGCGGGCTTCTTTAGGGACTTCGCTGCCTTCGTGCTTTCGATTCGCTTCGGCACGAAGTGCGCGGAGTTCTTCTTGTCGTAGCGGCCGATCTTCTGGTAATCCTGGCTCGTCGGGCTCGTGAGCCTCGCGAACATGAGCTGGGCGACTTCCATGCCTGGGCGGAGGATGAGCGGAACGTTGTTCGTATTCACGAGCTCGAAGGTCGGGTAGAAATGGTGGCCCGGGTTGAAGAGCATGGCCGTGTTATGCACGACGAGGCCGGCGCGGGCGAGCGAGCTTTTGCCTGACAGGAGGATGAGATGCTCGTTGTCGACGCCGATGAATTCGCGCTGCTTGCCGAGGACGCTCTCGCCGGGATGGAGGATGAACGCTTCCCCGTCCTTCACCTTCACCGTGCGGGTCTTGGGGTAGATCTTCTTCGCCGGATCGATAGAGGCGGTTATGTGGCGGTCGGTCACGTCGAACTCGTTGCCGAGCGTGACGTCATAGCTTGCTACCTGGAGCTGCTTCTCATGGAACGGGCGGATGACGATTTGCTTCGCCTCAAGTGCCTTCTTAATGTCGACGTCGGATAGGAACATATTATTCGATTATGAATACCTTAGTAGTGCCATAGTACTCCGGCCAGTGCTCGTTGTAATGCTTGAACATCCGCTCGAGCCGGTCCTGCGGCAGCTCCTCAACGCCAAGCAGCCGCATGACTTCCTCAAGCTCCGCCCTGCTCGCCTCGACTTCTGCCGGGTCGTCGATGACCTTCTCGAACTCGACGAGGTAGCCGTAGCCCGCATTGCGGTCGATGCAGACGGTCACGCCCGGCACCTCGTACACTTCGCGCGCGCGCGACCACTTCGCCTGGTACGCGTACCCGGCCTCGAGTATCTCCGTATCGAGCTCGTCGAGGGTCATCCCCTCGACGGGTGCATCCACCTCAACGCGCACGACGCCGTTCTCGCTCGAGTCGTCCCCGAGCGATGCCTTTACGACGAAGCGCGCAAGCCCGTCCACTTCGCGCGTGCGCACCGAAGCGGACGCGGCGCGCTCGACGATACGGGCGAGGTTTGCCCGGTCGTTCCCGGTTAGGCGCGGCGCGATGCGCTCAGCGAGCGTCGCCAGGTCGCCCCCTTCGAAATAGTGGTTCAGCTGCTTCTCGCGCAGGCTCGCGCCGACGCCCGGGAATTCGGCCGCGAGCTTATTGCGGAAGTCATGCGCTGCCTGCTCATCGCCCAACAGGCACTTGATCTCGATCTCCAATTGCTCGGCCGCGCTCATAGTATTGCTAGTATACTATGACGGTAACCACACCTGAATCCCGACCATGCCCGAGAAAATAAGCCGCATTTCAGCAGTCGCCGCCATAGGCACGCGTACCCGAGCCCTTGGCAAGGAGGGCGCCCTCATCTGGAGTTTCCCTGAAGACGTGCGGCGCTTTAAGGCGCTCACGCTCGGCCACCCGGTGGTCATGGGACGGAAGACTTGGGAATCAATTCCGAATAAGTACCGCCCGCTCCCTGGCCGCACGAATATCGTCGTCACGCGCTCTGCGGACTTCTCTGCCGAAGGTGCCGTCGTCGTACACTCGCTTGAGGAGGCGCTTAGCGCCGCAAAGGGCGCGCCGGGAAGTGAGGAAATTTGCATCATTGGCGGCGGCGAAATATACCGCCTTGCCCTTCCCTTCACTGACCGCCTGTACCTCACGCTCGTCGACGACGACATGGAAGGCGACGCGTACTTCCCCGAGTATCCGGAGTTTACGAACGTTATTGAGGACGAGCGCCATCCCGAGGACATTCCGCCTTACGCATTTATTACGCTCGACCGATAAAACGCATGGATCTTGCAGGAGTCTTACGTGATTACACCTTCTGCATCGCATATGCGCCGCTTCCAGACGAGGTAGATATACGCGCGAAGCTGCCCGCGCATTTGGAAGTACAGGTGCTCACTGACGACCCGCACACGAACCCAGCTAGTGAGGCAACCCGCGCTGCCGAGGTGGCGCGCAGGCATGAGGCGGTCGTACTCCTCCCTGGCCAGCGCTTCGATATGTCCGGTACGCGGTACGGGCGCGGCGGCGGCTGGTATGACCGATTCCTTAGTGCCACGCCGAAGGAGTGGCTGCGCATCGGCACATGCTTCAGCGACCAAATGAGCGATGGCGTACTTACCCGCGAGCCATGGGACGAGCCCGTCGATTTTGTTTTGGTCGTTAGCCGCGATGACGGGCAGGTACGACTGGTTGAAACGAAGGCGCGCGCTAGTTAGCTCCTCCCTTCTTCCACGGCACGTCCTTTAAGAAGGGCGCGAAGATGTCCTCCTCAATCCCGAAAGTATACGTATTAAAGTCTTCCTTCCTTCCGGTCTGCGCTTCGCGTACATACGGTACCCCGCGCATGCGCACGAGCGGAGTACCTTCATTCGCTTCCCCCATAACAAAGACGGCGGCGGCGGCAAGCGCATCAGGCACGTTCGTCTGGCTTCCACCGCTCGCGTGCCCGAGCAGGTCCTTCCGTACGCGGTTGTCATAGACCGGCTCAAACCCTGCCCAAGCAATGGCCATACCCACCACGCCGCGCCGCAAGAATACGCTCCGCGAATCCGTAATGATGAGATAAAGGTTCTTGCGCCCGTACTCTTTTTTAAACCAGGCGAGCATTTCCTCCGCCGCACCTTGCGGGTCTTCGGGCCAAAGCACGTAATACCCAGCAAACGGGTCGATACCGGCGTTCGGGATGAGCGTGCCGCCCTTAAGGGTATGCGTGACGAACTTCCCGGGCACCACGTCCTTGTCGAGGTAGGCGTCGGCCTCGCGGCGTATGAGCTCGTCGGCGTCGGTGCCTTCCTGCGGCACGCACCTCCCCTGCCCTATGGCGACGACCTTCGAGGAGATGGCGATGACGTCGTGCTCCTCAAGCGTTAGCGCGGATGCGCGAATCTTCGCGTACAAATCGTCCTTGGGCGGCATGAGGGTCGCGAGCGCAATGGGCGTAATTTCCATGGAAGTTATTCTATACGCCATGGGCGCGCTGGTATACTCACGAGATGAGTCACCCGGAGGTGCCTAATCTCCATAAGCTTCTTATCGCACTGGCGATCTACCTTACGTCACTTCTTGCCGCAAACACTTTGGGGCTGAAAATTATTCCCTTCCTGTTTGATACCCACATATCGGTAGGCATCCTCTCATTCCCTATAGTGTTCCTGATGACTGATGTCGTGGGCGAGGTGTACGGCAAGAAGGTTTCAAAACTCTTCGTGCTGGCCGGGTTCGTCTCTACGGCGCTCTTCCTTACGTACTCGCTCATTTCGCTTGCCTTGCCTTGGGCTGAGGCGGGGCTGTGGGCGAAAGAAGGATACGACCAGGTGTTTGGCGTGTCGGCGCGTATTGCCCTTGCATCGCTTCTCGCCTTTGCCGTCGCCGAATACCAGGACGTCTTTTCTTTTTTCTTCCTCAGGGCGCGCTTCGGTGAACGCTTGTTTTGGCTCCGCTCACTCCTGTCTAATGCATGGTCTCAGTTGTTCGATTCGGTGATCTTTATGATCGTCGCTTTTGGGGGCGTATACGAGACTGGCGCACTCATTACGCTTATTATCACATGGTGGCTCTTTAAGGTTGCCATGGGCTTCCTGTACACGCCCCTTAGCTACCTAGGGATCCGGCTACTGCGTGCACCTAGCACCTAACATGGAACTAACCGCAGTACACCTGAGGCGGCTCAGTCCGCCTCGTGACGACCTCTTCGCGGCACTTGAAGGCGTATTGCCCGCGCTCCAAGAAGGAGACGTGCTCGCCGTGGCCTCAAAGGTCGTGGCCATCCATGAGGGCCGCTGCGTCGCGAAGGACGAGGCCCAGAGGGAGGCGCTCATCAAAAGCGAAAGCGAGCGCATCATACCGACGACGACTCCTGGCGCCTGGGACCTCACGGTAAAGCACGACATGGTGGCCTTTGCGGGCGGCGTCGACGAGAGTAATGCGGGCGGGTACTTCGTGCTGCTTCCCGAAGACCCGATGCGCTCGGCTGCCGAGATACGCCGCAGGCTTCGTGAGAAGTATGCTCTCACTAACCTCGGTGTCGTCATCACCGACTCCACCGCCCTGCCCTTCCGCCAGGGCGTCATCGCGCTCTCAATCGGGCACGCGGGCTTCCGTCCGGTGAACGACAAGACCGGTACGCATGACCTCTTCGGACGCGCGTTCAACTACACGTACATAAATGTCGCGGACTCAATTGCCGTTGCGGCCGCCTTCGTCATGGGTGAGACCGACGAATCGACACCTGCATGCATCGTCCGCGACGTCCCCCACATCGTCTTCTCGGATGAGAACCATGCCCAAGACATACGAATCCGCCCCGAAGACGACATCTACTTTCCCCTCTTTAACCGATAACGAAAAAGCCGGCGCAAGCCGGCTTTTTCGTTATCCCTTGAGGGGCGTTACTTAACTTCCACTCCCATCGAACGCGCTGTGCCTTCCACCATGCGCTCCGCAGCTTCGAGCGAACCTGCATTCAGGTCAGGCATCTTCGTCTCCGCGATTTCACGGACCTGCGCGCGCGTGAGCGTGCCGGCGCGCTTAAGCGGGGTCTTGCCCGAACCCTTGTCGATGCCGAGGGCCTTTAGGATAAGGCGGGGCATCGGGGAGACCTTGAGCACGAAGGTGAAGGTGCGGTCGTCATACACGGTCATGTCGACCGGAATGATGACGCCTGGCTTGTCCTTCGTCGCCTCGTTGAACTTGTTCACGAAGTCGCCGATGTTCACGCCGGCAGGACCGAGGACGGTACCGACTGGCGGAGCGGGAGTCGCCTTGCCTCCGGGGATCTGGAGTTTGATTTTCTTTACTACCTTAGCCATATCAATGTGTTACGAGACTGTACCTTACAGCTTCCGGATTTGCAAAAAGTCGAGCTCGACGGGAGTCTCGCGGCCGAACATGGCAACCATGACCTTGATCTTGCCGCGTTCCTCGTCGATCTCGCCCACCTTCCCTTCGAGGTCCTTGAACGGGCCGTCGATGATGACGATTGGGTCGTCCTTCGTGAGGTCGATGCGGTGCTTGGGCGCTTCGGCGTCCATGCGCTTCATGAGGGTTGCGACTTCGGACTCTTCCATAGGGACCGGGGTCACGCCCGAGCCCACGAAGCCCGTCACGCGCGGCGTGTTGCGGACGACGAACCATGAGTCCTCGTCCACGATCATGCGCACGAGGATGTAGCCCGGGTAGATTTTCTCTTCCTCGACGATGCGCTTGCCGCCTTTGACGCGGATCTTCTTCTCCGTCGGTACGACGACCTCGAAGATCTTGTTCTCCATGCCGAGGGATTCGATGCGCTGCTTCAGGTTCCTCTCGACGGCATTCTCATAGCCGGCGTAGGTATGGATGGTGTACCAGCGGGGTTCCTGGTCCGCGGCTTCGTCTGAGAACTCGGGGGTAGTGCGTATCTCCATACGGGGTGATTAGGGGTTAGTAAAGGAATAGGCCAAAACCGCGGGTAAAGACGTAATCGAGCGCCGCAATGAAGAGGGCCGTCAAGATCGTAATAAGGACGATAAGCGCGACATGGGTCAGCGCTTGGCGCTGCGGAGGCCACACGACGTGCGTGAGCTCTGCGCGGACGTTCTTGAGATACGTGACGAATGCGTTCATGGTGTGAGAATAAGCGCCCAAATTAAAAAAGACCCGCGGGCCTTCAGTGGGAATAGGATACTACGGCCTATTTGCGGTGTCAATCGGTGATACTTGCCTACCCAGCCGTGGAACGAACTCGGTACTGACTATAAAAAACAAAGGGCCCGCATACAACGCGCCCTTTGCGGCTCTGGGACTATGTTGGGACGATATCAGGGCAGGGACTCACACGCATCCCCGTCCTTGTCTCCATCTAACCCATGTACGTCATTCCCTACCCCGCCACATGATTCATATACGCGCTGTGCTTCTGCGTGGGTGCTAAAGTCCGTGCAGTTATACGTGTTGTATGAGCAGGAGCCCGAGGATGCGGGGACAACGGGCTGCGGCTTGGGTGCGGGAGGCTGCTTCGTCACAGGCCCGTTTGCTACTGCAGAAGGTTCAGAAACAGATTTCTGGGGGACGGAACTATCACACACACCATCCGCCCAAAGGCCTGCCTTATTTGCCCTTGCAGTAATTTCTGCCTGCTTAAATGACGCCTGGTACCGGTATTCTCCGTCATACGTATATTCGTTGGCGTATCCTTCCTCAATAAGCTTCTGGGCCAGGTTTGTGCCGTCTTCTAGGAACACATAGGCTAAACGCCGCTGGTAGCGATCATAGGTCCCTTGCGACTCATCAGTTTCTATATAGATATTCTTGCCAGATACGAGCGCCTTAGTTTGGTTGGATGCTTCGCGCCCGAAGCACTCAACTGCCTGTGTAGGATGTACCGTCTCCGGAGTATCTACACCTATAAGGCGTATGGTCTCCACGAAACCACCGATACGTACTTTTAGAGTATCTCCATCGACCACATCAACTACTCGATAGGTAACGGCTGATCGCTCACCCTGCTCGACAGCAACCGCCTCTTCTTGAGCCTGTTCTCTATTGCCCGATGCTATCTCCGTAGCAGTTTCTCCTGTGGCAGGTATAAAGGTAAGAAATAAAAGAATCAGAACCGTTACTACTCCGCTCTTTATCCGGGAGCTTGGGGTAAAGGGGAGCTTCTTGGTAATACGCTTATATGTAAATGGCACGAGGGCAGCGCCAACAAGCAGCGCGATAAGTCCTGCCCAAGCTCCTTCAAATAGGTACGCAATGCCGATAAGAACAAACAGCAACCCAAAACCCCATCCGGTAACAGTTTTAAGGAGATCTAATCTTTCCACCCAAAAAGGATAGCATTACTGGGCTCCGGAACTTTCTTAACCTAGTGCCACGTACATGGCCAAGCATCCACTGCCATCCCGACCATCATGAGGTTCTCAATGAGTGACACGAACCCTAGCGGTACCAGTCCTTATCTACGGATAACTAGCGGGGTGCGTTTAATGCCTGGGATATCAAGGACGACGAGATTTGGAGCGCCTTAATTCTGTTTTCAATTAGGGTGAGGTGCCCTTTAGTCAGGTTCACTTTCGCCTTCTCGCTTTTACTGATCAAGGAAGTTATAGCAATGAGTGCATGTTCTAACTCCTCCTTTGAAAACTTATCCATAATTTAATTCTATACCAGTTGCTGGGCTCTGGAGACGATGTTGGAACCATCCTAGAGATTGTATTTTGAAGCATCTACTTCAAGAGGTGCATGGGTGTATCCGAATTTAAGAAGTTCTTGGATGTAAACAGTTAAGAAGTTGGATATTGAACCTAATTGCTCGAACTGGTACACGTGTCTTAGTTCATGGGGTATGGAGGTTTCGTTTCCTTTAACGATATAGATGCCATGCCCAAGAGTGAGTCCAATCATAGTTGGATTGAGTAGGCCAAGTGAGTGTGCTGCTTCTCGCAAGCCCTCATCCTCAGGCTGTGGTAGCTGTGACACTTCACAAATACGTACCTGCTCAGGATGCTGCACGCCAGCATTACGTGCAGCCTCTATTTCCTCCGGTGTAAGCACTCTCCCCTTTTCCAGAATTAAAGATGACTGACCCTCAGCCCAAGCAACTGCCTTAGGAAAAAGTGTGGCGATGTCCATGCCATGATTCTAGCAAATATTGCTGGCAGTCTGGGAGGATGTTGGAACCAACTTCATGCATACGTCATTACCTATAGAATATAAGGGATTGCGGAAGTGCGGTTCAGCGGAAAGGATCTGGTTGCTTCTTTTCCGCTGAACCGCCACTAGGGGCGGCAGCGTTAAAAGGGATGGTCCGATGTTCGGAAGAGCCCGTGAAAGAAGTAACGACGAATATTTTCAGATGAATCAGGCGAGCCTCAGCGTCCAGGCTGCTCTGGCTCCCATGATTGCAAGGATGAGCCCAGAGCAGCGGCAACGGCTTATCATTGGGAAGAAGACTTCTCTCCTGACCAGAGAACTCGAGAGCGTTTTCTTTCCCGAGTACACTGGTGAACGGGTGTGTCTCGGTTATGAGGACACGGTTACAGTACATCCTCCCGGTGATGAGTTTGACCACTCGACCTTCTTCGGTTCTAGGGACATGTGGTCACCTGATTTAGGTGCGCGTCAAAGGGTTTGGCCCACCGAACCGGTCATTCTGGGGTATGCCGACGTAGTCATTGAAGCTCAAGACAAGAGCATCCAGAACGAGCTGCCCGAGGGGTATGCGGTGGAGCCCTGGATGATTGCGCAGCTTGTGCGTAACCAAGACCCTACCGAGGACGGCCCTTTGAATCGGGAGGGGGTAAACATCTTCTACGTGCATGGACTTCCTCCGGTTCGAATTTCTTGTGCCGGGGCTTGGCGTCTCAAACCTGACAGGGGCGATCCCATGGTGGGTTACTTAGGGGGGCCACGATTCCCTACAGATACCCTGGTGAGCGTGTGTTCTTTCGGAAATGACTTGGCCCGCGCCGCTTTCGGCGCGGGCTTCACATTAGTTGGCAGACTAGGTTTCGAACCAACGGGAAAAGCCGCGGCAGTGCTGCGGCTTTTGTTACGCGTGTAGCCCTGATGGGTTACTCGATCTCGTACGTGACCGTGACGGTAACGACGGACTCATTCTGGCCTTGAGGCAGGGGCACTGCCTTCTCGCTTCGTGCTGACGTCGCGTCCATCATGACTCCCCCTCCCATGCCGTATGCAGGCATCGGGTACGGCGTGCCGCTCTCGCTGAACGAGACGACATCGCCGAGGTTAACGCCGAGCTGGCGCGCGAGCATGCGTGCATTGTCGCGCGCGTCCTTGATGGCTTCACCGCGGGCTTCTTCCATGACGGCCGAGTCGTCGTCAACTTCGAAGTTAGGGCCCTGGATGTTCTGCACTCCGGCATTCCCGAGCGCTTGGAGCACTTCGCCAGCCGCGTCCGTGTTGCGGATCTTTACGGTGACCGACTGGCTCACCTGGTACGCGACGATGCGCGTATTCCCCTGGTTACAAATTGCACCCGGCACGCACGGCTGCGGCTGCGCGTACTGCGGATAGGTCTGGTAGCTTGCGGCCTGTACGTCTGCGTCTTCGATACCGAGCGCGCGGACGGCTTCGAGCGCCGTGCGGGTACGGGTGCTTGCCCGCTCCTGCGCCTCGGCGACGGTCGCTGCCGTCTCCTGGGTCGTAAAGAGCACGCGTGCGATAGTCGGCGGCGTCTGCGCCTTCCCGGTGCCGGATACGCTAATCACGTTCGGCCCTGCGTACGGCGACTTGCCCATCCGGTCGAAGGCATCGACGGTCTTCGCAAGCAAGAAGAGCGCGAGGAGGACGAGTACGGCAAAGGCGGCGTAGGCGAGGAGGCGGCCATAATCGTTCGTGAGCTTCTTTAGGGTTTCATTCATGCAAAATTGGTTAGGCTATAGGGAAAGTGTAGCACTGGAAAAGTTATACTTACCCGCATGCCTGCCCTACGTATCTTCCTCAGCCTCGCCTTCCTGGCTGCACCGTTCCTCGCATATGCGCAGGAAGCCGAGATCGACCCCGCCCAATTCGCTCCCGACCAGGAAATCAACGCCAAGGCGCGCGTCGTCAGCGTGAGTAACGAGCGCACCGTGCCCGTCCCGGGCTCAAACGTCGAGGAGAAAGAACAAACGCTTACCGTCGAAATACTGAACGGTCCGGAACAAGGGCAAACGGTGACCTTCGAAAACGACTTTACGCAGCTTGAGCCCGGGGACGTGTTCTATGCGCGGCACCTCATAAGCCCTGACGGGTCAGAGATGTGGTCGGTATCGGAGCCTTACCGCCTGCATGTCCTCGGCGCGCTTCTCGCAGCCTTCCTTGTCCTACTCTTCCTCTTCGGCGGGCTCCAGGGGATACGGGGGCTCGCGAGCCTCATCGGCAGCCTCTTCCTCATCTTTTACCTACTCCTTCCGGGGATTTACGGCGGCCACTCCCCCATCCTCATCTCCATAGGCGTATCCTCGCTCATCATCATCGCAGGGTCGTACGTCACCCACGGCTTCAACCGCGCGACCTCGTCGGCCGTCCTCGGCATGATCGCAACCGTCATTGTCACCGGTCTTGCAGCGTATTGGGCCGTTAACGCAGGGAGCTTGTCCGGCTTCACGACCGAAACGAACGTCTACCTTAACTTCAATACCGAAGGCCGTATCAGCATGGTCGGCCTCTTGTTCGGCGGGATTATCATCGGGCTTCTCGGCGTCCTGTATGACATAGCGATAGGCCAGGCCGTTGCCGTTGATGAGCTCTACCGCGCAGCGCCGCACCTCTCAAGGGTTGAGGCATACCGCCGCGGGCTCCGCATCGGGCGTGAACACATCGGGGCGCTCGTGAATACCCTCGCCATCGCCTACGTCGGCGCCTCCCTTCCGCTCCTCTTGCTGCTCCAACAGTCGACGTCGGGCGCGGCGTACATCGTGAACGGCGAGCTCTTTGCGACCGAGATCGTCCGCATCCTCATCGGTAGCATCGGCCTTATCTTGGCCGTACCCTTGACGACCCTTATCGCATCGCGCATGCTCTACGGTATTGAATCGCGGGAACCTGTTTCTGCCCACACCCACGCCTGAGCGCACCCCATTATCCCCGTTAACGTATTCCCATGACTGAAACCTATCTCTTTGCCTTCGGCAGCGTCCTTCTCGTAAGCCTCCTCTCCCTCGTGGGGGCGGTTACCTTGTCGATGAACGTCGACCGCCTAAGGAAGGGCCTCTTCGTGCTTGTTTCGCTTGCCGTCGGCGCGCTCCTGGGCGACGCCTTCCTCCACCTCATCCCCGAGGCCTTCGAGGCGGCAGCGGATCCTGTCGTAGTTTCGCTCGGCATCGTCGGCGGCGTGCTCTTCTTCTTCGTCATTGAAAAGGGTCTCCACTGGCACCACCACCAGGGCATCGAGTCGTCCGAGCCTGCCGTGCACCCTGTCGGCAAAATCATCCTGTTCTCGGACGGCGTGCATAACCTCATAGACGGCCTGATCATCGGCCTCGCGTATTCCGTAAGCATTGAGGCGGGCATCGCCACGACCATCGCCGTCATCCTCCATGAAATTCCCCAGGAGATCGGGGACTTCGGCGTGCTCCTTCACGCCGGATATACGAAGTCCCAGGCGCTTTGGTTTAACTTCCTCTCGGGGCTCTTCGCCGTCATCGGTGCGGTTGCTGCTTTTGCGCTCGGCCAGTACGCCGCAGTCCTCACGACCTTCCTCGTCCCCGTCGTTGCCGGAGGTTTCATCTACATTGCGCTCTCGGACCTCATCCCGGAACTCCATAAGTCGACCTCCGCACGCGTATCCATCGCGCAGCTTGCCGCAATCATAGCCGGCGTTGCCGCCATGTTCCTCCTGCTCGGCCTCGAAGCCGACCATGCCCACGAAGGACCTGAAGCTGGACACGCACTTGAGGCAGCGCACATGGAAACGCCGCACGCAGAAGACCACGCACATTAACAAAGCGGGCGTACGGTAAAGAAAAAGCCGCGAGCCAAGCTCGCGGCTTTTTCTTTACGCGCTCCTTAATTCGTCTGCAACTTCTCGAGGAGGGTGGTAAGCGCCCGGTGCTCGGGCAAGTCGGTGACGACGAGCGAAGGGTCGGTCCAGTTCGTGACATCAAGTTCGAGGACTTCGAAGCGCAGTACGTCGGATGCACGCGGAAGGTAATAGACAGTATGCACCTGCGCCTCAAAACGGTCCGTCGTGATCCGGTAGAAGTTCCTCCCGCCAATCGCGACCGGGGTGAACTCGCTCATCGCCTTAACCGGTTCGCCCGACGTGTCGTATGACGTCTCGGCGAGCATGACATCGTTTGCCGTCTTCCCTGCCGGGATTGCGTAGCGGCGAAGGACGATGACATGCGGCACGCCCGTTGTAACCGAGGCCTTTTCATACGCCGCAATTAAGTCGTCGCCAGGCATCGGCGCATTTCGGTTTTCAACGTATCCGGGCGGCAGGGCGAAGGCTATACCCAAGGTCGCGAGCTCGATATTCGGAAGCGGGCACGCAGGGAAGGCGCAGCCGGGCTCGCTTCGCCCCAAGGTCGCGCCATTCGGACAGACTTTCGCATCCGCATTACATTCCTGCGGTAGGTTAAGCCCGATGTCGGGACGCTCAAGGACGTTGCGGTATACGAACCCGCCGATGCCGAGCACGAGTATGAGGACGATGCCGAAAAGTAGTTCCTTCATACTATGGTCTCGCCTTAAGGAGGTCGCGAATTTCCTCAAGAAGCGCGACGTCTGCGGCCTTCTCCTCCGGCGCCGCCTTCTCGTCTTCTTCCTTTTTGCGCGCAACTGCGGTGAGGCGGTTAATGAACCTGACGAGGAGGAAGAGCGCGAGGGCCGTGATGACGAAGTTCACGATGGCTTCGATGAAGAGGCCATAGCCGATGACGGCGTCACCGCCGAGCGCGATCCCGAGCTTGCTGAAGTCGATGCCGCCGATGAGGAGCCCGATGGGCGGCGTGATGATGTTCGTTACGAGCGAGTTCGTAACTGCCGTGAAGGCCGCACCGATCACGATACCGACGGCGAGGTCGACGGCATTGCCGCGGAGGGCGAATTTCTTGAATTCTTCGAAAAAGGATTTCATGCGCTATGTATACCGTGCTCTGCCGTAAAGAGAAAGCGAAAAAGCCCGTCAGGGTCTTTTCTTTGGGGCCAGAGTCAGAACGTTATTCTAACCATACTATCAGACCAGGAATACATGATGGGGGTGCGGGAGAAGCTGAGTGCGATTGCTGATTTCGCTTAGCCGCTTAATAGAAGAAGGGCAGCCCTCGTCTCCTTCTCAAGCTTGGTTGAGAAGGAGGGTTGGCCGGTCAGGCCGTTTGCCGAGCTCACCGAAAGCGCGTTCCGCTTCTTCGATGAAGGCCAGCTGCGCAGATTGTTTTGCTTCGTCCGTCTCCTCCGGAGAACGAAAGATGCTCACGAACCGAGAACGCAGGCCATCGAAGCGTTCCAGCAGGTCGCCGCAGCTCCCCAGTTGGTTGCGCACCTCGTCGATGAGGTGCACCCAGAAGAGAGGCGGGAGGCCGATCATCTGGACGACATCGCCTTCGTTGAAGTCGGCGGCGGAAAGCGCGAACTCGTGCCGCTTGTCCATGTCGGGGATGTCGAAGTAGGGGGGCTGCTCGACGCCGTTCGGGAAGGGCGCGAAGGAACGCACAACGCCATCCGACTCCGAGCCATCCTTGCGGACGACCTTGAGCTTGATGCCGGGCGCATCCAGCATTTTCGCCGGGAAAGACGGCAGCTGCATGCCTTCGAGTGAGAAAACGTTCTGGCCTTTGTCGGCCTGAACGATCAGCGAAATGGCGGGATATGACTGGTCCACGGAAAGATCTCCTATTTGCGAGGCGAACTACACTATTCCCTTTGATGAAAGGGGTGTCAAGTTTTCTCGTTGGAGGCTACTTCACCGTCAACAAAATATCTCTCTTAAAGGCCATGAAGCTCGCACGTATGTAAGAAACACATAACGTAATCAGGATAATAGTCAGCGCCAGACCGAGGGCTTTAGAAGGGACGAGTAGGGCTATAGCTACTGGAACAACAACTACAACAGTCTGGTCGATTACAGATCGCAGCGCGTAATAGCCATACACACGCGAACGGCTGCTCCACACTCGGTGGAGCAGTTCTGAGTGACTTAGCCCATCCAATCGAGCAGCAATCGCAATGAGCGACCCGAGTGAAATGCCGAGGTAGTACAGCGGGAACAGTGGAAGCGCAATCACTGCAATGACTGTCAAAGCCACTAGGAATGGTAGGTACGCTTCAGCAGCAATAATGACGGCAAGCCCGAATAGACAAAACACTCCCGTCCATAAAACTGAAAGAATCACTAGAAACGCGAGCCAACGGACGCCGACGCGACTCATGATGAGTTTGTATCGATTTGCCCTCCCTTCATATGCTAAGTACATGTCCGCATTTGAGAAGAAGACCGAGATCATCTTTATTACAAAAGCAACGCCTAGAACGGCTAGGACAGCAGGATTCAAGAGAATCTCCAGAATCTGTCTTCCGATGCCGCCATTGGCATGGATACCGGCCGCCGGTGAGCGCATAAGTTCGCTCACGACAAGGAATATGAGCACTGGCACAATCACGGCCGGAGCCGATTTAACGAGTTCGAAACCTCGTCGGAATATGTCCCACATTGACGAAGTATATAGTGTTCACTTAAGAACTGCCTGGGAAGTGTCTCTCTTTAAAGAAAGCGGGTTCTATTTCACGCTTAAGCTATAAACAAAGGCCATCGGAAAATCTGGGTCGTAATACCGAGCGTGACTGTCTTTATAACGGTCCGTCTTCGGGATGCACGTCACCTGTTCTTGAATATCAAAGTACCTACTCATAACCTCTTCGTAAAACTCCTGGGTCTTGTAGTAGTGGTAGAAGGTTCCGTACTCCCCTGTCTTTCCGTGAAGGAAGTCGTACTTTTCTCCGTTAACTAGAGGGCGTCCAGCTTTTTCGAGTTCATAGGCGGGATTGAGCGTAGCGAAGATGTACGATCCCCCCGGCTTCAGCATATTCGCCACGTATGAAAAGTGCGCCTCGAAGTCGACCGGGGAGAGATGCATTACAAAGTTCCGAGAAGTACAGAGGTCGACCGTGCCGTTGTCGAAGAGTGCCTCAAGCCCTTCTCCTATATGCGCCTTTATGGTGCCGATGTTACGAGGATTTCCGATGTCTTGGAAGTATCTGTTGGACTGGTCTACGAGTTCTTGGGAGCCTTCGATTCCCAGATACAAAAGCGTATTGAATCGGGCCTGGTCCACCGCACTCACTTTTTTGAATCCTGGGATGGAGGAAACGTAACCAAAGAGGAGCTGCACTCCCATGAGATTCGTACCGCAGCCGAAGTCAGAAACGACGGCCTTCGGGTGCTCAGCTAGGAAGGCTATGAGGCGTGGGTACAGATATGGGTTTATAACGTGGTCGATTCCGACATTTCCTTCTTGCTCGAGACGTTCCCACAGCGTCTCCCAGTTTGTCTTGCCGTACTCGTGCATGAGTCTAGCTTCTCTCCGGGAGCGAGGTCCAAAGCATATCGAACATATCGATGAACACGTCGACGAGTACCTTGCTCTCGATGACGAGGCCGAGAACCGTCTGGTGCGGATTCATGATGAGGATCTTATCGTCGAGAATGTCAATGCTGCTCTTGAAGGTGTACGAGTCCGGCACCACCTTTACGTGGCGATGAGGCAGCTCGGCGATCTCGTACTTCAGACCGCTTTCTTTGAAGATGATTCGCGTGTCGACCTCTTTTTCACTCAGCTTTCTACGAAACTCCTGCAGGAACTCCGGGTTTACTGGGAGCCAGTCTTCAATGCTCGCGATTCCTCTCCACTGCTTATAGTTATCGAGATTCGATAGATAGAAGGCCTCTAGCTGATCTGCGGTATTTAATATCGAGATGCCCTTCGACTCCTTAGAGGCTGCGTCGATGAGATCCTGTATGTGCTTATCCATGCCAAAACAATAGCATTCGATTAGGAGGAAGTAGCAGACCCCTTCAGCTCAGTAACAAGACTCCCAAAAGCCTCTATTGAATCCACAAAGTAGAGCCAGGAGTACTCCGAAACTGTTTTAACGGAAGTATCTAGGAGAGCCAGTTTTGTCTCAATCAGTTTGCGCCAATCTGTGCCCTCGGGTGTCTGGAGGAAAATAAGGGGTTTTGCCTGTTCTCCCATAGAATTTCGAATCACATTCTCGTGAAATACGATTGTCTCTTCGAGCTCGGTTCCGTCACCTCCTAGTGGGCAAATGACGACAATGTCTCCGGACGTCACAACTTTGAGTCGCACAAAGATGTCTTCTGCAGCTTCCGTAAAGCTCGAGTCTGTCACGCGCTCCCAGAGTCCATCGTGTTCTTTCTGGGGCACGCCTATATTTATTTCCTTTGGAAGACCTTTCTCTTGTATCAACCTATTTGCTGTATCGCTTGCCGCTGACATCGCGCCACCGGCGTAGCCGCCGTGTAGGATGCCGTACCCGTTATCGATAAGAACCTCTACGGCCTGCTCTATCAACTGATACTCAGGACTGTCTTTGGCAATGGTCGACTTCCCTAGAGTAGACGCGAACGTGGAGACGTTCGCCTTCCCCTTTAAATCTGAAATAGATGCCATGGCTAGATTGTACACCTGGCTTAGCGACCATTGTTTCAGCTAGGTTCGATTCCTGTTTTACTCTCGTAAACCATCTTTTAAATACAACTTCAAATACTGGGGCGACCTATGGGGCTCGAACCCATGACCGTCGGTACCACAAACCGATGCTCTACCAGCTGAGCTAAGGCCGCCATCTCTCGCCATGCGAGTGTGATTCTTATAACACAAAGCGTCGGCTATTTATAGGACGGCGTCTCGCGCGGGATGCCGGCGCTCTCGTTTGCGAAGCGCGCGAGCGCAAAAAGGAGTGACGAGAGGCGGTTCAAATAGGCCTTGGTATGAGGCGAAACTTTCCGGAGCCCCAGCTCGTCGACGGCAATAACCCGGCGCTCCGCACGACGTGAGATGGTGCGCGCCACATCGAGCGTAGCCGATAGCTCCGTACCTCCAGCGACAGTGAAGGTCGTGATGGGCGGCATGAGCGCCTCGAGCGTGTTTATGATGAGTTCCGACTGCGTCACCTTCGGCTTCCCTACCCGCTTCGGCGCACCGGCAACTTCGGCCTGCACGATAAAGAGCGTCTCCTGGATGTCGGCAATAATGCGCGACATCGCCTTCGTGCGCATACCGAGCGGCACCTTTGGGTCACGGAGCGCAGCTGCCTTCACCTTCGCAAGACCAAGGTACGAGTTCAGCTCGTCGAGCGTGCCGAGCGCTTCAGGGAGTTCGGACGATTTTGAGATGCGCTGCTGGTCGCAGCCGAACGTCTTCGTCGTGCCGCCGTCTCCTTTGCCGGTGAAGAGTGCCATTGGGGAGAGTATAGCGTGCCGTCCGGAAGACAGACAAAATGCAAAAGCGCCCATAGGGCGCTTTTGCATTTTGTGCCCAGGAGAGGACTTGAACCTCCACGCCTTGCGGCACATCCACCTCAAGGATGCTTGTCTACCAATTTCAACACCTGGGCAGGTGCGAACTCGCATACTATACGCAACGGCAGACCAAAAAGAAAGAGCCGGTTTCCCGGCTCTTTCTTTTATCCCTCCTTCTTCTCGTCGGTTGGGGCGGTTTCCTGTACCTCAGGGGTCTCAGGAGCGCCTGCGGTCTCCTCTGCAGGAGCCATCTCGGTGCCATCGGGCTTCTGTGCAGGATCGTTCTCCTGGACTTCCTCGACGGCAGCTTCGGTGACTTCCTCCGGCTTCTCTTCCTCCTTGAAGTCGTCGGTGGAGATCTTGACCAGGCGCATGTTGCGGAGCTGGCGGCGGACTTCGCGGGCGACCTTGTCGCGGATGAAGTAAAGCTTTGCGCGGCGGACCTTCGAGCGGCGGACAATTTCAATCTTCTCGATGAACGGTGCGTAGAGCGGGAAAATCTTTTCGACGCCGACGCCGGACATCGTGGCGCGGACCGTGAAGGTCGCACCTGGTTCCGTACCATGCTTCACGGCGAGTACGAGGCCCTCGAATACCTGGATACGGGTCTTGCCCTTCTCCATGATCTTCTGGTGGACGCGTACGGTGTCGCCGGGACGGATGCCAAGCTTGACCCGCTCCTCGGTCTTAACGGGAGTGATAACGTTCTGCATAATGGAGAGAATCTACCATACGCAAGTATAAAAGCAAAACGGTGGCCTACCTGAAGCGCGCGGCGGCGGCCGCCAGGGCCTCGGGTAGCGGGGACTCGAGTATGAGACGGGTGCCGTCCGGGCGCGGGAGTTCGAGCCGTGCGGCATGAAGCCCGAGGCGCGAAAAGCCGAGGTCGCAGGCGTGGTTTGGCGCATATAAAGGGTCGCAGACGATTGGATGGTGTATGGCCTTAAGGTGTACGCGTATCTGATGGGTGCGGCCGGTATGGGGCATGACCTCAAGGAGCGCGTGCGTACCCGTATCGCCCACGACCGTGTACGTGGTGAGGGCGTCGCGCATCCGTCCCTTCGCCTTAGGCTGCGCCGAACGGAGCCTGAAGTCCTTCCGTGAGCGCCCTATCGGGAAATCGATGGTCCCTTCCCTCTCCTTGGGCACACCGTACACGAACGCCAGATAGGTCTTATGCGTCTCCCGCTCTTGGAAGGCGCTCTTGAGCCACGCGTGCGCCGCGTGCGTCTTAGCGAGGACGAGCACGCCCGAGGTGTCGCGGTCGAGGCGATGGACCACGCCGGGGCGCATGAGTTCGGTGCCATCCGGGAGGCGCTGGGTCTCGCCGACATCAGCCGACGCCGGGTACCGGGTACTGAACCAGTCGCTCACCGTTTCCTCGGTGGTCACGCCGTCCGGATGCGTCATGACACCTGCCGGCTTGTCTACGGCGACGAGTTCCGAATCTTCAAAGAGTATGGGCAGTTCCATGGCCACACCCTAGCACGCTAGGCGTACGCGATGGCAAAGCCATCGTATTCCTCCGTAGCAGGAAGGTATACGGGCACCACGCCCGACACGCGGGCGAGCGGCGGGCCCTCATGGAGGCGCCCAATGAGCGCCTCCAGCTTCTCCCGTGGGCCTTCGGCCACAACGCGCACCGTGCCATCAGGTAAGTTGGAGGTCGTGCCGGTAAGCCCAAGCGCACTCGCTTCCCGTACGACGAAATCGCGATACCAGACTCCCTGCACCTTTCCCGAGACGACTGCTTCGAGCCGTTCCATGCTTAGTATTCGCGGAGCACGTAGTTCACCATCTCGCGCATGTCGCGGCCGATGTCCTGTGAATCGAGGAGGACGATGGCTATGGGGCGCTTCTCGCCGCGGATGGTGATGTTGTAGACGGCAATGGCCGTGTTTCCCGCCGCAAGCGTCTGGCCGACCTTGCCGCCGACGAATTCCGCATTGGTGACGCCGAAGTCATTGTAGTTCGTGAGGTCTTTATAGATAGGTTCACCATAGGCGCTCGTATTGAGTTCTCCCGTACTCATCTTGAGGACGAAGCTCCGGTTGTTGTAGACGTACTTAAGGAGCACGAAGAGGTCCTCCGCAGTTGAAACGTTCTCGAACTTCTTGCCGGACGGGTCGACGAAATGCGTGTTCGTCATGCCGATAGCTTCGGCCTTCTTGTTCATCAGGTTTACGAAGCGGTCGAGGCCGACCGAGCGCGCAAGCGCTTCGGCCGCTTCATTCGAGGACTCGAGGAGAAGCGGGTAGAGGAGCTGGAATGCCTGCACGCTCGAACCGGGGACAAGCCGCGGGCGCGTCGTTGCCTCGATCATGGATGAGGTAATCCCGATGGGCTTATCGAGGTTGATGTACTCGGCGGCCACGAGCGCCGTAACGAATTTCGTAAGGGAGGCTATAGGTACGGGCTCTTTTGAGGAGTGTTCGGCGAGGACGAAGTTGTTCCGCAAGTCGGCCGCGAGGTAACTCGATGCCGAAACGTCTGCCTGCCGCGGCTCATAGGCGAAGGCGTCACCGGCGTAATCCTGCTCGAAGACGATCACCGGCGTACCGACGGAAACGAGGTCATACACGGCCTTGGCGTCCGCGTCCGAAAGCCGGATGCAGCCGCCTGAGAATTGCGAAGAGACCGGCGTGCCGTCGGGATGGTGCGGCCAGCCATGGATGAAGAAGTTCCCTTGGAAGGCCATGCTCCATGGCTGGTACACGTGCCCGAAAGACGAGAAGTGCGTGTCTTCCTTGGACTCGATGCGGTATACGCCGGCAGGCGTCTCCCACCAGGAGCCTTCCCGGCCTTTCGTGAGTATCTTGAATTCCCGGCTCACCTTCCCTTCCGTGTATACCCGGATGACCATGCCCGAGAGGTCGGCCTCGACGAACGTCGCGCCGTCAGTGATGAGCCGGTTCTTTACCGTATTAAAGTGGTCGATATTCGAGAGCGAGGGGTACGAGCCGTATTCGAGTTCCTCGGTCTGCACAGGCACATGGCGGAAGAGCGACGCGGTGCCGCTTACGTAGCTATACCCGAGCAAGGCCGAGCCGATGGCCACGAGGCCGAGCACGATTGCACCGATGACCCACAACGGCACGCCGCGCTTCCAGAAAGGTACATTCTGTCCTGATGAGACCTGCATACGGTGCGCGCTGAGGGACTCGAACCCCCGACCATCCCGGTGTAAACGGGGTGCTCTACCAACTGAGCTAAGCGCGCGTTATTGAAAACATACCGCAAAGCAGGAGATTTTTAAAGCACTGGGGGTGCCGAGAGGAGGCCTCCCTGAAAAAAGCGCCCTGCGGACGCTTTTTTCATCGGTGCCCGGGAGAGGACTTGAACCTCCACGCCCTTGCGGGCTCTACGACCTGAACGTAGCGTGTCTACCAATTTCACCACCCGGGCGATGGCAAGACTGTATCACCCTTCCCTCTTTTCCCAAGGGGCGGTGGCTACCCTGCGAGGTATTTCTTCGTAATAACGTAGAAGAGGGCCAGGTCGAGGATGATAGCGGCGCTATCCCATGTCAGGCTCTTGAAGAAGGCGAGTTCGGCGATTACGCCGAGCAGCAGTATGCCTGCGTAAAACATCGCGCTCGTGTTGAGGAGCTTCGTCTTGTCGACGTCGACATACCGGCGGAAGACTACCTTTGCCGAATTGGCGGTGCTGTACCAAAGCACGAGGAGGTTTAAGGCGACGGCGGCGGCGAGCCCTACGTTGCTGACGGAAAGCGCATCGATATCTCCCTCGTCATACCCAAACAGGATGGAGAGCGCACCGATGAGGAAGATAAGGATGATGAGCAGCAAGATTGAAGCAATGAACGTAAAGAGCGCATGTACGAATGCGATCCAAACGACGGAGGCCTGTTTTTTGTCGGACATAGAGTTGTTTTAGGGATTCCCCTTAAGCATACCCCTATTTAGTCCGTACGCGGATGAGCTTGTGGATAGGTACGATGAGCCCGTGAGTACTGGTAGTATGGGCATATGCACAGCATAAAAGGTAACCGGTTCACCATCTCACAGCAGTTCACCGCACTCGTGAACCGGTTTGATATACATGACGACACGGGCAGCCCCATCGGCTTTGCCGAGCAGAAGCGCTTTAACCTGCGCGAGCAGGTCAGCGTCTGGAAAGACGCATCGAAAGACGAAGTCCTGTTCTCCATTGCGGCCGAAAAAGTATTCGACATCCACGGTAAATACCTGGTGTCGGACGGGAACGGGCAACAGGTCGGGTACATCCAGAAACTTTTCGTCGAGTCACTGCTGCGAAGCACATGGGCGGTGTACCGCATGGACGACACGCTTCTCTTTACGGCCGTCGAACGAAACCTCATCGTCGCTCTCGTACGGAGGCTCGGCGCGTTTGTGCCGGTCGTCGGGGAGCTCCTTGAGCAACTGCCGTTCGGTTTCGACTTCATAAAGGACGGTGAACCGGCTGGCTACCACCGCAGGAAGCGCGGCCTCCGCGACCAGTACGAAATAGCCGTAGAAGAAGGGGTCGACGTTGACCGGCGCGTCCTCATCGCGCTCGGCATCCTGCTCGACATCCTCCAGCAGCGGTAAGTTAACGGTCATGACTGAAGCAGGAAAATTACGCCGTAGCGTATACATCGTCAGTTTCTCTTACAGCGTCCAGTTCGGACTGCTGCTCTTTTTCAACTCGTCCTTCCTCCTCGACCGCGGCTTTACCGACCAAGGCATCGGCCTCGTATTTGCTGCGGGATATGCGCTCGCAATCCTCCTGCTGCTGCTCATCCCGAGACTTCTCCCGTTATTCGGCGACCGCTACCTCTTTACCGGGGGGCTGCTGTTCGCGAGCGTACTCTTCTTCGCGATCGCGTCGAGTACCGGGCTCGCTCCGGTGGCCGTCATGCTCCCCGTGGCGCTCGCGCTCTCGATGGCCATGTACGTGCTGCTCGATATCCTCTTGCAGACCGTGTCGGCAGACCCGGACAAGATTGGGGGCCGACGGGGCCTCATGGCTACGCTCACGAACGGGGCGTATATCGTTGCGCAATTCCTCGCGGTCTTCCTCCTTGCACGCGGCCCCTTCTCCATCCTCTACACCGTTACGGCCGCGATGCTCATCCCCCTTGCCGCACTCGGCTTCATCCTCTTCCGGCGGTTCCGCGACGCCGCATACGAAAAGCCCCGCTTTGGGGGCGTGTTCCGGCACCTCGCCGAGTCCGCAGACTTGCGGCGCGTCTTCATGATCCAGTTCCTCCTCCGCCTGTTCTATTCGATCATGATCGTATACACACCCGTGTACCTCCACGAGCACGTAGGCCTCACGCTTGCCGAGATGGGTACGGTGTTTGCCGTCATGCTCCTACCGTTCCTGCTGTTTGAGGTGCTTATCGGCAAACTCGAGGACACGCGCTGGGGAGAACAGGAAGTCCTTCTTGCGGGGTTTGTCATCATCGCCGCATCTACGGCGGCGATTGCGGCGACTGACTCGACCAGCGTCCTCGTCTGGGGAGCCGCCCTCTTCATGACGCGGGTCGGTGCCGTATGCCTTGATATCGGGAGCGAGGCCTACTTCTTTAAGCACGTGACCGGCAAGGAGGCCGGGGAGGTAAGCTCCTTCCGGATGCTCTACCCTGCGGCCTACATCGTCGGGCCGCTTACTGCGGTCGGTCTCCTTTTCATACTGCCTCTCGGAGCCCTGTTCGTAGCGCTTGGCGCCGTGATGCTCCTCGGCATCCTGCCGACCATCGCACTCCGCGACACACGCTAGAGGTCTTTCGCGACTTCCGTATCCTCGATCTTGTACTTGCGCCTCTGCGCGACGTTGCCCATCGTCTTATTGGCAAGCCAGCCGATGAAGGCAAGCGCGAAGAAATAGAAGACGCCGAACCCGGTAAATTCAGGGGCCTCCTGGGCGAAGAGCCCTATGAGCGTGGCGCCGACGCCCATCGACGTGATTATGGTGAGGTTTTTGACCGACGACTCGGTAGCCTTCGCCTGGATCGCCGAGAAGAGCCCCTGGGCTGATTGGACGTAATTCTTCGTCATGCCCCAAATCTCCTTCACGTACTCAAGCGTATCGGCAAGCGTCTCGTGCTTGAACGAGAGTACGGCGACAAAGTCCTTCATGTGCGGGTCGTTCTTCGCGACCGACTCGCGCGTCCTCAAGTAGGCACCCATCTGGTTGATGCGGGCCTCGATGAGGTTGATGGTCTTTGCGTAGCTTTCAATCTTCGTCGTAAAGGCGCCCACGTCCTTGCCCTGTATTTCGCCTTTCTCCTTCACCTCTGCGATGCGTTCCCAAATGGTCCGGTGCAGGTTCAGGTAGCGGTGCAGCTGTCCCTTGAATTCGCGGATGAATACCTGTTCCTCGATAAAACGCTTAGCGCTCTCATGCGTCGCTTCTTTGAGGATAATCACGTACAGCTTGTCTCCGCGGTATATCTCGAACCCCGGCTCACGTATCTCAAAATGTTCTTCTTCCCCGAAGACCTTAAGGAGCTCCAGCACTTCCTCCCGGCTGCCGTCACGGACGACGAGGAAGTAAGGGTAAATGTTCTTTATGTTCGCGAGCTCCTTGGGTATTGGCGCGCCGAGGCTGAAGAGGTAGCTGATCGCAGGAGACAGCCGCTTTTCGTAATAGGCGGTCAGCGCTTCAATCCTCTCCTTGATCTCATCCGTCCCAGGCGCTGAGTCGGAACTCAGCACCATAAGCCCGTCCTCGAACATTTCGACTCCGAAGCCTTCCGCGGTCCCGGCCTTTATATATTCCAGGCTGGTTACCTTGAGTTCCACCTGTTCAAGCGAGAGCGCCGTGTGGAGTTGTTCGAGCTTCCCCTTCTCGAGGTCGAGTGGAGAATCCGCCTCCTTGAGGAAGTCATAAATCTCCGCGAGATGGAGCGTCGTCCGCTGGAACCAGCCACCTATATATATCTTCTCTATCTGCATACGGTACTTCCAGTATCCCACAAGGAAATATGCCGCGGAGGAATTATCCCCTCGCTAACGTATGCCGACAGGACCAAGCAAAATATTGGATACTCGACGGCTAGGTATGAAGCGATTTGAATAAAATATTCCAATGTCCACTAGAATTCTCTGTACAGCCTTCTACTCCACGAACAACTTACGAGTGCCCCCGCCTGGAATCGAACCAAGATCAAGAGCTTAGAAGTCTCCTGCTTTATCCATTAAGCTACGGGGGCGGATATTAAAGGGCGGTACTCGATGCCGTCGAAGTCGCTATTGGCGCCGGCGGAGTAACATTACCAGCACGTACCGACGGGTCAACGAAGCGGTACTCGGTCCGGTAGCGCGCCTCCTCTGCCGCACGCCGTTCGAATATCGCGCGCGCCGGTTCGAGCTTCACGCGGCGTTCGCTTTGAAGCCCCTGCTCGTCCGAGATAGGGACGCCGGATGTCACTCTCGTAAACGTCCACACGTTCCAAGCGACGCTCCCCGCAAGGAGGAGTACCGCTATGCCGACCAGCACAAACCAATCGCGGGACGCACGGAGCTTCGTGCCGTATGACGGCGTCTTTACGCTCGACTTCTTCAGTTTTAGGGAAGGTAGCTTCATATATCTATGGCGTCTTGGGGGCGGCAGGGGTAGTGGTCGCCTGCGGCTTCGCACCGACGAGATACGTCGCCGCAGCAGTCCACGTCGATACTCCCGAAGGAGAGTCGATGACGAGGCTCGAGAGCGTCGTGTCATACACCTGGTATTCAATTGCGCCTATCGTGCGCATGACGGCGTCGAAAGAGCCGGTAATGGTGAGGGAAACCTGAATGAGCGCGGGCTGTTGCGGCTTTGCCGGCACATTCCCTACGGATACGACCTCGACGCGCGCACCGAGACGCTGTCCGGTCATTTCAATCGATTCGAGAAACGGCACGACGTCATCGGTACCCACGAAGTGCTGGTATACGGCAGCCTCGTCTGCGGCGAGATCATCGAGTGCATGGCGCGCGGCGGCGGCGCGCCCTCCCGCCTCCCCGCGCTCGCGGACGCTTTGCGTGAGCTCCGCAGCTTCAGCGGCGACCTTGGTGACGGTGCCGTACCAGAACCAGTACCCTGCGAGCGCTGCAACCAGGAGCGCAATCGCTAGTATGAAATTGATGGGTAGGCGGCGGGTCATGGCTTTAAGGTTCCGGTCAGAGTAATCGTGAACTCAATATCACTCTCCTTAGCATACGCGCTTATCGGCAAGTCGGCGGCGGAGACGAACGGTAGCGCGCCGAGTGCTGCAGCATATGCGCGGAGCGCATCGCGCGAAGACGCTACCCCTGAAACACCGAGACGTCCCTGGGTATTCGCGTTTAGCGGAGCCGTGTAATTGAAGCCGGTGAGCGCGATGCCACTGCGAGGCACGGCAAGCACGGCGCGAAGCGCCGCAGTCACTTCGGGGACCGCCTGCCGGGCAACGACCGCCGCTACCGAATTACGCAGCAGCGCCGTCCGCGATGCCAACTCCTGCTCCTCCGTCGTCTCGGCTGCAGCATTGAGCGCCGCAACCTCTGCGCGCCCGCGTACGGCTTCGCCGCGCGCGAAGAGGTACGTTGGCACGAGCAAGAGCGCATGGAGGACGATAAGTACGGTAAGCGCAACGAGGAAGACCGTCGCCAGGCGCAAGAAGTAGCGCTTACGGAAGGCCGCAAACCGCGGCTTCGGCAGGAGGTTCGTAAGTTCAGTCGACATATTCTCGTAGTGCGAGCCCTATCGCCGTACCGTAGGCGAGCGACTCGGTGTAATCAAGCGGCGGGAGCCAGACGTCGCGCGAGGCGAGGTTCTGGAACACGTCGCCGTGCTCGACCGGGATCTTGAGCGAAGCCTCAAGGTACTCCGGGAGCCCGCGCACGGTCGCGTTACCGCCGACAAGGAGCGCGCGCGTCACCGGCTCATGGAACGGGGTGACGGGGCCGCGCGACTGCCAATACTCGAGGCGGTGCGCAACCTCTTCGCGGATGACGGACACGGTCGAGAGCATCGCCGAAAGGTATTCCTGGTTCTCCTCGCCCGCGTGGAGGCCTTGTTCGGCCTTCACACGCTTCGCTTCTTCCTCCGTTACGCCGAAGTGCTTTTGCACGGCAAGCGTGAGCGCGTGCCCGCCGATGTCGAGCGTGGTCGCGAAGCGTGGGAGCCGGCATGAGGCGATGAGGAGCTTCGTGGTCGTCTTGCCGATATCAATAATGAGGATGGTGTCCTGGTCGCCGTGCGGACGAAGCGCGCGCGGGAGCGAGAAGACCTCGCCCTCGATGGCGCGGACGGCGATACCGGCCTCGTCAAAGGCGGCGAGCGACGTCTCGACGACGCGGCGCGCGTACCCGACGCCGACCATCCGGGTGACACCGTCCTTCGAAGACAGGGGCACGGCGTCATATATCACCTCCCCTACCGGAAGCGGCACGTACTCATCGAGATGCCGTTCAATTTCGATGCGCTGCTCTTCGGGCTTGGTACTGCGTACGTCGGCTTCAAAAAGGTAGCCGCGGGACTCGGGGAGCGTAATATTCGCAACCGAGATGCCGTACCGCTTCGAAAGCGCCTTCAGGGCTGCCGCAAGCGCCGGGCGATCCGATATCTCCCCGCCCTGGATAGTGCCAGGTGGCAGTACCTCTTCGGCAAAGTCATACAGCTCGAGCCCGTGGAGGGTCTCCTTAAACGTCACTATCTTTACGCCACTCGCCGATACGTCGATACCGGCCGTCGGCATGGCGAGATAACGCGGCGGGGCGAGCTCGATGCGCGCGATATCCGAAAGGGTGCGGGACATTACGGACTAGTATACCGCGCCTCGCATGGACGGAACCATGCTATGCATTGATTTTTAACGGGAGTATGTAAATCTCAGCGTACGACGAATGCCACACATATCGTGTATTGAGGAGGATTTGTCATGAGCTCTTTGCAGGTTGTACTACTCGGTGCCGCGCTTCTCGGGCAGATTTTCGATACCGGCGAATTCCCGCCCGAACCGGGACTTACTCCCATCCATTCGGCCGAGTTCGAGGAGGCGGGAACCACCTACGTCCTCTCTTCCAAGAAAGAGCCCGTCGTCGCCTTCCATGAGTCGGTCGCGCGGGAAGTCGTCCGTTACTGCGCGAGGATGCTGGTCATCCAGATAATGCCGCAGGGCACGCCGCGCGAGACGTCCGAAGCGCTCATGCTCGAAGTCCGGGCCGCGTGCGAGCAGGATGCGCTACAGCAGGTGAAGGAGGAGGGTTACCTGCCCCCGGACACTATCCTTACGAGGAAGTGAAGCCCCGATATACGAGAAGCCCCTGCGCTGTTGCGCGGGGGCTTTTTAGAACCGGTTAGCTAATGGCGCAAGAAGTATTACCAGCCCCTATGCCCGTACCTGGACTCCCTTGCCTCGCGCTTTAATATCTCGACGAGGTCTTCGTGCAGTTCCCCATTTTCGTTAAACCACTCAGGGTGCTCATCCTTATATTTCTCAGCACTCTGGGAAATGCTGTACGCCGGCGAACTAAATTCTTCTGCTAGTGAGCTAACCGAACTCCACGTCTTGCGGAAACCAAATTTCCCCGTCAATTCTCCTGCGAAAGACTTCTTCTTCTGTTCACCCTCTTCCACGGTTCGTTTTACTTCGAAAGGCTGGTCTTCGGGAGAGGCCGAGACGATGCGCCGTGTGCCTTGGTAAAACCCAGTCATTTTTATTGCCCGAGACGGGTGCATCATCTTGCGCAGTGCCTTAGCCTCAATTTGAATTACCCTCCCACCGGTAATCCCCATAATTTCCCCGACCGCACTTGCCGTAAGCCCTTCAGAATCAGTTCTACTTACCGTAGCCTCACCGGTATGTACGGTTTCTCCCAGTCCGAAGCGAAGGCGGATGACCATCTCTTCCCGAGGAGAGAGCGAGAGGAGTGATTTGTTTATGCGCTGCTTCAGCTTTTCAGCATCTACGTAGCTCGGCTGCTCAGGCATCTGCGCGAGGGAGTTACCTGAGTAATCCTGTTGTTGCCACGCCTCATCGTTGAAATGGCTTTCAATAGGATCGAATTGCGCACCGATAAGAAGCCGTTTCTCGAGTTTCTCTATCGCTAATATCCGAAGTGCCTCATCCTCGTCTAGGCCGTATTCAGGGCCTTCAAGTTGCTTTTTCTTTTCTTCCTTATTCCGCAGCCCGCGCACTTCAGCTTTCTTGTTGTTTGCCGGGACACGTACCGGTGTCCTATTTGCCGCAAGCCCACTCCGCATATATCCCTCAACGCATTTGGCAGCATAGGAAGTGAACTTAGAGTCTTCGGCCTCCTCTGGATCGTAGTGCTGCATCGCATAGGTGAGGCCGTGCAGGCCGTCCTGGAAGATCTCATCAATATCGCCGCCAAACTTTTCGTGCACGCGCTTCGCAAAGAATACGACGAAGCCGACATGCATGCGGGTGAATGCATCTGCAGCCCGCGCGTCCCCTTGTATCGCCTTTTCTAAAAGCTCAGCCTCTCCCTCAGGACCCACCGCCTCCCCTGTTATCACGTGCAGGTGGGCCTTTGCTTTCTTATCCCACACATATTTATGCGGAAAGAGGGTGAGTGTCGGCATGTTGCCGTAGGCTTGCACAAACTCAGGATCATCCTCGTCGAGGATGCCGGCATCAAACTTACGCACGATGTCGAGTAACTCCGTATCAACGCCAGGCTCTTGCTCTTGCGCTTCAAATAGTTCTTGAACCTTTGGCGGACGCGCTTCCCTCCTCCTTTCAACTGGCGCTTGCTGCGGGAGCGGGAACGCATACCGTTGCGCCTCGATGTCAGGCCCTACGGCAGTATCCGGCTTTGGCGGTTCCTCCGGTTTGAATACGGCGTGCTTGGAGATGCCCGCAAGCTCCAGTTTCTTAAGGTCACTCTTGCGATCGATGATAAGGAGCCCCTGTTCTTCCCAAGGGAAGATACCGAGCTCAGACAATGTCTCTAAAATCCTCTCTTGCTGTTCTTTTGAGGTAAGTGCGATGACAAGTTCATTCCGGGCTGCCACGCCGACTTCCAGCATCCTCCCCACCTTCGGCGTCTTTGAAATCTCTTCCCGCAGTGCGGCAATGTGTGTTTCTATCTCTGCCCGATCCTCTTCGGTCCCGTCGCGGCCAAGCGCAGCTAACAGGGACTCCATGTTTTCCCTCTGCCGGTCTTCGGGTGTCGGGATACGGGTATCAAGGTAAGCCTCTTTCATAACGAAAGTATATCGTATACGGGCTGGCAAGTCGGCGACACCAAGCCCGGGAGATTTCGCCCGCAGGGCCCGCTAATGCGCGGCAGTTCCGGGTGGCACGGGCCTGTCAGGAGTAACGAAGGCGAAGGTATCACCCTCCCCGACCGCAAAGAGCATGCCGTTACTCTCAAGCCCGCGGAGCTTCCGCGGTGCGAGGTTCGTCACGAACGAGAGCTGCCGTCCTACGAGCGATTCGGGCTCAGGTACGTACGCCGCAATACCGGACACTATTTGCCGCGGCTCCTCTTCCCCTAAATCAACCATAAGACGAAGGAGCTTGTCCGTCTCGGGTACGCGCTCGGCGCTCAAGACCGTCCCGACCTTCACTTCCACCTTGCTGAATTCTTCGATGCTTATCATGGCCGTGATTATACCCCTGCGCTCCGTTCTAGGTAGGAGGTGAGGATAAGGGCCGCAGCCGAAGAGTCTACGTCGGGGCTGCCCGGACTTCGGGTGCCGTCCGGGAAACGTCGCGCTTCCTGCGTCGTGAAGAGCTCGGGTTCGTAAAAGACGGGCACGCCCGTGCGCGCACGGAGCGCTTCCGCAAAGGAACGCGCCTCCGCCGCTATGGGATTGTCCTTCCCGCTAAAGTCGCGCGACTCGCCGATGACGATGGCACCGACGTTCTTCTCTTCGATGAGGCGTACGACGTCGTCAACGAGCCCGCTCGTGTTCTGGAGGATGGCATGGGGGAAGCCCATCGTGCCCGCCTCATCCGAGAGCGCGATGCCCACCTTCTTATGGCCGTAATCAATGCCAATATGCCGCATCGCTCCATACTACCCCACGGCATTCACGGCTTTCCATATAAAGGCCTCATGCTATGCTCTGGCCATGAACGCGCTTCTCATTCCCGGACTCGGCGACTTAAGCGACAAGCTCGGTATCAGCCCCGCGCTTTTTTGGGGACTGTTCGCGCTTGCGGCAGTGTGGACCCTTACCCTCAAGGGCTTTGCGCTCTGGTATAGCGCACGGAACTACCAGCGCTACTGGTTCATCGCCATGCTCGTCATAAACACGTTCGGCATCCTTGAGCTCGTGTACCTTCTCGGGTTCCGCAAGGATAAGGACGAGAACCGTACGGCGTCCCTGTTCAATACCCCCGAAGGCCCGCTGCCGTCGGAGCCGGCATAGTTAAGCGCAGTGCGGAGGAGTGCGTGAGTGGTCGAAACGAGCGGTCTTGAAAACCGCCAGGCCGAAAGGTCTCGTGGGTTCGAATCCCACCTCCTCCGCACTGCGCTTAACACCCAACCTATTCGCGCGTTGTGTCCATTTGCGGTGCTATCATTACCGCATGGCACGCACCCCTCTTTACGAGTGGACGGGAGAACAGTATTCGTTTGAAGAACGCGGTACCGATTGGTACTGGGCGCTCGGCATCGTGAGCATCGCAATCGCGGTTACGTCCGTGCTCTTCGGCAATATCCTACTCGCGCTCGTTATCCTTACCGGTACGGGCACCATCGCGCTCCAAGCCGCAAAGCAGCCGCGGCTCCACCACTTCGCCGTGTACGATGACGGCATCGCCATCGACGACAACCTCTACCAGTTCGAGGACATGCGGGACTTCTCCGTCCTCGAGTTCATCGACACGAACCAGCCTCCGGCGCTATCCATAAAAACAAACCACGTACTGGCGCCGCACCTCTGGATCCCGATTAATGGCCACGACCCGGTCGTCATATACGAATACGTATCTCGGCACTTGCCCGAAGGGCTCCACGAAGAAACGTTTATCGACCGCATCACGACCTTGCTACGGCTTTAATCCTTGCGAAGCACGTCCAAGAAAGGTACAGTCGGAGTCGTTGCTCTCGTCGTTCAATGGATAGGACGCATCCTTGCGGAGGATGTAATGTTGGTTCGATTCCAACCGAGAGCACCATATACAGAAAGGCCCCGGATACCGGGGCCTTTCTGTATGCATTCGCGTAGGACGCTATGCGCGCACTTTGCCCCACCCAAGGCGGAATTCAAGCGCGTCGTTCCTGACGACCCAGCGGTACAGCGCGGGGCTGAGTGCCAGCGTGAAGACGACCGTACCGAGGAGGTGCATGAGCGTGAACGGGATTTGGCCGACCACGGCGAGCATGAACGGCTGGCCGAAGAAAAGCGGGCCGACAGTAAGCCCGGTCACGAGGTCGTAGAGAAGCGTACCCACGATGCCGAAGGCGAGAAAATTCTTCGTCGTCGCCTCGCGGCGCGCGAAGTAGAGGTGGGCGCCGACGCCGAGCGCGCCGTAGGCTGCGGCCGTGACGAGCGTCCACGAGCCGATGCCCGAAGTCATCGCGTCAAAGAGCGTGATGCCGAGGAAGCCGAACAAAAATGAAGTGAGGAAGCCGAAGCGCGTCGCAAACGGCATCATCGTCGCGAGCATCGGCTCGAAGTTCGCCGGACGGAACGGGAGGAGGCGGATAATGAAGACGGCAGCCCAACCGATAAGGAGTTTCAGCCAGCCCGTTTGAATAGTGATGGTACGCATAGGAAAGACATTGTAGCCCGCGAATCCTCAAGGCAGCAAATCGTGCTATAAATCAGGGGCTATTTACACGCTCTCGTCGTTCAATGGATAGGATATCTCCCTCCGAAGGAGACGATGCAGGTTCGATTCCTGCCGGGAGCACAAAGATGAAGCCGCGCGCCTTGTAGGCGCCAGAGCCTTCGCAGAATCATTTGGTACCATACGAGAATGCGGGTACGAGCACTCCTAAAATCCTTATACGTCTATTTCGTTGAGATGCCTGACCGCCTGTACCCCTTTGCGACGGTCATCAAGGGGCATCTGGTACGCGGCAAGCTTTCCTATGAAAGCGCACTCACCCATGCCTTTGATACCTACGGGCCGGGGCGCTATGGGTATAAGCTCATGATGTATCGGGAGATCTTCCACTTCGTCGGGGCCATTATATTCATAACCGCAGCTGGGTTCGTGTCGCAAGTAGTCTTCGGCAGCAATGTCATCCTTTACGTACTTTTCTGCGCAGCCGTACTCGGGCTTACCTTCCAGGAGTTCTATCTCCAGCCGCTCCATAACGCGCAGCGTACACAAAAAGGGGTCACTGACTGGGTTATCTGGGTGGCGCCCATGACGGCCTACATGTTCATGCTCACCTTCTAAGCGAGCGAGCGCATCCACGTGTAGTGCCTCATTTGCACCTCTCCCCCCCACCCCGTACAATGCATGCAGGCTGTCCGCCGGGTCATCCCCGGGTTCGCGCAAGCGAATAGGAAATGAGGTTACATCCCTCTACTGTGCCGCAACGGTAACGCCTCCTTGGAGGACGAGTCCGGTCAACGAACAGCCCATTATTCCCGAGCAGGACCGTGCGTTTTCATACTGAACCGTACATCCTGCTCGCGCAGGCTTTTTATTTATCACTATGCGTATTGAACGACGGACACTCCTGCTTCTCGCCCTCTTGCTCATCGTGCTTGGTGCGGGCATTACTTTAGCCGGGCGCTCCGAAAACGCGGCTCCCGCGGCTCCGGTAACGGACTCCCCTACTGAAGGAGCAAGCGTCCCGGGCAACGAGGCTCCGACAGCAGCGCCCGCCCCCCTCCCGCGCACGGCCATCGTCCGCGCACCTGTACCTGTTGCGCCCGATACCGCCTTGCGCAAGGGCGCGGCGACTGTGGCTACGCCGCAAGAAGCAACGGCGACGCTCACCGTCGACGGCGTGCGCTACGGCCTCACCGCCCCTGAAGGCGCAACGCTCAAAGAAGCGCTCGACCGCCTTCAGGCGGAGACTTCGTTCACCTACCAGTACCGCTCCTACACGGGACTGGGCGCATTCGTAACGCATATAAACGGCCGCGCGAGCGGAAATGACCGCTACTGGATCCTTTACGTGAACGGGAAGAAGTCGGCCGCCGGCATCTCTTCAACCCGCATACAAAAAGGCGATGTTATCGAATGGAATCTTGAAGAAAGCTATTAACCAACCACTATGCGTACCAAACTACTATCCCTGCTTCTTATTACGTCGTTTCTCCTAGGCCAGGCGCCGCTCGCCTTTGCGGACGCGCCGGCTGAGGTTCCGGTATCAACCGCCCCGGAAGCCGTTGCCGACCCTGAACAGGAATTCGAAATACCGGCTCCGGAAGCGGTGATTGAGACTCCTCAGGAAATTCCTGCCCCTGAAGCACCCTCCTTTGAATCTTCAGCGACGCTCCCGATGGGAACCACGACCATAGTGGCGGCAAGCGCGACAACGACTTCAGCAAGCACGACTGAAGACGGGGCGGAGGAAGAAGTGCTTGCGGGCGAGGCGCTCGCATCTCCCGTAACTGCGGAACTGGCGACGGGTACGGTATCACTCGTCATCCGCTTCGGCGAAAAGGTGGCGTGGGACGGCGACATGGCCTTCACCATCGGCAGCACGACCACCGTTATGCCGACGGCAAGCGCGACCGGCTACCCGGTCGCTAGCGACAGCCTTCTCGGTGCCCTTATGACGCTTGATGCGGCGATCCCTTCCTTCGAAGTATCTAACCTCGCGTACTTCAACCAGTACAACTCATTCCTGCTTAACTGCATCACGTCCACGGCCTTCAACGAAAAGTGCTACGAATGGCAGTTCGTCGTGAACGGCAAGTACTCCGACTTCGGCATGGACCAGTACGTACTTAAGGATAAGGACGTCGTGTACCTCTACTTCGGGCAGCCGCGGCGCGTGGTGGTCGAGAAAAGCACGGTGGCTGCGGGCACTCCCTTCACGGCAACGGCGCAGTCCTATGACCCTTCGACCGACTCATACCACCCGCTCGCTAACTACGTAATCGGCATTACGCAGCCTAATCCCGATAACTTCTACGCGCCGTTCGAGATTGCGACGTCGACATCGGGCGCAGACGGTACGGCCTCGTTCACCCTTACGGCGCCCGGCGTATACGAGCCTCGCATCAAGGTACTGAGCCCATGGGGTGATTACTATGAGAACGCCGGTACGAGCTTTACCGTCGCTTCGCAAGCTAGCTCGGGCGGGACTGGTGGCGAGACAAGTGGATTTGATATAGACGCCGCGTACACCTTCCTCGCAAGCGGCCAGCGCGCGAACGGTTCTTGGCAGTCAGAGCTCGTGACGGATTGGTCCGCGCTTGCGCTCGCCGTACCGGGAGCGCCGGCAGGGCTTCGGTCTTCGCTTACGAGCCACCTCAAGGAGAACCGCACGAGCCTCACCTCAGTACTCGACTATGAACGGCACGCCATGGCGCTCATGGCGCTCGGCATAAACCCGTACACTGGCGGGCGCACGGACTACATCCAGCCTATCGTGCAGGCGTTTGACGGCGCGCAAATCGGCGACCGGGACATCGTAAACGACGACATCTTCGGGCTCCTCGTGCTGCTGAATGCCGGATACGGCAAGGATGACGAAGTCGTCCGAAAGACCGCCGCCTTTATTGTTGCGGAGCAGAAGACGAACGGCTCATGGGAAGGCAGCGCCGACCTCACGGCAGCAGGCATCCAGACCCTCCTCGAGGTCCGCTCGCTTCCGGGCGTACAGGACGCGCTCACTGACGCCGAAGGGTACCTGCGGTCTTCGCAGCGTGCAGACGGCGGCTGGAACGATCCCTTCGCAACCGCGTGGGTCCTCCAGGCAACTGCCGCACTTAACGACTCCCCTACCGCTTGGGCCAAGGGCGAGCACACACCCGAAACCTATCTCGAAGACGCACAACAGGAAGACGGCGGCATGACGACCACCCCTACGGACTACTCTACCCGTGCCTGGGCAACGACATACGCAATCCCGGCCATCGAAGGCCTCACGTGGAATGACCTCCTCCGCGACTTCAAGAAGCCAGCGGGTTCGTCCGAAGGTGATGAAGACGAGGACGATACGTCGGGTAACGGCACGGCGTCGAGCACTGTAAGCGCGTCCACGACGACCCCTGTCGTCGAGATTCCTGCCGAAGTGCTTATCGCCGAAACCATGGAGCTCCAGGTAGACCCGCCGATGCTTGATGACGCAGTCACCGAACTCGCAAGCGTTGCCGCCCCCGTCTCTCGCACGCTGCCGGTGCCGACTGTCGCAGTTGATGCGGTATCTGCTGCTAAAGACGAGTCAGTGATAACGGCGACCACAAGCGAAGCCGCGACGACGGGCCCGCTCACTGCGTCAGTCTCCGACTCAGGTGCATGGGAATGGCTGAAGCGCATGCTCGCCTCCTTCTGGTCGTTCATCGCCGGTATCTTCTCGTAGAGGCAAGGCATGGCACAAAAGAAAAAGGCGGACCATGGGTCCGCCTTTTTCTTTTGTGCCCTCCTTACGCCTTAACGGCTGCGCGCTTAACCGAAGCGGCAAGGCGAGACTTCTTGCGGGAAGCCGTGTTTGGCTTGAGGATTCCGCGCTTAGCCGCCTTGTCGATGGCCTTGTATGCGGCCGAGAGCGAGGTGCGTGCCTCGTCCACGTTCGTAGCGATAAGCTTCTTGACGTTCTTGGTCGCCGTCGTGAGCGCACGCTTGCGGCGGACGTTAAAAACGTGCTTCTTGAGGGATGCGCGCTGGGCCTTCTTTGCGTTTTTCGTGATTGCCATGTGCGGGAATACTACGCTACAGCCTGCTTTTCCGCAACTCTAGGAGGATTACCGTCCGTGTCTGGCTACACCCCGTTACCGCCTCCCCTCAAGCTGATCTAGGAGCAGGAAGGTGCTTTCCCTCCCTCGCAATGGCGAGTTCTTAAGCACATATACCGCCTTATTCTTGTAGTTGGGATTTGAAAGTATCTCAAGCGGTATCCCCGCGATGGTATCAGCGGGGACCCAGTTCAGCAGACTCTCTGCGTCGTTATTCTCGAACAGGAGTTTCAACGACAGCGTATCGTTCGCCTTGATCGCGGAATCAATCTTTTCCTGTATAAGGCCAAGTATGCCGTCCTTAAAGGACCGCGCTTCAGCGTCGCTCATGCCTTCCCGCGCAATTTTTGCCTGCCTGGCTGCGGCGCCTATTTGAAAATGATCGATCATGGATCCAATCAACTCGTACTTGGAGCGCAACATTTCTTCGAATTCGATTCTGGTCTTGGCAGGAACCTGTTCTACGCCGGCTGACGTATACCGTTCACCCGCGCCGACTTCGAACTCCTTACTCTCGGCGATATCATCCGCCGCAGATTGCGGTGACGTAGTCATGTCCATACGCTCGTCGACAAGCTTGTTTACCCTCACGGCCTCGTCCTGGAGCATGTCCATGCCGGACACCTTAGATCCGGGCGACATGATCCGGTCGAACCAACCCCGCTTCTTGTTCTCTTCCTTATTTCTCGCCTTTGCCTGAAGCTCGAACTGTTCATTCGAGCGCTTCATTTCAGGTGAGTAGTTGGCCGGTGGGAATTTTTCCATACCTAATATTTAAATACTTTTCCAAAGGCTTGTAAACTCCCGTAACGCACATCAAGCCGCGGTGCCGGTACGTACAATATTGGAACTTCTGTATAAGAGGAAGCCCGCCCGACCAGAGGTCGGGCGGGCTGTTCAAAGCGAG
Source organism: Minisyncoccota bacterium (assembly GCA_036399335.1). Taxonomy (GTDB): domain Bacteria; phylum Patescibacteriota; class Minisyncoccia; order Phycocordibacterales; family Phycocordibacteraceae; genus C7867-001. The sequence goes on from DASWNF010000014.1 coordinate 93,495, forward strand.
ACGGGTCGCTACCGCGAAAATGGGATTTGTGCGGCAACCTGGTGGCCGAGACATTCGACCAGCCGTTCGAAGTCCTCTTCAGAGGACTCTTTACGGGTACTTACGTACCCCCAGAGACCTTGAAGATACACAACGAACTTCTTCATACTGTCCTCCTTCCGAGTGACTACCTAATCAAAGGATATCCTATTTTAAACTTAGGGGGAATTGCATTGGCTGACTATGATATTGGAGCCTTATGCGACGTGTGGTAGGTTTCGGTTAGACAACACTGCACAGCAAGGAGCAAGACATGCGGTACTTAAAACGGGTCGGTAAGCCGACCGACCTTCCGGCAACAGACCGTTTCGTAATGCGGGATTGGTTGGGAAGCCTGCCGAATAACGCGGACTTGCCCATTAATTTCCTTTCGGGGAACGGGGGTGAGGACTGGGCAAATATCGTTGAAGAGGCGGCAGAGCCGAGTGCCGTATGCGAATACGCGATCCAAAAGCCCTGCGGTTATCGCCATGTTCTGAAAGACCTGCGCGATATGCCGCACACCAGCGTAAGGTTCGGGCAGGTGCGTGCCTTCCTGAAGCTTGATCGGCACCAGCCCGGCGCGAAGTTCCACTTCTTCCTTGGAGATTACAGGGGGCGTGAGCCGAGGTGGGTTCTCGACGCTGGTCTCACATCCCTCTTGTGGCACCTCACGGTTGACATCTATTCTCCGCTAGATCGTCGCTGGATCGGCGCCAACATCATCGCCCCCGCTTAAATGCTTCTATACGCCCGAAGGCTTCCTTCGGGCGTAGTTTATTGTCGCGCTCTAGGACGGACTTGGACCCTGTTGAACTTCTACGAGGAGGGTTAGCCGCATAGTTGTTGGAGGCAGAGCCGGTCTTCGATGGATCACTTCCCTTGTTAAGAAGGAAAAGCTTCCCGTTGGTGGAGAAATTATAGTCTTCGGGTCAGGACTCATGTTAGTCGTATATTCAGTAGGCTGACTGGTATACGTTTTTAGTACCCGAATCCTGGGGCCAAGATCGTCTGTATGCCATGGGCCAGCCTCCAGGCCTGTGTCAGATGCAAACTGGGTAGTAAATGCAATGCCTTCAAGTTTTTTCTCGGGAAAAGTCTCTACTACCTTTTGGATATCGTGTAGGATTGCTTCTTTTATTTCCTCTGCCCCGGCAGGGATCCGGTCGAGCAATATTTTAAACTCACTCAGTATGTCTCCTCTCCTGAATACGGCTATGCGCTGTAAAGCGCCCAAGGCGTCAGGAGTAATTTGGTTAAAAGCCGCTGTGGAGTCAGCGTCAGCAAAAAAGACTACCTGGCTGCCTTTCGAAATCAGATCTGGTACTTCACTTAAACTCTTTGCTACTGCCCCTTTCGGAAGAAAGGTTTCTATTCTGTTTTCAAAAGGAGGTACTTTGGATGCCCCGGCAGTTTCAAGCATTAGTTTAAGTTTAGCAGATGGTGCTAGGCTCCCGGGCGATGTTGTAACGCCTCTGCTAGACTTAACGCATGGCTGAAATAATCAAGTTCCCTTTTGGAAGGAAGGGGTCTGGTGGTGAGAGACAAAATCAAGATCCTGGGAGCATACCAGAGGTTGAGCAATCTCCTGAAGAGCGAATCCAACATGACCTGAATTGGGCGAGGCCTAACTTACCTCGTATTTTGGAAACATGGGCAACAATTGAGAAATATCAGATTTACGTAAAGTCCCTTGAGCCAGGGTGGTACTCCGCCGAAAACGTAGAGGTACGGCGTCAGGGACTGAAGGCTAATAGTTTTGAGCAGCTGTGCCGAATGTTTCTCGCCTCATCAGAGGCGGATTGGAAACTACGTCCCTCCTTTTACCTGGCAGTCTTTCACGAGCTTGATGTTCGGCGTAAGGCAGTCACCGAACTTGCTGATCGTAAGGATATTTAGAATTCGCCTCATTTTGCTGGCTGTTTGGAACGATGTTGGAACCTCCCTCCAACGTGTGTTAGTTTCTGTCTAGATAGAACTCACTTGAAAAAAGAAAGGCAGGTGCACCCGTGCATTTCGACCCTAAACACCTAGTCGCTGCAGGCATGGCGCTGCTCGACGAGAATCACGCTGGCTGGGACGCCGCGATTGCGCCTGACCGCCTAGATCTGCTCAGTTGTACTCAGTGTGTGCTCGGTCAGGTATTCGGCCGCTATCACGCTGGCTGTAAACAGCTCGATCTTGATAACGACAGCGTGGCGGACTTCGGTTTCGCGTCTAGTCGGCGCGTGAATCTGGCGCCAGCAACCCAGCGTACTGAGCTGACTGCTGAGTGGAGACGAGTGGTTGAGCAGCGACGCGCTGCATGAACCAAGATCGCCGTAGAGGCAAGGCCGCGACCCTAGCCGTCATTCAACACTAACCAGATTAGTCGTTGGGGGCGGCTTTTCTGTTTATTGCTGGCACACTAGGTTTCGAACTTATATAAGCCCGCGGCCGCGGAATGCTAAGATACCCCCATGATCCGCCAAATTAGGGGGCAGGTGCTTGAGAGCGAACTTGCGGGTGCCGTCATCGATGTAAACGGCTGGGGTGTGTTCGTACGCCTCGCCGCAGGTACTACGCTTACCGTCGGTACCGAGGCGACCGTCGTCACCTATCTTGCGATAAAGCAGGACGGCGCCGAACTCTACGGCTTCACGACAAAAGAAGACCTCCGCTTCTTCGAGCTGCTCCTTACCGTCTCCGGCGTTGGGCCTAAGACCGCGCTCTCCATCCTCTCGCGCGCATCGCGCGAATCGCTCGAGGGCGCAATCGCGAAACGCGACATCTCATACCTCACGCGCGTCGTCGGCCTCGGGAAGAAGGCTGCGGAGAAAATCGCCGTCGAACTCTCGGAGAAGATAGAAGTCGGCGAGCGCGAGCACGAGGGCGACGACGCCGAAGTCTTTGATACGCTCGTTGCCCTCGGGTATACGGAGCGCGAAGCGCGAAAGGCCCTCTCCACCGTCCCCCTCCACATCACCGGCCGAGACGCCCGGCTCAAGAGCGCGCTCGGCGGCCAAGGCTAATATGTTCCGCCTCATTTCACTCATCGTCAGCGTCTTAAAGCGGATACTGCCCGCCTCCCTCGTCCGCCCGCTATTGCCGAGCTACCACCGCACCCTTTCGTACCTCCTCGCCCTTTCGTACGGGTTCCCCGCAAAGCACCTCACCGTCATTACCGTCACGGGCACGAAGGGCAAGTCTTCCGTTTCCGACATGCTCTATACCGTGCTTCGCCACGCAGGCGTCAAGGCTGCCGTTGCCGGGACCATCCGTTTTGCCATTAACGACGAGTCTGTCCCGAACCTCTATAAGATGACGATGCCGGGACGCGGCTTCATCCACGAGTTCCTCGCGCGCGCGCGGAAGGAGGGAGTAACGCACGCCGTCGTCGAGGTCACGAGCGAGAGCGTAATGCAGCACCGCCACCGCTACCTCTACCCCAACGCGCTCATCTTCACCAACCTCCAGAAGGAGCACATCGAATCGCACGGCTCGTTTGAGAATTATGCGAAGGCAAAGCAGCAGATCGGCCTCGAGCTCGCGCGCTCACCTAAGCGCCCGCGCGCAATGGTCGCTAATGCCGACGACCCGCAAGGCGCCTTTTATCTCGACCTTCCCGTCGAGGAAGTGCGCCCGTTCTCCTACGGCGAAGCTACCGACGTAGTGCTCACGCCGGGACACGCTTCATTTACGTATGAGGGCGTTCGTTTCGACCTCAACCTCCCCGGGAGCTTCAGCATCATGAACGCACTCGCCGTTATCAGTGCCGCGCGCTTTGCAGGCGTGCCGCTTGAGACGAGCGCAGAAGCGCTCCGGGAACTGAAGCGCATCCCCGGACGCACCGAGCGCATCGAAGAGGGCCAAGGCTTCCAGGCCGTCGTCGATTACGCGCACACGCCGGACTCACTGAACGCACTGTACGCCGCCTACCCCGGCCGCAAGGTGTGCGTGCTCGGAAATACGGGCGGTGGGCGCGACACGTGGAAGCGCCCCGACATGGGACGCATCGCCGACGAAGCGTGTGCCGAAGTCATCCTCACGAACGAAGACCCCTACGATGAGGACCCTGAAGCCATCGTGCGCGCCATGGCCGCAGGCATGAAGCGCGCGCCGCGCATCATCATGGACCGTCGCGAGGCGATACGCACCGCGCTTGGGCTCGCCCAGGACGGCGACTCCGTCCTTATTACGGGCAAGGGCACGGACCCGTACATCATGGGAGCCGACGGCGCCAAGACCCCCTGGAGCGATGCGGAAGTCGTACGCGAAGAACTCCGTACCCTGCTACAATCAAAGGCATGAACGCGTGGCCAGTCATAGGCATCCTCATCCTCATCTTCGCCCTCTGGGTCTCTACCGGAGGCCCTGACCGGCCAATCTCTTTTGCTGGACCTTTCATTACCCCGATTACCGACGTGAAGGACGTGCAGGTCGGCTACGGCGAGGGTATTGATACTTCGTCGGGCGGCGGGAGCTCGGGCTCGAGCCTTTGGAGCGTAAAGAGTGTCTTCGGGCGCTTCGAAGGCGCAGTAGGTAATAACGAAGCCGCAGGGCCCGTGTCACCCTTCGCCGACAAGGTCACGATCTCAAGCGGTGCGGGAGGCCCCGGAGGAAGCTCCGCGAGCCAAGAGTACGTCGTGCTCCGCGGCCCTTCCGAAGGTACGGTTGATATCACCGGTTGGAGCCTCGTAAGCATGAAGAGCGGAGCAGCGGGGACTATCCCTGCGGGTACGATTGCCCCGCGCGCGGGCGGCGGCGCGCCAATTTCAAACGTCGTACTCAGTGCGGACGAGGAAGCGATCATAACCACTGGCGCGTCACCGGTCGGGCAGTCCTTCCGCGAAAATAAGTGCACGGCATACTTTGATACGGGAAATTACGTGCCCTCCCTCAGCAACCATAGTTGCCCTTCGCCTGACGAGGAGCTCGGCGACTTCTACCGCGAGTCCGCCTCCTCATACGAATCATGCCGCCGCGTAGTCGATACCCTCCCTGCGTGCGAGACCCAGCGGACGGCGCCGCGCGAAGCTTCTGCCTCGTGCGAGTCCTTTATTGAGTCGCGTCTTTCATACCCGGGCTGCGTAAGCGGTCATTTCAATGACGAGGACTTCCGTGGCGACACCTGGCGTGTATACCTCGGGAAGTCCCGCGAACTCTGGCGGAGCGACAACGAGACTATCAAACTCCTGGACCGCGAGGGCCGCACGGTTGATATCTATAGTTATTAGGTGGTACGTTGGTACATACCCGCCTATAGCTCAGTTGGTAGAGCAGCTCCCTTTTAAGGAGACGGTCCCTGGTTCGAGCCCAGGTAGGCGGACAACTTTACAGTTTTCATATTTAGTCGTAGGGTAATCCCGGACACACCTTACTGACGGGAGAATACCAGTGGCACAAGCGCAACTAATCGCCGCGTCCATAAACGTGGGCGGCTACGGCTTTGAAGACCGCGCTGAACCGGCCCGGAAAGTATTCCGGGACGTGGAAGCGCATATCATCGGCTTCCAGGAGTTCAAAAAGGAGGACCTGTTCCTCGACGTCTTCGGCCAGCACGGGCACCACTTCGTGTGGGGTTATTGCCTGCCGAATAACGGCTTCTACTGCCCTATCGCCTATAACGGCGCGCGGCTCGAACTCCGCGACAACGGCTTCTTCCACCTGACGAAAACCGGTGGACCGGGAATCAGCTTTGACGACGTCTCGGACCGGTCGGTGACCTGGGCGGTCTTCGAAGATCGCCAGACGGGCGAAGAAATCCTCGTCGTGAACACGCAGTTCGGGTTCCATCCGCAATCCATCCGCGAAGGCATGCGCCTCGTGATGGACTTCGTGAAGGGCCGTCCCGAGAAGCGCGTCATCTTCCTCGGCGACCTCAACATGAACGTCGCGAAGCGCTGGCATCCGCGCCGGTGGTGGAGCCGGCAGGCCATGAGGAATACGTTTGCGAGCTGGAGCGCCTATGCGCTCGCGCTCAAGGACGGGTTCCGCGACGCCTTCACTTCCGCGCGAACGGCGGACTGGATCAAGCGGCGCAAACGCAAGCGCACCTTCACGAACTTCATGGGGATGTATCCCGGCGAAGACAACGGCGGCACCTACGACCCCGACTACATCTTCGTGTACTGGGAGGTCGATGGCGAAAAGCTTCACATCGCCCTGTGCACGATGGTCACGGTCACGGTCGGCGGCGTCGATGCTTCGGACCACCTCTGGGTCATCATGCAGCTGCGTTACGGCCCTTCCTGACCCAGCACCTAGCCGCCGGCTCACCCCGGCGGCTATTTTCTTTATTCCCCGGTTCCCCAGGTAACGGATTCGGCGATTTGGGCGGCGAGTGCGTCTGTGCTAAAGGCGGCGCGCTCCGCTTCGCAGGCTCCCCGCTCCGGCTCGTTATAGTTGCCGCACTGCACGCTACGGAGCGTGAAGTTAAGCGTGAGCGGACCGCGGGCGTCTTGCGTGCGATACGTGTATTCGGTGTAGGTACTTCCCGCCGCGCCTTCGCTTATGCTCGTAACGCAATATATCTTCCCGTTGATGCGCTCTTCGCGCGTTGCACCTATTTCTGTTTCTCCCTCCTCACAGGCGAATGCTTCTCCCCGAAGGATTTTGGGCGGCCATTCCGCTACGCGTATGTAAGTAGTAGGCAGCTCTTTCGGGTACTTAAATGAGAGCGTCGAATCGGTATACGTTTCTAGGCGCTCCTCTTCGACCGCTACTTCTGGCACGAGAGCTACTTCCTCCTTCGGGGTATGGAGAGCGAGAGGGATAAGGACGAGCAGGCACAGCCCGACCAAGATAAGCACGAGTTCATTACGCGATAAAGGCATAGGCTTCTTTAATAACTTGTTTTGCTTCCTCGAAGGTCACAATTTCGAGAGCGGCCTTATAATCGAACCATCGCGCTTCGCGTATTTCGCCTTCCTGGGGAGTCACGGCTTCATCGCCGACAAACCCGAGGAAGAAGCGGTTGTGCTTCCGGGTCACGATGCCGTTACGGATAAAGGTATAGGTCTCATCAAAGGTACGCGCAGCATCTACTTCGCACGAGGTAATGCCGGTCTCCTCCCTGAGTTCGCGGAGTGCCGTCGCAACGGCATCCGCGTCTTCCGGCTCCGGGTGTCCTTTGGGCAACCCCCACACCCCTTCAAGTGACTGCACGAGAAGCACTTCGCGGGAACGGGCGCGTATGGGCACGATACCGAACGAAGCGTCTTCCATGCACCCATGGTACCAAATGTGGCGCGGGGCACCCTACGCACGCGGCGAAAGCGAGAGAGCAAAGCGTTCGAGGGCAAGCGAGAGCTCCAGGTCCTTTCCGCGCGAATCGGCAAGGAGCTCGATGAGATCGCGGGAGAGCCGGCGCGCACCGTCTTCACCCCAGGCTCCCCCGCCGCGCTTCATGAGGTCGCGGGCTTTCCAGTGGAGGAGCCCGTGGAGCTGCTCGGGTGCATCACCTTCGCGGTACGCCTTTATGATCTCACGCCACAGCACTTCGCCGTTCTTTTGTGCGAGCGCATTTACGAGGCCGGTATTGAAACCGCGCGCAGCTTTCACGACGGCTTCAATCTTAAAAGTCTTCTCCGCGTGGGCCTCTACCTTCTTTACGCGCGCGGGTATGAGCTTTGGGGCGAGCACGGCGACGATATTCGGCGAGGCCTGGAGCTCAGGGAGGAGGCCGAGGACGGTGTCGGCCGAAGCCTTATCCTCAAAGGGGTTATCGAGGAGCACGAGCGTCTTACTGAAAAAGAGCCCCTGCATGGCAAGCGCCTCGTGGATGGATTCCTCGCTTACCTGCCCGGCGTCGAGCCGGACGTAGTACGCATCAGGGGCTTTTGCGCGCGCAGCGGCAACCCACTGGAAGGCCTTGGCCCGCACCTTATGGACATCTGAACCGTGGAAGAGATACAGCATGGGATAAGTGTAAACCAAAAGAGAAAGGGCGCCCAACGGGGCGCCCTTTACGCGTGCACTACAGGAAAACGTCCCCGAGCGCGTACCAGACAATGACGCACACGGCGACAAGGCTGGCCCATAAGGCGAGCGCCCAGAGGCCGGAGATTTTCCGCACAGGATACTCGTCGTGGTCGGGTTCGGAATGCGGTTGGGTCATGGCAGTCCCTCCTCTGCACTAGCTATATCATTATTAGCCCAAATGTAAAGGAGTCATTGAGCCCCAATCCTTGCCCGTCTTCCCTTGCGCGATAATGGGGATGCCAAAGGTTTCCTCGTCCTCAAGCACCGATTCCATGAGGTGCTTGATCTTGGGCGCAATCACCGCGAGCTTCGTCTCAGTAACTTCGAAGACGAGTTCGTCGTGGACCTGCAGGATGAGATGCGCGTCTTCGAGCGTACCCTCTTCGCGGCATAGGTCCTGGATGCGTACCATGGCGAGCTTGATGATGTCGGCCTGCGTACCTTGTATGGGCGCGTTGATGGCCATGCGTTCTGCCTGCGCGCGCACATAAGGCAGGGATGACTTCATGCCCGCAAATTCCCGGCGGCGTCCGAACATCGTCTCGGTAAAGCCAAGCCGCCGCGCGCGTCCCCTCGTTTCTTCGAGGTATTCGGCAAGACGGCTAAACGTGCGGAAATAGTCCTCGTGGAACTGGTGGGCTTCCGCCGTCGACGTGCCGAGCTGGCTCTTAAGCGCGTTCACGCCCATGCCATAGAGGATGCCAAAGTTGATGATCTTTGCGCGGCGGCGCATCTCGGCATCGACGTCGTCCGAACCCACACGAAAGACCGCGGCCGCGACCTCGTGGTGCACGTCGCGCCCCGAGCGAAAGATATCGGCAAGCTTCTCGTCCCCGGAAAGTATGGCCGCAATACGAAGCTCGATTTGCGAGTAGTCAAAGCCGAGAAGCGCGTAGCCGGGCGGGGCGACAAATGCGTGGCGGATGGCGCGCCCGCGTTCGCTCCGTATCGGTATGTTCTGGAGGTTCGGGTTCTGGCTCGCCATGCGGCCCGTCACCGCGCCCGTCTGGAGGAACTGGGCATGCAGCCGCCCACCCGCATCAAGCGCCAACGGGATGCTCTCCACGTACGTGCCGAGGAGCTTCCCTATCTGCCGGTGCTCAAGGATGTCGCTAATGATCGGGTGCGCATCCTTCAGCTTTTCGAGCTCGGACTCCTTCGTGGAGCGCTGCCCCGTTGCCGTTTTCTTTTGCGCCTTCCCCGCAACCTTAAGGCCGAGCTCATCAAAGAGCACGTCGCCGAGCTGCTTCGGCGAACTGATATTAAATTCATGCCCGACCACTTTAAAGATGCGGGCCTCAATGGCCTCAAGCTCTCCCCGGTACTTCCGTGCGAGCTCGCCGAGCACTCCCTTATCGACGAGAACGCCGTGGCGCTCCATCTGGCGGAGTATTGGGATAAGCGGCTTCTCGATTTTCTCGTACACCTCGTCGAGGCGTCCCGTCGAATCGATGCGCTCCTGGAGCACCTTATACGCAGCCGCAAACGATTGGGTCTTCGTAAAGGCGAGGATGTCGTCCTGCGACGGGTTCGTGAGGTCGGACGCAAGGAGCCAGAGCATGACCTGCGCCTCGTCAAAGCGAGCCGGGTCTACCTCCTCAGCTACGGGGGCTTCTTCGGCAGCGCGTACCTCGTCGGCGACGGGTTCCCCTTCCTGCCTGAAGACCGCACGTGCGCGCTCGCGAAGCGTCCTGAACCCAAGCTCGTCGAAGAGCGCGATGACCTTCGGCAAGGTCGCACCGCTCTTCCAGACGGCCTCGGGGAGCTTGAAGGCGATGGGCGCGTCCGTGCGTATCGTCGCGAGCATCTTCGAGAAAAGCGCATCCTCTTCGTGGTCCTTAAGGAGTTGGATGATGCGCGGCTTGATGCCCTTCTCAAGCAGCAGGCTTTCGTCCTTCTTTATCGTCTTATACAGGTTCTCGATGGTGCCGAACTCCTGCACGAGCGTCGTGCCGGTCTTCTCGCCGATACCGGGCACGCCGATGATGTTGTCCGAAGGGTCTCCCCTAAGACCCTTCCAGTCAGGCACGAGATCGGAAGCGAAGCCATAACGGGCAATGACTGCTGCCTCGTCGTACATGATCGTATCGTTCAGCCCCTTCTTAAGGGTGTAGACGCGCACCTTTCCTTCGTCGACGAGCTGCAGCGTGTCCATGTCGCCCGAGGCGATGATGGTGTCGAGGTCGTCCCGTTCCTTCAGGCACTCGGTAATGGTGCCGAGGATGTCGTCAGCTTCAAACCCTTCGCGTTCATACACAGGGATGCCGAAGGCTTCGAATACCTTGCGTGATGTATTGAGCTGCGTCGAGAGCGCATCATCGAGCTTTGCCCGCGTCGACTTGTACCCCTCGTATGCCTCATGGCGCAGTGTCGGCTTCGGGAGGTCATAGGCAGCGGCGATGTAGTCGGGCTTCAGGTCAGCAATGATCTTGAGGAGCATGGACGAAAGCCCGTAGAGGGCACCGGTCGGCTCTCCTGCGGGGCTCTGGAAATCTGGAAGCGCATGGTACGCGCGGTGGATGATAGCGTGCGCATCGAGCAGTATGAGCCGTTCCTTCTTTACCTTCGGCACAGCCTTCTTCGCTGCCGGCTTTACGGCAGCTTTCGCAGGGCTCTTGGGTGCAGTTTTTTTAGCGGGCATAAGCGTATGAAATAGCGCGCGAAGTATCAGGAAGCACGGTAAGCGTAATCGCACAGTCGGGCGCGGGGAGCGCGTCCCGCACGCGCTCCGGCCACTCAAGGATGATGAGGTTCTTCGAATCCCCAAGGAGCGCGTTCCAGCCGAGCGTCGCAAGCGCGTCTCCGCCGTCGAGGCGATAGGCATCGATATGTACGAGGCGCGCGAAGCCGCGGTTGGTGTCTTCGGGAAGCGGGTACACCTTCTCGAGCACGAAGGTCGGGCTCGTAACTGCGCCCGATACGCCGAGGTGCGCGGCAAGCGCCTGGGTGAACGTCGTCTTTCCGGCACCGAGCTCTCCCGAAAGCGTTACGAGGGTTGCCCGGTCATCGCTTACGGTAAGGGTGTCCAAAAGGCTCACGGCCTCGCTAGAAAGCGCCTCTATCGTCGGTACGTTCCTCTCCATATATATATTGTAACAAAACGGCCCCACTCGCGTCGCGAGGAGGGCCGTTGAAGGTTTAGGCGCGGCCGTTTTTAGCGGTCGCGGCTGCTGCTCGGGGGCCGGCCACTGCGGCGCGGACGGTCCCCATCGCTGCGGCTGGTCGACTGGCGCGTAGCGCGCGGGCTGTCGTAACGCCGGCTCGCACTCGGACGCTCCGAGTCACGGCGGGGCTCGCTCCGGACGGAGCGGCTGCTGCTCGGACGGTCGTTGTTCGAGCCGTTGCCGTAGAAGCTGTCGTAATAGCCGGTGCCGCGGCCGCCGCTGCTGGTACTGCCGCTGCGACGGCTGCTCGGAGATTCGCTCCAGCGTTCCCGCTGGCTGCTGCTCGGCGCGACGTAGGTGCGACGGCTGCTCGGTCGGTCTTCCCAGTCACGACGGGGCTCGCTCCGGACGGAGCGGCTGCTGCTCGGACGGTCGTTGTTCGAGCCGTTGCCGTAGAAGCTGTCGTAATAGCCGGTGCCGCGGCCGCCGCTTCCGCCGTCGTAGCTGTAACGATCGCGGTCGTAGCGGTCGTCATAACGGTCGTAGCCGTGACGGTCGTTCGAGTAGAGGCCCAAGCCGACGCCGACATCGACGCGGGAGCCGTAGCCCCTGCCGGACGAAACGGGGTAGCAGAGGTGCTCACGACGCTCGTACCGGTAGCCCGGGCGGCAGAAGTCGATGTCGTCGGCAGTCGGCCGGTAGTCGGCGTAGCTCGAGTACCCCATGGGGCGCTCGGAAACGGTCGAGACGGGGACTCCGACGGCGCAGCCGGCAAGCAAGCCTGCTGCAGTGAGTGCGAAAAGGATCTTCATGGACGTAACTCCCAGGTCCGTGGTTGACTGCCTACTAAATACTTCTTTATTCGCATTTTGTCAAATAAGCGCGTATTCGCAGCCTGTACGAAGCCCGCGCCTGGTATGATACGGGGATGACTGCTCGTTTTGATACGAAGGCCGAGGACGAAAAGCTCGCGAACCTACGCGCGCGCGAAGAAGAGGACCTGGCGCGCATCCTTGCCGACAAGCACGACCTTCCGTATACCGACCTCTCCATCATCCCAATTAACATGGATGCCCTCCGTGTTATTCCGAAAGAGGATGCGGAAGCTGCGGGCGCCCTCGCCTTCGACAAGAACGGGAAGCATCTCTCACTTGCCGTCCGTACGCTCGAGAATGACGCGCTCACAAAGCTGAGGAACGACCTTGCCGGGAGCGGGTACCTCATCGAGATGTACCTGGTATCTGCAGGAAGCCTCGCGCGCGGGCTCGAACGGTATAGCGACCTCTCGCTTTCGCACAGCTCGCGTTCAGGCGTTTTCGACATCGCGAGCGACGAGCTCGGCCGCCTGCGGCAGGAACTCACCTCTCTTCCGGCGCTCCGCGCCCACCTTATGGAAGGCGTGTCGGTGAAGAACGTATCCAAGGTATCAAAACTTCTTGAAGGTATGCTCGCGGCAGCATTCGCGCTCCAGGCATCCGACGTGCACCTCGAGCCGGGCGAAGGCCTTATCCGCCTCAGGCTCCGGCTTGATGGCGTCTTGACCGATGCCTTCTCCTTCGACGAGCACGCGTACCGCCTCATTAATTCCCGCATCAAGGTCCTCTCCGGGCTTAAGCTGAACGTCACGGACCGTGCGCAGGACGGCCGCTTCTCCGTCGACCTCGGCGGGCACGAAGTAGAAATACGTACCTCCATCATTCCCGGCAACTATGGCGAGTCGATCGTGCTTCGTCTCCTCGACCCGTCGAGCATCCAGCACTCCTTCACCGAAATGGGCATCCACCCGAAGCTCCTTGCGCGCCTCGAGACCGAAATCCGCCGTCCGAACGGCATGCTCCTTACGACCGGCCCGACGGGTTCGGGAAAGACGACGACCCTTTACTCCTTCCTTAAGGAAATACACACGCCCGACATCAAAATCGTTACCATCGAAGACCCGATTGAGTACCACCTTCCCGGCATCGTGCAGACCCAGACGAACGGCGACGACTATACCTTTGCTTCAGGACTCCGCTCGGTGCTTCGCCAGGACCCGGATGTCATCATGGTCGGCGAGATCCGCGACGCCGAAGTGGCCGAGGTCGCCGTACAGGCTGCACTCACCGGACACTTCGTCTTCTCCACCCTCCACACGAATAACGCAGCGGGCGCCTTCCCGCGCCTCGTCGACCTCGGGCAAGACCCTAAGACCTTCGCCTCGGCGATTACGGTCGCCATGGCGCAGCGCCTCGTACGTACGCTCGACCAGGGCACCAAGGTCCGCCGCAAGACGACCGATGAAGAAAAGCGGGTTATCGAAAAGATATTCTCATCGCTCACCGACGAATCGCTCCGCCCATTCTCGATAGACGAAGTGTGGTCGGCACATGCCGAAGGCGAAGCGAGCGGATATAAGGGCCGCACGGGCGTGCACGAGGCCATCTTCCTCGACGATCGGCTCGGTACCTTCCTTCGCGACAACCCGTCGAGCGGCGATATCGAGAAGGAGGCCGCGCGCCAAGGGTATCTCACCATGGCACAAGACGGCGTGCTCAAGGCACTCTCCGGAGAGACGTCCCTCGAAGAAGTCTTCAAGGTCGTCGATGTGCCGCGCGGCTAGTCTTCGAACCGGTCGAAGGTGAAGTACCGCATCGTGCCTACGGGGATGCCGTACATATTCTCAATCACTTCGCGCGCGCTGTCGTATACGACGTCGTCCCAAGATAAGGAGAGGTCCTGCGCAACGGCCTTAATGGAATCGAGCGACTCGCCTTCGAGCTCCACGTACGGAGGTATCTTCGGCCAGGTATCGATATCGATGACAACGCCCTTATACGTAAAGGAGTGCCGACGCTTCTGCTGGCGCCGGTAGCCGACGAAGCCGAGCTTACCAAGGAGGGCGAGCGCGTCTTCCCCACTACCGACCGTGAACTCTATTTCGAGCGCCTCCGCGCTCGGCTCCTCCGGGTGCTCCTTATAGGTGAGGACGGTCGTGCCGCCCTTCGTGCGCAGGCGCATGAAGCGCCGCTCTTTGATCCATTCGAGCTTCTCGTCGTACACGATAACCTCTTCAAGGAGGGATTCGTTGTGGTCTTCCGCACCGACTTCCCGCAACCTAGCCTTAAGCGCATCCGTGTCTATTTCGAGGAACCGGACTTCTATCTCCGTGTGCTTCATGGGGTAACTATAGCGTACGCAAAAACCCGGACGTTAGTCCGGGTTTAAGGTCCTGCGCACTACCCTCCAGGCACTCCTTCCTGGTTTGAGGAAGGCGGACGATTCGCCTGAGGGGGATTCCAGCGCTCCACGTACAAGCGTGGTACCAGAAATTCCTTGGGGAAGCGCCCTGAAGCCGTCAAGCCTTGCCTAGAGGGTGGTATGCAGGATTTCAATATTTTACGTGCCCTTTTGAGCGCTTTGGCTCGTCCGGGCAAATAAAAAACCTCTCGGGAGAGGTACTATATGAGGCCAACCCTCATGTGATACAATACTAGCACAGCCCATTTTTATGTCAAGTCCTTCCGACGATGTCCAGGTAGCCGCCGCCCCGCTCAAGATCCGGGACCAAGCGCTCGATAGTACGCTCCGGCCTTCGGCCTGGGACGAATATGTCGGCCAGGGGCACGTAAAGGCGAACGTACAGATAGTCCTCCAGGCCGCAAAGAAGCGCGGCGACATGCCCGAACACCTCCTCTTCTACGGGCCGCCGGGCGTCGGCAAGACCACGCTCGCCCACTTGATCGCGCGCTCGCTTGAGGCTCCGTTCAAGAGCACGTCGGGCGTCGCCATCGAGCGCGCGGGCGACCTCGCCGCCATCCTGACGAACCTCGAGCCGGGCACCGTGCTCTTTATCGACGAGATCCACCAGCTCTCATCCAAGATCGAGGAACTCCTCTACCCGGCGCTCGAGAACGGCACGCTCGACATCGTACTCGGTAAAGGCCCGTCGGCGCGCACCGTCGAACTCGCGCTTCCGCCCTTTACGCTCGTGGGTGCCACTACCCGCGTTGCGCAATTGTCGGGCCCGCTTCGCTCACGCTTCGGCGGCGGCGTGTACCAGCTCGATTTTTATAGCGACGACGACCTCCGTGCCATCATCGCGCGCTCGGCGCGCGTCCTCTCCGTGTCCGCCTCAAGCGAAGTCGTCGACAAGATAGCCTCGCGCAGCCGTGCTACGCCGCGCGTGGCTAACGCCCTACTGAAGCGCGTGCGCGACTTCGCGCAGGTGCACGAGCAAGACCTCTCGCCGCAAGTGTGCGATGAAGCCTGCAAACTCTTCGGCATCGACTCGCTCGGCCTCACCAAGGACGACCGCCGGTACCTTGAGACCTTGCGCGACGCATTCAAGGGCGGGCCGGCCGGCCTTCGCGCGCTCGCGAGCCATCTCCACGAGGACCCGGATACCGTCGAGAACCTCTATGAGCCGTACCTCCTCCGCCTTACCTTCATTGAGCGTTCGCCGCGCGGACGCATCCTGACCGATAAGGGCCGCGAGTACCTCGCTAAGGGATAAGCCCGAAGATGAGCGGGCGGCACGAGCTTACGAAGTCGCACTGCCCCGTCGTCGTGTCGCAAATTTCTACTTTCTCCGTATCGCAGGATTCGATGATGAATCCAAGCGCAATAAGTATCGCCGCGAGCGCGAGGAAATAGACCGTAAGGGGTATGGTTCCAGGGGCTTCGGGCTCAGGCATATGCCCATACTAGCAGTAGCCGCACCGGTTTTGCATCATCCTCCGCTTTTTTTGATGAGTTCGAGCTTCTTCGTGCGCGGCCACGCTTTAATCTCCGCTTCGCGCCTGAGGGCGCTTGAGCGGTCTTCGCAGGTTTCCGTATGCGCCATGCGCACGGCTTTTTTCGCGGCCGTGTAGTTACTCCCCCTCCCGCTTACATGCTCCCTAAAGCGCCGCTCGACGTCCGTCGTGATGCCGGTGTAGAGCGTACCGTCAGCGCACTCGAGCAAGTAAACGAAGTACATCAGTTTATGCGCAGCCCTATGACGCAGACTGCTCGCAATACCTCTTGAAGGAATTGAGGATGGCCTGCCATCCAGCACGCTGAAGCTCGTGCGCGTTTTCCGCCTCCGGCTCGAATGTCTGGGTGATATGGGTCGTCTCACCTTCCTGTGCAAAGACGGTTTCCACCTTTCGGCCGTCCGCGAGCGTATACGCGAGGCGCTCATGCATGACCACGTCATCATAGGTGCCGGTGAGGTCGAATCCCTCGCTCCCGTCTTTGGCTTCCATGCGCGAAAGGAAGACGCCTCCGGCACGCACGTCATTCTCTGCGTGAGTCGTATGCCAGTCATCGGACGCGCTGTTCCACGCCTTGATGGCCTCGGTGCTCGTAAAGTCTCTCCATACGTTCTCAATGGGAGCGTGTACACGCGTCTCTACGGTAATTCGTTCGTCCATGGGAAAAGTATACCAATAGCGCCTCCGTGCAGTACTCGAAAGACGGTTTCAAATTAAATGGACGTCTGCGGCGTTTCGGCACTTTTTCGCAACGTATGATAGGTTTTGTTTAGGTAACAGGAGAACCGAAATGAGTAGTCCCGGCTTTGGCGCTAGGGCTCGGTCCCTGCGCAAGAAACTTGGATTAAACCCGATCCAGGCAGCCCTTGCGCTGAACATTAAGGCTCCCTCGCGAATTGAGGATATGGAACGCACCGGGGTTAGTCCCTGGACCTTCGAGGCACTCGAGTCTGCGTATTCCGCATTTCTGCACGCTGGCCCAACGTCTAGGGGGAGGAACCTGCTTTTCGGGCAGCTCCCTATCTCAGTGGCGCGTAGCCTTCTACGCTTATCCGTTGAGGAAATAGCTGAGCGGTGTGGCTACTCCGTTTCCTTCTGGATGAGGATGGAGGCGGACCATCGGCCCCTCCGTGCTGATGTACTTAAACGGCTCGAAGCCGACGTTAAAGAAGAGGTTCGAAGGACTATTTTAAAATGCTAATCGCCCACAGGTCGCCCGACCTAGTTGGGCGATTCTGTTTATTGCTGGCTTAGGAACAACTAAGCCTTATAAAAAGTGGGCCGTTGCGCGAAGCAACGGCCCGTGGATCCTACCAGACGAGTGAGTTTCCTCACTAGCCAAAACGTCGCACCTGAAAGCGCATAATGACTCGTCTCCGAAGCTTCGGCGGGTGGCTTGAGCCCTCGCACGATACGGCTATCCATTTGCCCTTAACGAGCTTTTGAAAGCTGCTTTTAGCCACTACTTTGGGGCCTTAGCTGTCGGTTAGGGATTATCCCTCTATGGTTTCCTTGACCAAGGATTTTCAGTCTTAATGCGGAAACCACCTCAGATCCGTATTTAGCCTAGCACCATCAAAGGACTTGTCCAGTACAGGTGTGGATGCTGGGTACGCGTCGCACCGCTTCCGGTGCGGCCACGAGACACACGGCACTTTGCCGCTCTGACGCACTGCCCGCAGCCAGCGAGAAGCCCGCTTCCTCACGGCAGCGGGCTTTTTTCTTACCGGGCGGTAGGATGTTGGAATCTACTAATCCTGTGCAACTTCTTCCGAGACACTTTGGTTGCGCGTAAGTATTAATCGAGGTTCACCCGTATCGTCGTAATTTTCCTCTCTGCCGGTAATTTGGAAATCATAGGATTGATACAACTTAACCGCATTATTTTCAGGGTGAACTCTTAACCAGACTTGCGGAGCACTCTTCAGGTGCTCAAGGATTTGTTCCAATGCCCTGCGTCCAAGGCCTTGTTTCTGATATTCAGGGTCTATCGCAAGGCCGTTGATGTACGCTCTTCCATCTTCTTCTATTGCGTACGAGGCTGCCCCCACTACCTGGTCTCCTCGTCTTATAAAAAACATTGGTCCCTTCCTATACTCCTCTTCAGCCTCTGAACGATCTTGAGCGGCCGCATATGTTTTGCCCTGGACTTTCTTCTCCAACGCGACATACGCCTCAAGGTCGTCGAGCGTCATGCGTTGAAGCTCTATAGGCATTTGGGGGCCTCGCTCGCCCTTACTTTCAACTGACATGTCGAAAGTATAGCAGCCAAGCAAATGCTGGGCTCTGAAACGATGTCGCATCCTGCTGTTATAAGTAGGATGCGAACTCTTCGTCAGAAAGTTCTAGAAGGGTCGCGTCTCGCGAAATGGGGAGCGTGGTCATCTCAACTCCCATCCAAGGTAAGGGGACGAAATTCTCCGCCTCTTCCACTGAGGTAAACTCCACTTCGGCACGCATTAAACCCTCATACTTGCCACGATATACCTGTATAGAGATTTTTGGGTTCTCAGAAATGTCGTAGCGATCTCTAACTAAGGCGTCTGGTGCTACTTTCTTGAGTGTATCGAACTCCTCAGCTGAAATTTCCTTCTTCTCTCGAGTGCGCTCTAAACTAGATAAAAGTTCCTTTCTTTCATAAAAGTACTTCTCATTTATTTTGGAAATCCTCTCCTCAATATTACCTTCGTTCTTTAGGATATGTCGTTCGTAGTGAAGTGGGGCTATGCCAGACATGTTAGGCATTTCCCTTACATAAAACTTTCGCTCGATTTCATTTTGCATAATCTCAGGCAGCTTTACATACTTTTTTGGTCACGGCATCAACAAATAAACGGAAAGCCGGTCGCCTCTCTTTCTCCCAAATAACCCTTACTCCAAGGATGTGCTTATTGGGGCATGCAAATGTTTCTTCCGCGGTAGGGACTGCCGAATTGATGATGCGATCTAAGTACATACGCCTCAGCGTACCCGGTCCGTCTTTTTGATAAAGGCAGATGTGCTTCGAACATTTTTCGCAGGCGATATCCAAAAGTCGAGCATATCCCCCACGAGACTTTCTGTACTTGTCGCTTTTAAGGAGACTAGTCATGCAGTGATTGTAACAACGATTGCTGCACTCTGGGGCGATGTTGGAACCAGTATTTCTAGTATTTGTCCCCTTCTTCGATAGCAATAACTGGCAATTTATATCCTTCGGTTAGAAGTACCTGCTGTATTTCACTTACTCGACCCCTCGGCGCTTCAATATGAGTGAATTTCTTGATAGAAATTGGCTCTAATACCCTATCTTCATGCAAGTCGACAAATTCAGAGCCATGGGTAATTGCATAGGCTTCGCGTTCAACGCCAATTAGAATTGGGTAGTTGGATGATATATCTGTACCGCCGCGAAGAAGAAGATAAAAAAGCGATTGGTTTTTGTGGGTAAACTTCGCTATGAATGTCGCGGCCTTACTCCTATAGCCAACAGTAAACGGAAGCGGTACGCGTTCCTTCCAAGCGACCCATACGCTTGGAAGGAGGTAGCGACAGCACCAGAGGCAACGGTTACAGAGCTCTTGCAAACTTCTCTGGCTTTTTGGGAAAAAGAGGCTTGCATACAAGCGTGCGTACCCTCGCGAACGGGCAAATGATACTGACCGTGCATGCGGACGCTTTTGGTCTGAAGCGTCGTCATAAATAGAGAGTCCACCTTCGTGCAGTATTCCTTTTAAAATATCCATGACTTCTCCATTTTCATATTTATAGCGGCCGGTTCCATGCCAAGAACCAATGTTCTCGTAAAGCTCTTCAATTTTTGAGCTGGGTTCACGCATAGATATAGAAACTATACCAATACTAATTGCTGGACTCTGTGATGTTGGAGCCCTTTTACAGTATGCAATTAGAAGCCCCCGGGATGTTGGTCCCGGGGGCGAGGCGCTTCACGAGAGCGCGAGGGCTTGGAGATTTTCTCGTGCCTGCGGCTCAAGGTGTTTGAAGTGCGGGGTGAGGTAGATCTTTGGGCGTTCGAGGAACGTGGCAGCCCACATCTTCCTGCCCTCATCGTACTCGGCGCGTGTATACCGCGGCTCGTATTCGAGCCAGATGGCTTCCGTTTGCGACTGGAAGTACGCAGGGTCCTGTCCCAGCCCCCAGAGATCGAGGTCGATGAGCGGTGCGACGATGTTGACGAAGCGCTCATCCACGCATTCCAGGGTATGGGTGATAGTCGCGGTAATGCCCTGGTACACGAGCTCTTCAAGAGGCGGGTGCCGTTCACCGTCACGGCGTTGCAGGTCTTCAATTGCCAGCCGAGCGCTTTCACGCTCGCTCTCACCGTGTTCACGACCGACCTTAAGCCAGCGGTCGTGGCTCACGATAAGGAATTTAAGCAGAAGGAGCTCGTTCCCCATCAACACGAGGCCGCGCGCCCCTTCCAGCATGCCGAGGATATGGTTGGCATCATGGTACGTCCGCCACCTCTCGGAATAGGAGCAGCAGAGAGGCTCGACTGCCGCATAGGGGATGCCGAGCTCGCCGTAGATTTCGGTAACGGCCAGCCGCAGTTCGTCTGTCGGACTAAATTTCACAACGCCCTCCTCAAAGGTCTATGGTTTAAGCCAGCTTCACGATAATACACAATAGTGGATATGTATAGGACGATTGGGCCTGGGATGATGCCGAGGTTTTTATATACAAAACCGCCCCAATCATCGTTGCTGGGACGGGCTTCATGGTCTGATTAGACCGTTTCGAGCTTGGACGGGGGGACATTGGCTTGGTAACCAGGTCCCCCATTGTCGAAGTTGACTCGTACCACTCCCCCCGCATCTTCGGGGAGATGCTGGAGTCGAGAGTCCCAGACGTCGCCAATCTCTCCTTTCGGAATCGGCGAGTATCCAGGGAAAGGAACCTCCTCGGTCGTTCGCACCCTGCGACCGCCCAGAGAAGGACGAACGGGTACTTGCCCGGCGACTCGGTCATCTTTGATAACAGACATAACACTCACCTCCTGTCGCTATCTAACTACGAATGCACCGCTCTGTCCATTACTGCTCTGGGACGATGTTGGAACTTTTCTGTACGAAATGCCGCCCATTGACCCGGGCGGCACGGCTCGAGACTTACCGTGTCTCGAGAGCCTCAACCCGCGCAGGAGGCGGATGCTGGAGGCCTGGGAAAAGTTGGCCGCTCTACCGACCCAACTGGTGCTCTTAAGAAATGCTTTGATCAACGCTTATCAGCGGGGTTGGCCCAAATGTTACTTTCTGAGATGACCCACCTTTCAAATCACTAAACGTAACAGTTTCACCTTTAGAGCCAAACCCGTATCAACTTCAACGAGGAAATAGAAGTGTAGTTTTGCTGGCAGTCTGGGACGACGTTGGAACCTTTATTTAAAAGACCACCCTCTCGCCGCAGCGAGAGGGGATCTCGCGGACATTGGGTGGTCAGCCTTGTGGCGGCTTATACGGCCTGGTACCGCCGCGCATGGCCATGACAGGAATCGGGAACGCATCGTTGAAGTCGTGGCCGCCTTCCTCTTCGAGGATCAGGACGACGGCATCGCAAATCGAGTCGAGCTCTTCTTGTTGCATGCCCATGAACTTCTTGGAATAAAGACGCGCCATGACATGCGAGGTTGTCGGGTCGATGCTGTTCTCCCCCGTGTCATCCGAAATGAAGGTTACGGTCGTCGAGTCGAGGAGCATTCCGAGTCGCTCCTGATAGAGCTGTTGAATCCGAGCACGAATTCTGCGCTTCTGCTCCGCTCACTTGCGTAGAAGCCTGAAATATCAACGATCGGCATGACGCCTCTCCCTTTGTGCTGTTGCAGGGATTAATATAGCACATATTCACCAGCTTGTCATCACTTCCGTGCTGGCAGTCTGGGACGATGTTGGAACCTTTCATACGCTGTGGTAGCTTCTTAGCACTTGGCAGGAGGCGTCGGAAAGCTACGGACTATCCGCAGGGATAGAAACGGCACGAGTCGGCATGCATCTGTCCGTTGAACCTACGTAACAGCGAAAGCGAGGTTGGCAGTTCGGAAAGACGACATCGGAGCTTGGTTAAACTAAACCAAGCTCCTTTTATTGCTGGCAGTCTGGGACGACGTTGGGACTTTTTTATCCCCAGATAGGCACTTATGCTAAACTCGTCACAGATGGCGTGATGCCTGGTACGTAGTACGGAGCAACCCTCTTAGGGCCACTGCTAGTTACCAGTCACGAAAGGCTTGAAAACGCACCCGTAGCACCCACCATAGCCCTTCCCAGCCCCCTGTTGAGTAGTGCGACCTACTCGTCGCAACAGGGTCGTGGAGGGGTTACTAGGCAGAAGAACGGCATGCGGCTGGAAGGAGTGTGCGTAAACTCCACTGGTGACATCGCGCCATTGCAGAGAGCACCCGTAAGGGTGTTTTCTGTTTCCCTGCTGGGGTCTGAACGATGCTGGAATCAAGCTGGGTATTGACAGACTTATTTAAGAGCAGTAAAAAATATTACCGCCAAGGTGGCGGTTGCCTGCGAGGAAATGTGGGTAAGCATCCTGGAATGGGAGGCTCTAATGAGTGAATCTTTTGTTCTTACGTCGACAGTCAGCTGGGCACGGTATTGGGCTCTCGTGGCCGTGCACATGGAGGTGAAATGCAATCCCTTAATCGCTCAAACGTGCCCGCACAAGGTCATTGTCGAACCCATCGAGAATAACGAGCGCAGCGTAATCGTTCGTGGCATGTGCGAAGGGCAGCTCTTCAGGCTGGTTTGCCAGATTTTCCAAGTTCGCACCGGCGGGTGGCGCCTCGTGCGGATTCGTGGTTACGTCGGTACGAACAACAACATAAACATGTCTCCCGTGAATTTCGAAGGGTACGAGGCGGCTTGGACGATCATGGAGCGAAATTATAACGAAGTCGACTAGGCCCTGCCTATTCAGAGCCCTGACGGAGAGCCCTCTTGCTCTGCATCAGGGCTCTTCTAATTTTAAGTTGGCAGACTAGGTTTCGAACTCACCTCCTTCTACGTATACGCTTTGGTATACTCCAACCATGTCAGGACACAGCAAATGGGCGCAGATAAAGCGGCAGAAAGGCGTCACGGACGCAGCGCGCAGCCGCGTATTCTCTAAATTCGCGCGGCTTATCACCATTGAAGCAAAAAAGTCGGGAGGCAATGCATCAGCACCCGGACTGCTCGCCGTCATCGCGCGCGCAAAGGCGGCGAATATGCCCAAGGACAACATCGAACGCGCGGTCACGAAGGGCGCATCGAAAGAAGCCGGGGACTTGCACGAGGTTACCTACGAATTCTACGGTCCGGGTGGCGCTGCCGTTATCGTAAACGCCCTCACGGACAACAGGAACCGCACGACGCAGGAAATAAAACACCTTCTCACGAAGAATAACTTCGAGCTCGGCACCCCGGGAAGCGCTACGTGGGCCTTTAAGAAGAATCCAGACGGTTCCTTCACGCCGAACGAACCGTTGATGGACGTCGCGGGCGACGACGAGGAAGCGCTCGGCCGCCTGCTCGAGGCGTTCGACGAACACGAGGACGTACAGAACGTCGTGACGAATGCGCGCGGGTACGAGAACACGAGCGATGAGTAGTCCTGTATGAGGGTGCTCGGCATAGACCCGGGGTATGACCGGCTCGGCATGGCCGTGCTTGAAGGCGACCCGAGCCGCCCGACATTAGTCTGGAGCGAATGCGTGCTTCCAGAAAAGGGAAACCCTGAAGCCCGGCTTGCGCGCGTGTATGCCGAAGTCGCCAGCGCCCTCACGACCTATGCTCCCGATGTGCTCGCCATCGAGACCCTCTTTTTCAGTACCAATAAGAAGACGGCGCTCGCCGTGGCCGAGGCGCGTGGCGCCATACTCGCAGCTGCGGGTATGGCGCACATTCCCGTGCGCGAATTCTCCCCCGGACAAGTAAAGCTTGCGGTTACCGGCCACGGCGCCGCCGATAAGGCCGCGATTGCACGCATGCTTCCCCATCTCCTCACCCTCCCGCCAAAGAAGCGGCTTGATGACGAGCTCGATGCCATGGCGGTCGCGCTTGCCGGACTCGCAGCAAGGCTTCCCTCACGCTAGCCGCTATCCACACACCAAGCGCCGAAAATGGGCTTGCAAATCAACTCGCTTTTGTTCAAATAGAGAGGCTTCGAACGCGGGGCACATATTAGTATTAGCAACGGCGTATGGATGAAGAAGAAGAGGAAACCCTTGATATCGATGATGCAGCAGTAGTGCTCGGTGATGAGGACGAGGATGAAGACGATGACGACACGGAAGAAGTGCCCGAAGGCTTCCACGAAGTCGACCCCTTCATCGGCGGCGTCGCCCCAGACGAGGAAGAACCAGTCTAAACAAACGGCCCCGCACGGGGCCGTTTGTGTTAGGATAAACGCATGAAAAAAGCCAAGAAAGGCCTTGGTTCCCTCCTCCACAGCTCACATCCGTTCGTACGGCTGGGCTTCGTGGCAGTCGGTATCGCACTCGTCTTCTTGGGCGGGAGCATCCTCTGGGTAGCCTTTACGCCAATCCCCGCACTTAATACGTTCGACCCGTCCAAGGTCGCGATGTCGACCAAGATTTACGACCGGACCGGCAAGACCGTGCTCTACGACCTCAACCGTGACATGCGCCGCACGATCGTCCCGCTTTCGGACGTCTCCCCCAACCTCCAGAAGGCGACCCTCGCCATCGAGGACTCCGATTTCTATTCGCACGGCGGCATCAGCATCACCGGTACGGCCCGCGCCCTCCTTACGGACGTCGTAAGCATGTCATTCGCCCAAGGTGGCTCAACCATCACCCAGCAGGTGGTGAAAAACACCATCCTGACCGGGAAGAAGAGCGTCATCCGCAAGGCGCAGGAATGGATTCTCGCCATCCGCTTCGAGGGTGAGTACACCAAGGATGAGATCCTTGAGTTCTATTTCAACGTATCGCCGTACGGCGGTACGCTCTACGGCGCCGAGGCTTCGAGCCGCGCCTTCTTCGGGAAGAGCGCGAAAGACCTCACCCTCGCCGAAGCTGCATATATGGCTTCCATCCCCCAGCGCCCGACCTACTACTCCCCGTACGGGAATAACCGCGAAGCGCTCGATGAAAGGAAGAACCTCGTGCTCGCCCGCATGCTAAAACTCGAGCAGATCACTAAAGAGGAGCATGACGCGGCGCGGAACGAAAAGGTTGCCTTCAGCCGCCAGCAGAACAACTCCATCATCGCGCCGCACTTCGTCTTTTACATCGAACAGCAGCTCGAGGAGATGTACGGCCCCGAGGTCGCGAACCAGGGCTATAGTGTTATCTCGACCCTGGACGTCGACCTCCAGCGTGAGGCCGACACCATCGTGAACCGCCACGCAATTGCGAATACCTCGCGCTTTAATGCAAGCAATGCGGCGCTCGTCGCCATCGACCCGAAGACGGGGCAGGTGCTCGCCATGGTCGGCTCTCGCGACTACTTCGATAAGGAGATTGACGGTAACTTCAATGCTGCGCTCGCGCTCCGGCAGCCGGGCTCGGCCTTTAAGCCGTTCGTGTATGCCGCAGCTATCGCCAAGGGCTACACGCGCGACACCATTGTCTTCGACCTCCCGACACAGTTCTCGACGACCTGTTCCCCAGCGGACAACCAGAACGGCGAACCGCCGTGCTACGCCCCAGGTAACTTCGACGACAAGTTCCGCGGCCCGATGACCTTCACGACGGCGCTTGCGCAGTCGATCAATATTCCGGCCGTGAAGATCCTCTACCTCGCAGGCATCCCGAACGTGCTCACGCTCGCAAAGAGCATGGGGCTCAATACGCTCGGCGAACCCCGCGACTACGGGCTCTCCCTTGCGCTCGGTGCAGCCGAGGTACGCCTCCTCGACCTGACGGCCGCCTTCGCGGGCTTCGGTAACGAGGGCATGGTGAATAAGCCGTACGGCATATTGAGTGTGTCTGATGCCGCCGGGAAGACGCTTGATGACTTCAAGCCGGAGCCCAAGCGCGCCATCGACCCTGAGGTAGCGCGCGAAGTTTCCTACATGCTTTCAAATAACGCCGCGAGAGAGAACGCAGTGAACCCATTCAACTTCCCTGGGTATGATGTGGCAGCGAAGACCGGTACGACGAACGAGTCGCGTGACGTATGGACCGTCGGGTACACGCCGTCTATCGCCATCGGTGTCTGGGCCGGAAACAACAACAACGCGCCCATGGTGAAGCAGACGGCCGGCTTCATCGTCGCGCCTATGTGGAATGAGGTCATGCGGTACGCGCTCGGTAAGTACCCGCAGGAATTCTTCAGCGCGCCGCCCGAGATACCGGCTGACGCCCCTGCAGCGCTCCGTGGCGTGTACTCGGGCCCGACGGGCGTCCACGACATCCTCCACTGGGTGAATAAGGACAACCCGCGCTCCGGCGGCTCATCACAAGGCGATGGCCAGTACCGCTACTGGGAATACCCTCTTTCGGGATGGTTTGTAGGTGGCATGCCGGACCCTAACGCAACGACGACTGCGTCAACGACACCAAGCTTCGACTTCCTCTTCGAAGGCGAACCTGACGGCGATGGCGGCCAAGGGGATCCCGGAGACAACGGCAACAACGGGAACGGTGACGGAAACGGTAATGGCGACCCTCCCCGGCGCCCAGAGGACGACGCCGAAGACGCCGCCTAACGAAGCTCCATCACTTGAATACCGTCTCGGTTGAGGCGGTTTTTCAATGCGTCGAGATTGAGGAGTATGGCCGACTTAAGGACGGGCGGCACGCTAAGCACCAGGCGGCCATCCGTATGCGTGACCTGGCTTGGGGTTATGGGTACGCCCGTGACGGCGGTGACTGCCTCCGCAACCATTTGCCTGATCCCTGCCTCCCGAAGGCCGGGCATTGGGTGCCGGGCGAGGATGTCCTTGATGGAGAATTCCATGCCTCTAGCATACCTGCCTACTCAAGGAGAACGAAGTGATTAAAAACGGAGGTAGTCCGGGGGTTATACGAGGCCGCTTTGCAGCAGCTTTTTAGTAAACCGGTGCATTTGGGGATCGAGGATTGCTGGGTCAGCAGCTAGCACTTCTTCGTATCCAAACCATCGGTAGCCATGGAATTCGCTTGTGTCGAAAGTAATATGCTGCCTTGAGTCCCCTTTCACTACATACCAGAAACTCACGTCGGTATGCCCTGCAGTTAAGCCAACAGTAACCGTACGCGTGAGGAAGATTGGTAACTCAGAAATAAAGTCTGCATTTATATTAAGTTCTTCTTGTATTTCTCGCTCAACTGTCGTTTTTGGATGCTCGCCCTTCTCGACGTGCCCGCCGCTTGGCAGCCAAAGGCAGGCTTTAATATGGTCCATAAGCAGAATCTTTTTTGCCTCTGGATCTACAACAACAAAGTATGAAACAAGATGTTTGGGTGGCACGTCTGGTTTCTCAATGCGAAATATCTCTACTTCGCTCTCGATCCAATTAACAGCATCGGTAATTGTTTGCTTCTCTAGATCATCATATGGGCTTATGGCCCGTATGAGTGCGTGTATTTGCTCTCTCATCAGGTTAGAGACTGGACCTACTGGTTCATCGGCATCACGAGGTAGAGGAAGGTGTTGTCACCGACGCCGCGGATGACGAGCGGGCGGCCGATGCCGGCGGACGAAAGAGAAAGGTTCTCGCTCGTGATAAGCGAAAGCGGCGCTGAAAGGTACCGATGGTTGAAGGAGAGTTCGATAGGTTCGCCCGTGAGTGAGGAAGTGACGCTTTCATTCGACTCTCCGACATCACTGTTACGCGCCGAAAAGAACAACTGTTTATCCGGGACGGAGAAGCTGACGCGGATCTTCTGGAATGAGTCGGAGAAGACGGCGGTACGGCGAAGGACGGCCTCGAAGTCTTTCTTGAGGACGGTGGCCTCGCAGGAGAACGACTTCGGGATGATCTGGGTGTAGTCAGGATACGGCACGGTCACGAGACGGGTCGTCACGAGGCCGGTGTTCCAAGAAAAGGCGCATTGGTGCTCGTCGATAAGCACTTCCACATTATCGTCCGGTATGGTCTGGACGATATCGAGTGCATTCTTCGCGGGAATGAGTATTGAGAAGGGGGTGATCGACCCTGATACGGGCATGCGCTTCTCCGCCAGGCGGAAGGAGTCGGTCGCGACGGCCTTTATCGTCCCTGCTTCAGCTGAAAGGAGTACACTTCCGAGCTCAGGGCGCACTGTCGACGGTGAAGCATATGCGGCAACCGCCCCGACAAGCGCCCGAAGTGAACTTCCCGCGAGCGAAAATTTGGTCTTACCTGCGTCCGGAAGCGGCAGTGTAGGGAAATCCTCGTAGGCAAGGGTCTTGAGGGTGCTCTTGCCCGCTTTTGAGCCGAGGATGACTGTTTCTCCCGTATGCTCAAGTTTGATTAACCCCGTGTCCGTGAACGACCCGGTTATCTCGCGAAGGGTGGTTGCAGGAAGGACGACTACACCCGGAGTCTCAATCGTTCCATTCACCCGCAAATCGATTCCCGTCTCAAGGTTTGTTGCGCGAAGCTTGATACCGTCGTCACCCGCAATGATGGCGATACCTGCGAGAACCGGGAGTGTTGCTGAACGACGTTCTGCAAATCGTGCGACCCGAAGAACAGCTTCCGCGAATTCCTTCTTTTCTAAAGTGATAACCATGAAATGCTTATTATTAGGGGTGTTGATACTGGGGAAACGAAACTCTATCCAGTATATATGCCGCGTAAGGGTCTGCCCACGAACTGATAACTCGGTTGCTGCACGACTTCTGCTTGGGGAGAACTATAAGCCCGTAAAAGCTTGCGTGGATAAGTAGTGGTGATTTTCATGACTTGTACCCACCTATCCACTGAGCTTTTCATTGTTTATTCATAACTTCTCCCCAGCCTTATGCCTCTTGCTTAAACAAGGAGGCTGCGTATGTCCTGAATCTCCTTCGCGAGTTCAGCATCGTTAACGATTTCCCGCTTCACTTTCTCGCACGAATGGATGACGGTCGTATGGTCGCGTCCGCCAAGCTTGCTGCCGATGGTCGGGTACGAGACGCTGAAGTCCTCACGGAGGATATACATGATGACCTGGCGAGGCCGCACCACTTCCCTGCGGCGGGTCTTCTCATAGATACTGTCTTCCTCAATGCCGTAGAACTCGGCGATCTTTGAGACGACATGTTTCACTGAGACGGTCTTGGTAGGCCGCGAGAATGAGCGGAGCGATTGGCGCACCTCGGCAAGGTCGGGCGGTATGCCCTTTACCTGCGTATGGCAGACAATCGAATTGATGACGCCCTCGAGCTCGCGAATAGAGCCTGATACGGAGGTCGCAATGAACTCTACCGCCTCTTCAGCGAGCGTAATGCCTTGGGAAGCGAGCTTCTTCCGCACGATGGCAATACGGGATTCGGCGTCAGGCTCGCTGATATCGACCGTCATGCCGCTCGCAAGGCGCCCGCGAAGGCGATCGGCGATATCAGGAATCGCTACCGGTGCCCTATCGGAGGAGAAGACGATCTGCTTGTTGTTGTCGTAGAGGGAGTTAAAGAGGTGGAAGAGCTCCTCCTGGAACTTGTCCTTCTTCGAGAAGAACTGGACGTCGTCGATGATGAGGAGGTCATACCCGCGGTACTTATCCTTAAAGCGGTTTGCCGTCCCGAGCTGGAGGGAGTCGGTGAACTCGTTTCCGAACCGGTCCGAGGTCAGGTAATAGACCTTCCGGGAGGGATAGAGCTTCTTGTACTGGTTCCCTATCGCCTGGATAAGGTGGGTCTTGCCGCGGCCGGTATCCCCGTAGATGAAGAGCGGGTTGTAGGTAATGCCGGGGCGATGAAGCGCTGCCTGGGCAGCCGTATAGGCGAGCTCGTTGAAGGGGCCGACGACGAAGGTGTCGAAGGTATAGCGCGGGTTGAGGTTGTCGCTCTTATTAATGTAGAAGTCGTTTAGCGGGAGCTCGGTGTTTGGCACCGGAGCGCGGCGTACTTCCTTGGGTTTTCGGGATGCGTCCTTCACTATCGTGTACTCGATATTGCGGTACTCGTATGAGACCCCACGCAAGATCTTGAGAAGGAGCGTGTGGAACTTCTTGAGGTACCAGTCGCGGAAGAACTGGCTCGGTACGCCGATGTAGACGATACCGTCCTCTATCTTCTGGATCGAACTCTCACGGAACCAGGTGTTGAAGTTGGCGGGCGAGATGGAGAGCTCGACCTGGGTGAGCATGAATTCCCATAACTCATGCGGGTCAGAACGGTTAACAACGTTAGAAAGGGTGAGACTCATGCGCGCAGAAACGTATTACCTGATAAGAACCCGTATCCTGAATCGTAAGCGCGTACTTTCTACCGGGGTTCATCGTTTCCAAAGTATACGCAGGTTTTTTCTTTAGTGAAGTTTTAGGGAATTTCTTACCCACCTGAGCGCAAGCTGTTATTAACCTGTGGATATCCTTAAATCCCGAGCCATGAATACCAGGTTTTATTGCCCCAAAACGTAATTTGTGGGAGAATGCTCGAAATTAACCATTCCCGACCTCAAAGCCGGATTTTAGAGATATATGCCTAAGCGAACGTACCAACCGAAGAAAAGGAAGCGCGCCCGAACCCACGGTTTCCTTGCCCGTACCGCGACCCCTGGAGGGCGCCGCGTGCTTCTTGCCCGCCGCCGCAAAGGACGCGCAAGCCTGACGGTTTCGAAGAAAGTAAGGTAATACGCCATGTTTCCGCGTAAGCTTCGGCTTTCTCGTCGCGGTTTCGAGTCGGCTCGCGGCCTCAATAGGGCGGCGAGCCGTTACTTTTCTGTCTCCCACGGTCCCGCTCCCGAGGAAGGAGGTGCTGCCGTCGTAGTCTCAAAGAAGGTGGCGCGCCTCTCGGTTATGCGCCATCTCCTAAGGCGACGGGTCATGGCCGTCGCCCGCCCGTACGCGTCCCCCGAGCGAGCGCTTATCATCCATGTGCGTCCGGGTGCCGGGCAGGTGGCCTTCCCTCTGCTTCGGGATGAGCTTATTGGGCTATTACGGTCTATACTACCTGCACAACCATAACGTCCCTCTATGTTTTCTGCGTTTTTCCACAACTTCCTCTACGCCCCAATCTATAACCTGCTCGTATTCCTCGTAGGCCTCGTTCCTGGAGGAGATGTCGGCCTTGCCGTCATCATCGCTACGGTCATCGTGAAGCTCATTATCATGCCGCTTTCCTTGCGCGCCGTACGGACGCAGCGCCAAATGAAGCTCATCGAGCCCCAGCTGAGGGCACTCAAGGAAACCCACAAGAATGACCGCGAGCGCCAGGCAAAGGAAATGCTTACGCTTTACCGTGAGCACAACATCCGCCCGTTCGCGAGCATCCTGGGCATCCTGATCCAGCTCCCTATAATCGTTGCGCTCTACTTCGTCTTTAGCCGTGAAGCGCTTCTTAATATTGATCCGTCGCTCCTCTATAGTTTCGTCGGCGTGCCGGAAACCATCTCTCCGCTCTTCCTCGGTACGTTCGTGGTCACCGGCTCAAGCGTTATCCTCGCCGTTCTCGCCGGCCTTGCACAGGCGGCACACGCCCGCCTATCCGTTCCTGTCCCAGACGCACCGGCAGCGGGAGCAGTGCGAAGCATGGGTGACGACTTCGGCCGGATCATGGCGATGCAGGCGCGCTACATCCTCCCGGTTATCGTGGTGGTCATCGCCTACATAACCTCGGGCGCCGTTGCCCTCTATTTCATAACGAGCAGCCTGGTTGGCCTTCTCCAGGAGTGGGTGGTGCGAAGGATGAAGCATCCGGAGTCCCCTTCTTCGGCTGCGTAACCCGGCATAAAAAGAAAAGGCGGCGCCCAGAGGGCGCCGCCTTTTCTTTTTACCTAGAGGTCGTAGAGCCAAAGCGCACCATTGTGCTTGTCGGTAAAAAGGAGGACGTCTTCGCCCGGGTCAGTCGTGAGGGCAATGGCGTCTATCGAGACGTCAGCGACTGCGCTCGGGTCGATAACGAGGGTCGCGAGGCGGTTGCCCATGTCGATTTCCCATATGCGGTCGGCGAACGTCACGGCTCCCTGGTACCAGAAGTCCGGCAGTCCGCGCGGCAGGCTCTTCGGCACGGCGCAGTACACGGAACCACTATCAGGTGCCCACGTACACTTCTCCGGTAAGGTAGCGACCGGAAGCGCCGTAGCCTGGCGCGTTGCCGTGTCGAAGACGGCAAGGCGAAGCGTGCCGCGGTCGATGTAGCTGTAGAGGACGAGGTTCCCCGCAGGGCTCGGAAGTATGGAGAGCCCGGCGAGCGGCCCTAGGATGCGGGTGAAGGCGCCGTTTGCGGTGCTGATGCGGAAGGCGTAGCCGCTCCGGAATACCGAAGCTTTCGTGTGCGCAAAGTAGTCGCCCTGGGTCGGGTGGACGATAATGGAGGAGAGGAGCGAGGTGAATAGCGTGCGGGCGTTCGTGCCGTCAGCGCGCGCGACCGAACCGACCGAACCGGCTGTGCCCGAAAGCATGGTAAAGAGCGTACTCGAGCCCACCGCCTGTGCCGCTGCCAGGTTTTGCTCGAGGAAGAAGCCCCCTTCCCCGCTCTCAGGGAGCACGTACGTTGCGACCTGCTCTGCGCCCGGCGTCCCGGCTGCGAAGCGCGCGTAGGCCATCGAGCCGCCAGGAAGCCATGAAACCCGTTGGACGCCCGGCAGGGTCTTGTTTGAAATGCGCACGAGGCTGCGTTCCTCTTTGAGGTAACGGTATATGTTGCCGCTCGCGCGGTCGATGAAGCGGGCTTCCGTGTCGCGCACCTCGACCTCGACGAGGGCCGGCGTACCGGACGCCGTCTCGACGGTTTGGGTGGTCGTTGATATGCGCGGTATGGCAACCATGCCTTCGGCCACCGGCCGGTCCGTGATACGGATAAGGCGTGGTGCGAACTCGTCCCCTGCCCCGGAACTGATTTCAACAGGCCCCTCCTCGCTCACGAGGCCGCTTCCCGTACCGCCGAACGGGTCGTCGGTTGCCGTAAGTTCACCCGAGTCGGCAAAGAGGAAGTATGCGCCGGCCACGAGCCCGAGGATGACGATGATGCTCGCACTGATGATGAGTGTCCGTTTTCGCATGCTTATGGCTCGCAACGCATGGTACCTGCGTAACACCTTGGAAGTGCGACTCCCACCGCGTCCCCGGGACAAAGGCTCGGATTTGCTGCTGCCCGTACCTTCCACGTGCCGCCGTCCGCGGTGCATGACTTCTGGAAGGCGAGGTAGCGCTCCTTGTCGCTTTCTCGGGGACCGTAGGTGCCAGTGTTCCCGGTCTTTTCAAGAGCGACGCTTGCCGTAAGTCCGCAATAGGCCGTGTATGCGGAACATCCGTCAGCATCGCAATCCCCCTTCCCTTTCGTGGTACAGGTTGTCGTGCACCCCTTACTCGTAGCGATGCCCTCATTCACCATAACCTTTGCCGTACATTGTGTGAGGAAGGTATCCAGCCCTGCCTTCGTG
This sequence comes from Minisyncoccota bacterium, assembly GCA_036399335.1. Classification (GTDB taxonomy): domain Bacteria; phylum Patescibacteriota; class Minisyncoccia; order Phycocordibacterales; family Phycocordibacteraceae; genus C7867-001. Next base: position 126,754 of record DASWNF010000014.1, read on the forward strand.
GGGAATACGCCCTTTTTAAGGGTCGTGCCGGTAACGGATCCGCTACCGAGCGATGTAATCGCATCCTGGCCACGTTTCTGCTCCGGTGTCTGCGGGATATCCGTAAGCGTGCGGCTTAATGACGAAAGGTCGAGCTTCAATTTCAGTATGTCAGGGTTTATGATGCCGAAAACGATAGCCGGGGAGAGCACCAGGAGAAGTCCGAGGAGTGAGCTTGAGATGAGGTGCTTCGCTTGTTCGTTATGCCCCACGCTGCCTTTATGGAACATGAAATATGCACCCGCACGCATGATTTGGAGGACGGCAATGCCGGCTGCAATACCGATACAAAGGCGGTACAGGTAATTGAGGAAGTCGGGCAGAGTGTCTGGCTTTGACGCATCTTCAATGCCGGGAAGGTTCGTAAGCGGTACGAACTTATAATCGTCGCCCGTTGCCGCTGCGCCCGTTGCCGGGGTTTCGTCAGTTGCGGGCGGAGCCGCAGGATCGGCCGCCGGTTTTGGCGTTTCGTCAGTTGCAGGCGTCGCAGCTGCCGGTGCTTCCGTGGTAGGCTGCGCCTTCGTACCCTGGGCATGCAGTACAAGCGGCATGCCGGCAACGAGAGCCGAGAGGATGAAGATAATGAGGTGCGTACGCATATGGTTATAGGCCAAAGAAGCCGAGTGAGCTCTCGCCCTTGAACGTAATAGTAAGCCGCTGGCTCGCACTTTGTCCCGTATCGGGAACCTCGGCAAGTACTTGTACGAGTGCCGTCCCGCCCCTCGACCCCGAGGAGCGTAGAGTGATGTCCTGGTCATTGTCGCTTGCATCATCCCCCACGCTCCATGTGAGGAGTGGCCGGTCGGGGAAGAAGTACGGCACGGCACGGAAAGTTTCCTCCGTACCGACGAGTGCCGTATTTGCGGGGAGCGCCGTGCCGTACAGGGGGCCGAGTAGCGGGTCGTTGCGGTATACCCGGACGAACGGGTCGCTCGGCGCGACAACGGTTGCCGCCTCAGCTACCACGGAACGGTCTTGGCTCGTCACCGTCACCGATATGCGCGCGTCGCGGTGCCTCACTGGGGCACTTGCCGAAAGTACGGACTTCCCTATCCCGGATGCGCCCTGGAGGATCTGGTCGCCGTTCCGCCAGGTGTAGACCAAGCTTGCCGCAGGTATGGGCGCCCCTGAAGACGTGCGAAGGTCGGGGATGGCAACGAGACGGACGGCGCCTTCGGACGAGGTGAGCGCTCCTCCCTCATAGAAAGGATGCACCGTCGAATATGGCTCGACGACGAGTGCCACGTCCGCCGGGCGAATCGTCAGGCTCTTGGTGAAACTTTGGGCACCGGATGTCGCGCGTATGGTAATCGTGGTCACGGTGCCCGGGCCCCCGACGGTTACGTATGCGGGCTCCGCCCCGCTGCCTTCGGATACGACCGAGCCGTTTACGAGCACGGTCACTTTACTGGCGGAAAGGTCTATATACGTACTTTCCGGGATGATGGTCACGGTTTCATACGGCCGTGGGTACGACGGCATGATGGTTGCTGTAATCGGTTCGGTCCCAAGCATCTGCTGGGCCTGTGAGGCCGAGACTATGCCGAAGCCTGCAGCGATAAGGAGCAGGGTCGCGAATGCACGCTTCATGCATACAGTATACCTGAGCGGCCCCGCAGCCGTTGCACCCTGCGGCGGATAAGTTTACACGGCCTCGAGTTCGTCGGCCCGTTCGCGCCGCGCCGCGCCGTCCTTTGCGGTCGTAGGTACGCCCGGCCCGGGGGCTCTTGGCATGGGTGTCTTGGGGGCGTAGGAGTCGACCTTCGTCCAATCCTGGCGAGGGCGCGCTATAGGACGAGGCTCCGGTAGTGCGGCCCTCGATCCCTGTGGCTCCTCGGCTTCTCGTGCTTCTGGCATGCCTGCGGGTACGCGGCCGGATATCCTGGTCGGGAACATGCGGGTTTTTGCGGCCGCCTTTTCCTTAACCTCCTTTCTTTCTTTGGCTTTTTCGCGATCCTCCATACGCGTGCCTATGATCACGAGCGCGACTCCGAGCGTAAGCGCAGGAAGCGCGTTTACGATAGGGACGAGTTCCAATACCGTACCGGTCATAATGCCCAGTACCTTGAGCCCCGCCTTCTTCCCCGTGAAGTAGTTGACCCCATCACAGAAGATGAACAGCCAAAGGGAGGCTATGAATATACCGATGAAGGTTACGCCTAAATTAATGACCTGTCCCAGGACAGGGATGAGGTTGATGAGGAACTGGACGCCGTCGAGAAAAAGTTCGACGGTAAGAAGGCTTATGGCTGAGGCGGTCCCTACGCGATACGTAACCTTATCCATGGCTACTCACTCCCATGCCGGTCTTTCTCGCGCTTGATGGCGAGGAGTTGCGAGGGGTCAGACGTAATGATCTGGTCTTCCGTGTATGAGGCGACGATTTTAATGGCGACATGCTTCATGCCGGCAAAGAATAGCCCCTCACCGACGTTTGATTCGAGAAGCAGGAACTTCTCTTCCTCGGTAAGGTTAAAGGTCTCTTGGAGCGTATCGATGACTGTTGGTGACTGCTTGAGCAGGAGCTGTATGGAGGAGTTGCTGAGGATAGGGCGACCGTACGGCGAACGGAGGAAGTCTTCCACGTCTTGGGTGATGGTGGCGAGCCCGAGGTAGTACTTACGTCCGCGCTTCGCAAGGCTGTAGAGGAAGGAGGCCGTGTCCTCCGACTTCATCATCCACCACGCCTCGTCGATGATAAGCAGGCGCTTCTTAAGCTCCTGGCGGACGGAGTTCCAGATGTAGTGGGTAATGATGTACATCGCCACGGGCTTGAGCTCGTCTTCCATATCGCGCACCGAGAAAACGATGAACTGCTTCTTGATATCGATATTAGTCGGCTGGTTCAGGAAGCCCGACCAGGTACCGCGAGTGTATTTCGAGAGGCGGGTCACGAGCGATTCGCTGCCTTCCATGCCCGAGAGCACGCTTTCAAAGTCGGAAAGGAGCGGCGGCTCCATGCCGGTAAAGTCGGCATCGCCGGTAATGTCCTTGAGCGCATAGGTTTCGGTAATCGCGCGGTCGATGATGGCATCCTCTTCGGGGCTCAGCCCACCCAGCATGATGCGGAAAAGGCCGACGAGGTTAATGATGTTATTCCGCAGGATATCTGTCGGCTCTTCGTCTTCGCGCACGGGAGGGAGGTCGAACGGGTTGATGTGGTGCTCGCTCGAAAGCGAAATGTTGAACATGCGTCCGCCCGTTGCCTGGGCAAGGTACTCATACTCGCGCTCAGGGTCGATGACGATGACCTCGGTGTCGAACATGAGCGAGCGCAAGATCTCGAGCTTCACGGCATAGGACTTCCCCGAACCCGACTTCGCAAAGACGACCGAGTTGTAGTTTTCGAGGGAGAACCGGTCAAACAGGATGAGCGACGAGTTGTGGCGGTTAATGCCGTAGAGGATGCCGCGGTCGCTCGAAAGGTCGAAGGAGACGAAGGGGAATATCGAAGAAAGCGGTGAAGAGTTCAGTTTTGAGTGGACGTTTAGCTCGTCGATGGCGAGCGGCAGGGTCGAGCGGAAACCCTGCTCCTGTTCAAAGAGCGCCGGCTTGGTATACACCAGCTTGGAGTCGAGGATACCGCGCACTTCGCCCTCGACCTTGTCGAGTTCTTCCTTCGTGCTCTCATAGAGGGTGATATACAGGCCAACCTCGAAGAGGCGTTCCTGCGCCTGCTGCAGCGTGTCGCGCAAGTTCTCGAGGTCCTGGTACGCCGTGTCGAGCATCGGGTCGCGCACGAGGCCTTTTTGTTCGCGCTCCATGATCTGGCTCTCGACTTCAGCGACCTTCTTCTGGAAATTGCGCAGCATGAGGCCGGTCTCAAGCGGATGGATGAAGATGCCCACGTCGAAGACCTTGTCGAGGTTGATGATCGGCGTGAACCAGCCGTCGTTGAGGAAGCGAGGGTATGAAATGGTGTAGAACGAGCGGGCAATCTTCTCCCCGAGCTCGAGCTCGCGCGAAGCAACCTTGAGGGCGGCCGGGGCAATGGTATCGGCAAGGTCGAGCTTCCCTTCCGCATAGATGTCCTTCGGCAGGACCGGGGTAATTTTCACCTCGTCCTCCTTATTCCGGTTGAAAAAATCGAGTAGGGCCATGTTATGCGAAATGAATAGGGTTTTCCATATCCCCCACGTTAAAGGAACGGTACAGGAGCTCAATAATCTCCTCGGTCCCGAGCGGCGCGGCGCGCACGCCCGCTGAGGCGAGCCCGTTCATGACCAATGACATGCGCTGCTCAAGCTGCACGCGGCTTTCTTCGAAGGAAGTGTCCTCGTTTGATTCACCCTTATCCTTTTTCCCGCTGAGGAAGGACAATCCGCTCGAGACCGATACCCCGCTCCCGCCCTCGTACGGGACGACGGCATAAAAGGTTTTCGTCATGATGTCCGCACCCTCGATGAAGTTGCGGATGAAGTTCGAGTACTCGCGCAGCTGCACGCGCATGAGTTCGCTTCCCTGGAGCGGCATACGCTCTTCGAGCAGGTTCAAGTACGGACGGATATCGGTTTTGCGTGAGTGGACGACAATCTGTACGGAGAAGTCGATGGTATTCAGGAACGTCTGGAAGCCGCCGATGATGGCGCGCTGCTCGTCTCCCGACTTGAGCGCGAAGTTGACCGACGAGCACATAAGGATGCCGCGGTACCCGCCGCTCTTCAAAATGACGACGCCGCTGCGCACTTCTTCGACTGGCACGAATGACTGTGAAGCTTGGGAAGAAGGCATATTACGTGGTTGGGGCACCTGGGTTCTGGTCCTTAATATCAAGCGACCAGGCGAGCTCCTTCAGCTTTCCTTGGGTAAGTACGAGCTTTTCCCGCACCGGGGCTACGGGCGCCGCTACAGGCGCTGCCTCATGCTCCTGCTTCTTCCAGAGGTAGAGGCGGTCTTTTGTGTAGAAGGTAATGGCCGCCTCGATGATGTCGACGAAGCTCTTGTTGTTGATTTTATAAAAAGCGAGCGCTCCTGAGAATGCGGCCACGGGCAGCGCGAGCACGATGCCGACCATGAGCGGCAAGGAAAGCACGAGTATGGCGCACAAGCCGATGCCGCCGGCAAGATAGATGAATTGTTTGAGTGAAAGAGGACCGAATATCTTGTCCTCAACTTCAATGAACTGCGGCACCTGGTACTCCATAAACAGTAGTATACCGCACGCCTACCGACCCTTACTCGATGGCTTCGCGGTAGGGGTCGCTTCCGTACTCTTTCGTAATGGGCGTGTTCTCATACGTCCGGTCGATCGGCGTCAGGCGTACGGGCGCGAGCGCGGGAGGCGCATATGCAGACTCCGGATATGTCGGTGCGGGCTGGGACTGGGGCGCCGGTGGAGGCGGAGGTGCGTAGGTAACGGGCACCGACGCCGTCTGGAACGAGCGCGCAGGGCTTGCTGCCTGGCCTTCGAGGCCTTGGGAGGCGAGCTGCATGTCCCCGGCCATGGTACGCGCATGGGGATAGGTAGGAACCGGTACGTTCATATATATAGGAGCGCTCGCCGGTGCAGGCGTATATACCGGTACCGGCGGTGTCGGTAGAGGTGCGGGAGCCGGTGTCGGTGCGGCTACCGGCGGCGGCATGGGCTGATGTGGCCGTTGAGGTACCGGTTCCGCGGGCGTGCTCGCGGCAGGAGGTTTAGGTGGCTCCATACCCTCTCCCACCGCCATAGGTGGTACGGCAGGGCTTGGCCGACGCGGCGGCTCGGGCGTCGCAGGCCCGACGCGCTCCTCATCACGGAGCTTCTTGAACACCTGATCGTTTACGTCGGCCGTAAGGCTCCTAATGGTCGCGTCGTCAATGCCCCCCTCGCGGAGCGCACCCACGAATTCGTCGGGCGAGTATACGCCAAGCAGCATGAATATGTATGCGCGCTCGAAGGCCCCGGCGGCGTCAGCATGAAGGCTATGTTTCTGCGACAAACGCAACGAAACCGCATCGCGTTCCGGACTGCGCAAGAAATTCTGTATCGCAGGCGGAAGCTCCTCCATGAGGAGCTCGACTTGGTCACTGATACTTGTCGTTGAGACGTCGATCTCTTCTTCGGGCATAGTTTCATATTACACGAGGGTGACTACTTAGTGGTCGGCTTTGTCATGGCCGTGGTCGTCACCGTGGTCGTCACCGTGCCCGTCTTCCTTGTCGGCTGCCTTTGTCGCGCGTTCGGCGTGCTCTTTTATCTCATGCGTATCCTTGCCTGACTTCGCTATCTCACCCTTAAGTTCGTCGAAGAGCTTCTCGGACTTCGATTTCTTCATCTCTTTCTTGATCGCTTCATACGCATGGTGGCGCGCACGACCCTTGGCGGTGATAGAGGTTCCACTCGACTCATGCAAATCGTTAGCGTACCGGGTCATTGGCGCTTTCTTCGCCTTCTCTATGTTCGCTTCAGCATCCTTTATGTCCTTATCGAAGTCCTTCATCGCCTGGTCGTGGTCTTTCTGCCGGTCGGCGATCGCTTCCTGCCTATTCCGTATGTCATCGCGTTCTTTCGTCGCTGTGGCGCGGTGCACCTCAAGGAGGGCGTTAAGGGCCTCTTGTTCGCGCTCTACTGCGGCCCTCCGGGCCGCTTGAATTTCCGGCTTGTCGTCATCAGCCTCTGCCGCCGCATTCGCAGCCGCGTTCAACTGCGCCATTTGGGCTTCACGCTGCGCCGCGCGCGTCTTCTCGATTTCCGCATACTCGTCCTTGAGCTTGTTCGCCGCCTTCTCCATGGTTCGCTTCTCGTCTGCCCAAGTCTTTTGTGCTGTTTCTTTCTTGGTGCCAATTGTTTCCTTTTTCTGCTCGTAGTGAGTTTGGATGGCTTTGTCGTCATCAGTCTGCTTGAGCGACTTCGCGTACTTCACGCGAGCTTCTTCGCCGTGATGGACCAGGTCTGCATACCCGCCCTTATGGGCCTTACCAAGATCTCCCACCTGCTTACCGAGCGTTCCACCGAGTGCGGTAGCACGGAAGTCGAAACTCGCCTTACCGCCGTAATCAGCGATGCTGGCCATACGGTAACCCATCTCAGTGTGCCCCCAGTCTGTTGCGCGGATGCGCTCGCTTGCCTTCGAGGCGGCCCGGCCGACGGTCCTCCGTCCCATGAAGCCCATGGCGCCTATGCTGGTTTTTCCTGCAGTCGCTATCGCAAACGACGCCCCGGCCGCACCGAATTTTCGTGCAGCCGCTAGTGAGGCCAGGAGGAAGCCGATGACGAGCGCGTATATGAGAATGACGCCCATCATGCCGGTCTTGCCCGTCGTGAGTGCCTGCATTAAGGAGCCTCGGGTGCCCATGCCTGCAAGCCCGTCGGTAATTTTAAGGCTGATGAGCATGAGGAGGAGCATCACCGGAGCGAAGAACGACTGGTTGATGAGGTTATGCCACCACTGCTCGCCAATCTTCCGGAGTGGCGGTATTGCCATACCGGCAAAGCCTATAGGTGCGGTGACCATAAGGAAGGTAAGGGTCACTGCGCGGATGATGAGCATGATAGACGCGCCGAAAAGTACGCCAGCGGCAATAAACGCTAGGATGGTAGTCGCGAGGAGTGACGTCGTGCTTATGTCGAATATGCTTTCGTCATTCCTGAATAGGGAAGAAATTCCCGTACTCTCCATAATGTGGGCGGAAATTCCATAGTTAATGGCGCATCCTTGCTCACTCTTCCCGTCCTCAGAAATACCACCGATCTCGCTCCCGGCATTAACGTCGTCCGAAAAACACGGGTCAGTATTCGCCTGGTTGTATACGACGGAGCTTAGGCCGTTCGCCGTGTCGATTACCGCCTCTGCGGCAAACAGGCTGAAGTTCATGAGTACGGCAAAGATAATGAGGAAAGGAAGCGTCTTCTTTGCCGGGTACGAGTGGAGGTCGAGGATGGTCGAGATCCCGATGAATATGAAGCCGAAGAGGAGGAGCATGTTCCCGATGTCCCGGAGGATCGTCCATGCGGCAAGGAGCCCCTCGGAGTTCCCGATAAGCGTGGAGAACTGGAAGACGGTCTTCAAGATGACCCAGTTAAAGAGGATGCCGGAAATACCCAGTAGGAAGGTCGCAAACGTAAGCGCAATGCCGGCCATGCCGCGCGCAAGACAGTTCGGCCAACTCGATGGGTCTGTTGCCGAACAACCGTCTCCCTCCGGTGGTGCTCCTTGCGCGGTGGAAGTAATAGTCATCTCGCCGGTCACTGAGTCATCCGCTACCTTAACGACGGCACCGCCCGTCGGAATTTCCGTGCTCGACGCACCTACGGGAGTCCCGGCAGCGTCCTTCACGGCGCATGAAGTTGATGGCGCCATGTCCGGCAAGGGAGAAGGTGAGGATACGCACGTTTCCGTATTTCCATTCGCCTCCTTACACTCTACAGTCGTGGCTCCGGATAATGCGCTTGTCGTACTTACGCATTGCCGTCCCTTGTCGTCCGTAAAACGTGTTTGGGCATTACTGATATAAGGCACGAGTACGAAAAAGACGGCAATTAAGGCAACCCAAAGCGTGCTTTTCGTTACACTGCTCCTAGGTAGGGTGAGGAATCTAGGCATGTGTTTATGTCTCGCACGAAGCGGCAAGGCGTCTCATTTCTGAATAGAAACTGCCGGGGCGTGCGTCTCCAGTGTCTGCTGCTTCCACTTCGCCTTGGGCGAGCGCGCTTAAACCGCGCATAAGCGCCTGGAAACGACTGACAAGCGCATTTACGGCAACAGGGTCGTTCGCGCCCGAGGTAACCATCGCATTCTTATCGGTTTCTATCCGGTCGAGTTCGGCAAGCGTACGGTTCGCCTCGGCAAGCCGCTCGGTTGCGCGTCCGTATATGGCATCTGCTGCCTCACGGTCTCCGCCGGTGCACCGTTGTCGGGCAGCGTTGGCTGCGTCGGCGATGCGCTGCCAGTCCGCCCGGTATTTCGTAACCTGGCTCCGCACGTCCCGGATGCCTTCCGTAAACCCGGAGCTGAGGCTCGCTGAGAAATCAGTCGCACTACTGAGGAACGAGCGGCCACCTCCGCTCGTAGGCTCGGACACTCCTGAAAGCCCGTTCCCGCCAAGGACCTTGCCCACCATCTGGGTCATAAGGGCTCCGACTATCTCATTTATGGAATCTGCGACCTCGAGTTGCCGCAAGGGCGAGTTGACGGTGATGCCAAGAGTTTCTTCAATCATCGCGCCTGGAGTTCGGATACTGCATTTGGCATTCGGCTCCTTCTGTTGTAGCGAAACCTTATTATTGGCGACAGATTTGCCGCCTGCAGTCGTTGCGCTGGCAGCGGACTTGTTGGCTGCGGCGATGGTCTTAGCCGGATCTGCATTCGGCCCGCACGGACCGCGCCATGAAAGGAAGCCGTTGCCCCAACCGAGTTCGGTCATCCGGGTCTCAAGCTGTTTGTCGACTTCTGCAAAGAGTTCCCGGCGTGCGAGCTGGTACCTGCCGTACGGGTTGTTTGCCGGGTTCTGGCTCTCGCACATCCATCCATCAAGCGAGAAGTCCCCGCCGCCGTAGCAGTCGCGATACGGGTGCCGCGCATCAAATCCGTAGCTGCTCGTTGTGCGGTAGAACTCATCGCGGAGCGCATTGCGGAGTTGGTCCTGGAACGGTGCGCGTATGGAAAGGCCGGTGTTGTCGACGGCGACCTTGTCGAGGCCATAGATGAAGTCATCGGCAATGGTGTCGGCAAGGTTCCCGAGGTTGCGGTTTAAATCGGTTACGAAGGCGGGCGAACCCTGGAAACCAGAGTTTATCCACGTAACAATGCTCTGGGTCATCGACTGGATGATGGTTTTCGCAGCCATCCATGCGGCAGCGTCGAGCACCTGTTCAAGGAGGCGCGGCGCGTCGCCGACGATAGCTACGGGGAGGGCGTGCGCCTTCGGGGTTACGGGAGCGTACGGTGCGTACGCGAAAGATGCCACGAGAATGGTGCACGCCACACCTGCGAATGTTTTCTTTAAGGTGTTCATTGCTCTTGTTCGCGACGCACGGTGTCGACAATATAGAACCCGGGATTCCCCGGTAGCGGTTCACCCTGAAGAATCACTTCTCCGGCAATTTGGTCGAACGAGAGAAGGATATCGGTTCGTGCGGGGAGGAGTACCGAGAGCGCTCCCATCGTGAGGAGGGGGTCAGTCTTGTACGTGCTTACGGCCTTAGCTGCACGCCCCGCTTGTTCGAAGGCGCGCACGAGACGGAGGTGGCTTTCGACGAGTCCCGGGGGCGCAGGAACGGCGAGAAGCGCGCGCGCCGCGGCGAGGTATTGTCCGCCGAGGACATCAAGCCGTTCGGCTGCGGCCTCGTCGCCCTGCTCTATGACCGCTTGGGTAAGGAGGAACATGTCCGAGTTAGGTGCCGTGGGAATAGCAATATCGAGCGCCCGTTCCACATTGCCCGCATAGGTCGTTGCTGAGCCGAAGGCGTCAGTGCGCATCGATACCCGTGTGTACGAGGACGTAAGGGAGGCTGCCGCCTTGCGGGTGAACTCACCGAGGAGCTTCGTTACGACCGCCTCTTTAGAGGAATCATCGAGGGGCTCCCCGGTATTTGCGCGCATGTACTCCTCAAAGAACGACCGTGAGAATTGCTCCGTGAAGCTTCCCGGTGCCGGCGGTTCGCCGGGGATGTCTTCGGTCGCCGCGTTGTTTGTCGGGAGTTCAGCAGCGAGCGAAACCGGCGTTAGGAGCCCTTGGCGTACCGCCTCTCCGTCCGTAATGCCGTCGCCGTCCGTATCCGCAGTATTGCTGTCGGTGCCGTACAGCACTTCTTGCCAGTCGGGAAGCTTGTCGTTGTCCGTGTCTTTTGCGACGTAATCAGCAAGGAGTTCGTCAGTCAGTGCGGCGTTAACCGTCTTAGTATTCGGCGCACCGATACCCGGGAGAACATACCCTCCTACGACAAGAAGCAGGGCAATAAGTGATGCTCCACCGATGCGCACATTTCGTGAAGATATGGGCATAAATGCTAGGTAAATACTAGCATGAACAGGTCATGAATGTGGAAAACAGGTGTACAACGTTGTATAACTCATCTGACAACCACCTAATAAACATAGGGACAGCTCTGTATAAGTGCCCCTATCGCAGGGCATACTGAGTGGAAACCTTGGGGATAAAACCTTCCAAACCCGAAAAAGCGGGGATACGTGACCTATTTTATGTAGGAAAGAAGCCGCAACCAGTCGGCCAGGGATAAGTCTTCCGAGCGGGTCTTTTCGGAAATGTTTGCGGTGGCAAGTGATTTACGTACGTGCTCCGGAGGATAATGGAGCGCGAGGTTGCCGCCTAATTGCTTGCGTTTGTGCGCAAACCCGGCGCGAACTAGGTTGAAGAACGCGGATTCCCCTTCGGCATTCGCGAAAGCGTCCGGGTTAATGTCCCGAATGGCCAATACTGCGGAGTCTACGTTTGGCGCCGGGCGAAATGCGCCGCGGGGCACCGTAAAGCAGTATTCAGGCTTCCCGAATACCTTTACCGATAGCGAAAGGAGGCTTTCTTTGGGCCGTTTTTCGTCCAAGCGGGCGATGCGCTCAGCGACCTCCTTCTGTACCAGGAGCGTCATCGATTGGGGCTTGTTAGGCGCCGTCAGGAAGGTGCGGATGATCTCACCGGTAATGTAGTACGGGATATTGGCTATAAGGGCATACGGGCGTGGGAGCGAAGCGGTGTCGAAAGCCCGGATATCCTCATGGATAACCGTTAGCTTCCCTGCCCCGATTTCGCTTGCAAAGGTTTCCCGTAAGGGCGCGATGAGTTCATCGTCAGCCTCCACGGCTATCACGCGGTAGCCAGCCCCGAGGAGCGCGCGCGTGAGCATACCCGTTCCGGGACCGATCTCGAGCACGGGGACGCCTGCGGGTACCTGCGCAACGTTTACGATACGTTCCGCGATTTGCGGATGCATGAGGAAGTTTTGACCGAGTGACTTTTTTGGGAGCGGCATATTAGATGTGGATGACGTCTTCGTATTCGGTATCCCCCGATTCAAGGAACGACACGAGGGACGGGTCGATGTCGCGCAGGAAGTTCGAAGGCTCGGAGAAGTATTCGGTACCGTAGATGCGGCGTACGCGCGCAAGCGTGAGCACGAGACGCTTGCGCGCACGCGTGACGGCGACATAAAAGAGCCGCCGCTCTTCTTCCTCATCGCGCTCCTCTTCGTTCATGCCCTCATGCGGGAAGAGCCCCTCCTCCAGCCCGGTAACGAAGACGAGATCGAATTCGAGCCCCTTCGCCGCGTGTACCGTCATCAAGGTCGCACCTTTCTTCTTCTGGTCGCGGTCCATCTCGTCCTGGTCGCTGGCGAGCGCCGAGTCGGCAAGGAAGCTGGCAAGACCCTCCTTCCCCGGAAGGTGGTCGTGCCGGCTCGCGAGCGCACCGAGCTCGCGGATGTTCTCAAGGCGGTCCTGGCCCTCCTCCCCTTCCTTGAGGAGCGCCGTCTCCATCCCGCTTTTCTCAAGCACGAGCTTCACGAATGCCGAGGGCGGAGTCGCTTCTGCCGCTGCCGACAACTCCGCAACAACCTTCTCGAAGTCGCCGACTTTGGCGCGCTCTGCAGGACGGAGCGTATCGAGTTTCCCTGCCGTTATCTTGCCGAGCGTAACTTTACCGATGCCGCGCGGGGGCGATTGTACGGCGCGAATACGGTCTATATCGCGCCCGGGCTCAAGCGCGAGGCGAGCCCAGGCGAGTACGTCCTTCACTTCCTTACGGTCGAAGAAGCGCGTACCGAGAAGCCGGTACGGTATCCCTGCATGGAGGAATGCTTCCTCAAGCGCGCGCGACTGCGCGTTCGTCCTATATAAGACGGCGACCTCCTCGGAAGGGGTTCCGTTCCGTATTGCTTGGCGTGCCTCGCGCGCGACCCATCCCGCTTCAAGTTCGGCGGTGTCGGCTGCATGCACGGTGATGCGCTCGCCATCGGGGTTGTCGGTTACGGAACGTTTCTCTTTGCGGTTCCGGTTCTTCTCGATGATGTCGTTCGCGGCGGCAACGATGGTCTTCGTTGAGCGGTAGTTATGTTCGAGCACGACATGCTTCGCGTCGGGATAGGTCTCCTCGAACTTAAGGAGGTTATCGATAGTCGCGCCCCGCCAAGTGTAAATCGACTGGTCGATGTCGCCGACAACGAATACGTTCCTGCGCTCTCCCGCAATGAGGCCGACAAGCCGCGCCTGGAGCTCATTCGTGTCCTGGTACTCGTCGATGTGCAGGTGGGTGAAGCGCTCTTGTACGAGCGTACGCACGTCATCGTGCCGCTCAAGAAGGCGTACAGGAAGGAGAATGAGGTCATCAAAGTCGAGCGCCTTCTCCTTCTTGAGCGTTTCCTCGTACTTAACCCAGACTTCGCTTGTGACGCGCGAACGGAAGCTTTCCCTTCCGTGCTTTTCACGGAACTCGGCGAGCGACATGCCTTCGCCCTTCGCTTTTGAGATGCGCCCGAGGATAGCTGCCGGCGGCACTTCCTTCGGGTCGATGTCGAGCTCCTTGAGGGCCGTGCGCACGGCGCTCTTAGAATCGTCGCGGTCAAAAACACAGAAATAGCGCGGAATTCCCATCGCGGCACCGTACGTCTGGAGCAATTCGCGTCCAAGCCCGTGGAACGTCGCGAGTAACGGCAGGGGCGTGTCCGGAAGGCGCTGTTGGAGGCGTTCGCGCATCTCTCGCGCAGCCTTATTGGTAAAGGTTACAGCAAGGATCCGTTCGGGAAGTACGCCTTCGCGTATGAGATGGTAGATGCGGGTCGTAAGGACGGAGGTTTTTCCCGAACCGGCACCGGCAAGTACAGAAACGGGCCCCTGAGTAGCAAGTACAGCCTCTTTTTGGCGGGCATTCAGGCGCACAAGGTACTCTGGCTCTCGGGTATCCACCTATCCACTATACCGAGCCTCTCCCGAGGCGTCATCTTTCGGAGTTATACACACTTTATGAAGACTTTTGAGTTTTTGGAACGAGCCCTTAAACCCTAGGTTTTAGGCCATTACAGTTGAGGTGAAGGGTTCATGAGCCCTTAACTTTAGCCATCGTCAAGAGTTGACCCCATTCCCTCGCTGGCTATACTAGCCAAGTTGAATGTGATGCCGTAACTCAAGGAATGGCGTATTTAAATAACTTTAAGTACGCCATTCTTGTATTCTGAAGAAACGCTGAACCACCCTTCCTTTCGTATTACGCAAAACCAAAACCTTTCCGAAGCATCAATTTCCCGTTTCGTTCGGAATGCATATCTAGCGGTTGGTCTTGCCGGCATATCGGCAGCCCTTCTCGGCCTTCTCATCCTCTTCTACCCACGTTTCGTTGACGCGAAATGGCTCTTTACGGGCGCCGAGGCAGCTGACGGGAGCGAAATAATCCTCCATGACCCCGGTCTGGCACTCCTTGAGGCTGCGGTTAACCCTGACCCGAACCCGACCAAGGACACCCAACTCCTCATTCTCTCCGAAGGGTCTGCCCTTCTTGCCGCAGGCGGTGTCGAAGGAATCGAGGTTATAACCAAGAGCGAATCTCCTAGCGAGCAGCCTAAGGTTGTTGTTGAGGAAAGGAAGAAAGAAGAAGCTCCGGCCGTTAAAAAAGTTGAGAAGAAAGTGGCACCGAAGCCCGCAGTCGCGAAGGCAGCGCCTAAGGCCGCCGTTAAGACCAAGGTTTCAGGTACCGGCTACTTCACCAACCCCGTCCCTGCAGGCCGTAAGTCCCAAGGTATCCATGGCAATAACGCTGTCGACATCGCTGCTCCTGCCGGTACGCCGATTTATGCATCTGCAGCAGGACGCATCACCGTCGCAAAGACGGACGGGGGTTACAACAGCGGTTGGGGTAACTACCTGAAGATTTCACACGGTAACGGTGCCCAAACCCTGTACGCCCACATGTCGCGAGTGGTTGTCGCAAGCGGCTCGGTCGCCAAAGGACAGCTGATCGGCTACGTCGGCAGCACGGGAGAGTCCACGGGCAACCACCTCCATTTCGAGGTATACGGCGCAAAGAACCCGCTCGCCTACTAAGGAACGAGCAACGAAGAAAGGCCCGCATGCGGGCCTTTCTTCGTGCTTAGGTGATACCCAGCAAGCCGCGGGGGCGGTATTGGAGCGCTTCCATGACGTGCGGGGTCTCAACCGTATCGACATCGGCAAGGTCGGCGATTGTCCGCGCTACCCGCATGGCGCGATGGTAGGAGCGAGGTGAGAGGTCCAGGGTACGGCTTGCGGCAAGCAGTGCCACTTTAGCGGCGCTTGAAAAGCCGGCCGTCTCTAACTGCCGGCCACTTAGCTTTGCGTTGGCCCCGCCTCGGGCGTTTGCCCGCGCGCGGGCCCGCATGACGCGCATACGGACGCGTACTGAAGGCTCGCCCTGCCCAAGCCCGTGAAGCGTTTCGTGCGGCACGTGTGGGACTTCTTATCAATGATAGGCCGCGAGAGCCGGCGCGATTGCTTTTCCGCTTCGCGCGCCATGGCGCGGCCGTCGCTCGAGAGCGTCTCTGCGGGGTTCATGGCGGCCACAAGCATGCAGTCAGCCGGGAAAGTAACGCTTGCCTTCGTACGTGAGACGGTCACTACCCGGTCTTCGAGCGGTTGCCGCAGCGCCTCGAGCGTACGGGCATCGAATTCCGGGAGCTCGTCCATGAAGAGCACGCCGTTATGCGCGAGCGTCACTTCGCCTGCGCGCGGGTATGCCCCGCCACCGACTAAGGCCGTATGCGATACCGTGTGGTGCGGACTCCTGAAAGGCGGCAGCCGTACGATGCCGCCCGCAGGCAGCGTGCCCGCAGTCGAATGTATGGAAGTCGTCTCTAGCACCTCATCGTCGTTTAAGGGCGGGAGGATGCCTACCAAGGCCCGGGCAAGCGTCGTCTTCCCCGTACCCGGCGGGCCGTAGAGGACGAGGTTGTGGCGGCCGGCGGCGGCAATCTCAAGGGCACGCTTCGCCCCTTCCTGGCCCCTAATTTCTGAAAGGTCGAGCGCAGGAGCGTCAGGTCCCTCGACTTCTTCAGGCACAGAAGGACTAAGCAGGACGCTACCCTTCAGGTGGAGCACCAAGTCGCTGAGCGTAGCTGGCGCATACACGGTGAGGTCGCGGGCAAGAAGCGCTTCTGCCTGGTTTCCCGGCGGCACGAACACCTCACGCACTCCTGCCCCTGCGGCGCGCATTACTTGCGGTAGGATGCCCCGTACGGCGCGGAGCGTGCCATCAAGACCGAGCTCTCCTGCGAAGAGCGCAGACCCTTTCGGTAGGCGCACATCCCCGGCCGCAACGAGATAGCAGAGCGCAAGCGGAAGGTCGTAATGGGAGCCTTCCTTCTTGAGGTCGGCAGGAGAGAGCGAAAGGATAATCCTTTTATTCGATGCCTTCGGTGAGGTAAACCCCGAGTGCCGTATGGCAGCGGCAATGCGGTCGCGCGCCTCTTCCATCGCCTTATCGGGTAGCCCGATAATACTGAATGCGTGAAGCCCGTGCGTAAGGTCAGCTTCAACGGTAACCAGACGAGCCCCTGCACCTGTTGGTTGTGCGCATAGGAGTCGCGCATACCCTCGCTCGCTCTTTCTCAGATCGTTCATACAATTAGGGTAGCCTCATTCCCACCTCGGAAGCTGAATCTTCGGCGGGGAGAAGCCATAGGCCGCATCATAAAAAACACATCCCGCGCAAGCGGGATGTGTTTTTTATAGGCCAAAGGTTTACAAAACCGGACCCGAGACCGTTTCCGCAGCAACCGTGGGTAGTTCCGTTGTTCCAGCGGGTACGGCAGCGTTCGTGATTATGCGGTACGCATGTGCGAAGGCGAACATGCTGACCGGTATGGACACGAGAAGCCCGACAATGAACGCGAGTGCACCGAGGAAGTTCACGATGAACACGGTGAGGATGAGCAAGAAGAGCTTCATTCGGTAGCCCTTGGTGATGCGCCAGCTTTCCTTGGCGGCAGCGACCGGCCCCATACCCTTGTCGACGACTAGGTAGGTCGCGAGCGAAAGCCCCGCACCGACGATGATACCGGGAATGATAAGCAGGATAAGGCCTAGGATTACGAGCACGCCGGTGATGATGCTGATTCCCAGGTACCGGAAGTACGCCTCCGGGTACCATAGGTCCTCAAGCCGCGCAGCCTCGACATCATCATACGCCTTCAGGGTGAAGCGGGTTCCGGCCAAGTAGATGAACTGGTTTAGGAGGAAGGAAACGACAAAGACTCCGGCTATAACAAACCACGGGTCGTGGCGGTCAACCGACGGAAGGATAGAGCTTACGACAACAATAAGAAGCGAAACGCCTGCGAAGAACCACGGGCGCTTTTTAAACGTCTGCCAGCCATAACGGAAGCACGCGCGCACTGAGAGTGCCGTGTCCATGTTACTGGTCGAGGTGCTCCTTGCACGTATCGGCCGAAGGGTCGACATCGAGGCGTTCTGCCTCGATTTCTTTTTCACATATGCGGCAGGTGCCGTAGCTTCCTGCCTCGAGGCGCGCGAGCGCTCCGGTCACTTCGTTATAGCGGATCTCAAGGTCGTTAAGGATAGCCGCGTTCCCGCTGTATTCGGCCATCTGATCGGCGCGCTCATTCGGATCAGGCTGGAACTCGCTATTAATGGCCGTCGGCTCCCAGTCCTCAGGGTTCGAAGGGTTCCGGCGCCCGACAGTCTTAAGTTCTTCCTCCAGGCGGGCCTTTTCTTCATCGAGGCGCACGCGGTATTGGCTTTGGTCAGTCATGGCACCAGACTAGCACGTGTCGCCTCTCGGGCGCCATAGTGGCTTTACGGTTGGGCAGTGGTCGCCGTAAGCCGAGCGACCAGGGCTGTAAAGGCCGCTTCGTCCCGCACGATGATGAGGGTCTGGCGGTCAGCATACCCATAGAGGATAAGCGAGCGGCCGGAACGGTCGCGGAGCACGCGTACGTCGTGGTTCGCAACGACTGCGTCGACGAAGTTTTGCGGCGCCGGAGGCAGGAGCGGCTGCATGACAATGCTCGAAGTTGCCGTCGTTGGCGTAACGGGCTCAGGCATAACCGTACTTGTCGCATATTCCGGATACCAGAGACCCAGATCGGTAACCATGCGGTTCTCCCAACCGAGCATGCCGGCGAATGTCCGCTCATATGAATTCACACGAAGGATGAAGAACGGCCTCGTCTCTCCTCCTGCGGCTATGACGCCGACGGTGCTTGAGAGGTCGACGTTACGCATGAGTATGTCCGGAGCACCGAGACTGAGGCGGCGGATGAGCGCACCCCCGGGCTGCGGGGAGTTTGAGAGCCCGAGCGGCGTCGAGCTGGCTTCGGTCACATAGGTCACAAGGATGTTCCCTTCGACGAGCGGTTGCCCTGCGGCGTCCGCGAGATCCTGTCGGTAGTTAGGGCCCATGAGTTCCATCTTCTCGTCAGCGTATATGAGTGACGGGACGCCAAGCGTAGCCTGCTCCACGTTCCGATTCGTGGTGAACTGGTATGCGGCGAAGAGGCCGCCCGCTCCGAGCACGATAAGGAGTACGGAAAAGACCACCGGCAGGATGTGCCGTTCTTTCTTGGGCGCGGTGCGGCGGGTACCCGCATCCTTTTCCGCCGCGAGGACGCTGAAGGTAGAGGCGCGCTGGCTGTCGATGCGATCGGCAAAGTCCGAGGTATACGTGTGAAGCGAAGGTGCCCCCGCATCTTTCTGAAGCGGTATAACTCCGGGCGGCGGCATGGAGGGAGGCGCAGGCGCAACGTACGGCGGAGGGGCCGGTATGGGCGGAGGAACAGGCGCGGGCGGTATGTAAGCCGGTGGTGCAGGCGGAACATATGCTGGCTGAGGAGGCGGTGCGGGCGGGGGGGTGTACGCCGGAGGAGGGGGGACAGGTGCTGGCGGAACGTATGGCGGTGGCGGAGGAACAGGCGCGGGCGGCACGAATACGGGTGTCGGGGGAGGAGGTGGGACTGGAGGAGGTACTGGCCCTGCGGCAACTTTCTGGCGAAGGCGTGCGAGTACGGCTTCGCGCTGTTCGTCGGCGGATGGTGACGGTGGTGCAGGCGGCGGCGGCGGTTGTGTCGGTGCTGGCGGCGTGGGTGCCGGCCTTCGCACGGTAAAGATGTCTGCACTGTCGTCCTTCGAGAGCTCGAGAGTTTCTTGTGGGAAGTCGTGCACGATACCGCCCGGCCGATTTACGGGGGATGCATCGAACTCCGGCAAGGTAACGCTGTCGGCAGCGGGAGCTGCGGGCTTCGGGGACTGGGGCACCGGCTGGTTCGTAAGCCGAGCCACGTCTTTCGCATACGTACGGATGTACGGCGACATGTCGCGCGAGGGATCGTTTCCTTGGTTTTGGTCTCCCGCAGGGGTAGCGTCAGCCATTTCTCCTTATATTACACACAAAGCCCCATAAACGGGGCTTTGTGTGTGTAGACTGGGGCGATTTAGCCTCGCTGGCCTATCAGGAACTTCTTCGGGTCTTCGCACATGTCGGTAAAGGCATGGGCGGCTTCCTTGAGCTTGGCGCTTGAGGACTTGCCGAAGGAGATGACTTCGACCTGGCAGCCCATGTTCATGTCTAAGTACTCGATAAGCGGCACGAAGTCGCCGTCCCCGGTCGCGAGGATGACGGTATCCAGTTTCGGGGCGAGCTTTACGGCGTCGATGGCGATGCCCACGTCCCAGTCGGCCTTCTTGGCGCCATCCGAGAATATCTGGAGTCCTTTTACCTTCGTCTCGATACCGATCTTGGTGAGTGCGTCGAAGAAAGCACCCTCTTCGCCGCCTTCGGTCGAAATGACGTAGGCGATGGCGCGCACGAGGACGCGGTCCCCCACTGCCTCGGCGAGGACGTTGGCGAAGTTTACGCGAGTCTTATAAAGGTGCTTGGCGCTATGGTAGAGGTTCTGCGTATCGATAAATACGCCTACGCGCTGCGCTGGATGTTTGATAACGGCCATACAAATCTGGGTTATGTGTGGCGGTCCGTAGTCCGGACTGCCCTAAGTGTTATTAAAATGTGGTGGGCGAGTGCGCCACTCCATTCAGCTTACCATCCGAAGCCTTGTAAAAAGCAAATGCCCGGGAAGCTCCCGGGCACCGGCTACTTCTTCAACCCCAGCTTCTTGATGAGGGCCGAGTACTGGCGCTTGTTGCTCTTCTCCAGGTAACGGAGGTGCGTGCGACGGTCGGCGACCATCTGCAAGAGTCCGCGGCGGGAGTGAAAGTCCTTCTGGTTCTTCTTGAGATGCTTCGTGAGCTCCTCAATCTGACGGGACAAAAGCGCTACCTGCACCGACACGGAGCCGGTATCAGCAGTATGCTCGGCCGCACCCTTGATGGTGGCGGTCTTTACTCGTTTGGTAAGCATTGAGCCTACCTTACCACACCTTGACTATTTATGCAAGTGTACCGAAAAAGCGGAGCGGTCAGTCTCGAGCCTGAGCTAAACATTGTGCGAAGCTCCAGATGCTACACTTTTACCATGCAAGCCGAGCCCATGAAGCGACAATTCCTCGAATATATCGAGATCGAGCGCGGCCGTGCCGTGAAGACCATAGAAAACTATGACCATTACCTCACCCGCTTCTTCGCGCAGATGAACATCACGGATACGTCGGACATTACCGAAGACCGCGTACGCGAATTTCGCATGTGGCTTAATCGCCAGCCGGGCGTGTCGGGCTCAATGAAGCGTCGTACCCAGAATTATTACCTCATCGCGCTCCGTGCCTTCCTCAAGTACTTGCGGAAGCGCGATGTCGTCGCGCTGTCCCCCGAAAAGATAGAGCTCGCAAAACTCCCCGAGCGTTCACTCGACCTCATAAGTTCCGCCGAACTCGAGCGGCTGATGGACGCTACCAAGGGCGACGATATCAAGGCCTTCCGCGACCGCGCCATCCTCGAACTCCTTTTCTCGACTGGCCTTCGCGTCTCCGAGCTCTGTTCGCTCGATAGCGACCTCGACCTCACGCGCGATGAGTTCTCCGTCCGCGGTAAGGGCGACAAGGTTCGTGTCGTATTCTTGTCGCCGGCCGCAAAGGAATCCGTACGCACGTACCTGGCAGCACGGAAGGACATGGAGGAGGCGCTCTTCGTCAGTACGCCCCGCGGCGGCAAGGGCGGAGGTCCCATGTCCGTGCCTACCCGACTTACTCCCCGCTCGATAGAGATGCTCATCAAGACCTACGCCACCAAGGCCGGCATAACGAAGAAGGTCACGCCCCACGTCCTTCGCCACTCCTTCGCAACGGACCTCTTAAGTAACGGTGCGGACATCCGTTCCGTACAGCAGCTTCTCGGGCATGCCTCCATAAACACCACCCAGATCTATACGCACGTCACCGACGCCCACCTCCGAGAGGTGCATAAGAAGTTCCACTCCCGCAGCCGCTAGGGAGTGCACGCGCAAGGCTTTGTTTTCAACAGCTCGCGCTGCGTAGCGATGTCGTCGATATAGTCGTTCTGGATCTGCTTCCCTCCGGCGAGCTTCTTATCAAGCGGCGAGGCGTGGTTGTAGCCGCGCGCTTCCATCTCACGCACGAGCGCTTCGTGCCTCGTGTAGAGGGCTGCCGTCTTCCCCACCCAGCGTTTCGTCTCCGGATGGTTGGCGTAGCCGCCTTTCCCTTTGTGCTTGGTCAGGATGTTCCAAAGCCCGTGGAGCTCACGGTGCTCGCCGAGCAAATGCTGTCGGCATAATTCCTCTGGCGGGACGTCCCAAATTCTCATCTTTCGAGTATACCGCCGAAGCGAACGGCCGATCTTCGCCTTAGCCCAGGGCCCTATTTCTTTTTACCCACAAATCGCACGAGGTTTGAGTTGCCGAGCGCCCGGTCCTTATAAGTCTCTCCGAGTTCGTCAAGGATTATAGGATTGAAATCCCCTACGTATGCGCTTAACGACTGGGCACTAAAGTACCGCTTCTTTACTCCATCAACTAAAAAATACCCGTCCTCAATAAATGTTCCTTTCCCAAACTCAGCATCATGTACGGAGTTAAGTAGGAGCGTTAAGACTCCACCCTCCTTAAGTACTCGCGCGAATTCGCCGATAAGAGTTCGTGTTTCAACCTCCGTAAAATAGTGTGCGGCGAGATGTGAGTGCACTACGTCAAACTCCCCGTCTTGAAATGGCAGCCTCGAAGCGAGGTCAGCTTCGATAAAAGATAGGCGGCTCGCCAATACAGGTGGAGTCTTCTCAATCGCCTTTTGTATTCCTGCAGGAGCAAAGTCCATTCCGGTCACGTGGTATCCCCTTCCAGCAAAAAATCTTGAGTCCTGCCCTTGTCCACAACCGGCGTCCAGTACTTTTCCTTCCGCTGGGAAATATTCAAGTACGGACTCAGCGAATAGGGTCGGCTTATGTATCCAATCGGTGTGTGCGTACCGCTCGTGGGCCTCGTCCCAGTACGGCTTCGGCGCTATTACCATGCTCCAATACTACATTACTGCCGGATTCTGAAATGATGGAACCTTTCTACAACTATGATAGGTTGGGAACCAGAACTGCGAGGGAGGATTCCGTGAGAATGATAAGCCTTAGCCTCCCGCTTGGTGTGGGAGACAATCGAATCGATGCATTTTGGTCCGTATTGGCCGCAGAAATTAATGCCCGTGGAGGCTTGGCTCAAG
Source organism: Minisyncoccota bacterium (assembly GCA_036399335.1). GTDB lineage: Bacteria > Patescibacteriota > Minisyncoccia > Phycocordibacterales > Phycocordibacteraceae > C7867-001. The sequence continues at coordinate 149,324 of DASWNF010000014.1, forward strand.
GACAGGTCGACTTCTTCACCCATCCAACGAAAATCAGGTCGGTGTATGTCTTGGTGTATGAGGCCGTGGTCATTGACCTGATCACTGACGCACTCCGTGAAGCCTTGGGTTCCACGTGGCCCGAACACACTAACCTCTATGTAATTGAGTCCTTGGTTCGAGGGGAAAGCATCGTTCGTCTAGGCATGGTCCGCGGTGGGAAAGGAGATTAATGACACCAAGTAAAAGCCCCTGCAATGAGGGGCTTCTTTTATCTTGGCAGAATAGGTTCCAGACCTTTGGGTGGTATAGAATGCGGGCATGAAAATCGTTTCCTGGAACGTTAACGGCCTGCGCTCCGTCGCCCGGAACGGCTACTGGCAGCCCTTCCTGAAGGCCGCGAAGCCCGACGTTATCTGCCTCCAGGAAGTTAAGGCGGAGCCTGACCAGCTGCCGGACGACGTGCGCGAGGTCGGCGGGTTCTCGTCTTTCTTCTCCCCCTGTCAGATCAAAAAAGGATATAGCGGTGTTGCGCTGTATTCGCGTATCGAGCCCCTGTCAGTCATATATGGCATGGGTATAAAGGAGTTCGACCAGGAAGGGCGGCTAATCGGGGCCGAATACGAGGACTTTTGGCTCTTAAACATCTACTTCCCAAACGGCGGACGGGGCCCCGAGAGGCTGGACTTCAAGCTCCGGTATTACGAAGCCTTCCTCGCCTTTTGCGAAGGGCTGCGTAAAAGTAAGCCGGTGGTCTTTTGCGGCGATGTGAACACTGCTCACTTCCCTATCGATCTTGCTCGCCCTACCCAAAACCAAAACAACACGGGCTTCCTCCCTATCGAGCGGAAGTGGATGGACGAGCTGGTCGACGCCGGTTACGTGGACACCTTCCGTCATTTTTATCCCAAAAAGATAGAAGCATATTCATACTGGGATACGTTCACCCATGCCCGCGAACGCAACGTAGGATGGCGCATCGACTACTTTTTTGCCGCCGAAGAATTCTTGAGACATATCCAAAAAGCCGAAATACATACGGAAATATTTGGTTCCGACCACTGCCCCGTGTCCGTTACATTAAAGTAGTTTAAAGGACATATCCCCAGGTATGTCCTTTACAATGTCCTATAGAGGAATAGACTGCTAACAGACGGCTGATCTTTGCTTAATGCACCTGTACCTTGAATCAGGTGTCCGTAACGTGTTTGTCCCTCCCGCTAACGAATCGGGCGATCCCCGCATATAAAGAGAGTGAGGCAGGACTTGTTACACGTGAAAGACACAATCAAAATCGAAACCATCCAGAACCGAATTCTCCCTGGAGACCAAACCAATCCCTGCCCAACTCAATACCCCGGTCTTCAATGGTTCCACGACGGTTACAACGCAAGAGGCCGCGCAGAGCGATTTCATCCCCCATGGAATCCCTCTTCGCGGCCTCTTTTCTTATTCTATTTGTTACACGCGAAACATAAATCCTGACGTTTCGCGTGAAAACTAGCTAACGTGGTGTTTTTTAAGGATTTCTTGTACTTCTGCTTCTTCGCGCTCTTCCCTCTTTTTCTTACCTTCGTCCCCGAGTAGCTTAAGTTCTTGGTCCGGGAGCTCCAATAGTCTCAATGCCTGAGCCTCTAGGTATTCCGTGGTGTTTTTAGAAGGTTCCTCTAATACCTCCTCAAGTAAGGCGTTGAGAGTCCAGCCAATCCGGGGTCCAGGTTGCACGTGTAACTTAGTCATAAATACATTTCCGTCGATATTAAGCCTTTTCACAGAGATTGGGTCGCGTAGCGCCTCGTCCACCATGGCCTTGTATTTACGGAAGCGGAATGGTTGCTCCTTAGGGCGCCCAGTACCGATGCGGTCACAAATACGCAGGTTCAGAAGATCCCATATATGCTCCTCACCGACGTTACGTATCATCCTGCGGACAGCAGAAAGGCTTATTTGGTCTGGATCTGAGAAAAACATGTGCCAGCGCACCAATTTGCTTACCTTTTCTATTGTTTCGCGTGAAAAGCGCAGGTCATTAAGTGCGGAACGTGTTACACGTGAACCCACCACTTCATGGCCGTGGAAGGTCCAATCTTTCTTTTCGTCAGACCAGCGGCGCGTTTCGGGCTTTGAAATATCGTGAAACAGAGCTGCAAGTCGTGTGTCAAATTCCCAGCCCTTATCTGCGGCGTGTTGAAGGGCCCTAAGGTTATGCTCAAATACCGTATAACTATGAGCCTGGTTTTGGTCTATGCCGATTCCACGGAGCAAGTCCGGGGCAATGTATTCAAGAAGGCCTAGCTGCTGACAGAGTATGAGCGCCATCATTGGCTGGTCAGAGTTGAGGATGCGTACGAATTCGTCACGAATGCGCTCTTTTGATATGTGGCTTAGGTTTGGCGCCTTAACCTGTATTGCGGCAGCCGTGTCGGTGTTGAGCGCAAACCCGAGTTCTGCCACCAATCGGACAGCCCGCATAAGACGCAATGCGTCCTCCTCAAAGCGTTCAAGCGGGTCACGGACTGTCCGCAGTACCTTAAGCTCAATGTCTTTTTGGCCTTGATAGGGATCTACCAAGTGATTCCGCAAATCGTCGTACGCGAGGGCGTTAATAGTGAAGTCGCGACGCGCAAGGTCTTCTTCGAGGCTTTCGCCGAAGGCGACGGCGTCTGGCCGGCGTTTATCCGAGTACCCGGCTTCAGTGCGGTAGGGAGTTACTTCGATGATGGCTAACCGGAGGTCTTCCGAGCCTGTCTTCACGCCGACCGTGCCAAAGTCGTTCTCATAGAAGGAGTCGGGGAAGGCGGCTTGGATATCTTGCGGCTTCGCGTTCGTGGTCACGTCCCAGTCCTTGGGGGCGCGGCCTATGAGTAAGTCCCGTACGCAGCCGCCGACGAGGTAGGCTTCGAAGCCCGCCTCACGGAGTTTTCCCGATACGGCAGCTACCTCCTCAGGAACCTTAAAATGCATAGGAAAATAGTAGTATGCGTTAACTGTTTTTCCTAACGTATAGTATTGTGCGGTTACGCCCCTGTAGTGAAATGGATATCACAACAGTCTTCGGAACTGTCGTTCTAGGTTCGAATCCTGGCGGGGGCACTAGAAAATAGGCGCAGCTTTGTGTATGATGCTTTCGAAGCGGATATGGTTTAGTGGTAAAACGCGTCCTTGCCAAGGACGAGTCGGGAGTTCGATTCTCCCTATCCGCACTACTAAGAGTTAGGAAGGTAGGGTTGGTCTTAAATATCAAAAACCGTTACGGACGCGTTAACTTCTCTTCATCAAAAGAGGGGATAAAGGTGTTAATACTGGGGATAAAGGACAGCCTGAAAGTCAGGAATATTTTAGAAAGTCTTAAACAAATGCCGTACCTAGGCCGTATATGTTAAGGGCGTGGATATTACGGGTTATACAAGAAAAGACATAGGCAACCTTGGTGAACGGGTAGCGGCGGAATACGCCCGGAGGCTCGGATTCACCGTAATTGCACGAAACGTAGCTAGGAAAACCGGCGAATTAGATGTCGTGGCGCGAAAGGGCAAGGTGCTTCACGTCATAGAAGTGAAGACACTTGTCTGCGAAGAATTCCCAACCGCACACGCCAATCGGCATCATCCTGGGGATAACCTGCACCTGTATAAGATCCGGAAGGTAGCGAGAACTGCGGAGTGGTATGTAGCCGATATTAAGTGGGCAGGGGAGTGGCAAGTCGACGGAGTGCTCGTGTGGCTCAGAAAGCGCGACGCGCTCGCGAAGGTGCGTTATGTGCCGCAAATTATTCAATAACATGGTACGCTGTGCGGAATCGGCTACCGCTTCCAAGCCGATGTCCCTGGCAATGGAGGTGGAGGCAATAATTCGGGCCGTAGTATACCGGTAGTACGTCTGCTTTGGGAGCAGATAGACCGAGTTCGATTCTCGGCGGCCCGACAACTAAAAGTGTGGTATTCTCGCCCTGTAGCGGGATTAGTTTAATGGTAGAACATCAGTTTTCCAAACTGAGAGCAGGAGTCCGATTCTCCTATCCCGCACCAGGTTAGTAACAAGAAAAGGCAGTCCTAGGAACTGCCTTTTCTTGTTGAAACAGAGAACCACGGCTCTTCATTACCGGACCAGCTTCATGCAAAACGCGTTTAGAAAAGTGCTACTATCAAGGCATGAATTTTAACGGGCCGCCTCGGCCATCGGAAGCCCCAAAAGGACCAGTGATTGGGCCGGACGAAAAGGACATTCTGACTGTCCTTAAGGAACTCGAGGCAAGGAAAGCGGGGATTGCCCTTCCTGAAGAGGCTGCCGACGAAACCCTGGAAGACACATTAGAAACGGATGCTTTCGGTTCTGCAGACCTCGGAGACCTCGTCCGGAAGTTTGAAGAAGAAAGGGAAGGGTAGGAAGCCCTTCCCTTCATGCTCTCTGCATGATAGGTATGGTAGAGATTGCAGAGTTTACTTAATTACCACCTAGTCATATTACCCATGTCTATCACCAAGAACGGCTTCATATTGGCCGCTGTAAGCGCGCTTTTCCTCGCTTCGGCGGTTATTGCCCCTATAAGTGCCCAGGCGCAGACTTCCTGCTCCTTTTACCGTAACCTCGCCGTAGGTTCTTCGGGCGGCGATGTTTACTGCCTCCAGAACTGGCTCGCTGCACAGGGCTACTTTGCTGCGGGTTCGACCGGCTACTACGGTCCAATCACCCAGCAGGCCGTAATCCGCTGGCAGCTTGCCTCTGGACAGCCGGCTACCGGCGTCTTCACTCCGGGTAGCTTTGGCCGCGAACTCGCGCCGCTCGGCGTGTCCTATACGAATAACTCAGCCGGTGCCGCTGATGCTATTCGGGACGCGGAAGAGGCTATCGATGATGCTGAAGACGAAATTGACGACGCGAGCGGAAGTCGTGCAGACGAAGCCGAAGACCTCCTCGACGACGCAGAAGACGAGCTCGATGATGCTCGCCGCGCCTATGCGTCTGCTGACTACAGCCGCGCTATCGACCACGCCGAAGAGGCGGAAGACCTGGCCAACGAAGCCATTGACGAGGTCGACGGTGACCGCAACGACCGTGATAACGACCGTGACGACGAAGACCGTGACGACGCGGCTGATGCCATTGATGACGCCCGCAACTCACTCGATGATGCGTGGGACGAGGTAGATGAAGCATGGGAAGACGGTTGGGACACCGACGAGGCCGAAGATACCCTTCATGACGCCGATGACGTCCTGATGGACGCTGAGGACGCGTACGACGACCGTGACTACGACGAGGCACTCGACCTTGCCGACGTAGTCGAAGACCTCATCAGCGAGGCTCTCGATGAGATAGACGAGGACCGTGATGATGATTGGGATAACGACTACTACGGGAACGCTACTGACGCTCGGGATGCCCTCGAAGACGCTGAGGATAACCTCAACGATGCGTGGGATGACCTTGATGACGCTTGGTATGACGGTTGGGACACCGACGAGGCCGAAGACATCCTCCACGACGCCGATGACGCCCTTATGGATGGCTGGGATGCCTACCGTGACGGTGATTACAGCGAGGCACTCGACCTTGCCGATGAAGTCGAAGACCTCATTGACGAGGCAATGGACGAAATCTAAGCTCTACTGAGCTCGTTAAGCAAAAGAGCGCCCGTAATGGGCGCTCTTTTGCTTTTACACGCCTAAAGAGAGGAAACGCACATGGTATCCTTGGGTATCGTTGTTAAGCGACGTTACCAGTATTAACAAAGATCTTTATGACCATTTCTATTGAAAGGAAGCTTGCGATCGCGCTTATCGCGCTAAGCATGCTTATCGCCGGCATCGCTTTGGTGCCGCAAAGCTCGCACGCAGCCGTTACCTGCTCGTTTACCGCCGACCTGACCCTCGGTGACGACAGTGAAGAGGTGCGCTGCCTTCAGAGGTATTTGAATAGCACAGGCTTCATTGTCGCGGCTTCGGGCGTCGGTTCCATGGGAAGCGAGACGACCCAGTTCCGCGAGAAGACCCAAGCCGCGCTTATTAAGTGGCAAACGGCAAACGGTGTTACTCCGGCGTCGGGTACCTTCGGCCCTAAATCGCGCGCTAAGTACACGGCGCTCATTTCCGGGAACCCAACGACCCCTACGACGCCAGTTACCCCAACCACGCCGGATACGTCCTCAGCTGGAACGGTTGCGCGCACAGCGCTTCTTTCTGCGATGGGCGCATATGAAGACGTACGGGACGAAGCAGGTGACTCAGACGACGCCGAGGAAGAGATTGAGAGCGCACATAACGCCCTCATGGACGCAATGCGCGCCTTCCTGAACGGGAACTTCGCGAATGCTACGACACTAGCGGCTACTGCCAAAGCGCGTGCTGAGGATGCATCCGATACGCTAAGTGACGAAGACGAAGACGAAGACGAAGACGAGGACGAGGACGAGGACGAGGACGAGGCAGAAGACGCCGTAGACGATGCCGCTGAGGCGCTTAGCGACGCCGAAGACGAAGTCGACGAAGCTGCTGACGATGGTGAGGACACAGACGACGCTGAGGATCTTCTCGACGACGCCGCTGAGCTTCTTGAGGAAGCGGAAGAGGCCCTTAACGACGAAGATTACGACGACGCCATGGATCTCGCTGACGAAGCGCAGGACCTTATTGATGAGGCCCTTGATGAACTCGGTGGAAGCGGTGATGAGGACGACGCCGAGGACGCCATCGAAGAAGCCGAAGACGAGATAGACGAGGCATCTGACGCCATAAATACCGCCCAGAACGACGGGAAAGATACGGACGAGGCAGAAGACCTTCTCGACGAGGCAGAAGACACCCTGGAAGAGGCTGAGGACGCCTTTGACGACGGTGACTTCGACGAAGCTATGGAGCTTGCCGAGGAAGCTATCGACCTCGCGCACGATGCCGTAGACGAAGTGGACTAACCGTCCCTTCGGAACGACAAAAGCCCGGCTCTAGAGCCGGGCTTTTGTCGTTCACGCAAACTTTCCCGAAAGGAGTACCATGGGGCCATGGAACCGCTTGCATCACGCATACGTCCAACGTCGTTAACTGAAGTCGTTGGCCAGGAGCATTTGGTAGGGGAGGGTAAGCCGCTTCGGGTGGCCGTTGAGAAGGCGCATCTCTTCTCCTTCGTCCTCTGGGGCCCGCCAGGCACGGGGAAGACCACTATTGCCCGTATCTACGCAAATGCCCTCGACGCCGAGCTCCATGAGCTTTCAGCCGTCTCTGCGGGGAAGGAAGACATACGCAAGATCCTGGGAAAGCCCGAGACCCGCGGCGCGCTCGGTACGGGGCAACCGCTTCTCGTGCCTGACCGGCCGAAGGTGCTTTTCCTCGATGAGATACATCGGTTCAATAAGAGCCAACAGGACTTCCTCTTACCCTATGTCGAAAGCGGCCAATTGACGCTCATCGGCGCGACGACGGAGAACCCCTCGTTCGAAGTCATCCCGGCGCTCCTCTCGAGATGTCGCGTCTTCGTACTTGAACCGTTATCCGAAGAGTCGCTTCGCGCAATCGTAAAGCGCTCGAAGCTGAAGCTCGGCAAGGACGCTTTCGAATGGCTCATGGCGTACGCAAACGGGGATGCCCGTCGCGCGCTCACGCTTCTCGACAATACGCAGAGCCTCTACGGGAAAATCACTACCGAGACGCTCAATAAGGCGCTTGAGTCGCCGCATCTCCGGTATGACAAGAAGGGCGATGAGCATTACGACACCATCAGCGCTTTCATTAAGAGCATGCGGGCGTCACAGCCGGATGCGGCAGTCTATTATCTTGCACGTATGGTCGAGGCCGGGGAGGACCCGCTTTTCATCGCACGCCGGATGGTCATATTCGCCTCCGAAGATATCGGGCTTGCGCAGCCCACGGCGCTCGTTGTTGCAAACAGCGTGTTCCGGGCCTGCGAAACCATCGGGTATCCGGAATGCGCGATAAATCTCGCGCACGGGGTTGCGTACTTGGCGAATTGCCCGAAGACAAAGTCGGCGTACGAAGCATTACGGGAGGCCCAAGCCGATATACGGAAATACGGGAACCTGCCGATACCGAAGAAGATACGCAATGCGCCGACGAAGCTCATGCAAGACCTCGACTACGGCAAGGGGTATGAACGCTACGACGACGAGAGCTATTTACCCGATAAGCTCAAGAAGAAAGCCTACTTCCCTAAGAAGAAGAAACAAGAAGGCGAATGATAGGTAAAAAGCGCCGGCCTTGTGGCCGGCGCTTTTTACCTACATGGGTCGAACTACTTAACCGCGTCCTTGAGGGCCTTTGCGGGGCGGAACTTAGGAGTGCGGGTTGCAGCGATCTTGATGGTCTCGCCGGTGCGCGGGTTGCGTCCGGTGCGAGCTGGGCGTGCCTTTGCGACAAAGATGCCGAGTCCTGCGATAGAAACCTCGTCACCGCTGCGGAGACCGCCAGTAATGCTCTCGATGACGCACTCGACTGCACGATCTGCATCAGCGCGCGTGCCGCCGAGTACTTCCTGCACCTTCGATACGATATCTGCTTTGTTCATAGTGTTAAACCTTGCTTGGTATTAGGGCTAAGTCCACCTTCCGGGGGCTATGCTAAAAAGTATAGGAAATGCGCCATATTGTGCAATAGCAGCAAAATGAGAGCGGGGATAGCCGATTTTGTTGACGGATGGGCTTATTCCGGTCATGATTGCGGAGGTTGGCAAGCATCCCAGCCCTTATTGGAGCATAGATATGCCGAGAATTTTTGCCGGACTGATTGCGGTACTGCTTGTGAGCGTGGTGCTCATCGCACTCGCGACGGAAGGGAACCTCTCGAACCTTTCGAACATCTTCTAGAGGCCGCACGCGCAATCAGGAAGGGGCGCCCCTCACCGGGCGCCCCTTTTTCTCATCCCTTTTATTACCGCGCGAACTCAACGACGCGATTCTCCCTAATGACGTTCACCTTTATCTCTCCCGGGTACTTAAGCTCCTCCTGGATGCGGTTTGCGATATCTGCCGCAAGCCGGTGGGTCGCAATATCGGATACCTTGCCGGGGTTAACGAAGATGCGTATCTCGCGGCCTGCCTGTATGGCATAGGCCTTCTCTACTCCGTGGAAGCCTGAAGCAAGGCGCTCAAGGTCGTTCAGGCGCTCAAGGTAGCGTTCTACGGTATCGCGGCGCGCGCCTGGGCGGCCAGCGGAGACGGCGTCTGCAACCTGCACGATCATGGACTCGGGCGTTTCGTAGGGGAATTCCTCATGGTGCGATTGCATCGCTTGGATTACCGGCTTTCCTACGCCGAATTTCTCAAGGATGCGGCGGCCTATCTCGACATGGGTACCTTGGACTTCATGGTCGACTGCCTTGCCGATATCGTGAAGAAGGGCACCGGCGCGCGCAATGTCAGGATTAGCGCCCAGCTCTTCGGCGAGCATGCCGGCTATGTGCGCCATTTCGACTGAATGCTGGAGGACGTTCTGGCCATAGCTGCTGCGGAAGTGGAGGCGGCCGAGAAGCGAAATGAGCTTCGGGTCGAGCCCGACAACGCCGGCCTCGTACGCGGCTTCTTCACCCTTCTGCTTCACTATGTCGCTTACTTCGCGGCGCACCTTCTCCAGGGTCTCCTCGATCTTCGCGGGCTGGATGCGGCCGTCTTCAAACAAGCGCTCGAGGGTGACTTTCGCGATGTAGCGGCGAAGCGGGTCGAAGGAAGAAAGGGTAATGCGTTCAGGAGCATCGTCGATGATGATGTCGACGCCGGTTGCCCGCTCGAAGGCTTTGATGTTGCGGCCTTCCTTACCGATGACCTTACCCTTCATTTCTTCAGATGGGATGGAGACGGACGTACTCATGACCTCGGCATTTACGCTCGAACCAAGGCGATGGATCGCCGTAATGAGGAGTTCGCGCGCCTTGCCCTCAAGCTTCCTTCGCGAGGTCGTCTCGAGCTTCTGCAGGCGGGCAAGAAGCGCTTCCTTATGGATCTCTTCGAGGTCGCCCATGAGCTTCTTGAGCGCCTCTTCTTCGGTGAGGTGGGCGAGCCGGACCAGGTCGTCACGGCGTTCGCGGATAAGCGCCTCGGCTTCAGCGCGTGCCTTGCGCAGTTCACTCTCTCGCTTTTCAAGCGAGTCCGCGCGCTCGACCAGCGACTGCTCACGGTCATCGAGGAATTCCTCGCGCTTTCCGAGGCGCGCGGCAAACTTTTCCACCCGTTCCTCGCGCTCGCGCAAGGGGCCTTGCCCGGCCTTCTCGATGTCCTCAGCGCGCGCCTCGGCCTCTTCTATGATGCCGGCTGCCTTCTCGCGGGCCTCAAGGAGCCGCTGTTTAACTTGGATATCGAGCGAGCCGCGCTGTCCGAGCGCGATGAGGACACGCAGAATATACCCGAGCGCGATGCCGGCAAGGCCCGAAAGGGCCAATAATATGAGTACCAGTTTTATGGACATGAGTTTTCGATGCCTGGCGAACGCGTATCCCGAGTCATGCAACCGCAATGGAGTCCTGGGGAGGGGTGCTTCGCTAGGTGTTGTTTTCTGTAACCTCACCACCTTGCCACAACGGGCGTGGTTTGTAAAAAGAACGGCCGCGCACGAGGCGCGGCCGTTCTTTTTACGCGCAATTAACGCTTATATACCTGGTCGACGATGCCGTACTTCTTTGCGTCTTCGGCCATCATGAAGTAGTCGCGGTCTACGTCCTTTTCAATCCTTTCAAGCGGCTGCCCGGTCGTCTTCGCGAGGATCTTATTCAGGCGGTCGCGGGTGGCAAGGATGTGCCGCGCTGTAATCTCGATGTCGGTTGCCTGGCCCTGGGCACCGCCCCATGGCTGGTGGATCATCACTTCGGCATTCGGGAGCGCGTAGCGCTTACCCTTTTCTCCCGCCGCAAGGATAACGGCTGCGGCGCTGGCTGCCATGCCGACGCAGACGGTCGATACGGCCGGCTTTACGTGGTTCATCGTGTCGAGGATGGCGAGGCCCGCCGTGACTGAGCCGCCGGGCGAATTGATGTAGAGCGAAATATCCTTCTTCGGGTCCTCGGACTCGAGGAAGAGGAGCTGGGCGATGATGAGGTTCGCTACGTCGTCATCGATACCGCCGCCGAGGAAGACGATGCGGTCCTTCAGGAGGCGGGAATAGATGTCATAGCCGCGTTCGCCGAACTGCGACTTTTCAATAACCATCGGTACGAGCATGGCGGAACGGGTGTGGGTTTGTTTTTCCATAGGCAAAAGCTTAGTTACGGAATGGTAACAGAATTTGGAAGGCGAGGCTAACGTTAATAGGTTCCGGGAAGCGTAACCTCAGCCGGCTGGAGTGCGATACGGTCCGTGAGTGCATAATAGGCGCCGGCTACGACGATGGCGAGGATGAGGAAGATAGAGATAAGAGCGCCCCAGGAACCTTTAGAAGGCCTGTTCGTGCGGGGAAGGGCTGGGGTAGTGGTGAATTCCATACTCATTTAATTAGTACAGATGCCGTGTGGATCCGGTGAATCTTACGAACTTTGAAACGCAGACTGTTCGTTAGGTACATTCCCTGCGACAAAGCAAAACGCCCCGCAATGCGGGGCGTTTTGCCTGAGCGTTGTTGCCTATGCCTTCTTCTCCGCGTACATCTGGCATGCACGGTCGAAGGCTGCCTGTGCTGCGTCCTTTCCTTCGAACTCACCGAGCGACACCTTCTTCTCCTGGAGTTGCTTGTAGGTGAGGAAGAAGTGGGAAATCTCCTTCAGGGTGTGCGGGTTCACGTCCTTGAGGTCCTGTATTTCCGCAAAGCGCGGGTCGGTCGCCGGTACGGCGAGCACCTTTTCGTCCTTCTCGCCGCCGTCGACCATGGGCAGGATGCCGATGGGCCGGGCATGCACGAGGATGCCGGGCATGAGGGGCTGGGTCGTGAGGAGTACGACATCGAGCGCATCACCGTCGTCCCACAGGGTCTGCGGCACGAAGCCGTAGTCGAAGGGGTACTGCTGTGCCGTGTGGAGTACGCGATCCAGCGCGATGAGGCCGGTCTCCTTGTCGATCTCGTACTTATTTTGCGAACCGCGCGGAATCTCGATGATGACGTTCATCACGTCCTTCGTTCCCGGGGTGATGTCGTGAAGCAGGTTCATATATAGAGTATAGGCTATGCCTGGTGCTCGGCCTGTTCCTCCGTGGTGACATCGCGGTCTTCGAGGTTGGTCGAGTCGCCGCTGTCGGAGAGCTTCATCTCGTCCTCGACGGTAAGCGCACCGGAGTCGTTGGTTGCGTCGTCCTCAGTCGTGACGACCGAGGCGCTTTCGTTTGGTGCGATGCCTGCCTCGATAGATGGGCTCCGTTCTACCGCAGCTTCTGCGGCCTCAAGCTCGCCTTCAACGGCGATGCTCGTGTCGGGGGCGTTCTTCTTCTCGGCGTAGAGTTCGCTTGAATCGGCACCGCCCACGGCGTCTCCGCCGACCGAAGCGATGTCGATGTTCCAGCCGGTCAGCTTTGCGGCGAGGCGTACGTTCTGTCCGCCGCGGCCGATAGCGAGCGACTGCTGGTCTTCTGAAACGGTAACAGTGGCACGGTGGCCGGCTTCGTCGAGCTCAACTTCGAGCACGGTCGCAGGCGAGAGGGCTTCCTTAATGAAGTCACTCTGGTTCTCCGACCATTCGATGATGTCGATGCGTTCGCCGCCGAGCTCGCCCATGACGGTCGAGACGCGGACGCCGCGCTGGCCGACGAGCGAACCGACCGGGTCGACATGCGGGTCAAGCGAACCGACGGCAATCTTCGTACGGCTGCCGGCTTCGCGTGCAAGCCCCTTCACTTCAAGGCTGCCCGCAGCGAGCTCCGGTACCTCGGCTTCAAAAAGCTTCACGAGGAACTTCGGATGCGAACGGGACAGGCGCAGGTATACGCCGCGAAATCCTTCGTCCACGTTGTAAAGGAAGGCGCGGATGCGCTCTCCGGGACGGAAACGTTCGCCGGGAATCTGCTCCTCGTACGGGATGATACCGGTTGCGCGGCCGAGGTCGACGAAGATGGCGCCGCGCTCTACGCGCTGCACGATGCCCGATACGATCTCGCCCTTCTTGTGGCCGAATTCCTCCAAGATAGAAAGTTTCTCGGCTTCGCGGATCTTCTGGATGACGACCTGCTTCGCCGTCTGTGCGGCGATGCGGCCGAAGTCGTCCTGAGGTTCGAGCGGGAAGACTATTTCGCCGCCCAGCTCGGCGTCGCGCTTAATGCGCTTCGCGTCCTCAAGGAGGATGTGCTTTTCGGCGTCAAAGCGTGGCAGCTCGCCCTCGGGAACCTCTTCGTGCTCATGATGAAAACGATCCTGGTGTTCGTGGACTACCTCGGCAGCTTCAGCTTCCTCCTCGGGGGAGGGGAAGCGGACCATGCTTTCGTCGACGATGGACTTCACTTGCTCAAAGCCGACGCTACCCGAGTTCATGTCGAGCATGGCGCGCACGATCTGGCCGCGCTTGCCGTACTCCTTCTTGTACGCCGTTGCCATCGCGGATTCGATGGCCTCGAGCATGGTTTCGCGGGAAATTCCGCGATCCTCGAACTCTCCAAGCACGGAATGTATTGTTTTTAGGTCCAACATAGCCTTCCTTTATTTAGTTGTGCGCACGTATGTAATTGTCGCCTCGTTAATAAGAAATGCCCGCGGGGGCGGACATTTCAGGTAATAAAAACGTACCATATATATAGGTGGGGGGTCAATGAAGCCCGCACGGATTGAGTCGGCTCTGGGGCGATGTTGGAACTTTGTACCCGTCTTAAGTTTCCGAATAAACACTACCTGTTTGAGTAGTTGATCCCGTGCGTACATCAAGCTCCCACTCCCCGTATGTGCTCCCGCCCCCATCTCCACTGTACGTGGTAAAGAATACTGTGTATTCATCTATAAAACGAAGACTGTCCGGATTTATGCCGGGGCCTCCTGTGTAAGAACCAATGTACTCAATAGCAGGCGTATCAGCCCATACCGATTCGAGAAAGAAATAGCAGGTAGGCGCTCCATAAGGACCGCATGTTGAATTCCTAAAACCGTCAGTCTCTCGCTCGACTACGACATAAAGCGCATCGTATTTTTTTGAACTTGTTGAAAGTTGTGAAATGAATTTGTTCCTTACGATGCTTACTATCTTGAACCTGGAGCTCTCATACAACTCACGAGTCGATAGACCTTCTTTAGTTTCTGTCAGAGTTGATGAGGGTGTTGTTTTAAAATCACTAGTCTTTGAGTAAGAGACATAAGATAGTATTCCTAACAAAGCAACTAGGAGAAGCGGCACAACAATTCGACCGGCTTTTATATTCATATAGAACGATAATAGCAGTGATTGCTGGCAGATTAGGTTTCGAACCTATTCCCACATGAAAGGCATTAAGCCCACCCTTATGCACGCTATACTGCATACAGCATGCAGGTTGCAGAAAGCGAACTGAAAACATTCATCCTCGATTCGGGGCTCGTGTCGCGTGCCGAAGTCGACGACGCGGAGAAGGAAGCAAAAGAACGGAAGCAGTCCATCGGCGACATCCTCGTGTCAAAGGGCACCTTATCCGAGGACGCGCTCCGCCGTATCAAGGCATACGTGCTCGGCATTCCTTTTGTGAACCTGAAGGAGCTCAAGGTGCCGCTCGACGTCCTCTCGCTCATCCCGGAGCCGATCGCGCGCACGCACAACATCATCGCGTATAAGAAGACGGATAAAGGGCTCGAGGTAGCCATGCTCGACACCGAAGACTTGCCGGCTATCGACTCGGTCAGGAAGAAGACACGCCTTAACATCCTCCCGCGCCTTACGGACGACGAGTCAATCAAGCATGCGCTCCTGCAGTACCAGAAGTCCCTCAAGGAAGAGTTCGGCGACCTCATCACGACCGAGGCCAGCCGGCTTACGCTCGTCTCTGAAGACCCGTCGGGCGAGACCTCGGGCGAGGATTTGAAGCGCATGGCCGAAGACCTGCCTATCGTCCGCATTGTCGACACGCTCCTGCGCCACGCCATCATGGAAGACGCCTCTGACATCCATATCGAGCCTATGGAGAAGGAGGTCATGGTCCGGTACCGCATCGACGGCATCCTGCACGACGCGATGACGCTCCCGAAGCAGGCATCCGCCGGGCTTACGGCCCGCATCAAGGTGCTTTCATCCTTGAAGCTTGATGAAAAGCGCCTTCCGCAGGACGGACGCTTCAAGATGGAGACGGAGCGCGACAAGGTCTCCTTCCGCGTGTCGCTCCTCCCGACTTACTACGGCGAGAAGATCGTCATGCGCCTCCTTCGCGAGAGCGGGGAAGGGTTCACGCTCGATGCCCTCGGCTTCCATGGTGCTCCCCTCGAACGCATCCACCAGGCGGTGAAGCAGACGACCGGCATCATCCTTATTTCCGGACCGACGGGCTCGGGCAAGACGACTACCCTCTATACTGTCCTCGACATCCTCAATACGCCCCAGGTAAACATCTCCACGGTCGAAGACCCGATCGAGTACCAGATGAAGCGCGTGAACCAGACGCAGGTGAACCCGGCAATCGGCTTTACGTTCGCGAACGGCCTCCGCGCGCTCCTGCGCCAGGACCCGAACATCATCATGGTCGGCGAAATCCGTGACAGCGAGACGGCATCGCTTGCCATCAACGCCGCGCTCACCGGCCACCTCGTCCTTTCGACCATCCACACGAATAGCGCATCCGGCGCCATCCCGCGCCTCATGGATATGGGTGTCGAACCGTTCCTCCTCGTGTCGACCCTACGTCTCGTTGTCGGGCAGCGCCTCGTACGCCGCCTCTGCGACAGCAAGCAGCCGTATACGCTCGATGATGTCGCGCGCGCAAAGGTCGCGACCGAGGACCGCTTTGGTGCGGCGCTCGAAGCCCTGACCTCCGAGAAGCTCGTGAAGCCAGGAACGGCGATAGGGGAGGTGCCGTTTTATAAGCCGGTGCCGTCTCCCGAATGCGACGATGGGTACCAAAGCCGTATCGGCATCCACGAAGTCCTCTCCATTTCACCTGCCATACGCGAACTCATCCTCCATAACGGCACGCCGGACGCCATCGAGGCCCAGGCGCAGAAGGAAGGCATGCTCACCATGCTTGAGGACGGCGTGTACAAGAGCGCCCGGGGCATCACTTCGCTCGAGGAAGTGCTTCGCGCTATCTCGGAATAGGGCGCCGTCGGTCGCCTGGCCAGTACTTCCTGCGTGCTACACTTTTTCTAATGAAATTCAGCGTCGTGCTGCGCCACCCTGACGGTAGCGAGACCAAGCAGGTCATTGAGGCGGAGAATCGCCTTGCCGTATACGGACTCGTCGAGAAAGAAGGCGCACTCGTCGCCTCCATGGAAGAGAAAAGGGGCTTTGCCATGCCGGCGTGGACAACGATGACCTTCGGTACGGGGGTAAAGGCCGACCATAAGATTACGTTCACCAAGAACCTTTCCGCCATGCTCGGTGCGGGGCTTACGCTTTCACGCGCATTGTCGGTGCTTGAGCGCCAGACCCAGCAGAAGCCCTTGAAGCGCATCATTATCTCGCTCGAGAACGGGGTAAAGAGCGGCGCCTCATTCCACGAGGCGCTTGCCGTCCACTCGAAAGTTTTCTCACGGCTCTATGTCGCCATGGTAAAGGCGGGTGAGGAAGGCGGACAGCTCACCGACACGCTCCGCGTACTTGCGAAACAGATGGAAGCTTCCCAGAACCTCCGGAAAAAGGTGAAGGGCGCGATGATCTATCCCGCCATCATCCTCTCCGCCGTCTTCATTATCGGTATCCTCATGCTCATCTACGTCGTGCCGACCTTGTCGAGCACGTTCGCCTCGCTCGGCGCCGACTTGCCACGTTCGACGACCATCATCATTGCCGTCTCGGATTTCTTCATCAACAACCTGCTCATCGCGATTTCCCTCATCCTCGCCGGGATCATCGCCCTCGTTGTTTTCCTGAAATCCGGTATCGGGCGCCGTGCCGTGCTCGGTGGCGCGCTGTACGCACCGGTCATCAAGGACCTTGTGCGTGAGACGTATAGCGCGCACGCGACCCGCACGCTCTCCTCGCTTCTTGCGTCCGGTGTGGAGATGCTGACCGCGATCGGCATCAGTGCCGAAGTCGTGGGCGACAACCGCTTCGGGAAAGTGTTGAAGGAGGCTGAAGACCGGGTGCGCAAGGGCGAGGCGCTCTCGGCAACATTCATCGCGTATCCGAAGCTGTACCCTATTTTTGTTTCGGAAATGATTTCAGTGGGAGAGGAGACGGGTAAGCTCGCCGAAATGCTCGGCCAGGTCGCCGAGTTCTACGAGAACGATGTCGAAGCCCGCACCAAGGACCTCTCGACCATCATCGAGCCCGTGCTCATGCTTTTCATCGGCGTGTTCGTCGGTATCTTTGCGCTCTCGATGATCGCACCTATCTACTCGCTGTCGGACAAGATTTAAGAGGTAACAAAAACAGCCGCCCCCTTGGGGCGGCTGTTTTTGTTACCTCGCTACTTACATCGGTAGCTCGTTCACCGGCATTACTTCGATTGCTGCCTGGGGGATTTGGAGATGGGTATGGTTCTCAAACATCTTGGCCGCAGCCTCATGGGATTCGGCCTCGACGATGGAGTAGAGCATGATGTCGTTCGTGACATCGTTGACTCCGTCCTTCGTAACGCGCTTATTCTTGCCGGCACCAGCCGTCGTGATGACCGCGCTTGCGTGCGTGCCCATCCACGTTTGCCACTCGCCTTGCATCTGGTCGGTCTGCGCCTTGCGTTCTTCCTCGGGGGTCTGCATCCATTCCTGGATGACCGCTGCGGGCGCTGTGTAGAGTACTAAGAATTGGGACATGGAATATTCGTTAAGCGGTAATGGGGACAGTATAGGCCTCAAAGGCCATAAAACAGAATCGCCTGACGGGCAGGTGATCCCGTCAGGCGATGGGCCTGAATCAATCGCACTCATCTTCGGGCGGTGGCTTTTTCGGCAGGTCATGGCTCTGTGCCGGTGCTTCATACCTGCGAACGAAGTCCCGGGGCAGTCGACCTGCCTCCATGTCCTCAATCTCCATGCCGGAGTCGGGGTTAGGCTCGGGTGTTACGTGCATTTCGCCTCTCCTCTTGGCTTCTCCTGTGCGTAGTCTTCTCACCGCAGATTGCCTCATCTACAGGGGAGTGTCAACGGATGCAGCGATAGCCGGTACGGGTGCGCTATCATAAGCACATGCGCGGTTTCACTCTTATCGAAGTGGTCATCTCCGTATTCATTATTGGCATGCTCGTCGTGCTTTCGGGCGCGATGGTTACGGCGGCGCCCCTCTCCCGCCAGGTCCGCTATGAGAACCTTGCACGCACCATTGCCGCCGGGGAACTTGAGCGCGTGCGCGCGCTCGGGTACGACGCGCTCCCTGCTACCGGCGCTTTTACGCACGCACGGCTTGCCGACCTGCCTGCGGGAAGCGGGTACGTGACCGTGTCCGAATATAACGACCGGACGAAGGAGATCGTCGTCACGGTTTCCTGGCGCGAGTCGGCTGCGACGGCCGTCTCGACCGCATCGCTCACGGCGCTCGTTACGGCCGTCGGCGGACTGCCATGAGTACTCCCGTTACCCGTACCCGTGCCTTTACGCTTATCGAAATGGTTATTACGGTAGCTATCTTCACGGCCATGATGGCCGTCGTGCTGGGCTTTTTCGTGAGCTCGAACCGGAGCTTCCTCTACCAGAAGCGCTTTGTCGAAGTCGCGAGCGCTGCCGATGCGGTGATGGTAACCGCGACGGAAATTATCCCGCCTGCGAACGCCGTCGTCGCCTCGCATACCTTCCCCTCCGGCACCTACACCTCGGATGCGTCGACGCTCGTCCTCGAGCTCCCTGCGATAGACGGGTCGGGCACCATCATTAGCGGCTCGTATGATTACGTAGCGCTATACGTGGCGGACGGCAAGGTGCAGCGGGTTATCGAGGCGGATAGTGCGAGCGCCCGACGCTCAGGCACGCGCGCGCTTACGGACGCACTCCAATCAATCGCATTTGCGTACGACAACTCAGACCTTACCCAGGTCCAGGCGGTCACCATCGATATCACTGCTTCAGGCACTACGCAGGATTCGTCGCTCTCTGAGCGGATGACACAAACGTTCCGTCTCCGTAACGCACCCCAATGAGTACCATGAACCTAAAGCCTGTCCGCGGATACGTCCTCCTCCTCACGCTCGTATTTTTTGGCGTATTCTTGTCGCTCTCGGCCGCGCTCATGGCCTATGTGCTCCAATATTCGCAATCGGGTAAATATGCGCTTGCCGCGACGCAGGCTCTCTACCTCGCCGAGAGCGGTATTGAGGTGGCGGCCTACGAGCTTAACCGCAACTCAGGATATACGGGCGAATCGGATACGCCGCTCGGTGCCGGCGCCGTATCCATCGAAGTATCAAGCGTCGACTCAAGCACGAAGGCCGTGACCGTGACGGCCTCCGTCCCTTATAAAGGCACGGAGGTAAGGCGTACCGTGCAGGCCAAGCTCGGCATCAACTCGTCCGTCGTGTCGTTCCGCTTCGGCGTGCAGGTCGGGGAAGGGGGCGTGACGATGGCGAACGGGTCGCGCATTAACGGCAACCTTTATTCGAACGGGGATATTACGGGCGGCGGTAATGCCATCGTGACCGGCGATGCTACCGTGGCCGGCGGCACCCAGGCAACACCAAGCCAGTCGTCGACCGTGCAGAGCGCGACGGTAAACCTAGGTGACGCAACCGCGCGGACGAGCCTCGCGCAAAGTTTCCGCCCATCGTCTTCCCAGGCGATTAACAAGGTAAGCCTGTACCTCCGTAAGGTAGGTACCCCGGGCGACCTCACCATACGCATCATGGGCACGACGAGCGGCTCGCCGAATACGACGGTGCTCGCATCCGGCACGCTACCCGCATCAAGCGTGTCGGGCACGTTTTCCTTCGTTGACGCGACCTTCTCCTCGAGCCCGACGCTCTCGAGCGGCCAGACCTACTGGCTTGTCGCAACGGCTTCGGTAAACGCTTCAAACTATTTCACGTGGGGGAGCGATGCGAGCGACGCGTACGCAAACGGTACCGGCAAGCGAAGCAGCAGTTGGAGCGGGGGTTCCTCTTCCTGGACCGCGCTCGCCCAGGACCTCGCCTTTAAGGCGTGGATGGGCGGGGTAACGACGTCGCTTTCCGGCATCCAGGTTTGGGGCAACGTATGGGCACCGTCCCTGTCCTCGTGCCAGGTCAGCGGGAACGCCATGTACCAGACGATGTCGGGGTGCTCGATTGGCGGTGTGGCGGAGGTTACCTCAGACACTGCCGCCCCCGCTTCGATGCCGATTGCAGACGCACAGATCGCTGAGTGGGAGGATATCGCAAGCGATGGCGGCACCATCGTAGGCGATTACGCCATTACGGGGACACAGCTCCTCGGCCCTAAAGCTATCAACGGGAACCTTACCGTGAGCGGCGCGATATACCTCACCGGGCCGGTGTGGGTCAAAGGGAACGTCACCTTCGCCAATAACTCGAGCATGATCGTGCACTCCTCGACCGGGAGTAACGGCGCGATCATCATTGCCGACAAGGAAGGAAGCGAAAGCACGAGCGGACGAGTGACACTTTCAAACAATATGACCATTGCAGGCAACGGGAACGCCGGAAGCTACCCGATGATCATCTCGACGAACACGAGCAGCAATGCCGTAACGATGAGCAATAACTCAACGAGCGTAATCCTGTACGCGCCGGACGGTACGGTAAACATCCTGAACAATGCGGCAGCAAACCAGATATCCGCAAAGTCCCTCAATTTGAATAACAACGTCACCGTTAACTACGTGAACGGCCTCCAGAGCCAGAGCTTCTCGAACGGGCCGGGCGGTTCATGGGCTTTCCTTCCAGGATCATACGCAATTGTTCCGTAAGCCCTGGTATCATGGGCGCATGATACTTGCTGCAAACTGGAAGGCATACGTAGAGGATACGAAGAAGGCTAAGGCGCTCGCCGCAACGGTAAAGCGTCTCGCGCTTAAGAGCCCCCATACTTTTATTATCGCGCCCTCGTCCGCGCATCTTGCCCTGTTTGCTAAGGCTGGGAAGAAGAACTTCCAGTTTGCTGCACAGGACATGTCAGTTGCTGCGGGCGGCGCGGCTACGGGAGAAACGACCGCAGTGCAGCTGAAGAACCTCGGCGTCGCGTACGCCATCATCGGGCATTCCGAACGGCGCGCTATGGGCGAGACCGACGCTGAGGTTTCCGGGAAGGTGGTACAGGCGCTTGCCCAGAAAATCACCCCAATCCTCTGTATCGGCGAGCGGGTGCGCGATGCCGACGCGACGTACCTCCAGGGGCTCCGCTTGCAGCTTTCTTCCGTACTCTCCGCAGTCGCGCCGAATGAGCGCGGCAGCCTAGTCATCGCGTACGAGCCCGTCTGGGCCATCGGCCGTTCCGCGCGCGAAGCGCTTTCGCCGGGCGACCTTGCCGAGATGGTCCTCTATATACGGAAGGTGCTGGCCGAACACCTGCCCGCACGCGCAGCGGCAAAGGTGCCCGTGCTTTATGGCGGTTCGGTCGAGCCCGGGAACATCCGTGACCTGGCCGAGGGCGGTCGTGTCGACGGGTTCCTTATCGGCCACGCGAGCGTCGACTCTGCGACGTTTTCCACGCTCGTAAAGCAAGTCCCGTAACATGAGCTTGCGTACCACCCTCATGGCGCTTGGGGGAGCGGTACTCGCCGCCCTTATCTGGTGGGGTATACGCACCTACCTCTCGCTCAACGCCTCAAAGCAGCTTATTGAACATACGCGACCGTTTGAGCGCCTGACGGATGATACGCGCGTGTCGTTGCTCGTGCTTGGTGACAGCACGGCCGTCGGCGTGGGTGCGACCCTACCTGAAGAAAGCGTTCCTGGCCGCGTTGCAGCCGCACTCGGCGCAACCTACGTCGAGAACCATGCCGTCATCGGCGCCGTTACTGCCGACCTCGCCGACCAGGTTAAGCAGGGTGCGCTCCCCGCATACGATTTCATACTTATACAAATAGGCGCAAACGACATGGTGCGATTCCATGATGCGGAAGCGACTGCGCGCGCGTTGGGAACGACGCTCGCGTCGCTTCCGCCGGCAGGCTCAGTCGTCGTGATTTCTGCAGGTGACCTGGGGACGGCTCGTTTGTTTCCGTATCCCCTCCGGGTTTTATATACGCGCATTAACCGGGAGTACCACCAGGCCTTCGGTGCAGCCGTTCGGGCTGAGGGCGCAACCTACGTCGACCTTTCAAAGGGGCCGGGCGTTGTCCGATTTGAGGAAGACCCGACCGCACACTTTGCTGCCGATAATTTCCATCTTTCCTCACGCGGATACGGGCTTTGGTTCGAGGCCATCCGCGAGAATGTGCAGGGGTTGTAAGGGTCCTCGGTGGTCCCGGACGAGGCCTGGAGTGGAGTAGTATAGGTACATGCGCAGCCTCCGGTACATCCCGCACCTCGAGAACATTCCCGTGCTGGTACGGGCGGCACTTAACGTGCCCGTCGAGAACGGAAGGGTGACGAGCACGTACCGGCTCCGCAAAGCCGTGCCGACCATTAATTTCCTACGCCGCGAGTACGCGCGCGTCATACTTATCGGCCACATAGGTGACGGCGGCACGGAGACGCTCGCGCCCGTGTATGAGGCGATGAAGGCCTATGTCCCAGGCATGCGCTTTTGCTCTTCGACCGTAGGGCCTGAAGCACGCGCCGCGATACGGGACCTCCCGCCCGGCGGGGTACTCATGCTTGAGAACCTGCGGCGGCATGCAGGCGAGAAGTCGAACGACCGCGCCTTCGCGCTTGAGCTCGCCGAGCTCGCCGATGTTTTCGTACAGGACTCGTTTGACGTCTGCCACCGGAAGCACGCGTCCGTCGTGGGAGTGCCCCAGCACCTGGCCCCGTATGCCGGGCTGCAGGTTGAAGAAGAGGTGCGTGAACTTACGAAGGCGCTTATGCCAAAGCGCCCGTCGCTTGCCGTCATTGGCGGCGCCAAATTTTCCACGAAGCAACCAATCCTCGAGAAGCTCATTGCCGCATACGACACGGTCTTCGTTGGCGGTGCGCTCGCAAATGACTTCATGGTCGAGCGCGGCTACGGCGTCGGCACCTCGCTCGTTTCGAAGGACGCCGACAGAGCCGCACTCCATGCGCTTATGGAACACCCGAGGCTCATGCTCCCCCTTGATGAGGTCGTCGCGCCATCCGGAAGCCATGAGGATGACGTCGACGAGGAAGCCGTCGCGCTTGATAAGGTTCCGGAAGATAAGGCGATCCTTGATGACGGGCCGAAGACGATTGCCGCACTTAAAGAGATTGCACGCGACGCGCATACCATCCTTTGGAACGGTCCGCTCGGTAATTATGAGAAAGGGTTTGAGGAAGGGACTGAAGCCTTTGCGCGTATCGTCGCCCAGTCGAACGCGTATTCCGTCATCGGCGGCGGGGACACCGTCGCAGCCGTCGAAAAGCTCGGCCTCTCCGAGCAGTTCTCATTCATCTCGACCGGAGGAGGCGCAATGCTCGACTTCATGGCGAAGGGCACGCTCCCTGGGCTCGACGCGCTTAATCCTCGCTTAGGCTAACCGCTCGCGTATCGCGCTCGCCGTCGCCTCGCGTTCAGCATCGCTGCTCTCGATAGTCGGCCAGAAGTGCACCGCATCGCCCCGCGTGCGCGGGATAATGTGCACGTGGAGGTGAAAAACTTTCTGCCCGGCTTCGGGCTCGTGGTTTGAGTTTATGTGGACGCCGTCGGCACCCACGGCGTCGCGCACGATAGGCGCAAGCTTGCGCACGGTCTCCATGACGGTCGTCCACGCCTCCTGGCCCGCATCAAACACGTTACGGACCGGTTGCTTCGGGATGACCAGGGTGTGGCCTTTTGATACCGGTGCATTATCGAGAAAGGCGAGCGTATGCTCGTCCTCGTATACGATGGCCGCGGGAATTTCGCGGCGCACGATTTTCATGAATAGGCCGTCCTCGCCTCCTAGTTCCATACGGATAAAGTAAATCTGATTCGGGAATGTCGCAACATGAGCTCGTCTGTAAGCGGGGTAATTCGATTCGGTTTATACTCTCTTGAACGGCCATGTTCTCACTTTTCGAACCACTCGACGCGGCGCTCCGCGAAATACTGAAGGCGCATGACGACCTCACGGCCGCGCTGCTTGCGCGTCGCGGCGTTCGTACGCCCGAAGATGCCGAAGCCTTCCTCTCTCCTTTGTACGATTCGCATATCGGCGACCCGCTCACCATGCTCGGCATGCCGGAAGCTGCCGCACGCCTTGCGCGCGCCATCAATGACGGCGAGCGTATTGCCGTATGGAGCGACTACGACTGTGACGGCATTCCGGGCGGGGCGCTCATGCATGACTTCCTGAAGAAGGCGAAGGCTAACTTCATGAACTACATCCCGCACCGGCACCTCGAGGGCTTCGGCTTAAACCTGATGGGCATTAATGCCCTGAAGAAGGACGGCGTCTCGCTTATCATTACGGTCGACTGCGGCATTGCCGATGTCGAGGAAGTTGCGCATGCGAATACCCTCGGTGTCGACGTCATCATCACGGACCACCATCTGCCGGGAGCGACGCTTCCTCCCGCATACGCCATTGTCGACCCCAAGCAAGACGGCGAGACGTATCCCTTCCGCGACTTCTGCGGCGGCGGCCTCGCATGGAAGCTCGTGTGCGCCGTACTCGCCGTCGGTTTCACCGGGCGCGAAGACATACCGAAAGGTTGGGAAAAGTGGCTCCTTGATATGGCAGGACTATCGACCATTGCCGACATGGTGCCGCTTCTTGGTGAGAACCGCGTCATCGCTAAGTACGGGCTCATGGTCATGCGGAAGTCTCCGCGGCTCGGCCTCCGGAAGCTTTGCAAGGCGGCGCGCGTGAACCAGCGTTTCATGACCGAAGACGATGTCGCCTTCATGGTTGCCCCGCGGGTTAACGCTGCCTCACGCATGGGAAACCCGCGCGATGCGTTCGAGCTCTTCACGACGCCAGACGAAGCGCGCGCCGATGAGCTCGCGAAAGAGCTTGAGAAGATAAACCGGAGCCGTAAGGCGTCGGGTGCGGCGGTTACACGCGCCGTGCATGAGCGCCTTGCCGCTCGAAAGGAGCGGGGAGAGCTCCCGCCGGTCATCGTCATGGGAGATCCTGATTGGCGTCCTGGGCTCTTGGGTCCCGTCGCGAGCTCCATTGCCGAGGAATACCACCGCCCTGTCTTCCTGTGGGGTCGCGAGGGCGGGACTACGTTCAAGGGTTCGTGCAGAACGGGTCGACGCGACGTTTCACTCGTCGCACTCATGCAGGCTGCTCCCGATGTATTCACCGAATCGGGTGGCCACGCCGTGTCGGGAGGTTTCACCGTAAAGGACGATGCCATCTTTACGCTCGAGGAGCGTTTGTGCGAAGCATTAGCGACCCTTCCGCCGTCAGACGATGCGCTCGCCTCGGTATATGCCGATGCTGAGATACTCTCTACCGACCTTCCGCTCACGCATCTCTCCCGGGTTGAGCGCCTTGCACCGTTTGGCATGGGCAATCCGAAGCCCTCATATGTCCTGCATGACGTAAAGCTGCAGAAAGTTTCATGGTTTGGTAAAGGAGAAGAGCACTTACGCCTCACGCTCGTGCGTTCTGACGGTTTCACCGATGCAATAATGGAAGGTATCGCCTTCTTCGCGCGACGCGACTTGGGCGAGCGTTGCAAGACGCTTGAGGAGGGCTGCACCCTCTCAGTCTTAGGCACGCTCGAACGCGACCAATTCTCGCGCGGTCAGCCTGTGCGGCTCCGAATCATTGCGCTCTCGTCGTAGGGTGGTAAGGTCATCGGGAATCCTAGTAACGAATGATACGAAAGGGACATTGGGATGGAAGGTTCTTTGGGCATTGCCGTTCTTGAGGATATTGTCGCCTTGATTCGCGAGGCCGCAAAAAACAATGCGCACTCGCGGCATCATATGAAACGGGGCGATGAGTTTGTTCAGGAAGCATCGGAGAATTTGCTCCAGATGCGCGACGCTAGGGAGACGCTCCGCAAGCGCGAGAAAGATGCGCACACTCCGGCAAACGACGTCATATACGTCAGGCAGCAGTTGCGCGTGCTCGAAACGCTCATGCGGGCCGAGATGGCACGCCTGGGGCCCGGACTGGAGCCCGAGCATATGCACGTATGCGCGCGCGGCATCGTCTTCTACAGGAAGAAATTCAAGGCCGGGAACCCTTAGGGTTCCCGGCCTCCACGTTTATATCTTGTATACTGCAACCCATGCAGTTCACCCTTTATGCCGATGGCGGCGCGCGCGGCAACCCCGGGCCCGCCGGTTCCGGGGCGGTCGTCTTCGACGTCTCCGGGAAACGGGTCGTTGAAGTATCGGACTACATCGGTGAAACGACCAATAACGTCGCGGAGTATGAAGCCGTACTCCGAGGCCTCACGAAGCTGAAGGACTTTTACGACGAGGGATTCTTCACGCATGTTCCCGTACTCGTCCGCATGGACAGCAAGCTGGTCGTCGAGCAGATGAAGGGTGCGTACAAGGTGAAACATCCAAACCTCATCCCCCGATACCTCGCCCTTAAGAACCTGATTGCCCGAAACTTCCCAAACATCACTTTTGAACACGTCCGTCGGGAATTTAATAAGGACGCGGACGAACTCGCAAACATGGCCATGGACCGGAAAGCTTAGGGAAGTCGTTAGAATTCATCCCCGATTCCACTAACACCGTTTGGGTAATGTAAGCCGATGCAGCGCATCGGCTTTTACCTTGCCATAGGCGGTTTCACGCTCGGGGTAGCCTATGCCTCTGCGTATACGTTCCTTCCGGTAGCTGCTGTCGGTGTTTCACTCCTCTGCGGCATCTTCCTTATCGGATATGTGGTCGTACGCCGTCCGGCATACGTCCTCGTGCTTGTTTCACTCGGCGCCTTTCTCACTGGTGGCTTCCGGATGGCCCTTACCCCAACGGCACTCCCTTCGGCCTTCGTTCCGCTTTTGGATACGCGTACCGTGCTCGAGGGCGTTATCGTTCGCCAGCCTGATGTGCGCGAATCGGCTACGCGGCTTACGGTCGAAGTCGAGCGTGAGCGCGAGAAGACCTACGTGCTCGCCGTAGCGCCGCCCCATGGGAATTATTACGTCGGGGACAAGGTAGCGGTAGGCGGCACGCTTGCCCGACCCGAACCCTTTGAAACCGACGGGGGCCGCACATTCGCCTATGACGCTTTCCTCGCGAAGGACGGCGTCTTCGCGCTTATTGAACCCGCACGCGTCGAGATAACCGGAAAGGAGTCGGGTATTTCGCTTTTAATCATGCGGCAGTTACAGGTGCTTCGCGAAAGGTTCGTCCGCGCGCTTGAACGGAGTATCCCTGAGCCGCAAAGCGCGCTTGCCGCAGGTCTGATTACGGGAGGTAAGCAGGGACTCGGGAAAGAACTCCTTAACGTCTTTACCATTGCCGGCCTCATACACATCGTCGTCTTGTCCGGATACAACGTCATGATAGTTGCCGAAGCCGTAGTGGCTGCGCTCGGGTTCCTGCCAAGGCGTACGGCGCTCCTCGCCGCAGGCGTGACCATCGCGCTCTTCGTCATCGCTGCCGGCGCGGGTGCCGCCGCACTTCGTGCTGGAGCAATGGCGCTCCTCGGACTTATGGCGCGCGCAACCGGGAAGACATATGCCGTACTCCGTGCACTTTTCCTTACCTTCGCGCTAATGCTTTTGTGGAACCCACTCCTGCTCCTTAACGACCCCGGTTTCCAGTTTTCCTTCATTGCAACGGTCGGGCTCATCGTCGGTGCGCCGCGCCTCGAGCGCATGCTTACGAACGTGCGCCCGAAGCCGCTTCGCGACATTGCCGCGTCAACACTCGCTGCGCAGGTCGCCGTGCTGCCCATACTCCTCTTCCATACGGGGAACCTCTCGCTCGTCGCCTTTGCGGCTAATCTCGCCGTGCTACCCGTCATTCCGTTCGCGATGGCTGCGTCGGGAGGCGCAGCGCTTTTCGCACTCTTGTTGCCGCAGGTCTTGGAGCCGCTCGTGCTTCTTATGGGCTTGCCGGCGAACGCGCTCCTTATGTATGTCATTGAAGCGGCTCGACTGGCTGCAGGGCTTCCGTTTGCGCAGGTGCTCGTCCCGATATTCCCGCTATGGGTGCTCGCGGCAGCGTATGCGCTATTGGTAGCCGTACTCATGAAAACGAAAGGCACCGAAGCTCCCGCTCCGGCGCCTACGTATATCCGACCTGTATGACCCTAGACGGCCGAAGAAACGAAGCGACGCTCGATGGCGTCCCAGTTCAGGTTCTGGAGGAACGCCTCGACATAAAGGTTCTTGTCCTTCGGGCGGTAGTCGACCATGTACGCGTGTTCCCAAAGGTCGAGGGCGAGCACGACCGGGAGCCCGGCGAGTTGGCCGAGCTGGTGGTCGTCGACCCACGCCGTATGAAGCGTGCGTCCCTTGGGGTCGAAGTTGACGACCACCCAGCCGATGCCGCGCGTACCGGCCACTTCCTTTATGTGCGCGATGAACAAGTCCCAACTGCCGTATTTCTCCGTTGCCGCATTCGTGAGTGGGGAATCACTCGCGGGCAGCGTGGCACCCTCTTCGAATTGCTCGAAGTAATACTCGTGCATGCGCATGCCGTCGAATTCAAAGCCGAGCCGCCGCCGGAGTTCGTTAATCAGGTACGCATTCCCGACAGGATCGGCC
Organism: Minisyncoccota bacterium; assembly: GCA_036399335.1. Taxonomy (GTDB): domain Bacteria; phylum Patescibacteriota; class Minisyncoccia; order Phycocordibacterales; family Phycocordibacteraceae; genus C7867-001. The sequence goes on from DASWNF010000014.1 coordinate 177,978, forward strand.
GCCTTGAGTTCCGCTATTTTCTCCGTAATAAGGTTCGTGTGCTTTACGTACCCCTCGTAAAGCGCGAGGTGCACGGCAATCTGTTCTTGGGAAAGGCCGGTAAGTTCGGGCAGGGTAAAGGTGCGCGGGCTATAGGTCATAGGCGTAAGGTTAGGGTTCGTCCGTACAGTATAGCGCTGGCATGAATGGTACGCTCATGAACATGTCGCTGCCTCACAATTCTCCACCCCGCCTGCCGCTTCGAGGGCGCGTCCGGCCCTACGTACTTATCCCGTTCATTATCACGCTCGCACTCCTCGATGCCTGGATGTTCTATCTGGTCGGGCACCCGTCCCGAGACCTTGAAGTCCACTTTCTCGATGTCGGGCAAGGCGACGCCATCCTTATCGAGACCCCGGGGGGCGTAGACGTGCTCATCGACGGCGGCCCTGACCGAAGCGTCCTGCGCGCACTCCCGAAGAAGTTGGGACTCTTCGACCGCCATATCGATATGGTGATCGCAACGCACCCCGACAAGGACCACGTCGCCGGCCTTATCGATACGCTCGACCGCTATCACGTGTCGTATTTTATGGGTCCCGGCATCGCGCATGATTCCTCATATGCGGATGCACTCACGGAGGCCGTGGAGAGCGAGCCCGGCCTTACGGCCTTCGTCGCGCGGCGCGGCATGCGCATCCACTTAGGGGAGGGCATCTACGCCGACGTGCTGTTTCCCGACCGGGACGTTACGAACGTAGAGACAAACGAAGGTTCGATTACGCTTCGCCTTACGTACGGGGAGACTTCCTTCCTGATGGCAGGGGATGTCTCATCCACTATTGAGGATTATCTCGTCACCCTTGACGGCGAAGCGCTCCAAAGCGACGTCCTCAAGGCCAGCCACCACGGCTCGCGGCATTCGACGAGCGCAGCCTGGATTAATGCGGTCCGGCCGGCGGTCTTTGTCGTCTCGGCCGGGAAGGGTAATTCATATGGCCACCCGGCGCCCGAAGTGCTCGAAAGGGCCCGTTCGGTCGGGGCGGAAATCGTCTCGACCATAGAGTCAGGAACTATCACGTTTGTAAGTGACGGGACCCATGTGGAGAGGAAATGACGGCATCGAGACCGAATATTGACTCAAATATTAACTTATAGTATTATAGGCCTATCTTCGTAACACCCAATGAGGTCTGTTATGTACGGCTATGCGGTATTCGTATCGCCCTTTTTACAAAAGCCGTACATAAGAGCCCTTATCGGAATTTTATATAGAGCAACTTATGTCGGAATTCAAAAAACCTCGTTTTAACAGCAGCGGCCCGCGACGCCCATTCGGTGGTAATGGCGGAGGCCAGCGCTTCTCGGGTAACCGCGGCTTTGACCAGAAGGAAATGTTCAGCGCCGAATGTAACAGCTGCCACAAGCAGTGCCAGGTCCCGTTCCGCCCGAACGGCAAAAAGCCTGTCTACTGCCCGGATTGTTTCAAGCGTGATGACGATCGCGGCGAGCGCCCGCGCTTTGATACCCGCGAATACGCTCCCCAGCGCCAGCAGGCTCCTGCACCCACGAGTACGAAGGATCCTCGCATCGACGACCTCAAGCGCCAGCTCGATACGATGAATGCGACCCTCGAGCGCCTCGTTTCCGCCCTCGACTCGTCAAACCGTGCCGCAGCACTCACGAAGGAAGTCCAAAAGCACGTACCTGCAGCAAAGCCTGCAAGCGCGCCTGCGAAGGCCCCGGTAAAGAAGCCGACCGCAAAACCTGCCCCCGAAAAGGCCGCGAAGAAGCCTGCAAAGAAGGCCGCAAAAAGCCCCAAGAAGTAAGCTCATGTAAGAGAAGCGCTGCTTCTCCGTCATGGTAGAGGTGAGACTCTATCCATTTACGTACCTCGGAATGAAAAAGCTGATGTTCCTCCTCGTGCTCGCGGCACCGCTTGCGGTCGCCCTCCCCGTACACGCCTGTAGCCCGTCTCCCGACTGGCCGCCTACGCCTACGCAAAATTTGGCAAGCAAGCAGGTTGCTTTCGTGGGAACGGTGACGAGCATCGTCCAAGATAAAAGCTCCTTTGGTAATTACCTCATTACCTTCAAGGTAGGTGAGACGTATAAAGGCTTCCTCGGGGAGAGCGTGACCGTTACGGCACGCTCAAGCTCGGCTGCCTGCGGTTATGACGATGGGTACACTACCTTCAAGGCAGGAACCGTCTGGGCGATATACGCGACCGGGAATGCACAGGACGGGTACGAGACCGACCATCTTTCGCTCAATACGAAGTACGCTTCCGTCGCCGAAGCCAAGGTTGCGCTCGAGAAGCTTGGCATACGGCCCGAAGAGCCAAAGGTGTGCACGATGGAGTATGCGCCAGTCTGTGGCCGCGCTGCTGACGGCACGGTAAAGACCTTCGGTAACGCCTGCTCGCTCAACGCCCAAGGCGGTACGCTCCTCCACCAGGGTGAATGCCCGGCAAGTGAAGTGCCGAAGCGGGACCTCTCGTTCGGGCTTCGCGGCGCTGACGTAACCTGGCTCCAGCGAGCGCTTATGGTTTCAAGTAACCATGGGCCGGCCCAGCGCGCGCTTGAGGCCGTAGGAGCCACCGGTTATTTCGGTGCGCTCACCCGCGCGGCGCTCGCCGAATTCCAGAAAGCACACGACATTACGCCCGCACTCGGCTACTTCGGCCCGAAGACGCGCCTGCTCATGTCATCTTGGCTCGAACAGCCGACCACCTTCACCGGGAAGATCGAGTCGGTGGATACGGGGTGCTTTGCTGACGGCGTATGCAGCGTCACCGTGGACGGCAAGAAGGTCGTCCTCCTTACGGGCATGCGCATCGCACCCATTCCTCCGGTAGGGAGCCTCAAGGGAGTCGATTCCATCGGCGACCTTGAAGGGAAAATCAATGCGCGTGCCGAGGTATATGCACATCCCGTACGGGACGGCGATGGCGATTTCACGCTTTACGGAAGTACCGGCTACTACGTAAAAGTCCTTGATTAAGGCCGCACAGGCATAAAGAAAGAGCGGGAGACCGAAGGTCTCCCGCTCTTTCTTTATATCTTTAGATGACGCCTGCCTTCTTGAGGGTCTTGTAGGCGCCGTTCTTCTTGATTGAACGGAGACCCTTCGTCGAGACATCAACGAGGATGGTCTTGTCGAGTTCGGGGACGAAAATGCGGCGCTTATGCAGGTTTGCCTGGCGGCGTACCTTCCCGGTAGGGTTGTACTGGGTCGCGCGGGTACGGTTTGAGTACCGCCCGCCTATCTGGGTCGTCTTTCCGGTGATTGCGCATTCGCGTGCCATAGTTGGTGCATGCTAGCATACACGGTATATCCTATGCAAACCGGCCCCGAATTCCTCGTCTTCAGCGTCCTCATTTTAATCTTCTCCGTCATCATCCATGAGGTGGCGCACGGCTGGGCCGCGTATGCCCAGGGCGATCCCACGGCAAAGCTCGCGAAGCGCCTTACGCTCAATCCGTTCCGGCATATCGACCCCATAGGTACGATACTCGTACCCGTGCTCCTGAAGCTCTCGGGTTCCCCCTTCCTCTTCGGCTGGGCGAAGCCCGTGCCCTACAACCCGTACAATCTCCGCAACCAGCGGTGGGGCGAGGCGCTTGTTGCCGTTGCCGGAGTAGCGACCAACCTCTTTCTTGCGGTCGTCTTCGGCCTTCTTGCGCGCCATGCGCTTGCTACCGGAGCGGGTGCATTCGGTGAACTCGCCGCGCTCATATGCCTCGTGAACCTTTTCCTCGGCATATTTAACCTGCTGCCAATCCCGCCGCTCGACGGGTACACCTTCCTCCGGAGCGTACTGCCGCTTAAGACGGCAATGTCCTTCCGCGAGTTCGAAGACCGTACGGCGCGCGGCGGTTTCCTCACGCTCATCGTTATGCTTCTCGTGTTCAGTTATTTCCTCGCAAAGCCTTTCACCCTGCTCGTCTTGTGGGTATTCGGGCTTATCGTCGGTCCCGGTGTCTTCATGTAGCGCCCATTGTAGGCGTGATACGTTCGCCGCATGAGAATCACGAAATACGGCCACGCCTGCTTATTCGTAGAAGAGGAGGAGGCGCGCATACTTATCGATCCGGGTAATTGGAATGCGTTCCCTGATGCGCAGGATATCCATGTCGTTCTTATTACCCACGAGCACCAGGACCACCTCGACGTCACCCAACTGAAGGAAGTGCTCGCGAAGAATCCGAATGCCGTCGTCATAACGCACGAAGATGCTGGTAAGGTTCTCTTGGCTGCAGGCATACCGTACCTGCCGATAGTGGAAGGAGGACGAGCCGACATTAAGGGAGTATGCATACAAAGCATCGGTAGCGCACATGCGATTATCTACGGCGACACATCCCCGTGCCGCAACACCGGCTTCCTCATCAACGCGCGGCTGTATGTGCCCGGGGATGCACTCCACGACGTACCGGCTTCTTCAGTCGACGTGCTCGCGCTGCCTACGGGAGCACCGTGGATGAAACTCCCCGAAGCCATAGACTATGCGAAGGCGCTGAAGCCGAAGGTGGCCTTTCCGATACACGACGCCATGTATACGGAGGAGTACCGCCGCGGTCTCGTCCCCAAGCTCGTGGGAAGCAACCTCGCCGAGGCAGGCATCGACTTCCGCGACCTCTCGGACGGCGATACGCTAGAATGCTAGGTATGGAAATGGTATTGCACCGGGCGCACACCCGCGGCGCCTTCGAGAACGAGTGGCTCTCAACGAGCTACAGCTTTAGCTTCGCCGACTGGCATGACCCGAAGCGGATGGGGTTCGGAGCGTTGCGGGTCATTAATGACGACAGCCTCGCGCCAGCGTCCGGTTTCGGCATGCACCCTCATCGCGACATGGAAATCATTACCATCGTGACGTCCGGCACCCTTACGCATAAAGACGACATGGGGAATACCGGGACCGTGCCTGCAGGCGAGTTCCAGGTCATGTCAGCAGGTACCGGAGTCGTTCACAGCGAATACAACGATTCGCCGGACACTTCGCTGACTCTCTTCCAGATCTGGATTACATCGGCGCGCTCGGGTATTGAACCGCGTTATGCGCAGAAGCCTATCGGCCTCAGGGATCCCGCGTCGCCGGGTATCATCCCCCTTGTCGTTCCCGACGGTACGCCCCAAGGCTTGCCCATATACCAGGACGCCTATATTTCAAGGCTCGTGATCGACGAAGACCATCCTTTTACGTATACCCTCCGTTCGCCGAATAACGGTTTGTATATATTTGTCGTGGAAGGCGCGCTTATGGCCGCGGGAGAGTCGCTTGAACGCCGTGATGCGCTCGGTGTTTGGGACGCTGACGCCGTCGACCTCACTGCGCACGGTTCTGCCATTGCGCTTCTCATTGAGGTGCCGATGGCGTAAGCGCCGCTTAGCACGAGATAAAAATTCTGGCTCCCGCAGTGAAGCGGGAGCCAGACTCATTTAGTTGCCCCGAACGCGGTCCAGGGCTTCCTGGTGCGGCGTTTCCAAGGTTCCGTCTGGACAGTGCGTGAGGATGAGTTCGCGAGCGAGCGCTTCCTCATCCGCGGGGGTGCCCATTTCCAGAAGTGCACTCCCGGAGGCCTGCGCAGCGGTGCGCATGCTCCCGTCGCGGTATAGGATCGATATCGCGCGGCGGCGAAGAGGTAGGTGTACGGCGTCAAAGGCATTTACCTCCGCCAGCCATGCGGACGAGGGGCTCGTGCTTACGAAGATGAGGCAGTGTCCGGACATGCGCGTAATGCGGCAGGTGCGCGCTCGCGAGCCGTCTCCGAGCGCGTGCGGCACGGCCCTGCAGTGCCAGGCAGGCAATGCCGCGTTATGGTGTGGGGCCGTATCCGCGTGGGTGCTGAGCGCTGCTTGGAGCGCCCATAAGGTGAGTGTGTACATGGGGGTCGCTCCTTTCCTTCCGGGGACACCATAGCACGGGAGCCATTAAAGAAAACTCAGGGTGGCTTTAAGTTTCCGGCATGAGGTATCTATGCCCCAAAGGCGAAGATGCCCGCATGAGATACCTTGCCCTTAGTATTGCCATGCTCGTCTTCGTGCCGGTTCCCGCTGTTGCCCTTAATCCGGGAAGCGAAGCCGTCTTCTCGCTCACCCCTGAAGCCGTGCACGCGGACGCCGGCAGCTTTAATCCGATAAAGTCCAATACCTTAAACGGTGCCCAAGGCTTCGTTTGGCTTGCCGGCGAGGATGTCGCCTTTAGGCAGATGTGCGTATACCTCGGTTCGACGGCGGAGCCAATTACCGTCACTGACGCGCGCGCGGAGGTATATTCCCGCGGGACGGAATTTCCCTCGGGTTCGTCCAATACGTTCGTTGCCGCCTCGCAGGGAGATGACTTCGTCGTTTCGCATGTCGACAACCCGCAAGCCTTCCCGACGGCCATGCAGCCGCACTGCTTCACGTTTGCGAACGAGGTACAGGTGCACGCAGGGCAAGCCTATGTATTCACTATCGACTTGAAGTCGATAAATCCGCACGGCTTCTATCTTGCCGGAGCAAGTTACCGCTCCTATGGCGTGACGAATCAGGTATATACTCCCGCAGCTGGGAATACCGCTTTTTGGGTCGGCTTCGCTATCCCGTTTGAGCTGCGGCAAGGCTCGGGGACGCGTAGCGGGCTGTCAAACGTGCTCTTCATACCCGGGCTCCAAGGCAGCCGCCTCTATGAGCGGGTGGCGGGCATTGAGAACCGCCGCTGGGAACTGACGCCCGTGCTTTCGCAGCACGATGCTCAAGCCCTGTACCTTAATCCGGACGGTTCGAGTATGCGCGCCATATATACGAAGGAAGGCAGCGCGATTGAGAAAGTCGATGTGCCCTTCGCAAGCTTCGACCTCTACCATTCTTTCCTCGGCAAGCTCGCACGCTTGAAGCAAGAGGGTGCCATGCAGGATTTCACTGCCTTTGCGTATGACTGGCGCATGGATCCGCAGGGCGTCGTCGAGGAAGGCACCTCTTATGAAGGCGGTACGCGTTTCGTTACGGATGACGTTGTCCGGCTTGCAGGAACATCGGCTACGGGGAAGGTAACGATAATTGGGCACAGCAACGGCGGGCTCGTTGCAAAAGCACTCCTCAACCGGCTTCAGCGTGAAGGCAAGGAACACTTGGTCGATGTCGTCATCCTCGCAGATGTGCCTCAGCTCGGGACCCCGGAGACCCTCCTGCCCATGCTCCACGGCGACTACGGCGCACTTACGAGCTATGGGGGGATTTACTTAAATAACGTGAACGCACGCGGGCTTGCAGCACACATGCCGGATGCGTATGCGCTTCTTCCGTCGCCCGGATATTTTGAGCGCGTCATCGATTCCGTCATAGACCTCAGCGGTGCACCGAGCTTGCGTACTGCTGCTGGCGTTAACGCACACGTCGCTTCGTTCGCTGACTTCCGGCGCTTTATCGGCGGCTCCGGTCGAAGCGCACCGTCGAAGACAGATGTCGAGACGCCAAGCGTGCTAGCCTCATCGCTTTTGGCGCGCGCAGAAGAGACGCATGAGGCGCTTGATGCCTGGAACCCGCCGCACGGCGTGCGCGTGGTTGAAGTCGCCGGCTGGGGGCTTGATACGGCGACCGGGATCGCCTATACGGAGGAACCGGTGCGCAAGTGTGCGCTCTTCGTCTGCCGCAATGCGACCAAGCTCCGGCACCGCGCACTTATGGCAATCGATGGTGACGGTACGGTCGTCACGCCGAGCCAGCTTGCTGGAGGGAACGAGACGTATGTCATTAACCTGCCCGAGGCGAACCGGGCCGCGGGGAAGAATTGGCGACACGCCGACGTTACCGAGTCAGCGCCTTTCCACGCCCTGTTCGACGAGCTTATGCGCCCAACGGGAACACTCCCCGCATTTGTCAGCCACAACATACCCGACGCCCCTAGTCGAAGCCGCATGCGGATGCGCGTACTGTCGCCAGTCTCACTCCATACGTATGACGAAGCTGGGCGGCATACCGGCCCGGTGAGGCTCCCGGGGCAGTCGGCCGAGGTTGCATATAAGGAAGAGGAGATACCTAACAGTTATTACGCAGAGTATGGCGAAGGGAAGTACGTGGGCCTGCCCGCCTCGGGTACGGTGCGCGTTGAGATGGCAGGGCTTGCGAGCGGTACGTTTACGTATGAAATGGAGTCCGTAAGCGAGAGTGGCGAAGTCGCCTTAGTCGTCTTCAAGGACGTGCCGGTCGCCACCTCAACGCGCGCCACCGTATCGGTCGTTAACGGGCGCATCGGGGACGCGAGCCTGCAGCTCGACATGGACGGTGACGGTGTGGTCGACGCGCAGGTAAACGCAAGCACTCCCATGACGCCGCTTACCTATCTTGGGCTTGTCAGCGACGCCCTCGAAGAAATGCACCTCGCGTGCCCCGTTAAGCAGCAGCTCTGTGCGAAGTTCGGGAATTTGGCATACCTGCTCCAAGGAAGCGTGCGGTGGTACGACATCGATGACGACTACGACCGCGCCGACGGCATTCCGGGCGAAAGCCGTACGACACGGGCGCTCCGCAAGCTTGATAAAATTAACGTGTGGATTGAACGGCAGCTTGCTTCGGGCGTACTTGAAGCCGCTGAAGCTGAGACCTTACTCGCCATGACCGCGCAGCTGCGCACACTCCTTACGCCATGAGCCATCGACTGCTCGCCCTGCTCTGCATCTTATCTTCCGTAGCGCTTACGCTCGTTGTTTCGGTGCTATACCATTATCCCGCGTACGTAGTGTCTTGTAGGGATGCGGACGCATGCCTTTCCCAAGACGCATTCTTCGGCACCGTGCAGCCGCTCTATCAGCATGCGTGGCTCCTCATCCCGGTGTCGCTCACCCTTGTCTTTGTCCGCCGCGAAGTGTTCTTTGCCTGGGCAAACGTAGTCCTTCCCCTTACGGCGCTTGGGATCCTTCTCGCGTTTAGTGCCGAGCCGGTATCGCACGGCTTCTCTCCGGGTCTTCCTGATCGTGCCCAAGTCATTGCGGGCTGGATCCGCATTATCGTCGTAGCCACCGTCCTGGTCATCACCTTCAAGCAGCTCCAGTGCTCCCTGAAGGCACGGAAGGGTGCTTAATACCCGCGCTATTTTTGGCCGCTGCGGGCCAGCAGGGTATGCTTGGGGTACGCATGGATACGGTTATCGACCACCTTCTCAGCCCCCGCCCGTACCTCACGAATGAAGACCTCACCTTCTTGCGGGCATCGCTCTTTTCCTTCGTGCCTGACTTACTTGCCGCAGCGGCCATCGTCATTGCAGGCTTCCTGTTCTACAAGCTTACGGCCGCGCCCTTGCGCCGCCTCCTCGTCCGCCGCCAGATTGAGGAGTGGCTCGCGCGCATCATCGCGTACAACGTCTACAAGGCTTTCGCCGTTATCCTCACGCTCTCGGGAGCGTTGAGCGCACTCGGCGTCGAAGTGGGCGCTGCGCTTACCGGCCTCGGCATCATCGGGCTTGCCATCGGTTTCGTTGCGCAAGACTCGCTTGCAAACATCGTCGCCGGTTTCCTCATATCGATAGACAAGCCGTTCCGCGTCGGCGACTACATTACGCTCGACAAGCATTACGGCCGTATCGACCTCATCACGATGCGCAGCACCCGCATCCGCACGCAAGATAATACGTACGTGGTAATACCAAACCAGAAGATTATCAACGAAGTCGTCGTCGACCATACGACAAACGGCGATACCCGGATTAATGTCACGGTCTCCATTACGTACGAGGCGGGCATCGAGGAGGCACGCACGGCAATCCTAAAAGAGGTGGGTGCCATAGAGGGGGTACTTTTGAACCCGGCCCCCGACGTTGTCGTAGACCGCCTCGCCGAATCGGGAGTGGAACTTCTCGTGCGCGTTTGGATTGCGGACGCCTCAAAGGAGCGCCAGGTATATTTCAAGGCTACTGAGGGCGTGAAGCGGGCCCTCGACGGCGCGGGAATCAGTATTGCGTACCCGCACCTCGAGCTCGTCGGCGCCAAACCTAACCCGGGGCGGTTCTAATCCGTATTTCATGCGCATTCTGGCTGAATACCCGCATGAACATAAAATTCCTGGTCTTGCCGAGCATCGTCATCAGTATCGTGCTTACGGTTCTCCTGAACCTCATCTTTTAACCATATATAGGTAAGAAGCGACTTATTTTCGTATGCGGCCGCAGGACGGACATTTGCAATAATTTACGCCTTCTTATATAGTCTCCCTAGCTCCCTCGGGGGAGTTTTCATTTGCTACATGTCCACCATCAACCAGCTCACGAAGAAGACCCGCAAGTCAAAGCCGACCAAATCAAAGGTCGTCGCGCTTGGCCGCGGCTTCAACTCGCTTAAGAACCGCCCGACATTCTATCCGGCGCCTTTTAAGCGCGGCGTCTGCACGAAGGTGACGACCAAGACCCCCCGCAAGCCTAACTCCGCAATCCGCAAGATTGCCCGCGTGCGCCTTACCAACGGCCAGGAAGTGACTGCCTACATCCCCGGCGAGGGCCACAACCTCCAGGAACACTCGGTGGTGCTCCTGCGCGGCGGTCGCGTGAAGGACATCGGCGTCCAGTACACCATTGTTCGCGGTAAGCTCGATACGGCCGGTATCGACAAGCGCCGACGCGGACGTTCCCGCTACGGTGCCAAGAAGCCTAAGGCATAGTTTTAAGATTTACCCATGCGTCACCCCCTCAAGAACAAGCACCCACGCCGCCCTGATGCCGAGTACAACTCGGAGGCTATCACTCGTTTCATCAACACCGTCATGCTCGACGGCAAGAAGGATACGGCACGCAAGGTCGTCTATGACGCCCTCAACCTCCTCAAGAAGGAAGACCAGGACCCTCTCGAGACTTTCGAGACGGCCATCCGCAACGTCTCGCCACTTATGGAAGTCCGCTCCCGCCGCGTCGGTGGGGCTAACTACCAGGTGCCGCGCGAGGTGCCCCAGCAGCGCCGTGTCTCGCTCGCGTACCGTTGGCTCATCAATGCCGCACGCGCGAAGAAGGGCAAGCCTATGGCGCAGAAGCTCGCTGACGAGATCATGCTCGCCGTCAACAACGAAGGCAGCGCCGTCAAGAAGAAGGACGACATGCACCGCATGGCAGACGCTAACAAGGCCTTCGCCCACTTCGCCTGGTAATCGAGGCAAAATAAACGAAAAGCGGCTCCTACCCTGGAGCCGCTTTTCGTTTAAGGACTTGCGTCAGCACGCTGTGGTTATTGTGGTAATCGCAAGATGCCTGACTTACTATGTACGCATGACCCCTGAAGAGTATTACGGGAAGAAATTGCGACGCTTGTCGGACGCGGACGCGCGTATCTTCTCGCGGCCGAGCCTTGAGTACCCGGCGGTAAAGAAAGTACACCTCGTCGGCGTGTGCGGCACGGCGATGGGGTCGCTCGCAGGGCTGTTGCGGCAGGCGGGCTATGCCGTGAGCGGCTCAGACACGGGCTGCTACCCCCCTATGGACGGCCTTATCGCCGAACTCGGCATTACCTTCTTTGAAGGTTTTGACCCGGCGAACCTCGCCGGTGCGGACGTCATTGTCGTGGGGAATGCGAGCGGCCCCCAGAACCCCGAAGCGGCCTATGCGCGGCAGCAGGGCCTCCCGACACTCTCCCTATCCGAAGCGGTCGCTGAATTTTTCATCAGGGATAAGCGCTCGCTCGTCGTCGCCGGCACCCACGGCAAGACGTCCACCTCCGGCCTGTTGGCGCACGTCTTTGCTTCGGCAGGAGAAGACCCTTCGTATCTTATCGGCGGCGTACCGCAGGGCTTCGGGAAGGGGTTCAACAGCGGGAAGGGGAAGCACTTCATCATCGAGGGAGACGAATACGACACAGCCTACTTTGATAAGCGGCCTAAGTTCCTCCATTACCGCCCGACGACGGCCATCATCACGTCTGTTGAATTCGACCATGTCGATATCTATGACGACCTCGACGATTACCGGCAAGCGTTCCATTTCCTAACGGAGCTGGTTCCCGAAGACGAACCCTTCTTCGTATGGGGAGACGGCGAAGGGATGGGGGCATTTGCAGAGAAGAAGAATGCACGGACATACGGCCTCCGCGAAGGGAATGGCGTAACGGCAACGGGCGTCGCCGTTACGCCTGCAGGCCAGCGGTTTACCCTCGTCATAGACGGGAAGCAGCTGGGGGAGATGGAGACGCCGCTCTTTGGGGAACATAACTTGCATAACGTCCTTTCGGTGTGTGCCGTGGCGCTGTCTGAGGGCCTACCGTTCGGGGAAGTAAAAAAAGGCATAGGTTCCTTTGCCGGCATGAAGCGTAGGCAGGAAGTTATTGCCGAAGAAAACGGCGTACTGTTTATCGATGACTTCGCGCACCATCCGACTGCCGTACGCGAGACCTTGAAGGCAATACGCATGAAGTATCCCGGCCGCCGCATCGTCGCCCTGTTTGAGCCGCGTTCGAACACGAGCCGCACGAAGGTTTTTGAACAAGGCTACATTGAGTCTTTTGATGGCGCCGACCTCGTGTACCTCAAGGTCCCTCCGATGCGCCATAACGATAGCGCGTCTAACTTTATAGATGCCGAGAAGGTGGTTAGGGAAGTCAGTGCACGCGGCACGGAAGCGCAGGTGTACGAAACGAGCGCGGACTTGGTGAAGAACGTTTCCCCGATACTACAGTCCGGAGACGTAGTGCTCATTATGTCGAACGGTTCTTTTGACGGCGTGTACGACATGCTGCTCGACGCGTGGCGTGCAGCCTAGGGGAGCCCTGTCTTCGGCGGCCGGAAATTATGCGAGGAAATCGTGCGTGTAGTATGCCGTTACCTTGCGCGTGCCGTCAAAAGTGAGGCTGTGAACGATGGGCGTACATTCGGTATCACGGTGGCTAATGGCCGTCTCAGTGTCTAGGTAGAAACCGATGTGCGGGTATACGCCGCTTTTTTGCTGTTGGTCTTCCCATAGCACGACATCGCCCTCATGCGGCGTATCAGTCGTTCGCCAGCCGGAGAGCTCCAGGTCTTTCACCGTACCTACCGTCCGCGTGTGGAGCTCGCGTACGAGACCGAAGGCGCGCAGGATGAACGATGCGAAGAAGGCGCACGAGATTTGCCCGTCTTTCAAAAGGTCGGTCTCCACTCCCTCAACCCGGGCATAGTTGTGGCGGAACATGTGTACGCCAACGGAGTTCTTAATTACCGAGAGGTAGGTTGCCTTAGGTATAAGCTGCATAGTCCGATTGTACAGGATGCCGTTTGTGGGGATAACCCATGTCACGTCCATATAAAAGGGGATCCCGTGCGGGATCCCCTTGAAGTTTTTGCCTGAATGGCTGGCTTACGCCCTTGCCGCAGCTGCCTGCGCCTGCAGCCCGGAATAGCGCTTGTTGTTCTCGACCGTGTTGGCGAACACGGGGACAATTCCCTCCGCCGCGGCTTCTTCGGTGCGGTCTGCACCCGAGGCGTCGAACACCTGCGTGCCCAGGCGCTTCCCAGGCAGGCACATGTCGGCCGTATCCGCCGCACGTTCATAGGCGATGAACGTTTCGTCGGCCCGGGCCTCCGGATGCGGGGTGCCGAAGGGAACCCTGTTCAAGTCATTCGTAAGATCTGGCATGTCGTTGCTCCTTTCTGGGGTGAACCTTACGCCTAATTTGCTTTTTATCAATGGTTTCCGTATCTTATACCTAACGCTTTTGGCGGGCTTTTTCTTTTAATTAACCTTTGACTCACTCATGAATCGCGATTATCCACTCGAGAAGGTGCGCAACTTCGGTATCGTCGCCCACGTCGATGCCGGCAAGACGACGACCTCTGAACGCGTCCTCTTCTATACGGGCTCCCAGCACAAGATCGGCGAGGTGCACACGGGCGAGACCACGACCGACTGGATGGAACAGGAGCGCGAGCGCGGCATCACCATCACCTCGGCTGCCATTACCTGTTTCTGGACACGCACGAGCGAGAAGGACAAGAAGGACCCGTCCAAAAAGTTCCGCTTCAATGTCATCGATACCCCCGGACACATCGACTTCACCGCCGAGGTGAAGCGCTCCATGCGCGTGCTCGACGGCGCAATCGTCGTCTTCGACGGCGTTGCCGGCGTCGAACCGCAGTCCGAGACCAACTGGCGCTATGCCGACGAGGCCGGCGTGCCGCGCGTCTGCTTCATCAATAAGCTCGACCGCACCGGAGCCTCCTTCGAGGATTCCTACAAGTCCATCCTCGACCGCCTTTCAAAGAAGGCCGTACGCGCGCAGATCCCTATGGGCGCCGAAGGTGACTTCGAGGGTGTTATCGACCTTCTCTCACGTCGCGCATATACCTTCTCGGGGAACATGGGCGAAGAGGTTATCGAAGGCGAGGTCCCTGAGCAGTACAAGGCTGACATGGAGCAGTACCGTTCGGATTTCGTCGAGCGTATCGTCGAGAACAACGAGGCCCAAATGAGCGCGTACCTCGAAGGTAACGAGCCGTCACTTGAAGAGCTTAAGGCGACGCTCCGCAAGGCCGTCATCGCGAACCAGATCTTCCCGGTCTATACCGGTTCCGCCCTCAAGAACAAGGGTGTGCAGCTCGTCCTCGATGCCGTTGTTGACTACCTCCCGAGCCCGCTCGACCTCCCGCCGGTAAAGGGAACGAACCCGAAGAATAATGAGGAAATAGAACGCAAGCCGTCTGACGAAGAGCCGTTTACGGCACTTGCCTTCAAGCTCCAGACCGACCCGTTCGTCGGAGCCCTGACCTTCTTCCGCGTGTACGCGGGTACGGTCTCTGCAGGTTCTTATATCTACAACGCGAATACCGGAACGAAGGAGCGCATTGGCCGCATCGTGCGTCTCCAGGCGGATAAGCGCGAAGAGGTTGAGAAGGTGTTCACCGGAGAGATCGCCGCCTTCGTCGGCCTTAAGGACACGAAGACGTCGCACACGCTTTGCGATGAGGCGAACCCGATCGTCCTCGAGCAGATCGTCTTCCCTGAGCCGGTGGTTTCGCTTCGCATCGAGCCGAAGACCAAGGCTGACCAGGAGAAGATGGGTATGGCGCTCAAGAAGCTCTCCGACGAAGACCCGACCTTCAAGATCAGTTCTGACGAAGAAACCGCCGAGACGATCATCGCCGGCATGGGTGAGCTCCACCTCGAAATCCTCGTGGACCGCATGCAGCGCGAGTTCAACGTGGGCGCAAACGTCGGTAAGCCGCAGGTGGCATACCGTGAGACCATCATGGGCACTGCCGAAGTCGACAATAAATACATCAAGCAGACGGGCGGTAAGGGCCAGTACGGCCACGTGAAGATCAAGGTGAAGCACCTCGAGCCGCTTGACCCTGAGGCAAAGATCCCGAAGAACGTCACCCGCGAAGACCACTTCGAGTTCATCAACAACATCAAGGGCGGTGTCATCCCGCAGGAATACATCCCGGCAGTCGAGAAGGGTATCCGCGAGACCCTCTCACGCGGCATCCTCGCCGGCTACCCGGTGGTAGACGTATCGGTCGACCTCTACGACGGTTCGTACCATGAGGTCGACTCATCCGAAATCGCCTTCAAGATCGCCGCATCGCAGGCATTCCAGGAGGCTGCCGCCAAGGCAAAGCCGGTCATCCTCGAGCCGATCATGAAGGTCGAGGTTGTCGTCCCCGAGCAGTTCATGGGTGACATCACCGGTAACCTCTCCGGGAAGCGCGGTGCTATTGAAGGTATGGAGGACCGCGGCATGAACAAGGCCGTGCACGCCAAGGTGCCGCTTTCTGAAATGTTCGGCTACACGACGACGCTCCGTTCGATGACGGAAGGCCGCGGTTCCATGACCATGGAATTCGACCACTACGAAGTCGTCCCTTCGAACGTCGCGCAGGAAATTATCGCTTCCCGGAAATAGTCCGGATGGGCAGTTTGAAGAAAGAACGCCGCCTCCTTCGGGAGGCGGCGTTCTTTCGGTATACTGGGTACATGAAGATGAAAGGCCTCGGGCTCATGGCAGCGGGAATCGTGCTCTTCGTGTGCGGCTTCGTGCTGCTCAAAGAGCGCGCGGTAGAAGCACCGGAAGCTCCCGCAGCAGCGCTGAGGACGTTCTCCTGGCGCTTTGAGACGAAGGAGTCTGCCTCGGACGACGGCTCACCCCCTCGTACGCACGTAACCCTCTTTACGGGAGGTGCGGCCTACGACCTCGGCAACTACGCCGGTTCCTGCGCCGAGATGACTGCCGAGCAGTTCCTTCCCGGGGAGGAGGCCGGAGTCCTGTGCTGGTGGGCAGGAGCCGGGGACGAGATAGGCATATTCAAGGAAGATAAGGGATATGTAGTGAAGCTCGGGCTCCAGGAAGAAGGTACTGCCGAGTCGCCCGGCTTCCGCGGGGACTTCATCGAACTCGTCGTACTTGGCGATGAGTAAGGATTATTACGCAGCCCTGGGCTTATCTTCCGACGCCTCCAGTGAGGACGTAAGGCGTGCATACCGGGGTCTTGCACATGTGTATCACCCAGACAAGGATGGAGGGGACGAAAGGATCTTTAAGAGCATAACTGAAGCGTATTCCATTCTAATTAATGCTGAAAAACGGAAGGAGTATGACTCAGGACAAAAGCAGGTCCCGCCGCAGAAGCCAGCAGTACAGTCCGCAAAATTCCCGGCAGGATTCTTCCCCGTAGCCATTGGGGGATTAGCAATCCTTTTTGCCGTGGTGGCTTTCAGTCATGAGGGTGGCACAAGTAACGAAATGCCAGTGCCGATACCCTCAGTGCCTGAAATAATTGCTTCCCAGTCCGTTCAGTTTGCTGGGCAAATGACTGAGCCTGAACCTAGTACGTTTACCTTAGGCGCGAAGGGACAATCCATACGCCAAGGATCCGTAACCCTAAGCCCACTCACGACAAATGCCCTAGGTTCGCGTTTAGGGAGGGAATTCGGTCAGTTCAACCCCAGTTTCCCAGCCAGTATGGGTCAGTACTACCAAATCAAGTTCACCGCCACGAACGAGGCGAACCGCAGCACTATCGTGCGACTGAAAGCCTTTATTTTAGAGGATGAGGACGGGAAAGAGTTTGGCCCCGACCAGATATATCACTGCGAGAAACCGAATCAGCACTTCGGTACACGGGGTTCTGTGCTCGCTTCACAGGGATACGTAACGTTGAAGCCCGGAATTCCTTGCGAATGGGAGCTGCTATTTGAAGTGGCCAGCACATCAGAGCGATTTATTCTGCGGGGCGGCTTCGAGTAGTTCGCGCTTGACCCCCTATACGCCGCGCGGTACATTGGGCACAACGCGAGTACGGCGCTCTTTTCGATGTTCCCATAGTGCTTCGGGAGCTGGCAAAGACGCTGCGCGGGTTAAACGCACAGCCTTGGTCGCCAAGCCGTATGGCCTGGCAGGCGGCGATTTTTATTCTTAGCTACCAGTAACTTACGAACCTATGGCAGATGCATTCGATCGTTCGAAGCCGCACATGAACGTGGGCACCATCGGTCACGTCGACCACGGCAAGACCACGCTCACCGCTTCGATCCTCAATGTCCTCAACCTCAACTCCGCATCCGGCTACAAGGCCCGCGTAGAGAAGGTCGAGAACATCGACAACGCCCCTGAAGAGAAGGCGCGCGGTATTACCATCGCGCTCCACCACTCCGAGTACGAGAGCCCGAACCGCCACTATGCGCACATCGACGCTCCAGGCCACGCCGACTATATCAAGAACATGATCACGGGTGCCGCCCAGATGGACGGCGCAGTCCTCGTGGTTGCCGCGACCGACGGCGCAATGCCGCAGACCCGCGAGCACATCCTTCTTGCTAAGCAGGTTGGTGTGCCGAAGCTCATCGTCTTCCTCAACAAGGTAGACATGGTTGACGACAAGGACATGGTGGACCTCGTTGAAGAGGAAATCCGCGAACTCCTTACGAAGCAGGGCTTCGACGGCGCGAATACGCCGGTCGTTAAGGGCTCCGGACTCAAGGCACTCGAGGCTACCTCGGCTGACGACGAGTACGCGCTCAAGGTGAAGGAGCTCATCGACACGATGGACACCTACTTCGAGCAGCCCGTACGTGAGACCGACAAGCCATTCCTCATGCCTATCGAGGACATCTTCTCGATCGAAGGCCGCGGCACCGTTATTACGGGCCGTATCGAGCGCGGCATCATCAAGGTCGGTGAGGAAGTCGAGATCGTCGGCCTCCACCCAACGGCCAAGACGACCGTCACCGGTATCGAGATGTTCAACAAGCAGCTCCAGGAAGGTATGGCAGGCGACAACGCAGGCCTCCTCCTCCGCGGAACGAAGAAGGAAGACGTGCATCGCGGCCAGGTCCTTGCAAAGTCCGGTTCCGTGCAGCCGCACACCGACTTCGAGGCAGAGGTATACATCCTCTCCAAGGACGAGGGCGGACGCCACACGCCATTCTTCACGGGCTACAAGCCTCAGTTCTACGTCCGTACGACGGACGTGACCGGCGAAGTGACGCTTCCTGAGGGCAAGGAGATGGTAATGCCGGGCGACACCGTGACCTTCAAGGTCAAGCTCACCGCACCGGTCGCACTCGAGGATAACTTCCGCTTTGCCATCCGCGAGGGCGGCAAGACCGTGGGCGCCGGCGTCGTTACGAAGATCATCGCCTAACCCGCTATCACTCCCTCGTATGGCTACCAGCACCAAAAAGACTCCCGCGAAGAAGGCAGACCAAGCTTCGTCTAGCGAGCCCAAGCTTCGCATCCGGGTGCGTGCCTACGAGCACAAGATCCTCGACCTGTCGGTAAAGCAGATCATGGATACGGCGAACCGCTTCGAAGCGAAAATCGTCGGTCCGGTACCGCTTCCGACCGAGATCAAGCGCTGGACCGTGAACCGCTCGACCTTCGTCCACAAGGACGCGCGCGAGCAGTTCGAGATGCGCATCCACAAGCGCCTTGTCGATATCATGAGCCCTTCGGCAAAGGTTATCGAGGCGCTTACGAACCTCAACCTTCCGTCCGGTGTCAGCATCGACGTGAAGATGATTTAGGCCTCACGGCTTCGATCAAGCAAAAGCCGCCCTTTCGGGCGGCTTTTGCTTGATCGAGTAGGGAATATGTATAGAAATAGCCCGACAGACACGATGGTCTGCCGGGCCGGTTCAGGCGAGCGCGGGCTCGGGTCAGCGGATATTACCGCCCCAGATCTCGCGACGGATATTCCCGGCATCAGGGTTCGCCTTCCGGGAAAATGTCGTCCTTGTCGGGGAACCGTTCGGGGCGGATGGTTGTGTCCGGATCGATCCAAATCAGGAACTTCGGCATGTCCTACTCCTTCTGGACCGTTGCAGGCTTGGTCCGTATATATCCTAGCACTAATTTGCATTCCTAAGTCCCTTTCTGTATAGTGCCTTTATCGCTACGTACGGGGTTCGCCCGGACCTATGGCCGCCAAAGGGAGACCTCTCCTGTAACGCGCCATTGTGCGCGGTTTTCTTTTATAAGGAAGTCCGCCGGACGACCTTCAAAAGAAAACCAAGATAAAAGGCTTTTATTTACCCATGAAATTCATCCTCGCAAAAAAGGACCGCATGACCCAAATCTTCACTGAAGACGGGTTGGTGCACGCCGGTACGGTACTTAAGACGAGCCCGCTGACCGTCACCCAGGTGAAGACCGTTGACGGAAAGGATGGCTACGCAGCCGTACAGGTAGGATTTGGCGACCAGAAGGCCGAGCGCCTCTCGAAGTCAGTCCGCGGCCACTTGAAGGCAGCCGGCGACAAGACCTTCCAGACCATTAAGGAATTCCGCGTCGAAGATGCGTCGAGTTTCGAAGTGGGCAAGGAGATCGGCCTTGATACCTTTGCGGTCGGCGACGGCGTGACCGTTGCCGGTACGGTGAAGGGTCGCGGTTTTGCCGGCGTGGTTAAGCGCCACGGCTTCCGCGGCGGACGCCGTTCCCACGGCCAGAAGCACTCCGAACGCGAGCCGGGTTCCATCGGCGGCGGCGGTCGTGCCGGTGGGCGCGTTATCAAGGGTATGCGCATGGGCGGCCGCATGGGCGGCAACCGGGTTACGGTCGAGAACCTGAAGGTCCTGCATATCGACGCAGCTAAGGGAGAAATCATCATCTCGGGCGCTGTCCCGGGCGCCCGCGGCTCACTCGTCGAGATCGTCTCGATGCCCGCATAACATTTACGTATGGCAACTCCAAAAGAAACAAAAGCTCCAGCAAAGAAGGCACCGGCAAAGGCCGCTGCTCCGAAGGCGCCTGCAAAGGCAGCCGCAAAGCCTGTAGCACCAAAGGCAGAGAAGGCTGTAAAGCCTGCAGCGGGATCGCTCGAAGCGACCGTGTACGGCATCGACGGCGCATCAACGGGTACCATCGCGCTTCCTGCCGAGCTCTTCGGCGCACAGTGGAATGCCGACCTCGTGCACCAGGTGGTCGTGGGCATGCAGGCGAATGCCCGCCCTATCGTTGCGCACACCAAGTTCCGCGGCGAAGTATCGGGCGGTGGTAAGAAGCCATGGAAGCAGAAGGGTACCGGACGGGCGCGCCACGGCTCTAACCGCTCACCTATATGGCGCGGCGGCGGCGTGACCCACGGTCCCCGTGCAGAGAAGGTCTATGCCGTTAAGATCAACCGCAAGATGCGCGCAGCTGCGCTTCGCACGGTACTCTCCCGTAAGTTCAAGGATGGCGAAGTGGTCTTTGTTGACGGCTTCTCATGGAGCGCACCGAAGACTAAGGACGCCAAGTCCGCACTCGTCGCTATCGCCAAGGGAGCCGGCACGGCCGCACTCGCCACCCGCCGCAACAATGCAGCGATCATCGTCCTTCCCCGCAAGGACGCGAATGCCGAGAAGTCCTTCCGCAACCTCGTCGGCATCATTTCCGAGGACGTGCGGAACCTGAACCCGGTGGATCTCATGACGAAGAAATACCTCGTCATCACGGACCCGAAGGCGTCGCTCGAGGTCCTCACGAGCCGCCTCATGAAGGCATAACCAATTACGTATGGCACTTTTCTCATCAAGCACGAAGAACACGAAGGCATCCGCACCCAAGGTGGATGACGGACGCCTCGCACACACGCTCACGAAGCCGTGGTTCTCCGAGAAGGCACTCATCGGCACCGAGCAGGGCGTCTACGTCTTCCAGGTGCCCGCTTCGGCAACCAAGCCCGAAATCAAGGCAGCCATCGAGAAGTTCTATGGCGTTGCCCCCCGCCAGGTCCGCATCGTAAACCTTCCCGCAAAGCAGAAGTCGCTCCGCACCCGTCGCGGCGTTGGCACCCGCGCCCGCCGCCACAAGGCCTACGTGTACCTGAAGAAGGGCGATAGCATCCAGCTCGGCTAGTCCCAAGGCGCTAACCCATCACTTATGAAAACCTACAAGCCAACCAGTCCAAGCCGTCGCGGCATGACCACGCTTCCGTACAAGAAGCTTCTTTCCGGCGACAAGCCGCTCAAGTCATTGCTTTCGAGCAAGAAGCGCCAGGCAGGACGCAACAATGCGGGACGCATCACGACCCGCCACCAGGGAGGCGGACACAAGCGCCGCTACCGCGCCGTCGATTTCAAGTACGACAAGAAGGATATTCCTGCAAAGATTGAGACGATTGAGTATGACCCGTACCGCACGAGCTTTATCGCGCTCGCGCTCTACGCTGACGGCGAACGCCGCTACGTACTCGCGCCGAAGGACGTTAAAGTCGGCGATACCTTTACGGTAGGCGAGAAGGCCCCGATCAAGTCCGGCAACCGCGTACCGCTCGGACGCATCCCTTCGGGCACCTTTGTCTACAACATCGAGCTTAAGCTCGGTGCAGGCGCACGGCTCGCGCGCTCGGCCGGCAACTATGCCGAAGTCATCGCGCACGACGCCGGGTATGCTCAGCTCAAGCTTCCGTCTTCCGAAGTCCGCAAAGTTTCCGACCTCTGCTACGCCTCTATCGGCGCCGTCGGTAACGAGAACAGCCGTCTCGTGAACATCGGTAAGGCAGGACGCGCACGCTGGATGGGCAAGCGCCCGACCGTCCGTGGTACGGCCATGAACCCGGTTGACCACCCGCACGGCGGTGGTGAAGGTCGCCAGGGCCGCGGTCTCCGACGTGCCAAGAGCATGTGGGGTAAGCCGACCGGCAAGGGCCAGAAGACCCGAACGCCGAAGAAGTACTCGAACGTCTTCATTGTCTCCCGCCGCAAGGTCGGCAAGAAGCGATAGGCAAAAAGAAAAACACCTCCCGCACGGGAGGTGTTTTTCTTTTTGCCTATGGCCGGTACTGGGGGCTCAGGATGTCCCGGAGGTCGGTAAGGGGGATAGGTACCTCCAAGGTACCAAAGGCGTACGGGCCGACCTGATAGGGCGGGAATATGACACGTAGCGTACCTGCATCGATGACGAAATTCTGGAAGGCGTCGGCGATAGGGAGCGTGCCGGACTCAATGTTGCCCCGGTCGACCTCATCAGCCCGAATGCCTGCCATCTTCGCCATGATAGCGGGAAGATCGGCACGCGTACGGCTCGAAAGGCGCTCGAGGTAGGGCATGCCCGGCGCGAAGAGCTCGTCGAGATGGATGTTCTCGCCCGTCTGTCGGTCGAAGGTGAACGTGCGGTAATAGGTGTTCGGATGCGCACCCAGGGTGTCCTGGTAGATGGCGTAGCTATACGAGATGGTCTTCGGGCTCTCGATAAGCTTGTAGTCAATGGTCATGGCAAACGAAACGTCGCGGCCAAAGCTAAATTCGGCAAATTGCTCGGGCGTCATCGAACCGAGGTTGTTGGCCTCCTTAAAGCCCTCGATGGTGTTTACCTCAAACGACTTCATGAGCGCCACGGCGTCAGCATCGGCGTCCAGCCCCGCAGTCTCGCGGAGCGGGGTCGCGCTCGGATAGGAAGCATCTATCTCGTAGTAACGCCCGCTATCCTTAATGTGTATGGGCTCAATGGCTGCTGCTGCCGGGGCGGTCGTGGTCGCTACTTGTCCGTCCGGAGCGATGGCGCGCGGGGTGGGGTCTATGAAAACGCGCCAGATAAGAATGGCGAGGAAGACGATGAGGAGGGCGGTAACGGCCCAAAGAGCGTGATGCTTGTTGTTCATGCGCTCCAGTATAAACCTTTTTATGAACAAGGGCCTCGCAAAGCGAGGCCCTTAAGGCGCGGTCAAGGTAGCTTTCAAGCAGCCTTGACCGTATAGAAGTAGAAGTCGGCAGCTTCCCGCAAGCGCTGGGCGAGCTCATCGAGCCGAGATGGCTCAATGGGATCGTAGACCACTGCCAAACCTTCGTCACGGGCTTCACGCTGTACGTCCACCATTTTCCGGCGAAGAAGCCGTTCCACGTAGGCGCGAACCCTGCGCAGGCACTTCTTTTCCTTCCGCCGGTAGTGCTGGTGGCGGAGATGGTGGTAGCGGCTGGCGTAGCCATGGGATTTCATGGCCTGTTCTACGCACGAAGAGGCCGCGTGAGCGGTCTTCTTCAGCTGGACTTCGAGCGACGCAAGCTTGCGCCTCGGGTCCGTGAACTGGATGGTGGTAGAAGTCTGGATTCCGGGCTGTTGCGTGACATCCCGGGGTTTGTTTTTAAAGGTCAATCTGACGACATCGGGTTCCACCGGCCTGCCCTCCTCGGCATAAAAGAGTTGCGAATCTGTCCGAAAGGTAGCATACAGAGCCGAAGTTTGACACTGTCCTTCATTTCCTATACATTAGCCCTATCTCGCGCCAACGCGCGGGCTTTTAAATTCGCATGTCCCGCTCGCTTAAAAAAGGTCCCTACGTGGACATCAAGCTCCTCAAGAAGGTAGCTGACAAGAAACCCGCTTCGGCAGGGGTTATTAACACGTGGGCCCGCGCGAGCCAAATCGCCCCGGAGTTCGTAGGGTTCACCTTCGGCGTCCACAACGGCAAGCAGCACGTCGATGTCCTCGTCACCGAGGACATGGTCGGCCACCGCCTTGGTGAGTTCTCGCCGACGAAGAAGTTCATACGTCACGGCGGTAAGATGCAGAAAGAGCTCGAGCAGAAGCGCAAGGATTCCGAAATCGCTGCAGCAAAGGCCGCTAAGAGCGCGCCCGCAGCCCCTAAGAAGAAATAAGTATGAAGGCTGCAATCAAGAGTTACAACCAGCCTCCGCGCAAGGTCCGCCTCGTGACCGAGCTCGTGAAGGGTAAGACCGTCGACCAGGCGCTTGCGGCGCTCGCCTTCCTCCCGAAGCGCGCCGCGCTCCCGATCGCAAAACTCATCGCTTCTGCTGCCGCAAACGCGAAGCAGGGAGGCGCAGACCCTAAGAAGCTCAAGGTGCAGAACATCACCGTCGACAGCGCGGGGATGCTCGTGAAGTACATGCCGCGCGCCATGGGCCGCGCAGCACCGGTACGCCGCCGCAAGAGCCAGATTTCCGTAACGCTTTCCGAGGCCAAATAACTTTTCGTATGACCCACACCGTACATCCCTACGCACACCGCCTCGGCATCATCCGTGATTGGCGGAGCCGCTGGTTCGCCGGCGACAAGAAGACCTACCGCGAGAACCTCGCTGTAGATGCGGCTATCCGCACCTACCTCACGAAGAAGCTCCGCAGCATGCATATCGCCGATATCGAAATCGAGCGCTCGCAGTCAGAGCTCCGCGTCATGCTCCACACCGCGCGCCCGGGCCTCGTCATCGGCCGCTCCGGCGAGAACGCGACGAAGATCCGCAAGGAACTCGGCGCAGTCGTCCAGAAAGCAGCGCCTAACCACGGCCGCACCCTGAAGCTCGACATCATGGAAATCCGCCAGCCGGAGACTTCCGCAGCCGTCGTCGGCATGATGGTCGTTGAAGGCCTCGAGAAGCGCATGCCGTTCCGCCGCGTCCTCAAGGGGACCGTGGAGAAGGTCATGTCCGTCCGCGACGTCATCGGCGTCCGCATCATCATCTCGGGACGCTTGAACGGCGCCGACATGAGCCGTAAGGAAGAGGTAAAGCGCGGACGCATCCCGCTCCAGACTTTCCGCGCAAACATCGACTACGCACACCAGGAAGCATTCCTCCCGTACGGCGTCATCGGTATCAAGGTGTGGGTGTACCTCGGCGAGCAGTTCGGCATGAACGATGCCCCTGCACCGACCGGTGGACGTCCGGCACCTAGCCGCGGCAGCCGCCCATAACCGTTATGTTGTTCCCAAAGAAAGTTAAACACCGCAAGTGGCAGACTGGCCGCAAGTCACCCGAGCGCCTCGCGCGCCCGGATACCCGCGGCACGACCGTCGCCTTCGGTTCGTACGGCCTTAAGGCCACGACGGCACACCGCGTCACCTCGAACCAGATTGAGGCAGCCCGCAAGGTGCTCACCCGCGTGACCGGCAAAGGAGGTAAGATGTGGATCCGCATCTTCCCGGACCGCCCGGTAACCGCAAAGCCTGCCGAGGTCGGCATGGGTAAGGGTAAGGGTGACCCGAAGAAATTCGTCTTCGAGGTACGCCCGGGCCGTGTCATGTTCGAAATCGACGGCGTTGAGGACACGAAGGCGCGTGACGCACTCCGTCGCGCAGGTGCGAAGCTCCCGGTGAAGACCAGCGTCGTCACCCGATAATCTTATGGCTAAAAAAATCGAACTCACCGAGAAGAACGTAAGCGAGCTTACGGAACTCTTGCGCCAGAAGCGCGAGGAGCTCCGCACGCACCGCTTCTCAATTGCCGGAGGTCGCGGCAAGGACGGTAACGCCCTTCGCCAGGCCCGTGCAGACGTCGCCCGCCTCATGACCGAACTCGGAAAGCGCGCGAAGACCGAATCAGCAGCATAATCATATGGAATCCACTACCCCTAAGCCCCAGACGTTCCGCGGCACTGTCGTAAAGGCGGCAATGCAAGACACGGCCACGGTCGCGGTCTCGCGCTACGTGAAGCACCCGAAGTACAAGAAGTACCAGGTGCGCACGAAGAAGTTCCTCGTCCACGACCCGGAGAACACGGCGAAGATCGGTGACGAGGTCACGATTGTCGCGTGCCGCCCCATCTCGAAGATGAAGCGCTTCAAGCTCGCTTCAGCACAATAACCATTACTAATCCTCACGCTTATGCTTCAGCCACAATCAATCGTCACCGTTGCAGATAACTCAGGCGCCAAGATCGCGCGCGTCTTCAAGGTGCTCGGTGGCTCGAAGCGCCGTTACGCCGAGCTCGGCGACGTCGTCGTCGTGTCCGTCCAGACCGCGGAGCCCCGCAAGGCCGTGAAGAAGAAGGACATTTACAAGGCAGTCGTCGTGCGCCAGCGGAAGCCCTTCCGCCGCGCGAACGGGTCCTATGTCCGTTTTGACGATAACGCCGTCGTGCTCATCGAGAAGCAGGGTAAGGAGATGGGCCCGAAGGGCAACCGCGTGTTCGGTCCCGTGCCCCGCGACCTTATCGAGCGCGGCTGGCAGAACATCGCCTCGCTTGCCCCTGAAGTCGTATAGATTTGCGTATGAAAATGAAACTCAAGAAAGGAGACCAGGTAGTCGTCGTATCCGGAAAGGATAAGGGGAAGACCGGTACCATCCTCACCACCCTCCCGCTCACGAACAAGGTCGTCATCGAAGGCGTTGCCCTCGTGAAGCGTCACCTTCGTGCAGGAGCACGCGGACAAAGCGGCGGCATCGTCGAACGCCCGCGCCCTATCGACGCGTCAAACGTCATGTTCCTCGACCCGAAGACCGGCAAGGGTACCCGCATCGGCCGCGCACAGGAGAATGGCAAGAACGTTCGCGTAGCGAAGAAGAGCGGCACGACGCTCTCGTAAGCACTTATATATGATGATTTCCCAGCAAAAACAGCAGACCGTCTTTGAGACCTTCAAGGAGCGCTTTGGTTATGGCAATGTCATGGCTGCACCGCGCCTCACGAAGATCGTCGTCTCCTCGGGAGTCGGCAAGGCGAAAGACAAGAAGCGTAACGAGCTCGTATCGGACCGCCTCGCCCGCATCACCGGACAGAAGCCGTCAGCACGCGCAGCACGCCAGTCCATCGCTTCCTTCAAGCTCCGCGAAGGCGACATCGTCGGCTTCCAGGTGACGCTCCGCGGCGCCCGCATGTTCGAGTTCCTCGACAAGCTCGTGCACATCGCCCTTCCGCGTACGCGCGACTTCCGCGGGCTGAACGCGACCGCTATCGACGACATGGGCAACCTCACCCTCGGCATCCGCGAGAACACGATTTTCCCGGAGACGAGCGAAGAGGACCTGAAGGACGTATTCGGCCTTTCGATCACCCTCGTGACGACTGCCAAAGGGAAGGAAGAGGCAGAGGCCTTTTACCGCCACCTCGGCATTCCCCTCAAGGCAACAGCGTAGACCTCCTCATACACGTAAGCAAAAAGCCCGCTATGCGGGCTTTTTGCGTGTCGGGATGGTATAAGAATGGCAGGAGCCGTGGCTCATAACAATAGGGGAAGACGTCATGACGGAACCGCATACGTTACACGGGTTGGCCCACCTCGTCCTCGATCACGGGCACATCACCATTGAGCGCGCCCGCGCAGGGGAGGATCCGAACGCCGCGCCTTGCTATGTCAGCAGCGACGAGAATGGGGTCGCCATGTATCGCTTCATTTCTGCATGTGCCGGCCGGCGCGAGCCCATCCGACTCCGCCTATTCGAAGTGATGGAGAAGGTGGACTGGGAGCGTCTGCAGCCGCTCCTGGCATCGGTCTCGAAGCCGTGCCTCGAGGAGTTCCTTCGTGCGACATGCCTGCCGGTCCTTCGCGGGAAGGAAGTGGTCTGTCGCGCGAATGCTCACGGGAGGACGTCCGTGGCGCTGCTTACCTTCAGCGGTGACGGCATCAACCGGCTCAGGGAACGGCACACGCTGCCTGCTTGCTGCGAGACCGGACAACTGCTGCTTGCCCAGGACCAGCGCCCCGGCGCTTTGTCGCCCTGAACTTTCTACGGCCCCGCCAGGTACTGGCGGGGCCGAACTCTGCATGCCCGGTTTTCCGTTACTCGAATCGCGTCCCCGGGAGGGGTAGCGCCCGACTTTGGGCAGGGCCGTGAGCCAAGATTTGACACCGTATTTCTTAGCTGATACATTACTCACACGCTCCTCGGAGCTCTTTTTCGTATGGCTAAAACATCACAACTCGCCCGAAACGCAAAACGAGTAAAGCTCGTCGAACGGTACGCTGAAAAGCGTGCGGCTTTGAAGGCTGCCGGTGATTGGGAAGGCCTGCAGAAGCTCCCGAAGAACTCCTCGCCGTCCCGCGTGAAGAACCGCTGCGCCATTACGGGCCGCAGCCGCGGTTACCTGCGCGCATTCGGCCTTTCACGTATTAAGTTCCGCGAACTTGCCCGCGAAGGCAAAATCCCCGGCGTAAAGAAAGCATCATGGTAAGCGACCGCGTCGGCGATTTCATCATCCGTCTTAAGAATGCAGGTGCCATCGGCAACCGCGTTGTCTCCCTCCCGCATTCCAAGCACCTTGAGGCCATCGCCCTCAAGCTTAAGGAGCTCGGCTACGTCGAGCGCGTAGAAGTGGGAAAGAAGGACCATCCTACCCTCGAAGTCACGCTTTCATACGACGAGCGCGGCGCGCACAAGATCCGCGGCGTGAAGCGCATCTCAAAGCCGGGTCGCCGCCTGTATGTCCAGGCGCATGAAGCCCACAACGTGAAGAACGGCCAGGGTTCCCGCATCATCTCCACGCCTCGCGGCGTGCTCACCGATGCCGAAGCCCGGAAGGTCCGTGCCGGAGGCGAGAACCTCTTCGAAATCTGGTAGTACCGCTATATGTCCCGCCTTGCAAAGAAGCCTATCCCCGTACCTGCCAAGGTAACCGTCGACACCGACGGCGGCGTGCTTACCGTTAAGGGAGCGAAGGAGACCCTCTCTCGCCCCGTACACTCGAGCATTTCGATTGACGTCACCCCTGAGGGCGTCATGGTGACGCCGAAGAACAACTCGAAGCTCGCCCGTTCGCTCACTGGCACCTACGCCGCACACGTACGCGCCATGCTTTCGGGCGTAGAGACCCCATGGAAGAAGGTGCTCATCCTAAAGGGTGTCGGTTACAAGGTTGAGCTTAAGGAGGGCGCGCTCGTCTTTAACGTCGGCTTCTCGCACCCCGTCAGCCTCACGGTCCCTGCCGGCCTCACAGCAACCGTCGAGAAGGCGATCATTCGCATCGAAGGCGCTGACAAGCAGGCGGTCGGACAGTTTGCCGCAGAAGTACGTTCCGTGAAGCCGCCTGAGCCGTACCTCGGCAAGGGCATCGCGTACGACAATGAAGTTATCCGCCGTAAGCAGGGCAAGAAGGCCGTCTAGTATATTCGTATGACGCAATTTGGAACCAGCAAGAAAGAACTCCGGACGCGCCGCCATGCGCGCGTTCGCGCCCGCATCTCGGGTACGGCAGAGCGCCCGCGCCTTGCTATCCACCGTTCGAACCGTTTCGTATCGGCGCAGGTCATCGATGACCTCGCCGGACGCACGCTCGTTGCCGCCCACGGCCGCGAGTTCCCGGGAGCACAGGGTGCCCAGGCAGCGGCGGTCGGCAAGGCTATCGCCGAGCGCGCCAAGGCGGCAGGCGTATCGACCGTCGTATTTGACCGCGGCGGCTACTCGTATGCGGCGCAGGTGCGCGCGCTTGCGGATGCCGCACGCGAAGGGGGCCTCACTTTTTAATCCATGACTGATACCACTACCGTTCCACCTACCGATACCGCACCAGCGGCGCCTGTTGAGACTGCTCCTGCTGCGGCAACGCCGGTTGCACCGCGCGCTGACGACCGTGCTCCCCAGCGCGGCCGTGGTGGCGACCGCGGAGGGCAGCGAGGCCGTGGCGGACCCCGCCGTGACCGTGCGCCCCGCGAACGGAGCGAATTCGACCAGGCAACCCTCGACGTGCGCCGCGTGGCCCGCGTTATGGCCGGCGGACGCCGCTTCTCATTCAGCGTGACCGTCGTCATCGGCGACAAGAAGGGACGCGTAGGCGTGGGCCTCGGCAAGGGTGCCGACACGGCGCTTGCCATCGATAAGGCCGTACGCTCGGCGAAGAAGGCCCTCGTGACGATTCCGCTTACGCAGTCGCGCTCCATCGCCCACGACGTAAAGGCGCGCTATGCCTCTTCCGAGGTCGAGATCATCCCGAGCAAGGGACGCGGTCTCGTCGCCGGTTCGGCGATGCGCACCGTCCTCGAATACGCTGGCGTGACCGATGTCGTCGCCAAGATCCAGACGCGTTCAAAGAACAAGCTCACCATCGCTCGCGCGACGGTTGAGGCACTCAAGTCGCTCCGCACTTCCTAATATGCAAAACAACACCCTCAAACCAAAGACCGCCCGCATAACGAGCCCTCGCGTAGGACGCGGCGGTAAGCGCGGTAAGACCTCGGGCCGCGGCACCAAGGGCCAGAACGCCCGTGCAGGACACCACAAGCGCCCCGAGATGCGCGACCTCCTCAAGAAGCTCCCGAAGCGCCGTGGTTTCGGTAAGAACCGCTCACGTACCGTGCGCCCGCAGGTCATCTACTCGCCGGTAAACCTCGCTTCCCTCGAGAAGGCCTTTGCCGCAGGCGACCAGGTCACCCCGCTCACGCTTCGCCAGCACGGCCTCGTAGGTTCTCGTGGCGGCTACATCCTCCCGATCAAGATCCTCGGTACGGGCTCGCTCACCAAGAAGCTCACGGTTATCGATTGTTTCGCGTCAGAGGCAGCGAAGACCGCCATTGAGTCCGCAGGCGGGTCCATCAGCCATGCTTAGCGAATTCTTCCGCAAACTCCGCCTTATCTTCAGCGATACCGCGCTCCGGAACCGCATCCTCTTTCTCGTGGGTGCTATTGCCGTATTCCGCTTCCTCGCCGCTATCCCGATCCCGGGCGTGAACCGTCTCGCCCTCGACCAGTTCTTCGCCGGAAACCAGTTCTTCGGCCTCTTGAACATCTTCTCGGGCGGCGGTTTCTCGAACATCTCGCTTGTGCTCCTCGGTGTCGGCCCGTACATCACGGCGTCCATCATCATGCAGCTCGCCACCGTCATCTTTCCGAAGGTCAAGGCGATGTACACCGAGGAAGGGGAGCAGGGACGCACCCAGTTCGTATCCATTTCCCGTATGATTACGGTGCCTATCGCCATACTCCAGGCCGTAGCCTTCCTCTCGCTCCTTGAGAGCCAGGGCATCCTTTCCTCGCTTACGCCGTTTGCCTTCGCCCTGAACGTATTCCTCGTGGCTGCAGGTTCGCTCCTCCTTATGTGGATCGGCGAGCTCATTACCGAATTCGGTATCGGGAACGGCGTTTCACTCATCATCTTCGCCGGTATCGTCGCGAGCATCCCCTCGGCTGTTTCGCAGCTCCTGTTCACGGCGACGGCAGCAAACATCCCCGCCTACCTCGCGCTTGCCGCCGCAGCACTCGCCATCACCTGGGCCATCGTTGTCGTGTCCGAGTCCGAGCGCTCAATCCCGATCGCGTATGCGCGCCAGGTCCGCGGGACGACATCCGCAGCCACCTACCTGCCTATCCGCCTCCTCCAGGCCGGCGTTATTCCGATTATCTTCGCACTCTCGCTTCTCCTCCTGCCGCAGATGGCGCTCACGGGACTTTCCGCCATCGGCCTCTCCTGGGCTGCGCCTGCGTCGGCTTGGTACACGGCCTTCGCAGCCAATACGTTCGCATACAGCGCGGCCTACTTCGTGCTCGTCGTCATGTTCACCTTCTTCTACACTTCGATTACCTTCGAGCCGAAGCGTGTTGCGGATAACCTCCAGAAGTCAGGCGCCTTCATCCCGGGCGTGCGTCCCGGCCGCGAGACCGAAAGCTACATAGGGCAGGTCGTGAACCGCATCACCCTCCCCGGCGCGCTCTTCCTCGGCTTCGTCGCCGTCATCCCGTTCATCATCCAGGGCATTACGGGAATCACCGCCGTCCTCATCGGCGGTACGGCACTCCTCATTGCCGTCCAGGTGCTTATCGACCTCATCCGCAAGATTGAGGCGCAGATCTCACTCCGCGAATACTAAGAAGCCTGGTATTTCAAACAGAAAACCGCCTATATGGGCGGTTTTCTGTTTTGGGGATGCTACTATTCCTGGATGAAGAAGTCCGAGATACTCGCAAAGACCGTTACATTCGTTCAAGACCGGCTCAAGGGCGAGGGTACCGGCCACGACTGGTGGCATATCGAGCGCGTGTTAAGTAATGCCCGGGCAATCATGCGTACGGAGAAGGCAGACCGCTTTGTCGTCGACATGGCACTCCTCCTCCACGACGTGGGAGACCGGAAGGTCATCCATAAGCCCGAAGACGACTACACCATCGCCGAACGGTGGCTCGGGAAGTGCGAAGTCCCGCATGACGTGGCCGGGCGGGTGATGTTCATCATCAGGAATATGTCGTTCAGCGCTTCGGCAGGGAAACGGCTTGAGGGCGCACCGAAGGAATTCTACATCGTACAAGACGCGGACCGGCTTGATGCGCTCGGCGCCATCGGTATTGCCCGTGCATTCGCCTTCGGCGGGAGCCGTTCGCGCCCGCTGTATGACCCGTCGAAAAAGAAGCAAACCTTCAAGACTTCCGAGGAGTACCGGAAGTTGAATAGTTCGACCATCCATCATTTCCACGAGAAAATCCTGCACCTACAGGACCTCATGAATACCAAGGCGGCAAAGCGAATCGCCGCCAAGCGGCATGCCTATACGGAAAAATACCTAGAACAGTTCCTAAAAGAGTGGAAGGGGGAGCGGTAGGCTAGACCTTGTTAGCAATCCACTCCCGGTACTCCTTAATGACCATCCCGACGACCGTGTCGAGGTCATTGTGCTCGGTATCGATAACAAGGTCGTATTGGCTCAGGTCATTCACGTTGAGCTGGTAAAGGTCTTGGTAGCGTTTGGTCTCGCTCGCAATGCGCTCCAGGGTCGCGTTATACACGTCCTCAACGGATTCCGCGTGCTGGCTTGTGCGTCCTTTGGCTTGGATCTGCTTATAGATGCGTTCGGACGCGATGTGGGGATCAAGCGACAAGTACACCTTGAAGGACGCCGGGATCCAGTGGAAGGCAGTCCGGGAGTCGATGACGAGGCGCTCGCTGTCGTTCATCTCGCGGAGGCGCTTGTCGACGGTGTAGTCGATTTCTTTCTCAAGTTCCGCAGCCTTATTTATCTCTTCGATGGAAAGGCCGCGCTCGGCCGCAACGGCCCGGAACAGGTCGCCTGAAGAGAAATGGGTGTAGCCCAGTTCGGTAGCGACACAGCGGGCCGTGCTCGATTTTCCGCTTCCGAGAAAGCCGGCGATGGTAATGATTCTCTTTTTGGGGTGCGGGTTCATGCAAATCTTGCTACAGTATGGTCGAATCATAACTTCATTTGAAGAACACGCAATCATCCATGGAACGCAAAAATATCGATACTGTGCTCATCATCGGCCGCCCGGGTTCGGGAAAGGGTACGCAGGCAAGGATACTCTCGGAGAAGTTCGGCTGGGCCCGTCTCTCGACCGGCGACCGCATCAAGCAGATCCGCGACGGCCATGAGCCGTTCTCCCCGCGCGTGCGCGAGCTGTATGACAAGGGCAAGCTCCTTCCTGACTGGTTTGCCGATTACCTCCTTGAGAGCGCGCTCCTCGACCGCGAGTCGTACGTGGGCGTCGTCCTCGAGGGCTTTGGCCGTACGAAGGGCCAGGCCGAACACTTCTGCGAGATAGTGTCGTGGCTCGGACGGAACCTCGTCGTGCTTAATCTCGAAGTTTCGGATGACGAGGTCGTGCGGCGCATGGTTGCGCGCGCGGCACAGGAGGACCGCCCGGACTCTTCCGAGGAAACCTTGCGCACACGCCTTGCCCAGTATGCGGAGCTGACCGCACCCGCCCTCGAATTTTTCCGCGAGCAGGGGTACGTCGTCGATATCGACGGCGAAGTCCCCCCCGAAGAAGTCGCGGAAGCCATCTCCGGCGCACTCGCGAAATGATCGTCCGCACCGAGGAACAGAAGCGCGGGTTAATCGAGGCAGGGAAGCGCCTCGGCAACATCCTCGCGCTCCTTGAGGCCGATGTGCGCCCGGGGGTTACTACGAAGGAACTCGACCTTCGTGCCGAGTCACTTATCCGCGAAGGGGGCGATACGCCTGCCTTCAAGGGCTATATGCCGGAGGGTGCCCGGTACCCGTTTCCAGCGGCGCTCTGCATCTCGGTCAACGATGAGGTCGTCCATGGCATCCCGGGCGACCGGGCCCTCCGTGAGGGGGATCTCGTCACGCTCGACCTCGGCCTCATACATGATGGGTTCGTCGTCGATGCGGCCATTACCGTGCCCGTGGGGCAGGTGGACAAGGCTTCGTACGAGCTCATGGACGCGACCCGCGAGGCGCTCGAGCGCGCCATTGCCGCAGCGCGGCCCGGGCGACGTATCGGCGACATCTCATACGCGACCGGCAAGGCGTTCCAGGGAACCGGCTTCTCCGTCGTGAAGGTGCTCGGGGGGCACGGCGTGGGCGAGAGCGTCCACGAAGACCCCTGGATAGGGAACGACGGCCACCCCGGGACGGGTCCCGAGATAGTGCCAGGGATGGTGCTCGCGCTTGAGCCCATCGCAAACGCCGGAAAGGCCTCGGTCGTGCTTGATAACGACGGGTATACGTACCGGACCCGCGACGGCTCGCGAAGCGCGCATTTCGAGCACTCCATTTTGATAGAAGAGGCAGGGACTATCGTGCTTACGGCTCGTTCATAAACGCTTCAGCGTCCTACGTCCATACTGTTGAGGTTACCGCAACGGTAATTCGAATTACTGAATCACAACTTTACTGACACGCATATGGCTACAATCGTAAATACCCCGGGCGGCTCGAATGATAACGGTTCCGGCTGGGCCGTTGCCGTCATCGTACTCCTCGTCGTCCTCGTCGGCGCCTTCCTCCTTTGGGGCGGCGTAGGCGGTGGTGGTGACAACAACATCGACGTGAACGTCCCTACTCCGGAGGTGAACATCCCAACTCCTGACGTAAGCGTTCCTACTCCGGCTCCAGGCGGCGCTGCAACTTCGCAGTAAGCCGATATCCGCAAGCAGAAAAAGGCCGCGTATGCGGCCTTTTTCTCTGGCACTTCCTGCTTTGCCCCTTGGGGGACATTAACGTATAGTAGGCGTATAGCAGCGCCCCGCGGCGATTTTTTACTTTAATCAGCATGTCCAATCCGCACCCAAGCACCGAGCGCACGCTCGTTATCGTTAAGCCAGATGGCGTCCAGCGCGGCCTCATCGGCGAAGTCATTAAGCGGTATGAAAGCGTCGGGCTCAAGCTCGTCGGCATCAAGATAGGTGTCCCGACGGCCGAGAAGATCGAGGCGCATTATACGCTCGACCCTGAATGGCGCCGCATTACCGGCGAGAAGACCATCGAGAGCTACAAGTCCAAGGGCCTTACCCCGCCTTCGGAAGACCCGCTCGAGATTACGGCCGTTATCCTCGCGAACCTGAAGACGTACATGACCGCCGGTCCGGTTGTCTTCATGGTTTGGCAAGGCGCGCACGCCGTGAAGATCGTCCGCAAGCTTACCGGCGGCACCGAGCCGCTTACGTCGGATGTCGGTACTATCCGTGGCGATTATGTCCTCGATTCGTACCAGATGGCCGACCTCGACGGCCGCGCCGTACGGAACGTCATCCACGCTTCCGGTTCCGCAGAAGAAGCGGATAACGAGATCAAGCACTGGTTCATGCCGAGCGAAGTCGTCGATTACCGCCTTATCCAGGAAAGCGTCCTCTACGACGCGAACATGGACGGCATCCTCGACTAAAGTACGGCTGCAGAGCTTGGCCAGAATCGGACTCGCGGTATACTCTTTCCGGAGCCGCCGATTCGAAAGTCAACTTGCTCAATTCTAGGGAGTCTCATACGAGACGGCGCGAGCTTCGGCTCTACCGACGTCCTGCGGACACCCACGTGGCACATAAAAGTTGCCACACGAAGGCGGCTCTAACAAAAGGCCGGTCCGAAAGGACCGGCCTTTTGCGCATGCTACTCTAGGCATTATGAGACTTGCGTGGCTCTTCCTCGCCCTCGTGCTTGCGGCACTTCTCGCCGGCGTGCATACCTATGCGCTTACGAACTTCTGGTATTGGTATTTCCCTTGGCTCGACGTCCCCGTCCACTTCCTTGGCGGCGCCTTCATGGGAGCGGCCGTCGTCGGGGTGCTCGGGACGTATCGGCCCAAGATCTTCCTCCTCACCGTTGCCGCCGGCGCTATCGGATGGGAGCTTTTTGAGCTCGCCATCAATATCGGGCGGGAGTCGAATTTCATACTTGATACGTCGCTCGACCTGCTCATGGATGCGCTCGGCATAACGGCAACCTACTTGGCTGCCCGGCTTACCTTATGGCGCTAACCCTCACCTTCCACGGCGGTGCGGAGAGCGTCACCGGCTCGAACTTCCTCGTCGAAGGGAAGCACGGCAAGCTCCTCGTCGATTGTGGCGTCGAGCAGGGACGCGACTTCTGCGAAAGCTGCATGTATGACGCCTTCCCGTACGACGTCACCTCGATAGACGCGCTTATCATCACCCACGCCCACCTCGACCACATCGGCCGCGCCCCGAAACTTATGCGCGAGGGCTTCAAGGGCCGCGTATATATGACGGCGCCCACCCGCGACCTCATGACGCTCATCCTGCTCGATTCGGCGCACATCCTTGCCGGCGAAGCGCGCGCGCGCGGCCGCGACCCGCTGTATACCGAGCACGACGTCGAAGCCCTGCTCAACCACACCGAGGTCGTTGAGTACGGCGAGGAGTGGGAGGCGGCACCGGGTCTCTCCTGTATCCTCCGCCAAACCGGGCACATCCTGGGGTCGGCGAGCGTGCGCATCAAGGACGAGGAAGGCACCTCGCTCGCGCTTACGGGCGACATCGGTAACGCGCCGTCGCCTTATCTTCCTGACCCCGAGCCCGTTACCGACGCCGATGTCATGGTCATGGAAAGCGTGTACGGCGACCGCGTGAATTCCCAGGAAGGGCGCGTCGAGATGCTCCGCGATGAGCTCAATAAGGCGATAGCCCGGGGCGGCGCCGTGCTCATCCCGGCCTTTTCCATAGAGCGGTCGCAACTCATGCTGTATGAAATCTCGAACCTCATGGAAGCAGGGGAGATACCGAAAGTCCCCGTCTTCCTCGACTCGCCGCTTGCCATCAAGGTGACCGACGTATACGCCAAATGGGCCGACAAGTATTTTAAGCCCGAAGTCGACGACGAGCTGAAACGCGAGCACGATATCTTCCGTTTCCCCTTCCTTACCCAAACCCCGGCGCGCGAAGACTCCGAGGCCATCGGCGAGACGCCCAACCCGAAGATAATCCTCGCGGGTGCCGGCATGTCCCATGGGGGGCGCATCGCCCGCTGGGAAGAGCGCTACCTTCCGGATCCTGCGACGACGCTTATGATTGTCGGCTACCAGGCCCCAGGAAGCCCGGGACGCCTTCTGGAGGACGGCGCCAGGTCCATGCGCATAAATGGCCGCGACATAGCCATACGCGCCAAAGTAGGCACCTTCAGGGGCTGGTCTGCGCACGCGGACCGCGAAGGGCTTCTTGCCTTTGCGGAGAAGTCCCTCCCGCGCACGAAAACCATTTTCTGCGCGCTCGGCGAACCGGCAAGCGCCCGGTTCCTCGCCCAGCGCATCCATGGCTTCCTCGGCATTAAGGCCATCGTGCCCACGGCAGGGGAGCGATGGGAAATTACGAAGGAGGGCGTACGGCGGGTCGGGAACGCCAAGCCATAAATAAGAAAACCGCCTCTCGGATGAGAGGCGGTTTTCTTATTAGGCGTCTTAGCCTTGTACCTGCTTTGCGACGCGCGCGAAGGACTCGGGACGATGCTGTGCGAGCTCGGAGAGGACCTTGCGGTCAAGCGTGAAGCCCTTCGTCTTCATCTTGGCGATGAAGGTGCTGTATGAGGCGTAGCCGTTCTCGCGGATAGCGGCGTTCAGGCGTACGATCCACAGCTGGCGGAAGACCGTCTTCTTGTCGCGGCGGTGGTTGAAGGCGTTCTTGCCGGCGTGCACGAGCGACTCCTTTGCGAGGCGCTCCTTGGTACCGCGGCCATGGCGATAGCCCTTGGCGCGCTTCAATACGTTGCGGCGGCGCTTTGCTGAAATTACTCCTCCTTTTACTCGGGCCATAATCTAAAAGTTATTAACGCTTACTTGCTCGGGGTCGACAGGAAGCTGCGGCGGATATGGTTCGAAACCGTCAGGGTCTGGCCACGGCGCTTCACGCCCTTCGTACGGCCACCTTCCTTGGCATTGAAATGGTCCTGGCCCGGCTTGCGGGCGACAAGCTTACCTTTCTTCGTGACGCGTATGCGCTTCGTGTATGACTTGTTGGTTTTCATAAATTAATCGGTGGTTTGCGGGGTAGCGTCTGCGTCTTTCGGAGCTTTCAGGGTGGCCTTAGGGTCGCGTTCGATGATGCCGGCGAAGCCTTTCGGCGCTCGCGTAACGGGCTCGGCGATGCGGTACGCGTACGGGATGAGAAGCAGGAACTTCTCGAGGCGGCTCTTTAGGAACGCCTCTTCCATACCCTTATAGCGGCCTTTGAGGAAGAGCTCGGCGCGCACCCGGTGACCCTCGTCGAGCCATTCAGCCGCCTTCCGCGCTTTGAGCCGCATATCGTTCTCGCTCGTGCCGACCTTGATCTGGACTTCCTTGGTCTCGGAGACCTTGGCCTTGGCCCTGGCAGCGCTTTCCCGCTTCTTCAGCTCGTACTGAAACTTACCATAATCCATGACTTTCGCAACGGGAGGCTTGGCATTCGGCGATATTTCAATGAGGTCGAGGCTCGCTGCCTCGGCGGCCTTCATAGCCTCGGCAAAGGAAAGGACGCCGAGGTTCTCCCCCTCGGCGCCTATGACGCGCAGCTCAGGCGCGCGTATCTCACGGTTGATGCGTATTTTCTCGGTGCTCACGTGCTTGTTTTTCACATCATACCACGCAGGATGGCTAGAAACAAGACGGTTTTGGACCTCTACCCCCAGACATATTGACGGAGCTCGGCCGCTGGTGCAGTACTATAGGCATATATGGATATTGACCTCCAGGAAGGATGGGGCCATCTCGAGAGGTGGATACGGACAGAGCGCCTCGGACGCCGCCGTTATGTTGAAGCAGTGGTGCTTACCTTGGTCGTCGGCTTCGCGACCATCCTCACGCCGTTCCTTTTCATCTTGCTCCTCCCCGACTTCAACAGCGATTTCCTTATGGTGCCGGTCGCTTCGGTGGGCATCGCCGCAGCCATCATTATGCTCCTCGTCTACATTGCCGCCTCAATTGCCCGGCTTCGCGATATGGGCAGGTCGACGAACTGGTTCGTTGCCGGCCTCATTCCCTACCTGAACGTCATATTCTTCATGGTGCTCGCCCTTACGGAAGGGAAGCGCTCGAAGGAGCGGTCGGGACGTAAGCCCGCACGCGAGGCAAAAGAATCCGAACCGGTCCTAGCCGAGGCCGTACCCGAAGCGACCTAAGTATGGCCGGATTAGTCCAGGCAGTCATCTTCGTCGTCTCGCTCGCCGTCGTTTGGATCTTTGCCGGCATACTGGTTGAGGCCGTCAGCCGCATCTCCCGCCAGTACTGCCGGAACGGTTTCTTCACGGCCTTTTTCGTCCTTGGCTTCCTGACGTCGATAAGCGAGTTCTCCGTGGCGATTAACTCGAGCCTTGCCGGCGTACCTTCCGTCTCTGCCGGGAACTTGATCGGCGCGTCCTATGTCATCCTTTTCCTCATCGTGCCCTTGCTCGCCATTGCCGGCGGTGGGATAGCCCTCAACCAAGCGGTCTCGCCACGGAGTATCTTTATTACGATTGCGGCGACGGTACTTCCCGTGCTCCTTATCGTCGACGGCGACGTGACCCGGGGAGAGGGGTTGCTCGCGCTTCTTGCATACGCCGCCGTCGCCTTTACGCTGTACCGCCAGAAGCGCGAAATTGCCGCGTGCGACATTGAACGGGGGGACGGCCAGCGCCTCGCGCCGTTGTTTGCCGACCTGGGCAAGATCCTTGCCGGCGGCATAGCGATATTCACGGCCGCGCATTTCCTCGTCGAAGAAGCCGTGTACTTTGCCGGCATCCTTGGCGTGCCCGTATCGCTTGTCGGCCTGCTCTTACTGTCTATCGGCACGAACGTGCCCGAGCTAGTCATTGCTGCTCGGGCCGTAATGCGCGGGCGCACCGACATCGCCTTCGGGGACTACCTCGGCTCGACTTCCATGAATACGTTCATCTTCGGCCTCCTCGCACTCTTCTCGGGCCGGTTCTACGTAGCGGCAGAGGAATTCGTCATGACGGCGGCGCTTTTCGTCGTAGGCGGCATCGTCCTCTTCCTTTTTGCTTACTCACGACGCTACATTTCTCGTACTGAGGGGGCGTTCCTCCTGCTGTTCTACATCACCTTTGTCGTGCTCCAGGCGTATGCCGCCGCACGGATAGCTGGTTAGTGGCTTAATTCGTACCAGGAGTCGTAGAAAGTTTGGCGGACCTTCGCGAAGGGCGATGCGTCTACATAGTCGAGCACCCACTCCTGCCGCATTTCGCTCTCAGGAATATTGCAGGTTTCCGCTTGTGCAGCGTTTGAGGTGGTGGTAATCCTGGCGGACGCCGTTCGCGTGTCGGCTGTGAGGACTGCGTTCGTACACTTGCCGTCCTGGGTTGCCGTAATGGCCCCTTCGTCAGTCCAGTCGGTGACGACGTAGTAGCCAATTTCCTGGTAAAAGTAATCGCCTTGCCAAATGCTCACCTGCGTTAAGGCGCATTCTGACTTTTCCTTCCGACAATCGATGAGCACCCCCTGCGGTCCTTTTGCCTTAGCGGCTTCCGACAAACGCCATGCACCACGGAATTGGGTGGCGCCCGGTTGCGGCTGCACTTCGCTTTGTAGAAGCACTTGGTCCTCGGGACCGACTGTGCCGACGTCGTATACGGAAGGCGTAAGCGTGCGTACGGCAGTAGCGACGAAGAACAGGGCGACGACGGCTAGCGTCCAGCGGATAGTTGTTGAGGTCATGGGTAGGTATTAGGGTAACCTCTACAGTATGGCGCACTTAACCGGGAATTCACTGCTTCTTGTGCATAGTATTCCGCATGCAGGGCATATCCTGCGCTCACACATTCGTATGACCAAAACACTTGCAACCTTATTCGGTATCGTCTACCTCCTTATGGGTATCGCGGGCACCGTGAACACGCGGCTCGTAGGCACGGACGGGCTTTTCGCAGCCGATGCGGCGTATAGCATTGCCCTCATGGTCATTGGCGCCGTACTCCTCTTCGCTGCACTCTTCAAACAGGACGCAGCGCGCAGCATCACGTTTAGTGTAGGCGCCCTCCTCGCGCTTGTTGCGCTCTCAAGCCTCCTCTTCACGCCCGGCCGTGGGGAAGTGCTCGGCATGTTCGTAAACAGCGTAGACCACGTGCTCAACCTCGCCATCGGCCTCACGATTGCTGGAACGGCGTACTTCGAGCGCTCGCGCGTCTCGAGTTCGCTCCGCGATATGCGGTACCTCCGTCCCGTACGCCACGCGATGTAGCCAGAAGGAATTACCGAAGGAAAAAGCCGCCCTAGGGCGGCTTTTTCCTTGTACGCACTGCCCGTCAGAGGAACGTGGATTATGTGAGGTAGACTATGCGAGTTTGTGTCTATGGAACCGAAACCCATCCTATTCGTAGATTTCGACGGCACCCTCTGTCAGGATCGCTTCTGGCGTAGCTTGCCTGCGGACAAATACCAGAAGGTACAAGAAGTGCTCTTCGGCGACGATAGGGCATATCTCCAAGCGTGGATGAAGGGCGGACATACGTCCGAAGAGGTAAACCAGATGCTCGCCGGACATCTCGGCATGCCCTTCGAGGAATTGTGGCGGCTTTTCGTGCACGATGCCGCAACCATGGAGGTTTCAACAGAGGCGCTAGAGATGATAAGGGGCCTGCGTAATGCGTACACCACTATCCTAATTACGGTGAACATGGACAGCCTGTCACGATTTACGGTCCCGGCGCTTAAGCTCGACGCCTATTTTAATGACATCAGTAATTCTTACTACGAAGGTAAGTTTAAAAACGATAACGGTGGGGAAGTCTTTAGGGACTACCTGAATAAATATGAAGCGCCTGTAGAGCGCAGCATCCTTATTGATGACTCATCGACTGCGTGCGAGACCTTCCGTACGCTAGGGGGTGTGGCCTACCAGGTCACGCATGAAGAAGACGTCGTACGTCACTTAGGCAGGTCCGTACCACTGCCTGCGTAGGCTTTAGCTCCCCGAGAAACCTGGGATATTGAAAATGCCGACAGCTAGGTCTGCCCAGATTACAAGTACGGCAAATATCGCGCCAAGGGCGAGGACGATTCGATGGCCCTTCTTAGGTACCCGGTTTGCAATGAACTCGTAGGCAAATCCGGCGCCGAGGAGTAGGGCGCCGATAACGACGAAGTCCCCCAGGCCCCAATTCACCTGGTCGGTAAACAGCATTGCTATCAAGGGGATGAGTAATATGAGCGCTGTGCCGAGCAAGATACGGGTGCTGTTTTTCATAATTGCTATAACACTAGGGCTTACGTAAAAGTTTCCTTGCGATAAGTATATATAAGAGTCAGTAAAAGAACGCTATTGAAATGTATAATTCAGGCATGTCCGAAAAACGCCCCTCACTCTCCAAGATGCCTGGCCAGCGCTTCGACCCTGCAGCCAGGGAGCGGCGGAAAGAGCTTGAGGCCTTAGATCTTCCGGAAGACGAATTAGTGAAGGCGCTTATTCCCGAGAAGGTAGACCTGGAGGGAGAAGTGCGGACAGCCGAGTCTTATGCCGTTTCAAGTTTTGTCATCGAAAAGTTCTGGGACTACCTCCGGACAAGAATTACGTCGGAAGCATTAACTCTACCGGAGAACCCGAAAGGGAATACGGTAAGCCAGCGCTTTGCGTACGCCTTGAGTGATAGCCTGGACGTATATCGGGACCAATTCATCGATGACTTCCGCAACTCCCTTACCGGGAAGCAGGACGAAGAGATATCAAAGGCAGACGCCCTTACGTTCCGCTACTTCCAAATGAAGAAAGAAGAGCTGGGACACATAGGATTCCCGTCGATGAAGGACCTCGTATCCCTTATCGGTCGGATGGGGGATGTCGTGCCGCAGGTCTATGAAAGAGATCTGGGCCGTGTGCCCACCGAGGAGGAGCTGGTCGCCTCGCTTGGGCACCCTTCGCTCAAGCGCCTGTTTATGGAAATGATGACAAATAGCCGGAGTGCCGTTCAGGTGACCCTAAACCGGCTGGAAGATGGATTCTCTAATCTGGATGACTATACCGGTACCTTTAACCCAAAATACTTTGAGGTACGCGAGTCGAACGGGCAGCCGCACGTCGCGCTTCGCCCTGAAGTCGTGGAGTGGATTCGCAGCATGTGGGTGAAGGGAGCTGAAGCATTAGCTGAAAGGGGAATGGCTTTCCCAAGGGCCCTCCAATGCCCGGTCCTCTTTACAGGGAAGTTTATAGAAATGCACGACTGGGTTGTCGGAGAGTTTAAGAAATTCAACCAGTTAGAGAAAAGCGGAGGCTTGGGAGCAACAGAATAGAGGCCTTACGGCTTGCTACACTACTTTTAATGAAAGAGTCTCCGTCAATGCGGCACACTCTCTACCCAGAGGAGAGAGGGGAACCCATCGCACAAACCTTGAAGCAGCTGCGAGACCATTCCTACAACCTGGATGCTCACGCCGCCCGTGAGGGCGAATCGGTAAAGACCGAGATATACGCGCTCACGGCCTATATCCTTGAGCAGGTCCACCCTGAGGCGGTAAGACATCTATATGAGCGAGAGGGTGAGGTAGCGGCCTATGACAACCTCCGGTTCCCTTACGCGGAGGGAG
This sequence comes from Minisyncoccota bacterium, assembly GCA_036399335.1. GTDB lineage: Bacteria > Patescibacteriota > Minisyncoccia > Phycocordibacterales > Phycocordibacteraceae > C7867-001. Next base: position 221,718 of record DASWNF010000014.1, read on the forward strand.
CCACGCTTTCGACGTCTAAAGAGTATGCGGCCCTAAGCCCGAGCGAATTGTTCAGCAGGATCCCAAACATCGAGGACGCATACCCGAGGGCTTTTAATCAAGCGCTTAAGCGCTGGCTAGCGGAGGAAGAGACGGATGGCTATGCCACGCATGCCTGGAGGAGGCTCAGCGAGTTAACGGGACAAGTTCACCCCGGCTCATTCGAGGAAGTCTCAAGAGGCGCAGCGGAATTCGTTACCCGAGGAGTCCATACGGCTGGGAAGGTCAGCTGGAATATCATGCGCGCCATCCCGATTGCCTACGAAGCAAGATTTAGCCGGGTAATTACGCCGGACGAGTTCAGGGATCTAGCTAAGGAAGCGGAGACGCTAGTCATCATGCTCGCCTCAATGCATATATCCAGTTTCTCTAATACGTATGACTTTATAAGAAGCCGCGCGTCGTCTATAAGCCGGCATCGGCAGTTGGAGTACCCTCTAGAATTATTCAAGCTAGAAGTTAAGGACGGGGAGCCCACTATTGCCTTTGACGAGTTGACCGTTGCGGCATATGAGGAGTACAGGCAAAAGAAACAGGTTAAGCACGTCCGCGAAAACGAATCTCGCCTAGGATGTCCGGCACGGGACGCGCGAGTCCAAGGAGCTACCGGAAGCCCGGAAAGCGTTGTCGCCTCGGTGCACCGTGCGTACCTGGATCTCGCGGGCAAGTATCTGGTCCCGAACCTTAAGAAGTACACGGAAGGAGCTGCACTGCATGCTGCTCGGGACTGGTAGGAGAAGAAGACCGCTTACGCGGTTTCTTCTATTGATGGGAGGTCCGTGAGAGGAGGGACTCACATGGGAAGTTCCAGAGTTCTTTGGGTACAAGAAGCGGGGTATCGAAACACTGTCCGATAAGTTCATCTAAAATACATATAAACTTAAGTAACTTAATCAAGTTCTATCAGTATCTATGGTACTGCCCATGAACAGTTGCTCTGTAGAGAGCGCGTATCAATTTAAGCTCACTATTACATGAACATGACTAAATCCAGTTTCAGCACCCTGGCCCTCCTCGGGTTCATTGCGGTTCCTGCACTCACCTTCGCAGCCACGTACGAATACGTAGACACGAGCGGCAATGTCCGCACCGTCGAGGCAGATAACTCGGCCCAGGCTCAGGCCCGTGCCACTAATATCGCTCCACGAAGCGGAGTATCGCTCCATGGCGGTGCGGGTGCTTCGGCATCGGCGCATGCCATGCACGGTGGAACCGACACGAAGGCCGCAAGCCTCCGTGTCCTCCTGAACGCCCTTAACCGCGAGCATGCAAACCTCGCGTCCGAGACGCTTCGCCACGTGCACGACAACGATCCGAGTACGGCTGCGGCAGCAGGCGCGCTCGACAAAAACTCGATTGCGCTCGCGCAGTCAGTCGGAAGCGTATACGGGCCTGAGGCAGAGAAGCAGTTCCTTGAGATTTGGAGGAGCCACATCGGTTTCTTCGTCGAGTACTCGACCGCCGCTCGCGCAGGCGACGAGAGTGGCATGGCACGCGCCGAGGCCAACCTCGCCGGCTATGTGAACCGTATCTCGGACTTCCTTTCGGGTGCAAACCCGAACCTCCCGCGCGCAGCCGTACACCAGGTGGTATCGACGCACGTCGCGCTCCTTAAGAGCACGGTCGATGCGCACGCTGACGGTGACTTCACGGCGTCTCACAGCCATCAGCGCGCGACCGATGCGCAAATCGGTACGGAGGTTGCGGATACCCTCGCCGGCGCAATCGTAAAGCAGTTCCCCGCAAAGTTCTAAGCACGTATTAGGTATAGATGTTGCACGGACATTCAGGAAGACTTCGGTCTTCCTGAATACCGGTGAGGCATCGCCGACTAACCACTTCATATGAAAAACTTATCTTGGACCAATTATTTCGCTCTCCTCACCCTCCTCTCCTTTGCTGCGGCAGGCGTCGCCTATGCCGCACAGGCAGAGGGCACGAAGCAAGCTGCCGTACCGGAGACCATACACCAGGTCGCGCTTATCGACGGCGAAGCGTTCCCGAACGAGCTCATAATCCCAATCGGAGACCGGGTGCAGTTCAACAGCCAAGACGGGCTTACGCACGACATCTCGACCGGGAAGGGAAACGACTACGACCATGAGCACGAGCACGTAACTACCGGTGTCTCGTCCGGTCACTTCGGGCCGGACGAGGCGTACCTTGTGACCCTCCCTGGCGCTGGTACCTACTACTTCCATGACCACTACAACCCCGACGCGTTCATCACCGTACTCGTGTACGAACCGGAGGCCTAGCGGTTTAGCGCGGAGCCCAGTACCATTAGCAGCATGCTAGGCCAATCGCCATGACCATACTCAAAAAACTCGCTGCCGCATCGCGCAACCATACGACGTATGACATCGGGCTCCTTCAGGCAAAGGTGTACCGGCTACTCAAGCAGCAGACCAATGCTGCGCTCGCGCCCCTTAACATCGCCAGCGTGCACTGGGCGCTTCTCGGCCTCGCGTACAAGAGCACGAAGGGAGTGCGCCCGAGCGAGGCTGCGCGCGAGATGGGCGTCGAGGCGCCCTTCGTGACGACGCTCGCGCAAGACCTGGTGAAGCTCGGCTACCTCGACCTCGTACGCGACCCGGACGACAGCCGCGCAAAACTCCTTTGCCTTACGGATGCAGGGAAGGCATTCGTAAACGAGACCGAACCATTCCTCCGCGCGAAGATGAAGGACTCGCTCAAGGACATCGGCATCAACGACCTCGGCACCTACGTAATGGTGCTCGAGCAGATTGTCCGGAATAGCCAGGGCAAGTAGTGAAGTGCTCCGTTAATCGGAGGCTCACTCTACTTTCGCTATGCATGCGGTATACGCCCACGTCTAACCATCATCCATGAACGCTCTCATTTTCAACTGCACACTGAAGAAGTCGCCGACGGTATCAAACACGCAAGCTCTCATAGATAAAGTCGTGCGCGAATTCGACTCGCTTGGCGTTTCCTCCGAAGTCGTACGCATCGCTGACTACCATATCGCTCCCGGAACGAGCTCCGACGAAGGTAACGGCGACCAGTGGCCGCAGCTTTTACCCAAAGTCCGCGCCTGCGACATCTTCATAATTGCTACGCCCATTTGGGTCGGCTTCACCGGTTCACTCGCGCAACGCGTCATCGAGCGCCTCGATGACGTCTTCCACAATGAGGAACACCAGGACCCCAAGACGGGCCAGACGTTCTTTTATGGAAAGGTGGGTGGCACGATCGTAACCGGGAACGAAGATGGCGCGCATGGAGTCGTGGCGCGTGTAAACTGGGCGCTGAACGAATTCGGTTGCACCATCCCTCCCTCAGCCAATACGTACTGGGTGGGGAAGGCAGGCCCGGGCCCTAGTTATCTTGATGACGATGGGACCAGCTATCTCTATACAAATAAGACCCTACGGCACATGGCGCATAACCTTGCCTACATGGCCGGGGTCCTGAAGGCGCATCCAATATCTACGAATCTGAATGCGCTTACCGAGGAAGCGAAGAAGGAAAGTCGGGAGTAGCAAAATAGAAAACCACCCGAAGGCGGTTCTCTAATGTCCATATGTCTCCATATAGTTCTATATCGGTGGACACCCTGTCGGAAATTTGGAACCAGCTCGAAAGCTATGTTTTGCGCTCGTACGAACTGATACGCAACGCAGGGATGCTAGCTATTCCCAAGGAAAGTGCGGCGTAAGGGGTCACATGTTGGTAATAGAACCTACTAATATATCTAACAAAAGCCCCAGACAGAGTCCGGGGCCAAGGTAGTTTGTTTCTGTTGCCAAGCGGTCTACCATCCGCTCCGAATCTTATTCAAACGGTCCTACCGCTTAGCGCTTGGGGCGCTGCGCGGGCGGACGGGGCTGGGAAACCCCGGCCGAACCGGTATTGGCTCCGGCCATGCTCTCACCTCCTTTCTGATCGATTGAGGGACGGGGATTGGAGACCCCCGCAGAACCAACATTCACTCCTGACACGTACATCACCTCCTCTCTCGTCAGACGGTTAAAGAACTAATCTCGATGAGACCTCGACGAATCAAGGGCTCAATAGAGGGGAGAAGTGGTGCTTCTCCCAGTAGTTTTATTTCCACCTCCTTTCGGATTGGGAAACTTCTGTTGCCAAGCGGGATTGCACCCGCTCCGAAGCTTATTCAGCTCCGCTCCTCCTCGGTTACCCGAGGAATCGCTGCACAGTAGCCAACTCAGCGCTGAATGACTCCTTTCCGATTGCTCTCCACCACTTCTCAGCGGTTTCTGCGAATACGGTTGGGACGTCCAGTTCCTCGGACACTCGCGCGATGCTGAAGTGGGAAAGGTCGTTGCCTTTCGCATCCGTACCCCGCTGGAGGTCTTCCAGCGAATGTTGGATGCAGAAGGGAACCCTCCACCAACCGTCAGCATCAACAACGAGCGTCTCGTTGACCTGCAGAGATTTCGGATAGAAGTACAGCGGGATGCCCACATCGAGTACGATGGCGTTATATTCGACCATCGCGTTCGACAGAGCCTTCCGTGCCGTCTCCTTACCGAGAATCTGTAGCAGGACAACGAAGTCTGCGAGGGAGTACGTCCGGAGAAATACCGGACGCTCCCACGTGGACCCAAGAAGCTGTTCCAGCGCCTTCGTTAGCTCCCGCTCATCCGCGCGCATGTGCTCGAGTCCAGGCCTCAACGACATAGTCGTCAGATGCCATTCATCGACCAGGGGAGCGAGCATTTCGCCCGTCTCCCGCACATCGTCGCAGTTGAGCGAGCTGAGCGTATAAAGCGACGTCACCTTCCCGGTTGGGCTTACAAGCCGCCGAGCGTTGGTGAGTCCCTTCATCGCCCACGCGTAAGCCTGCTGGCTCGCGCGCTGTGCATTGTGGGTGCGTTCCGTCCCGTCCACCGATACGTCGAGCGTATCGATTTCAAGGCCTTCCCGCTCACAGAGCGACAGCATCGCCGGGGTCACGTATTGGCCGTTGTTAATGACCGATACGCTGTATCCGGCGCGCTTGATCGCTGCGAGGACCGGCACCTGATGCGGGAGCAGTTGCCTGCCCTCATGCACCAGGTGACCAGATCCTGTGAGCTGCTCGAGCACGGAGATCAGAACCTCCGCGCTGAGCCGTTCGGAGTATCCTTTCGGACCCTCGAACGGGAAGATGCAGTGCTCGCACTGCACGGCGCAACCACCACGTACGATCCACGAGAGAAGGGGAGGGATCTCCGAACGCAGCTGCGCCCGGATATGGTCTCCGAGATCTTCGCTGTGGACGACGGCGTGGAGCCAGGAGTCGATCGCCGTCCCATTGGACGCCGACTCACTCGGGGTGGGGTCTTGGGTCATGGCGCATCTCCTGCTTGGCGTGATTGCCAGTCAACGTTCAAAACTCTGGTGTGATTCTGCGTTGAATCCAGGCTATAGTCAAGACAACTGACTCAAAAATGCAGGCATAAATAGCGCAATATGTCCTGTATATAGAAGCTATTATAAATACTAGTTACGATTAGTCGTCAGAAATATTGACACTAAATCAAAAATAGAATACGCTTTAAAATATGAATATCTCAGAGGCGCTATCGATCCTGGGCCTAAATGAGAAGCAGACGGCTGTTTACTTGGCCCTCCTTCAGCTCGGAAAGGGCAGTGCTTACTCGATCGCAGATAAAAGTGGGCTGAAGCGCCCGACCACTTACGTCATTCTTGGCGAGCTGGTCGATAAGGGTCTTGTCGAACGCGTCCCTAGAGCGCGTAAGCAGCTGTACCGCGCTATCTCTCCAGAACAGGCCTTTGGCGTGGCAGAGGAGAGGCTTTCGTTAGCTAAAGAGAAGCTACCTGAACTGCTCGCTATGACTAAGGGAGCAGAAACAAAGGTGAGCGCCATTTACTTCGAAGGGCAGAAGGGGTTAAAGCAGCTCATGGAGTACAAGCGTGACGAAGACAAAGGGAAAGAAGTTCGGGCTTTTTACGCTACTGCCGCGGGCCTGCCCCAGGAACTTGAAGACTACTTCAGCGAATACAACGAGAAGCTAAGGAAGCGAGGTGTCACAATGCGAGCGATAGTCCCAGATCACCCCTCCCTCGAGCCACATCGTGCTCTCGACGAACATTTGAAACGCGATGTTAAGAAGGTGCCATATGATCAGTACTCCTCTGAGATTGCTATCGATATATCGGACCGCGTCGTGCGCATTCAGGACTATAAAAACCTCCAGGGTATTGCCATAGAGAATGCCGACGTAGCTAAGACCATGCGGGAGATATTCGAGATGTTGTGGAGTAGGGTAGATTGAGCGGCCTGAAGATGAAGTAAGATAATGAAAGCAAACATGCCAAGAATCAAAAGACCAAACGAACTCCATGCAGTTGATTTCTTCTGCTCTGGCGGAGGTATGACCTGCGGCCTTCGACAGGCGGGGATCGAGGTCATTGCTGGGATAGATAATGATCCCCAGTGTAAGGAAACATACGAGAAGAATAATCCAGGCACTCAGTTTATTCTCGCCGATGTGTTCGATCTAAAAGAGAAAGAACTCTCCAAGCAGCTGAATCTGAAGCGCAATGACGATAATCTAATACTCATTGGATGCAGCCCCTGCCAATTCTGGTCCATAATTCAAACAAGCAAAAAGAAGGCCGAGAAATCAAAGAATCTCCTCGTTGAGTTCAAGAGATTCGTGGACTACCTGAACCCAGGTTACGTCCTTGTAGAGAACGTGCCAGGGATTCTAGCCAGGAAAGACGAAAGCGGACTTGCTGCCTTTATTGAGGACCTCGAACGTAAGGGATATAGCGTTCACTACGAAGTAGTGAACATGAGTGAACATGGGGTTCCCCAGATGCGAAAACGCTTCTCCCTTATCGCAAGCCGGTTACATAAGGAACCACTCAAGCTCTCAAAAGAAGCTTCTTACTTCCCGTTGGTAAAAGATGTGATTGGAAAGGAGAAGGGCTTCAAGTCCATTCCTGCTGGATATCATGACAAGACCGACACACAACATTCAACAGCGAATCTTACGCAGAAGAATCTCGAACGACTGGAGAAAACTAAAAAAAATGGAGGATCATGGCTAGATTGGGCAGAGGACCCTAAACTTAAGCGGAAGTCATACAAGGGTAAGGAATTTAAAGATAACTACGGGCGCATGCGTTGGGACAAGCCTGCGCCGACAATTACTACTAAGTTCGCAAGCATCTCAAATGGACGTTTCGCTCACCCAGAAGAAAACCGAGGCATTTCGCTCCGGGAGGGAGCAACTCTTCAGACGTTCCCGGCCGATTATGTATTTCATACTGAGAGCTTTGGCGTTGCTGCGCGCATCATAGGTAACGCGGTACCCCCAGCGTTTGCAAAGAAATTGGGCAAGCGTATTGTGAACGCACACAAAACCTAGATGGCAAATCAACCTCTTGAAATGACGTTCGACCCGGCCACCATCGATCATCTCGGTGTCCGGATGTATTCTACGTTGCCTCCTGTGTTGGCTGAGCTAATTGCAAACTCGTATGACGCGGATGCCCATAAGGTCGAGATAGGCCTTTTTGATGGCGATGAGACCAAGACTATTGTTGTCCACGACAACGGTCATGGGATGTCATTCAGCGACATCAATGAAAAATTCTTGCGGATTGGACGTAATCGCCGTGACGAAGAAGACCAGAGAGAGACGCCAGAAGGAAGGAAGGTAATTGGTAAAAAAGGTCTTGGCAAACTCTCCTTCTTCGGCATTGCTAACGAAATTGAAATCGCTACCAGGAAAGAAGGGAAAGAAAACGTCTTTATCATGCGATGGGATGATATCAGGGATGCAAAGGCCGTATACAGTCCAGAAACCGTATTAGTAGATCGCGAATGCGACCCCGAGAGCAAGGGAACAACTATAACCCTAAGAGGGTTGAGAAGAAGTACAGATTTTGACCCCCAGGCACTTGCAATATCACTATCGAAAATCTTCATCGTAGACGATGATTTTGAGATTCAAATAAGTCACAATGGCGAGACACCAGTTGAGGTGGAGAATGATAAAAAATACGACGACCTCGATAAAGAAGTTGAGTGGGACGTGCCAGATGAAGTAACCTTCGAATCTGACTACGAGAAAGCTGCAGAAATTAATGGCCACCTTATCGCTGCAGGGAAGCCGATTTCGCCCCGGACTAACATGCGGGGCGTGACGTTATTCTCCCGGAAGAAGTTGGTAAATCTTCCAGAATATTTCTCGGAAAGCACTTCGAGTCACTTCTTCTCGTATCTCACCGGTTGGCTTGAGGTCGATTTTATCGACGAGCTGGATGAAGATGTTATCTCGACAGACCGACAGTCGCTAAACTGGGGCCATCCAGAAATGGAGAAACTAAGAGATCATTTGAGGAAGATGATGAACTGGCTCGAACAGGATTGGCGTCGCAAAAGGGAGGCCGTTAGAAAGAAGAAGATAGAGGAGCAGACGGGAATCAATACGGAAGACTGGTTCAGCAAGCTCCCTGAGGGAGTCCGCGCAAGCGCAGAGGCTGTGGTTAAGGCGATCGTGAAAGATTCTGAGCTTCCAGAAGAAGTAAGCACACGCGCCGTTAGAGACTTTCATTCTCTTGTTCCTGAATATCCCAGATATCACTGGCGTCAGCTTCATCCAGAAATCCAAGATGCTTCCCGTGAGTACTACGAGCAAGGCGACTACTACCACGCGTTCATTGAAGCGGCTAAACGATACGTGAATGCTGTTCGATCCAAGGCAGTCCGAACAACACGTGACGAGCGCGCACTCATGCAAGAAGTATTTCCTGCTGCAAATCCGATGCTTTCTGTAACAGAAGGGTATACCAAACCAGACGGAACAGACTTCACCGCAGATACTCTGACAAACATCCGTATAGCTCACCAGATGTTTTCCGAAGCAGTCATTTGCGGAGGGAGGCATCCTATATCTCACGAAGAGATTGCAGACCTGAGAGACTCCAGACTCTTTACTGAGGACGACTGTCTCGATGTACTAAGCCTCCTGTCGCACCTATTCTGGAGACTCGAGCATTCCACAAAATTGAGATAAAATCATCAAGGTCGCGATGCGACTAAAACGCCTAAACCAAGGAGCGATCCGAGGCATGGCCAAATAAAAACCTACGCGAGCAGAAGCGGCCTCATAGGCTGGCTCTACTCGCGTAGGTCGGTGTCCCGAAAGGGCCTGGGTGATGTCCGAAAGGGTGTCATCGCCAGTTCTGTGGGGCCGCTTCTGTATCCAGACGGCCTCCTTACCAAAACCTACGCGAACCATATGAATCAGCCACATCGAGGGTTTACCGCCCTCACAATCGCCATACTCCTCGGAATTCTGGTATTGCTGGGAGGAGTGGCAGCCACGATCGCGCTTAAGGCAGAAAAAACCGCCGTTGTGCCACTTACTGAGGCAACCAGCACCGTTGCCGCACAAATCGCCCCTGAAGAGAACGTTGAGGCTCGTGTGGGCATCTTTCAAGCACCTGAAGTGACATCGCCAGCCGTAATTACACCGGCAGCGCCAGGAGTAGATCTAAAAGCAAGCTGTGTGACACAGGAAGCTCGCCTTTATCAGAAGCTTTTGTCCGAACTGCCCAAGCCCTCAGTAGCCACACTCGATCGGCAGCGCAGCGCGCTTCTAAAGGCTCTGTATCCAGACTCAATGCCAGCAACAACGGAAGCAGAGCGCGCATCGCTCACGAGCGAACAGAGGCAAGCAGTAGCGTCGAAAGATTCAGATGCGATCACGACTGAGATCGATGAAGTGGCATACAGTCGGGAGAAGCTGGAACAGCAGGTCAATAACATCGACCGCCTATTTGACCCCTACAGCACACGCCTTAGGTGCGGTCAGGTGACCACAGAGGAACAGATTGCTCACGAACTGAAGCGCCTGGCCGACGAGATAGAAAGGCTGAATAAGTTTTAGTCTGCGTGCACAAAAGTCGGAGGATCCTAGAAAGTCCGACAGGGGAAAACTATTTTTGCGAACCTAGTAAATAGGCCATGAAAAGCACACTTTAGAATAGTTTTCCCCCTTAAATCGGGTTTTCTGGAAAAGGAGTTTTGTGCACCTTTGCGCCCTGTCTGTAGCCTCGATATAATGGTCGAGGAAACAACAAAATAATCGAAAGTAATCGATATCTGAAAGCTGATTGGTCCGTAAGGACTGACGCCGATCTGCGTAAAGTAACCCCAAGCCCGTTCGTCTTAGTTTCTGGGGGGCCGCTTCTACAGCAAGGGTTCTCCAGCTTACCCACTTGCTGGTATCGATTAGTCGTACTGCGCCTTTGGCAGTAAGGCTGAGTGTGAAGCCTCAGGATTGATCGCGACTGCATATGCAGCCGTGCTTAATCCCGAGGCTTTTCGCGTTTCTGTCAGCCGGTATTTGCCCCTCTTCTGTTGGGTATGGTCAACCGGCTGACCTTATCCAACAGAAGGAGGACAAACATGTTAACGGTTGAAGAATGTAAGAGGCTTATAGGAGCACCAAGCATGCCTGACGGCGAAGTTAAGCGAATCAGAGAGCTGTTGTACGCCTTTGTGGAAAGAACGCTGGACTATGTAGATGAAACCGGCATGTTTGTCTCTGAAAAGCCGGTATGTCAAACAAACACAATGAACACAGTAAAGTAATAGCCTTAATCTATTGCAGGGTCTCATCTGAGCGCCAAGCAAAGGAAGGGCACGGACTAGATAGCCAGGAACACAGATGCCGGGCGTATGCTGATACGAAGGATTATCACGTTGAGGAAGTATTCAGAGACAGCGCAAGCGGAGGAGGGGACTTTATGAACCGTCCCGCAATGCAAGAAATGCTGCATTACATCGATAAGCATCCGCACAAAAACTACACGGTTATCTTCGACGATCTGAAGAGGTTTGCTCGAGACACTGTGTTTCACCTCAAGCTGCGTGCTGCGCTACAGATGCGCAACGTGAAGCCGGAATGTCTAAACTACGTGTTCGACGATTCCCCGGAGGGAACCTTCGTAGAAACGATATTCGCGGCACAAGGTCAACTAGAGCGTGAACAAAATAGGCGACAGGTAATTCAAAAGCAGAAGGCGCGACTTGAGCAGGGTTACTGGCCTTTCTATCCGCCGCCAGGTTACCAGCAAGTCAGAGAGGTTGCTCATGGAAAAGTCCTAAGGATTATTGAACCTGAGGCGAGTCTCATTCGAGAAGCGTTTGAGGGATTTGCATCTGATCGGTTCATGACTCAAGCTGATGTGGCTCGTTTTCTACAAGACTCTAATTACAACAAGGGTCGCCCAGTGTACGTAGAAGGCGTAAGACGACTCCTTAGAAGGGTAGTGTATGCCGGATACGTAGAGCGAGAGGAGTGGGAGGTCTCCAGGCGACCAGGTCAGCATAAGGGACTAGTCAGTATTGAAGTATTCCAGAAGGTGCAGGAGAAACTCGACGGTAAATGTAAAGTTCGATCGCGACTAAGCGACCGAATGGACTTCGCGTTACGAGGCCTGTTGCTCTGTGATTACTGCAACAAAACTCTCACAGGCAGCTGGAGTAGAGGTAGGAACAAAATGTATCGTTACTACCGCTGCAAGACGTCAACGTGTGTTCGCTTCAATAAGAGTGTTAATGGCGACTTCGTTGATAGAGAATTCAAGACCCTATTACGGTCAGCCGTACCACGTATTGAGTTGCTTGAGCTGGCAAAAAGAGTACTGATAGACCTCTGGGGCAAAAGAGTGAAGCTGTTGGATCAACGCAGAATAGAAGTAGAAAGGAAAATTGAGGAGTCGTCTCGACAGGTCGATCTTCTGACAACACGAATCACGAGAACAATGGACGAGTCGCTTATATACGTCTATGAGCGTCAAATATTGAAGGCTAGAGACGATAGCATCGCCCTACAAGGGCAACTTAAAACGATTGGTCTGTCAGCGGCTCATATTGAAACCGCCCTCGAGGTGGTTACAAGTTATCTAAAAGATCCAGTAAGTACATGGGAAAATGGAGACTTAAAAGCAAAAAGACTAGTCTTCGGACTAGTCTTTGCTGATAAGTTGGTCTTCCACCATAAAGATGGGTTTGAAACCGCACAAAAGCCGCTTATTACGGGGCTATTTGAGCAAATCTCTACCAAAGAATCACAGGATGTGGAGGTGGGGAGAGTTGAACTCCCGTCCAGCCTGGCTTTGAGAGCGATTCTACGACGCGTAGTCGGCATTGAAGATTCGGCAGGGGCATCGGAATGCCGACGAAAACGTCCTTGCCTAGGTCCTTAATTTAAGCGCGCTGCCCGGACATGCAGGCGCCGATCCCGTAGGAGATTCCGCCCTGACCTTCCGCTACGGGAACCGGGAAGGGGAGGACGTCGCTAAGCGAAGCGAGCTAAAAGCTCAAGCTTACGCGCTCGCGAACGCAAAGTTGAAACTGTTCTTCGAGAAATACGGAGAAACAGTGTTCTTTGCGCTTGCAACAGTGTTGTTTGCAAGTATTTGTAGTTGCGGGATTTAGATGGACAGCAACCTTCCATCGCGTCGCACGTATCTCAAAGTACAGACCGTCAAAGCCGGTCACCCCCGGGCTCGATTAGTAACAGGAGCACTAATCGAGCCCGGGACCGATCGACCTGCTATCAGGTACGACGTTTCATTGCGCGATCCATGTCTCGTTTCGCGTCCTTAAGCTTCAAGTCTTCCCGTTTGTCGGACTTGTTCTTACCGCTCACGATGGCCACGCGCACCTTCACATATCTCCCACTATTATACACTTCAAGTGGCACTACTGTCAATCCTTTGCGCTCTTCCGCTTCGGCTAAATCCGCTATCTCGGTCTTGTTTAAAAGGAGGCGGCGGTTCCGTTCCGGGTTATACCCGGCAGGAGTATTCCCTTGCTGGTACGGGGGAATGGACATGCCAATGAGAAAGGCCTCGCCCCCGCGTACGACGACGCGCGAACCGTCCAGTTTCCCTTGTTTTGCGCGCACGGCCTTTACTTCGGCCCCGGATAGCTCGATGCCCGCCTGGAGCGTCGAAAGTACGGAGTAGCGGAGGCGCGCTTTCTTGTGTTCGATGAGCGTCATGTCTTCGTCAGATTTTCAGGAAGCTACCATATATTGTATAGTCTAGAAACTATGGCACCTAATCTACCGCCTCCAGGCGGCTCCAAACGTTCACCGAAGAAGGGAAGTAAGCCGGGCAAGGGCGGCATGGGCGGGTTCCTCCCGGGAGGCCCGGGCTTTGCCGGGAACCTCATCTCGACCATCCTCATCTTCCTCCTTCTCATGAGCGTATACTCGCTCGTCGTTAAGAGGACCGAGAAGCCGCAGGAGATATCCCTCACCGAGCTCGCGAGCGACGTGCGCATCGGCACGGTCAGTACCATCCGCATTGCCGGCGACGACCTGACGCTCACGTACCAGGACGGCACGGAGAAGAAGGCGATGAAGGACCCGGCGCAGGGCATCACCGAAACGCTTCTCGCATACGGCGTGACGCCCGAAGAGTTTTCGAAGGTCGGTATTACGGTAGCAAGCGAATCGGGCTTCCGCTTCTGGTTCTCAACGCTTGCCCCAATCCTCCTCCCGATACTCCTCCTCGGTATCCTCTTCCTCTTCTTCCTCCGCCAGGTGAAGGGCGCGGGCATGCAGGCATTCACTTTCGGGCAGTCGAAGGCGCGCATGATAGACCCGGACGACACGGCGCAGCGCGTCACCTTCAAGGATGTCGCGGGCGCAAAGGAGGCAAAGGAAGAGCTCCTCGAGATCGTCGACTTCCTCAAGAACCCGAAGAAGTTCCTCGATATCGGTGCGCGCATCCCGAAGGGCATCATGCTCATGGGCGCTCCCGGTACGGGTAAGACGCTGCTCGCGCGCGCCGTTGCCGGCGAGGCAGGCGTGCCGTTCTTCTCCATCTCAGGCTCCGAGTTCGTGGAGATGTTCGTCGGCGTCGGTGCATCGCGCGTGCGCGACCTCTTCCAGCTTGCGAAGCGCACGGCACCGGCCATCATTTTCGTCGACGAAATTGACGCCGTCGGCCGCGTACGCGGTACGGGCGTGGGCGGCGGGAACGACGAGCGCGAGCAGACGTTGAACCAGATCCTCGTCGAGATGGACGGCTTTGAGCCTAACGAAAAGGTCATCGTCATGGCGGCCACGAACCGTCCTGACGTACTCGACCCGGCACTCCTTCGTCCTGGGCGCTTCGACCGCCGCGTCACCATCGATCTCCCTGATCGCAAAGACCGCCTTGAAGTGCTCACCGTCCACTCGCGCCACAAGCCCTTCGGTCCTGACGTAGACCTCGAAGTCATTGCCGAGCGCACGCCGGGCTTCTCGGGCGCCGAGCTCTATTCCCTCATGAACGAGGCTGCCATCCTCGCGGCGCGCGAGTCCCGTAAGGAAATCACCCAGTACGACCTCATCCGCTCCATCGAGAAAGTCATTCTTGGTCCTGAGCGGAAGTCCCACCTCATGAGCCGGAAGCAGAAGCGCGTAACCGCGTACCACGAGACCGGGCACGCCCTCGTAACCTCGATTCTCCCGAACTCAGATCCGGTACATAAGATTTCAATCATCAGCCGCGGACGTGCGGGCGGATACACGCTCAAGCTCCCGTTTGAGGACACGAAGATGCAGTCGCGCAAAGAGTTCCTCGACGACATTGCCGGTACCTTGGGCGGCTACGTCGCCGAAGAGATGGTCTTCGATGACGTCACTACTGGGCCATCGAACGACCTCGCCGTTGTCACTGCGCTCGCACGCGATATGGTGTCCCGCTACGGCATGTCCGAACGCGTCGGTCCCGTCGCCTTCGCTACCGACCAGAACTACCGCAACGAGGTGTACTCACAGGAGATTGCTGCAAAGATTGACGCCGAAGTCACGCGCATCATCGAAGAGGCTAAGGAGAAGGCGCGAAACGTCCTCACCGAGCACCGCGGCGCGCTTGAAATGATTGCCGAGAAGCTCATCGAAGTCGAGACGCTTGAGCGCGAGGAATTCGAGAAGCTCCTCATCCTGAACGGCATCACGCCGAAGAAGAAGGAAGAGGAAACACCCGTCGTCATCGCCGAGGACTTGAAGGCAGGCGTTTAACTATAGAAGAACGTAATAGAAAAGAGGCCGCAGCGTGAGCTGCGGCCTCCAACTATTCGCCCTGTCCCTTCGGCTGCTTCCACGCGCGGTACGCGAGATAGATGCCGGTAAGTTCGGTCACGGCTTCGATGCCAACCATGAGCATGATGCCGGTCCTGGTGCTGACGTACCCATAGCGCAAGGCAAAAGATGAGCCGTACAAAGCCAGAAGCAGGAAGCTCGACCAGGCCCGGAGGTTTTCGGATGCGTTCGGGTCAACCTGCACCCGCAACTCCCAGGCGAGCACATAAGTAACGATGTCCACCACGCGCGCGACCCGGGGATGGCTTGCGGCGAACCGCGTCCACGCGATGCCCGCCATGCGTATCGTCCACCAGAGTACGCCGAAGGCGGCGTAGAGGGTCGGGGCGACGAACAATCCCCGCCACTGCCCGTATCCCAGGGCTTGCCACGTGGTTGCGCCGAAGACATAGATGACCGCGAAAAGCGCCATGTTCCGGAAGAGTCCTTTGCCCTTCCCGACTTCGTAATAAGGCCATAAGACGGCCCATCTCCAGCCGAATAATCCTTCGGACATGAACCGTCTCCTTGTGCGTTGATCCGACTGAACCATACCCACTTTCCACTCGGTCTGCAAGGATGATTGGTGCCTACTCTTTTTGTTTGTATAGTGGATTAACCAACCACCCTTAGCTCAGTTGGTTAGAGCTCCGAGCTTATACCTCGGCGGTCCTTGGTTCGAGTCCAAGAGGGTGGACCTGTATGAGGTGCGGGGCTTAAGTCGCAGGTGAGGGATATTGCCATAAGAAAAACCGGCCGCACGGGTGTGCGACCGGTCAATGCGTTGCCCTCTTTGGGCGAGCGGGGGTTTCGAGGATCCGCTCGATAATCGGCGCGGGAAGAGCGGGAATTTGCTGGGCCAATTCATGCGCCTTGCGGTGCATCGCCCGGACCATGTCCTGCTTACGCGGACCCATGTCGTGGACGATGGAATTCTTGTCGGCCGCGCAGAAGGTTGCGATGTCGGCAATATGGGCGGGCGAGTAGAAGGGCTTGATAACGCCGTTCCAGTACTCGGCAACCAGGTAGGTAAGCCAGGTGAATTTCGCGCCCACGAACTTCCGGCTGCGCGGGTCCTTCAGCAGCACGACAGCACATGACGGTGATATGTAGTGCAGACAAGTGTCGATGAGGCCGGCGTCCCGCATGAAGCACTTCCCGACCACGAGCGCGTCTTCCTTATCCGAATACGCAACCCCGTAGGCCGCGAGCTCGCGCCGAAGCAAAACCAAATCTTCGTCCCTGAGGATTCTAGTCACAATGCCCTCCGTAGCAGTCTGGGAGTACGCTACCACTTCCGCCCGACTTATTCCATGTAGAGCTTCCGTGTCTTCTCCTCGACGATCTTCCTGAGTGCGGGAAGGGAAGTCAGGTCGGGGTCAGCCTCGACCAGTTTCGAAGCCTCGGTGCGCGCGGCTTCGACGAGCTTCAAGTTCTTAATCGCTTCCATGGCGATGTCGGAGACGCCCCACTGCCGGGAGCCGGCGAGTTCCCCGGCGCCGCGGAGCGCGAGGTCGTATTCGGCGAGCTCGAAGCCGTCCTTGGCGGTCGTAAGGGCCTTCAGGCGGTCCTTGGTCGCAGGCCCGTATGACTCGGGAAGGACGAAGCAGTATGCCTGGTGGTTACTCCGGATTACGCGGCCGCGGAGCTGGTGGAGCTGCGCGAGGCCGAAGCGCTCGGCACCTTCGATTAATATGACGGTGGCATTCGGTACGTTCACGCCGACTTCGACGACTGAGGTCGCGACGAGGATGTCGGTCGTACCGTCCTCAAAGGCCTTCATGGACTTCTCCTTTTCCGCAGGCGTCATCTTGCTGTGGAGGATGCCGATAGAGCTCTCGGGGAAGACCTCGCGCTTCAGACGCTCGGCCTCGGCCTTCACGGACTTTGCCTGTACGGCGAGCTCCTTCGTCGGGTCGGGTTCGTCGATGCGCGGACAAATGACGTATGCCTGGCGGCCTTCGGCGAGTTCCTTGCGGACGCGGTCGTATGCCTCCGTACGCTTCTCGGGGCCGACGACTTCGGTGAGGATAGGTTTGCGCCCTTTAGGCATTTCGTCGAGGAGCGAGAGGTCGAGGTCGCCGTATATGGTGAGCGCGAGCGTGCGGGGGATGGGAGTCGCCGTCATGGAAAGGAGGTGCGGCGAGATGTCATGCTTCTTCGTGAGCTTCTGGCGGTGGGCTTTCCCGAAGCGGTGCTGCTCATCGATGATGGCGTAGGCGAGGTTCTGGAACTCGAGCGATTTATATACGAGGGCATGCGTGCCGATGACGATGGGGATCTCGCCGTTCGCGACCCACTTCGCGAATTGCGCGCGCGATACCTTCGCCGACTCCTCGTACGGCACCTTGGACGGGAACTTCCGGCATTCGCTCCCGGTGATGAGGCCTATGGGAATAGGGTGGTCGCGGAAGTACGAGACGAAGGTGGAGAAGTGCTGCTTCGCAAGGATCTCCGTAGGGCACATGTAGGCGACCTGGAGGCTGCCCGCCTTTCTCCCGGGCGGCTTACTCGTCGCTACGAGGTAGCTCGTCGCTGCGGCCACTGCCGTCTTACCGCTGCCGACGTCACCTTCGAGCAAGCGCCGCATCGGGTGCATCCGCTCGAAGTCCTCGACGATGCTCTCTATGGAACGCTCCTGGGCTCCCGTCGGGGGGAAGGGGAAGGAGGCGATGAAATCCGTAAGCGCCTTACGGTCCACCTCAACGGGAAGCGCCTTCTCGCGGACGGCATGAAGCCGCTCGCGCTGCATGGCGAGCTGGATGCCGAAGATTTCCTCGAAGGCGAACCGCTTCTTCGCGACCTCGGCGTCCTCATTCTTCTTGGGTGCATGGAGGAAGACAAGGGCTGTCGAAAGCGCCGGGAGCTTATAGCGCGCGAGTATTTCGGGCGGTACAGGGTCTTCGATGGTTTCGTGCACGCGCGCCTCGAAGATGCGCTTCATCGCGTGGAGGAACCAAAGGGATGATACGCCGCGGCTCTCCGGGTATATGGCAAAGAGGGCGTCTTCCACCAGCGGCGCGCCGCTCTCAGTCTTCGTGAAGAGGGAGTCATGCACGTCTTCGGGAGAAACGGGCGAGCGGTCGATGTCGGGGTTCGCGAGGTATATCTTCGCGCCCGTACCGGCAATACGCCCTGATGCCTTTACGACCTGCCCGTCGGCAAGCGTCTTCGCGATGTACGGCTGGTTGAACCACATGAGCTTAATGCGCCCCGAAGCATCTTCGAGCCACGCTTCGGCAAGTGGCCGGCGGCTCTTCCACGCCTTCCTCGTGTCGGGCTTCCGGATGGTGCCGTAGAGGGTGACGTCGGCGCCGGCGGCGACGTTTGCGACGGTCCCGGTCGGGCCGGCCGCTTCGTAGCGGGCAGGGAAGTGGTAGAGGAGGTCACGGACGGTCTCAATACCGAGACGCTTCAGCGCCGTCTTCTGGTCGGGCTTGAGGCGGGTGAAGTGCTGCGTTACGAGGTCGTCGGCGTGCATAGTCTCAGTATACGCGCCCGCATGGATGCGTCATCGGGCATTCATGTCGTATATGCGTCACTAAGGAGCATTAGGGCAAACGCTGAGCTTGTGGGGCTGCGCGTGCTCGGTATACTAAGTTTATATGCTACGTACTTTCACTTCTTTTCTTTCCCTCGTGCTTATCTTTACGTTTACCGTAAGCCCAGCGATGGCTGCCACTAAAGACGGTTTCTCAAAAGGCGCCTCAGTGAACCAGCTGCAAGATAAATACGAGGACGGTAAAATCCGCATCCTCATAGCCGCAGGGCATGAGCCTGGCTACGGTGGCGCCGTATACCAGGGCGTCTATGAGCGCGAGATTGTCACCGACATCGCCGACGAGCTCGAGGGCCTGCTTGAAGCCAACCCAAACTACGAGGTCATCGTTACGCGCGACGACAGCGCTTGGAACAAGAGCCTCGATAAGTACTTCGATAAGAATGAAAAGAAAATAGCGAAATTCGTAAGTACCCAGAAGAAAAAGATGGAGAAGCTCCTCAAGAAGGGAACAGTGAAGGATGCGGCTGAGGGGCACGGTGTCGCTGCGCCGACCGACGTGGCGCTTCGCCTCTACGGCATTAACAAATGGGCAAACGAAAATAAGATCGACCTCGTCGTAAATCTCCACATCAACGACGCTCCCGACCACGGACCGGACCAGCCATCGCAGCACCATGGCTACGCTATCTACGTCCCGGATTCCATATTCGGCAACAGCAAGACGGCAAAGGCGCTCGGTAACGACATCGCTGACCGCCTCGACGCGCTTTCCGACGTCTCGACCAATACCCAGGAACGAGCCGGGGTCGTGCCGCATCGCGAATTCATCGCCATCGGCGCGTACGGTACGCTGAACGTACCGAGCGTACTCATCGAGTACGGATACATCACGGAGCCGCGCTTCACCCTCGTAGAGCACCGCGAGCAGGTGACCGAAGATACTGCCTACCAGACGTACCTCGCCATCCAGGACTTCTTCGGCGATCCGGTTGAGAACCCGCGCAAGGTAAAGAAGCTCCCGACGACCTGGCCCGAGCCCGAGCCGCTTCCGGTAGCGACGACGACGCCCGTTTTTGCAACGACCACGACAACTACGACGGTAGTGGTGACCCCTCCGGCACCGGTGGTGGTGGCCACGCCTGCGCCCGTAGTCATCCCGCCAACACCCGCTCCTGCTCCTGCGGCAGTCGTTACGGCGAATGCGTGCGCAGCCTTCACGACCAAGCTCTCGCTCATGGCCGATACGGATGCGCCGAGCGACGACGTGAAGCGTCTCCAGCAGATCCTCGCGAAGGATAAGACGATTTATCCTGAGGGCCTCGCAACGGGCTTCTTCGGCCCTGCCACCGAGCGCGCCGTTAAAGCCTTCCAGAAGAAGCAGGGAATCGTGACCGAAGGTACGCCCGAGACGACCGGATACGGTGCCGTGGGCCCGAAGACTGCCAAGGCGCTCCTCGCTATTTGCACTCCGTAAATAACCTCTCTTAATAAAGACCCCCTTCTGCAAGAAGGGGGTCTTTATTCTAGGTACTTGCAATTATTTAGAAGCTATGGTATAGTAGACTCATGAAATACATAAGCCAATTTATGCACCTATCACCTCGTTTTTTCGCCGTCTTTGCCCTCATGCTCGCCTCCGCCTTGCCAGTAGCCGTAGACGCAGCAGCAAAGCGCTCGATTCCTGTTAATGTACAGGCCCAACAGCAACTACAGCTTGATGCGGCACCCCGCCTCCTTCCTGCTACCGTTACTTCCGGCATGTACACGACGGGAAGGCCCACCATTACGGGTACGGCACCAGGCCATGCGGCCGTCGGGTTCTCGATTAGCAACGGGGATAAGTACTACGGAAGCGGCACTTTCCCGGTCGTAAACGGAAGATGGTCGCACACCCTTACCGAGGCCATCCCTGACGGCCGCTATACCGTACACCTATACGGCACAAACAACATTGAAATTGCACGCGGTACCCTCATCATTAACGCAAGGGCACAGTAACCGGCGTAGCGTTACGAAAAAGAACGAAGGCTGTCCACACGGACAGCCTTCGTTCTTTTTCGTATACTGAGCCTCCCATGACCCCCCAAGAAAAGAAAATCCTCGCAGCCTTCAAGGCTAGCGGTGCGCGCATAGAGACCGCCTCGCGCGTGAAGCTGGCGTCGAAGGAAGACCTTTCCCTCTACTACACGCCGGGAGTCGGCGTCGCCTCGCGCCACCTAGCCGAAAAGCCCGAAGACGCGCGCAAGATGTCCGTGAAGCGCAACTCGGTGGCCATCGTCTCGGATGGTTCGGCCGTGCTCGGCCTCGGCAACATCGGCCCGTACGGCGCACTCCCTGTGATGGAAGGGAAGGCGCTTATCTTTAAGGAGTTTGCCGGCATCGACGCGTGGCCAATCGTACTTTCCACCCAGGATCCCGAAGAAATAGTTCGTACGGTCGTCGCTATCGCTCCCGGCTTCGGCGGCATTAACCTCGAAGACATCAAGGCCCCTGAATGTTTCTATGTCGAAGAGCGTCTCCACGAGCTCCTCGATATCCCCGTCATGCATGACGACCAGCACGGCACGGCCATAGTCGCGCTCGCCGGTCTCGTAAACGCAGCCAAGATCGTGAAGAAGGACCTGAAGAAGCTGCGCGTCGTCATTTCGGGAGCGGGCGCCGCAGGAACGGCCGTTGCGTACCTCTTCGTTGCCGCAGGCATTACGGATATTGTCGTGCTCGACCGCGCCGGTGCCCTATACGCAGGAAGGAAGGGTCTCGAAGGCCCAAAGAAGATGCTCGCACGCCGTACCAACCCCCGAAAGGTGAAGGGCGGGCTCACGGATGTGCTCCCGGGTGCGGACGTATTCATCGGGCTCTCAGGCCCTGGCCTCATGACGGCAGAGCATGTGCGCACAATGGCAAAGGATGCCATTGTCTTCGCGCTCTCGAACCCAACCCCTGAAATCATGCCTGAGGAAGCGAAAAAGGGAGGCGCTAAGGTGGTTGCCACCGGGCGCTCCGACTTCCCGAACCAAATCAATAATGCTCTGGTATTCCCGGGCATCTTCCGCGGTGCCCTCGATAAGGGCGTTACGAAGATCACGGAAGACACGAAGCTGCGTGCAGCTCGCGCGCTCGCTGCGCTCGTAAAGAAGCCAACCGCCAACCGCATCATTCCTGGTGTCTTTGATGCCGGCGTCGTGCCGGCCGTCGCCAGGGCCGTGCGGTAGGGAAGACGACTAAAAAGCCCCGGGCAATCCCGGGGCTTTTTCTAATCGCGTTGGATGGCTTCACGGATGCGCTCGAAGACGCTGGCGAACCAGGCGCGGTCGCGTACGCTCCCACATTCTTCGGCCACGCGTGCGAGCGGTACCCACTTAGCCTCAGCAATCTCGTGCGACGGAGCGAGTACGGCTCCTCGCGCAGCGGCATAGAGGTACATGTGGATCTCTTTTATCTCAGAGCGCTCGTTATCGCCTGCAGGCGTCATGTGGTATCGCTCGTAGGTGCCGAGGTCGCCGAGATATTCGAGCTCGGTGAGCCCGGTTTCCTCCGCGATTTCCCGGCGCGCGGTCTCTTCCTCGTCTTCACCCTCCTCGACGTGACCCTTTGGGAAGAACCAAGTACGGGTGCCGTGCACATGACGCACCATGGCTATCTGCGCCCGGTCGCCGAGCACGATGCCCCCGGCGGCGCGTACGCGCTCGACGTGTACAGGATCCGGCATTACCGGGTTACGGTCACAGTGCCGCCGTGGCTCGAGTTCGCGTGGTTGTGGTAATCGAAGGCACCGGCCTTAGTGAACGTGAAGCTGTACCGGGCGCCTGCCGAGCACTGGTCAAAGACGCTCGCGCTTGTCGCTGTACCGTTTGCACAATGTTCAGCAGTCGACGTACCGTCATAGTTCGTATGGGTAGGGTGTTCGTCCACGCCCACCCACATGCGGCCTGAGGTGGAGTTGACCCAGGTCACCGTCGTGCCGGTCGGCACGGTGATGTTTGCCGGGGAGAAGCCGTTCGGGCCGTAGGTGACGGTCATGCCTGCAGCAGCTGGGGCAGGGGCCGTAGCCGCTGCGGACGGAGCTGGGGCGGGCATGTTCCCGACTGCTTGCGAGTTCGTCGCGTTCGTCGTAGTTGCCGGCTGGTTCTTCTCGGTCTCACTTGTGCCGCCTGAAAAGGCCAACAGGCCGACCAAGAGAAGGACGAGTATCGCCGCGATGATAATGAGGATGGTTCGTGTATTCATAAGGCTAGGTTATGTCGGTAATGTTGTTCCAGTGTAGCGCTTTAAGGAAGATACGGTACCTGGGGATGGGTGAACGGGGAGTTAAATCTTTTTTCTTCGCCTGAATACAGGGGGAGGTGTTAGATACCAGAAACAAAAAAGCCACCTTCTCCTTGCTTCCGGTATGCGAGTCGCTACAAAACCAGACCTCCAGTCTGCTGATAGTAAATACTGTTGGCGGAGACGGCGGGATTCGAACCCGCGAGGGGTTTTACCCCCTACCTCGTTAGCAGTGAGGCGCTTTCGGCCACTCAGCCACGTCTCCGGATGTCGCTATCCTACTGTATTCGAAGCCCGTTTCCAAATTTCCAAATTAATGTGCAAGCGCAAGGGGAATTATGCGCCCGCCCGCATTTCGGAGCACCCGGACTGCCTCACATAGGGTTGCGCCTGTCGTTACGACGTCGTCAATGAGGAAGTAGGTAACCTCAGGATCGGGAACGTTCCTAGGCGCGAAGGCGCCTCGTACGTTTCGTACCCGTTCCGCCTTACCCTCAAGCGAAGTCTGCGGAAGCGTATCCCGTGCGCGCTGAAGGAGCGAGGTCACGACCGGTATGCGAAGTTGCCTTGCTGCACGCAGAGCAACCTCCTCTACCTGGTTGTACCCGCGCTCTTTTTTGCGGACGCCCGAAAGGGGGAGGGGGACAAGTGCAAAAGCCCGTTTCTCATAGAGGTATTGTTCAGCGCACTCTTCTTCAAGGTAGCGGGCGAGCACGTCACCAAGAATATGCTGGGCACGGGTATTACCGTGGAATTTCGCCTCGAGTATCGACGCGCGCACTACCGGGTCTTCGTAATGAAGCAGTGCGGTCACTTCAAGCTCTCTGAGGAGCAGCGTGCGGGGAACGAGCTGCGGCGCGAGGCCGGAGATTCCAAGCTCGCGTACGGATACCTCGGTATCGCGCGGCGGGAAGATGAAATCAAGCACATGGAGCATGCCTTATTTTAGTCAGTGTCCGCAAGGGAAGCTCATGTGGAGGGGGTGCGGAAGAGCGTATCGGCTGCAGGAAAACCTTACCGTCAAAGTCCAAGATGGTACAATTCGCGCATGGGTTTTTTCTCTGACTTCCTCGGCACAAAGAAGAAGAGCCAAAGCGTTATTGGCGTTGATGTCGGGTCGTCGTCCTTGAAGGTCGTGCAGCTCCGGCGGGACAGCGAGACTGCCGTCCTTGAGACCTATGGCGAGCTTGCGCTTGGTCCCTACGCAGGCGGCGATGTTGGCCAGGCGACCAACCTTCCTGCGGACAAGATTGCAGAGACGCTCCGCGACCTCTTGCGCGAGTCGAGCGTGACGACGAACGAAGCCGGGATTTCCATACCGTTCTCGCGGTCGCTCCTTACGCTCATCACGCTCCCGAAGCGCGACGACCCGGAAGAGCAGCGGACGATAGTCGAGCTCGAGGCGCGCAAATACATTCCCGTGCCGGTGTCCGAAGTGCAGCTCGACTGGTTCGTCATTCCCGAGCCCCTCGAAGAAGGCGCGCAGCCATCCGACAAGATGAAGGTCCTCGTCGTTGCCGTGCACAACGACGAGCTTAAGCTCCTCGAAGGCATCGTTACTGGGGCGAACCTCGCCGCAAGCTTTTATGAGATAGAGATATTCAGCACGATACGTTCCGTAGTCGAGGAGCCGATAAAGCCCGTCCTCGTCCTCGATATCGGCGCATCGGCAACCAAGGTCTACGTCGTCGAGCACGGCGTCGTCGCCTTTTCGCATAACATTCCCCGCGGTGGGCAGGATGTCACCCGGAACCTCGCCACTGCGCACGGCATGGCCGTGGGGCAGGCCGAGAACGCAAAGAAGCAGTACGGCTTCACGGCGACCGGGCAGCCCTATGACGTGCGGACCCTTGAGAACGTCTTCTCGCGCATTTTCGAAGAAGCGAAGCGCGTCATGATGCAGTACGAGACGACGAACCAGAAGGCCATTGCTGCGCTCGTACTTACGGGCGGCGGAGGGGTCACCAAGGGCCTCGAGGGCTATGCGAAGTCGTTCTTCTCCGTGCCGGTCACGATTGCCGACCCTTTCAAAAAGACCGAAGCGCCGGCATTCATGCGCCCCGTACTTGCTGAAATAGGACCGGAATTCGCCGTTGCCGTCGGCCTCGCCTTGAGGAAACTCGAAGAACTTTCATAACGCTCCAGAAGCGCGACAATCACGAGGAATTCATGCAAGCCGATGCATGATGCGCGGATACTAGTAAGCGGCAGAATCCGTATGTACAAGGGTAAAGACATGATAGGAAAGCCGGTTGTTAACGTCGCGACCGGTGAAATGATAGATAAGGTGCGGGACGTATTCTTCGACGCCGCAGAACGGCGGGTCCTCGGTTTTTTGGTGGACGAAGGCGGACTTCTCGCTTCGGCGCGCGTCCTCCCGTTCGCTTCCGCGGACGTCATCGGGCCCGACGGGATATTGGTCTCCACTGACGCGGCTATCGTGCGCGCGAGCGAGGCTCCGCACGGCACGAACATCCTGAACGAGAATAACGTCGTCGTCGGTACGAAGATCATGACTGAAGACGGCAAGGACCTCGGTACGATTAACGATTTCTTCTTCGAAGAAACGACCGGGGCAATTGAAGGTTACGAGGTAACCGGCGGCTTGTTTGCCGATGCCGTATCCGGGAAGTCGTATCTCCCGAGCCCGTTGTCCTTCCGCATCGGCCGCGACGTCGCCTTCGTGCCTGCTGAGACCGAGACGCTCATTGAGCAACAGACGGGAGGCCTTGCGGCCATGATGGCGCGCACCCAGGACACCATGCAGAGCACGCGCCGCGACCTTGAGTCCCGGACGCCTGACCTCACGGACGCCGTAAAGCGCGCGTGGGAGCGGGCGAAGCAAGTGACGGCGGAGGTGACGGGACGTACTGAGGAGAAGATTGAGGAAAAGCGCGTCGAAGCAGCGCTCGGCCGCCCCGTCACGCGCGTCATCCTCGACCGTGACGACACGCCGATCCTCAATACGGGGGACATCATTACTAACGAAGCGGTGGCTAAGGCTCGCGAACGCGGCGTGCTGAACATGCTTCTCTCGTCCGTCTATACCGCCGGTCCCGAATTCAGCTCCGACGAGCTTAAGACGAAGCCCGGGGAGCAGGGCATCTAATTAAGACTTATGGAAACAACAAATGACGTGCGCCTAGTCGGCAAGCCATCAAAGCTGCCGCTCATTATCCTCGGGCTTCTTGTCCTTGCGCTCCTCGGGTACCTTCTCTGGCACTCCGGAAAGGCGCAAGAGGGTGCGGAACAAGGCCAGCAGCAGATGCAGCAGCAAGTCGGGGCCGACGTACGCGACATCGCGGGCGTGTACGGGGTAACGAATACTGCCGACCTTCACAACCGCAACCTTGCCCTGGAAGACGTGACGGTAAGTCGGGTCATCAGCGACCGGCTCTTTTACGTCCATCAAGGGAACGAGGCGCAGCCGCTTCTCGTCTACCTTGCCGATCGCCTCGACGAAGGGGAGAACGAAGGCGGAGTGCGCATCCAGGTCGGACAGAAGCTGAGCGTTTCAGGCGAGCTTAAGGACGTATCCCAGGCCGGCATCGACGAGGGCGACGATTATGCCGCCGACGAAGTGGGTATTATCCGCGGCGAGCGCGTCTATCTCGAGGCAAAGCGCACCAATTCGTAAACATCCTACGCGCGGGCAGCCAGCGCAAGGAGAAACCGCAAAGGCCCGGCAGTACTGCCGGGCCTTTCGCATATGGCACACCGCCCGTACCTATATATGTGCATAACAGGCCTACATTGACCGACGGCGTAGCGTATACTGTATTTCGTGGCCATTTCTCCAGGCATTCCGACCTCGTTCGTGCCGCGACAGCCGTCGCAGGATACGAAACGCTCCCGCGCAACCGGGCACAACCTCTTCCTCGTGGTCGCCCTCTTCGTTGCCGGCCTCGCCGTCATCGCTGCCGTAGGTACCTATGCGTATGACAAGTACCTCACTCACGTCCTTGAATCGAAGGCCGAGGCACTCGCACTCGCGCAGCGGGAAGTGAACGTCGAACAGGTCGAAGGCTTTGTCCGCCTGCGCGATCGCCTCGTCGTTGGCCAGGATCTTCTCGAAAACCATATGGCGCTTTCCCAGGTATTCGACGTACTTGAGTCCCGCACGCTCGGGACGGTACGTTTCTCCACGCTTGAGCTCGTCGTCGCAGACGACCACAC
The DNA here is from genome assembly GCA_036399335.1 of Minisyncoccota bacterium. Lineage (GTDB taxonomy): Bacteria > Patescibacteriota > Minisyncoccia > Phycocordibacterales > Phycocordibacteraceae > C7867-001. Next base: position 248,799 of record DASWNF010000014.1, read on the forward strand.
GGCGCGCATCGACATAGACGGTACGGCGCGCAACTTCAACGCACTCGCAGCCCAAAGCAATGCCTTTGCCGCAGAGAAGGGTATCCGCCGCGCTATCTTCTCAAATATTGTCGTAAACAAGGACAATACGGTCCGCTTCCGGCTGACCGCCGACCTTGATCCGCGCCTCCTCGTACTTACGGGCACCGACTTGCCGGCAGGCGGCACGCTCATGGTACCGGCCGTGGCCCCTGCGCCCTCAACCGGTACTGCCGCACCGGCAGCTACGACGACGGCGACGGGAACTCCGGCCCTGCAGCCCGCCACACCCCAAACTTCGCTATGATTTCCCGACTTTTCCCCGCAGTTTCTCTCATAATCGCCATCGGCCTCTTCTTCGGGTACATCAACCCGACGCGTACCGGCTCCATCGCGGAGACCCAAGCCCAGATAGATAGCTATGACAGCGCGCTTCTCGCCGCAGAGCGCTTCAAGGAGAAGGAAGGGGAGCTTATCGTCGAGCGCGCGAACATCCCCTCGGACGGGCTCGCGCGCCTCGAGGCGTTCTTGCCGGACGGCGTCGATAACGTGCAGATCATCCTCGATCTGAATACCCTTGCCGCGCGCTCGGGCATGAAGCTTTCGGACTTCGATACGGCTACGCCGAGTGACGCCGTCACGACCGGAGACCCGGCCTTCTCGCTTGAGAGCGCTGGCCCCGTCGAGTCGCTCGACATCACCGTATCGGCTACGGGTACGTATGAGTCCTTCCGCACCTTCCTCGACGGCATTGAGCGGAGCCTCCGCATCCTCGATGTCGTCAGTGTCGAGGTCACGGATTCGGCGACCGGCGTGTACACCTACACGATGACCGTGCGCCTTTACTGGCTCCGCTAATGCTTATGCACTTTTCACGCAAGAACATCCTCACGTTCCTCGCCGCGGCAATCGTGCTCGCGGGAGGTTTCTATTACTTCTTCTTCATCGCCGCACCAAGCGAAGATACGGTGCTTTCGGACGGCGCACCAGCGAGCGAAGCCGAAGTGTCCTTCATCGCGCTCGTCGGCAAGCTCGACCCGATTGAATTCGACACGCGCATCCTTTCCGACCCGCGCTTCATGACGCTCGTCGACATCCGCACTGAAGTCGTCGCCGAGCCGGTCGGCCGTACGGATCCGTTCGGTCCTCTCGGACGGTAGCACTCCGGCTTTTCCCCCACACGACAAAGGCGCTCCTAGAGGAGCGCCTTTGTCGTGTGCGATAATAAGATGAGTTATGGCAGGGATTTACCCATTACGGCGCGACGCACGATAGCGCATGAACATACTCGGACTCCTTACGGAATCGGGCGCGCTCACGGCTGACGAGGCGAAAGCCATCGCGACGGAAGCGCGTTCAACGAATGCGCCGGTTGAGACGCTGCTCGAGAAGCGCGGCATTAATGTCGTGGACACCTTGAAGCGTGCGAGCGAACGGTACGGCATCCCCGTACGCACGCTCGCCGAAGGGAAGGTAGGGAAGGAGGCCCTAGAATACATTCCCGAGGAGTCCGCCCGCCACTACGGCTTCGTGCCGATCGGCGTTGAAGACGGCGCACTCGCCGTCGGCGTTACGGATCCGGACAACATCGAGGCGCTCGATGCGCTCCAGTTCATCTCAAGCCGCGTCGGCCTCCCGTATAAGGTCTTCCTCATCAGTTCCTTGGACTTCGCGAAAGTACTTGAAGAATACGGCAGCCTGACCGAGAAAGTGAGTGAGGCCCTTTCCGAGCTTGAGCCCGTACGTGAAGCGGATACGCGCTCACGGAAGGATGAGGCCATTGATACGGTCATCAAGGAGGACGCACCGGTTACGAAGATCGTCTCGACGATACTCCGGTACGCGGTTGAAGGCGGGGCGTCCGACGTCCATGTTGAGCCGTCTCCTGAGAAGACCCACGTGCGCTTCCGTATGGATGGCGAACTCCATACCTCGCTTGAGCTTCCGGGCAAGGTGCATCCGGCCGTCGTCGCGCGCATCAAGATCCTCTCCCAGATGCGCCTCGATGAGAAACGTAAGCCGCAGGACGGCCGCTTCTCGGCTACGGTAGAAAAGCGCCGCATCGACTTCCGCGTGTCCACGTTCCCGACCCAGTTCGGCGAGAAGGTCGTCATGCGTATCCTCGACCGCTCAAAGTCGCTTGCGACTATCGAAACCCTCGGCTTCTCCAAGCGCGATGCCGCAACCATCCGTGAAATCATCGACCGGCCGTACGGCATCGTACTTATCTCGGGGCCGACCGGATCGGGTAAGTCGACGACCCTCTTCGCCATGCTTTCGGCGCTCGACCGCGAGGCGTATAACGTCGTGTCCGTGGAGGATCCGGTCGAGTACGAGGTCCCTGGCGTGTCGCAGTCGCAGGTGCACCCGGAAATCGGCTACACCTTCGCGGCGGGCCTCCGTTCCATCCTGCGCCAGGACCCGGACATCATCATGGTGGGTGAGATCCGCGATAAGGAGACCGCGCAGCTCGCCATCCAGGCCGCGCTAACGGGTCACCTCGTCTTCTCGACCATCCACACCAATACGGCTGCAGGCGTCATCCCACGCCTCGTCGATATGGGCGTCGACCCGTACCTCATTGCGCCGACGCTCATCGCGGCCATCGGCCAGCGGCTCGTCCGCCGCCTCTGCCCGGGAGCAGGCAAGGAAATGCCCGTGTCCGACAGCATCAAGATCATGCTCGACAAGGAATTTAGCGACCTGCCCCAGGAAGCACGCGACACCCTTCCCGAGTTCAAGTCGTTCTATGAAGCTGCGCCGACCCCTGAGTGCCCGAACGGCACGCGCGGGCGTATGGCCGTTTTTGAGATATTGAAGATGGATAAGGACCTCGAAAAGGTGATCCTAAAGGATGCCATTGAGGAGCATGTCTATGATGCCGCTCGTGCAAAAGGCATGATGACGATGCGCGAGGATGCTATCATTAAGGCACTGGCTGGGGAGATCCCGTTCTCGGAAGTGAGCACCCTCGGCGGGGCGCTCCTCACCGAAGACGAGACTCCGGCCGCATAACCATCCCCTATGCCCGCACCCTATCGCATCTACCTCGTCGACGACGACCGGTTCCTCCTCGACATGTATGCCGTGAAGTTCCGGAACGCCGGCCATGACGTTACCGCCTTCCAGGGAGGGGAACTCGCGCTTGAGGCCCTTCGCACGGATCCGAAGCCGAACGCCCTCCTCCTCGACATCGTCATGCCCGGCATCGACGGCTTCGAAGTGCTCGAGACGATAAAGAAAGAGAACCTGGCCGAGGGCGTGAAAATCGTCGTCCTTTCTAACCAGGGCGCCGAAGCCGACCTTGAGCGCGCAACGGCGCTCGGCGCGGCAGGCTATATCATCAAGGCTTCGGCCATCCCGTCCGAGGTGTACGCGGAGACGATAAAGATAATCGAGCAATAGCATGGCGTCCGACCCCAAGGCACTCATCAGCACCCTCCTCGATACCGTCGTATCCGAAGGCGGTTCCGACCTCCATCTTTCCGTAGGCCATAACCCGATCATCCGCGTCGCAAGCTCCCTCGTGCCGCTTCTCCAGCACCCCTTGCTTGAGCCGTCCGATACCGAAGCCATCCTCAAGCATCTTCTTCCCGCAGACCGCTGGGCGACTTTCGAGCGCGACCAGTCGGTCGACTTTTCATTCGCGCATACGGCGCAGGCGCGCTTCCGCATTAACGGTTACGTCGTCCAGGGCGGGGTAACGCTCGCGACGCGCCTCATCCCGCATGAGACGCGTACGTTCGCCTCCCTTAACTTGCCGCCTATCCTCGAGGTGTTTACCCAGCGGCAGCAGGGATTCTTCCTCGTCGTAGGGCCGGTGGGGCAGGGGAAGTCGACGACGCTTGCCGCGCTCATCGACCGCATCAACGAGACGCGCGCCGAGCACATCGTCACGATTGAGGATCCGGTCGAGTACCTCTTCGACCCCAAAAAGTCCCTCATCCACCAGCGCGAGGTGCACATCGACGCGCCATCCTTTGCCGCCGCGCTTACGGCTGCATTCCGTGAAGACGTAAACGTCATCATGGTGGGAGAGATGCGCGACCAGGAGACCATCTCTTCGGCCGTCACGGCCGCCGAGACGGGCCACCTCGTCCTTTCGACCCTACATACCAACAATGCCGCGCAGACGATCGACCGCATCATCGACATGTTCCCGTCGAGCCAGCAGGCGCAGGTGCGCGTGCAGCTTGCGGGTTCGCTCGCCGGCATCTTCTCCCAGCGTCTCGTACCCCGCATCTCGGGCGGGCTCATCCCGGCCTACGAATTGCTTATCAATAACAGCGCGGTCTCGAACCTCATCCGCGAAGGCCGTACGCACGAGATAACGACCGTCATCCAGACTTCGTCCCAAGAGGGCATGATCGACATGGACCGTTCGCTTGCCGAGCTCGTGCGCCGCGGCGAGGTGACGATCGAACACGCGTATTCGCGCGCGCTCGACCCGAAGACCTTCGAGCGCTACCTCTAACGTATGCTTTTCAATTACCGCGCACTCGACAGGGACGGCCATGAACGCACCGGTACCGTCGAGGCCCTGAACCTTGATGTCGCCGTATCGACGCTCCAGCGTCGCAGCCTCATCGTCTCGTCGATTGACCCGGCGGCAGAGAAGTCGCTCCTCCAGAAGGACATTGCGCTCTTCAAGCGCGTGAGCAACCGCGATGTCGTCATCCTCTCGCGCCAGATTGCCACGCTGTTCGAGGCGCAGGTATCGGCGCTCCGCATCTTCCGCCTCCTCGCAGCTGAAGTTGAGAACAAGTACCTCTCCGAAATCCTCACCCAGCTCGCCGACGACCTGCAGGGAGGAAGCCCGATCTCAAAGGCCATGGCGCGGCACCCGAAGGTATTCTCGAACTTTTACGTAAACATGGTCCATGCGGGCGAAGAGTCAGGAAAGCTCTCCGAGACCTTCGGGTACCTTGCCGACTACCTCGACCGCACGTACGAGGTGCAGAGCAAGGCGCAGAACGCACTCATCTACCCGGCGTTCGTCATCGGCGTCTTCGTCATCGTCATGGCACTCATGCTGACGATGGTCATCCCGCGCATCAGTACGATCCTGATCGAGTCAGGGCAGGAGATACCGCTCTACACGAAGATCGTCATCGGGATCTCGAACTTCCTCGTCAACTACGGCTTCTTCATCCTTATCGCCATGGTCGTGGCCGCGGTCTTCGGGTATCGCGCGCTTGAGACGCCGGCGGGTAAGCTCTTCTTCGATAGCTTCAAGCTCGATATCCCGTACCTCGGGGACCTCTACCAGAAGCTCTATCTCTCGCGCATTGCCGATAACTTCTCGACCATGCTCGTCTCGGGCGTGCCGGTCGTCGAAGCCGTGGAAATTACGGCGTCGGTCGTGGGAAGCGCGACGTACGAGCGCGTGCTCCGGGAGACGGGAGAAGCCGTGAAAGGCGGTTCTAATATCGCAGACGCCCTCGGCCAGCATCCTGAAATCCCGGGCATCATGACGGCCATGGTGCGCGTGGGGGAGGAGACGGGCGAGCTCGGCAACATCCTCACGACACTTGCGAAGTTCTATCGCCGCGAAGTGACGACGGCCGTCGACACGCTTGTCGACCTCATCGAACCGCTCATGATCGTGCTCCTCGGCCTCGGCGTCGGTACACTCCTCGCTTCCGTGCTCATCCCGATTTACAACCTAGCCGGCAGCATTTCGTAGGATCCGTAAAGGGGCTATCCACACCGTGCACCAATCTACGGCCGCGCTCGCGTACAATATAGGGAGCGGAGATTAATCACCCGCATCGACATTCTTAATTCTATGAAATTTGCATCATCATCGGTCCGACGCGGCTTTACGCTCATTGAGCTCCTCGTCGTGATCGCTATCATCGGTATCCTCTCGTCGGTCGTGCTCGCCTCCCTCAACACCGCACGTAACAAGGGTGCAGATGCGGCCATCAAGTCGAACCTCGCCAATGCCCGCCCAGAAGCTGAGATCTTCTACGATACGGGAAGCACCTACACGGGCGTTTGCGGGACGGCTGCCAACGCCATCGGCGACAACGTCGATGCGGCTGGCCTCGCCGGCGGCAGCGCCACGGGCGATATCTGTAACGTCGCTTCTGACGGTTCGGCATGGGCTGCAGCAGCGCCGCTCAAGGTGCAGAACCAGTTCGGCACTTCATCAGCAGGTGACTACTACTGTGTCGACTCAAAGGGCACGGCAAAAGTCATTGACGCTACCCTCGCCTCCGCAACGGCCTGCCCATAGGGTACGCCGTTCGAAACGAAAACACGCAGGCCGCTCGGCCTGCGTGTTTTCGTTTTCCCCGCGCTGCCAGCCCGCATGCCTGCGGTCACGTATACTGGAACCATGTCAGCATCTATTCCCCGTGTCCGTGTGCATCGCGCCTTTACGCTCATGGAGCTCCTCGTCGTCATTGCCATCATCGGCGTGCTTTCGGCGATTGTACTCGCCGCGCTGAACGAATCGCGCAGTAAGGGCCGGGACGCGGCGGTGAAGCAGGCGATGTCCGGCACCCTTGCCCAAGCGGAAGTATTTTTCCAGCAGAACGGCAACCGGTACGTCGTGAGCCCGACCACGGCAAATACGGATGTTTGCCGGAAGACTGCAGACGGCTCAACGACGAGCGGGGCACCCGGCGTCTATTACCAAATCAAGAGCGCTGCGGACGCTGTCGGTGCTGCGGCCCCTATCGACTCGAGCACCGTACGCACCCAGGTAGGGAGCCCGACGCAGGCCGTATGCCACTCTTGCCCGAATGCGACCGGCTGGGGCTGCAGCCCGGTAAATACCTGGGCCGCTGCCGTGCCGCTCAAGTCGGGCGGGTATTACTGCGTCGACAGTAACGGCTACAACGGGTATGTGACGACCCCGCTTGCGTCAGGACAGATGCAATGCACGTAACCGTCATTGTCCTCTTCGCCGTACTCGGCGCCATGGTCGCGAGTTTCCTCGGCGTCATCAGTGAGCGCGCATATACCGGCCAATCATGGAGCCGCGGCCGCTCGAAGTGCAACTCGTGCCGGGAGACCCTAAGCGCTCCTGACCTCATCCCGGTTATATCATGGCTTACGACCCGGGGCACCTGCCGCTACTGTGGTTCGCGCCTCCCGTACGCGTATGTCATTACTGAAGCGCTCTTCGGCGGATTGTTCGTGGTTGCGTATGCAATGCTCGGCCCAGGCTTCCCGCTCGTTGCCTTTCTCGCGGCGCTATCTGCTCTCGGTTTCATCGTCCTTTACGACCTCCGCCATACCCTCGTACCGCCCGTCGCATCATTCATCTTCTTTGCAGCATCCCTGGTCTTCGCCCTATCGCTCCGCCCCGACCAGTCGTCGCTCGGGCTCACGCTCATGCTCGCCGGGGGGCTGGGCATGGTACTCCTCCTCATCCATGTCTTCTCCTGCGGCCGGGCGATGGGACTCGGTGATGCGCCCATTACGTTCTCGCTCGCCCTCCTCGTGGGGCATGCAACCGCCTTTACCGGTTTCCTGTTTTCGTTTTGGATCGGCGCGTTGTTCGGTATCGGCGTGTTGTTGGCCCGTCGGGGAGGGCCTACAATGGGTATAGAGGTGCCGTTCGTGCCTTTTTTGGCAGCCGGCTTTCTCCTCGCTTATTTCGTACCATGGAATCCCTTCCCATTCTTCGGCCTATAGCCCCTAAGCGTACTGCGCTTGCGCGCGGCTTTACCCTGGTCGAGATGGTGGTCGTGCTTGCCATCATCATCGTCATTACGGGCGTGGTCATTAACGGGCAGTCCACGTATAACGAATCGCTCATCCTTACGGATACGGCGTATACGGTAGCCTTCTCGGTGCGGCAGGCGCAGTCGCTCGGTCTCGCAAGCCGCGCGACAAACGTCGGTTCGACGATCGTGTCGAACGCAGGGTATGGGGTGCGCTTTGCGGGCGCGACGGGGTACACCGTCTTTGCCGATACCGGAGGCCCCACGAGCCTCGGTACTTCCGTGTGCCCGACGGGTGCGGGAGGTACGCCTGAAGAGTCCAAGCCTGGCAACTGCAAGTACGATCCGGGGACTGACCGCATCGTCTCGACGAATACGTTCAGCCGCCAGTTCACCATCGGCACCCTCTGCGGCAAGGTGAGCGGGGGCGCAACATGTACGCCCGTTACCTCCATAGATGCCGTCTTCATGCGCCCCGAGACCCGAGCGATACTTACGGGTCCCGCTGGCCAGGTATACTCCTGCATCGAAGTGCACGTGAAAGCGCCGACGGGGAATGCGACGCGCGTCGTCCGCGTCTCCCAGCTCGGCGAGATATCGGTCGGACAAAGCTGCCCATGATAAAGGACACGACACCGCGCGGGTATACCCTCATCGAGCTCATTGTCTCGGTTGCCATCTTCTCCATCGTCATGCTTGTTGCCGGTGCGGCTTTCCTCGCGCTCATCAACCTCGATAGGCAGGCGCGCGCGACGAACGACGTCGTCACGAACCTTTCGTATGTCGTTGACTCGATGGCGCGTTCGATACGCACGGGCACGGCGTACCGTTGTTCGGGCACGGGGGATTGCTGGTCGTCCACCTCTGCGGGGACACAGCTCACCTTTACGGACGCATCCGGGCGTTCGGTGACGTACCGGAGGATAGTTGCCGGCGCGAAGGGTTCCGTCCAGGAATGCATTACGGGCACGGACGGTACGACTTGCATGGCGCTTACCGACCCGCGCATTAACGTAGAGCGCCTTGATTTTTACGTTCGCGGTACGGCAACGAAGCGTGCCGGCGACGCGACCCAGCCGACGGTAGTCTTCACCTTGCGCGGAAGCGTGGCGCCGGACGCACGCAGCGCCCCCGTCACCTTTGTTATCGAGAGCGGTGCGACCCAACGCCTCATTGACCTATGATCCATCCGACTAACCACCGCGGCTTTACCCTCGTCGAGACCCTCGTCGCCATTACCATACTTGTCATGGCTGTCGTCGGGCCCCTCTATGCCGTGCACCGTTCCGTCATCGCCTCATATACGGCGCGTGACGCACTCATCGCGACGGCGCTCGCGCAGGAAGGTGTTGAGTACATCCGGAGCGTACGCGACACGAACTACCTCTCGGAGCAGGATTGGCTTACGAACTTGTCCCCCTGCGTGGTTAACGGGAGCGAAGGCCCGTCTGATTACGGCTGCGCCGTCGACCCGAACCCGACCACTCCCGTCATCCAGGCGTGCGCGAGCCAGGGTGGGGGAGGGTGCGCGAAACTCAAACTCGATGGGGCTTCGCGGTACCGTATCGGTGCCGGTACCGATACCAGCTTCTCGCGGAAGGTGACCATCACGCCGGTCGGCTCAGGCGGTACTGAAGTGGAGCTTACGGTCACGGTCTCGTGGTCGACGCTCCGCATCCCGTACACGGTTACCGTGCGCGAGCACCTCTATAAATGGCAATAAGTATGGAACCCTTCGCTACCCAACCATCCCGTCACAGTACTCCCCAGCGTGGCTTCACGCTCCTCATCGCCATTCTCCTCGCTTCGGTTGCGCTTGTCATCGGCCTCGCGCTAGCCGACGTGGCGTACAAGCAGGTCGTCCTGTCTTCGACGGCGCGTAACTCCCAGATCGCCTTTTACCGTGCCGACTCGGCACTCGAGTGCGCCTTGTACTACGACCAGCAATTTGCCTTCTTTAATGACAAGGTCGGGACGAGCCTCTCGTGCGAAGGCGTGACCATACCGACGACAAAGACCGACCTCGCCGATGGGGGAGTGAAGACGACCTTCACTATCCCATGTCCGGCGGGCGGCCGTTCCGCGTCCGTTGCTGTATACAAACAGGTGAGCTCATTTTGCAGCACCGTGGGCATCCAGGGGCGCAATTGCCTCTACGCCAGCGGTTTCAATACGTGTAGCGTGACAGACCCGAACCGGTTCGAGCGCGCCCTTAAGGCCGTCTATTAGCCGCCCGGCATCTGCGGTATCATGGCGTCATGGCCGTCCCCGCTGCACTCCGTACGCGCGCAAAGCAGCTTCGCGAGACTATAGGGAAGTACCGCACGCTCTACCATGAGCAGGACGCGTCACCCATTACTCCCGAGGCGCTCGACTCCTTAAAGCGCGAGCTCGCCGAACTTGAGTCCCAGTACCCGGAGCTTAAGGATGCGGCGTCTCCCACGCAGAACATAGCCGGTGCCGTCCTCCCAGGGCTTAAGAAGGTGAAGCACCAGGTGCCGCAGTGGTCGCTTGATGACGCCTTCACCAAGGAAGATCTCATTACCTTCGACGAACGGGTGCGCCGCACGCTTCAAAAGAATCTCGGTCGTGCCGTCACGCCGGCTTATATGTGCGAGCTCAAGGTAGACGGCCTGCACATCGTGCTTACGTATGAGAAGGGGAAGCTCATAATGGCCGCGACCCGCGGTGACGGCGTCGTCGGCGAAGACGTGACGCATAACATCCGTACAATTAAGCACCTGCCCGAGACCTTGCGTGAACCCCTCGACCTCATCGTCGAGGGAGAGGTATACCTCTCGCGCAAAGGCTTTAAGAAGCTGAACGAATCCCGAGAAAAGGCCGGCCTTCCGCTCTTTGCGAACCCCCGCAATGCTGCCGCAGGTTCCATACGGCAGCTTGATCCGGCTATCGCCGCATCCCGCCCGCTCGGCGTTGAGCTTTACGACATCGACCGTATAGGCGAGCCGCTCCCCGAGTCGCAGGAAGTCGAGCTTGCGCGCATCGGTTCGCTCGGGCTCCCGGTAAGCCCTTGTGCGAAACTCGCGCAGACCGTCGACGAGGTCCTCGCCTTTTGGGATGCGTGGCACGGGGAACTCCGCGAGAAACAGGATTACCTCATAGACGGCATTGTCGTTAAGGTAAATGACCGTACCTTTCAGGAGTCATTGGGATACACCGGAAAGGGTCCGCGCTTCGCTATTGCCCTCAAGTTCCCGGCAGAGCAGGTGACGACCGTCGTCACCGACATCGTCCTCCAGGTGGGACGTACGGGGAAGATAACGCCGGTCGCGCAGCTGCGCCCGGTCGCCGTTGCGGGGTCTACCGTCGCGCGCGCCACGCTCCACAACGAGGATTTCATAAAAGAAAAGGACATACGGGTGGGCGATACCGTCATACTCCAGAAGGCCGGCGACATCATCCCAGAAATCGTGCAGGTATTGCCCGAGTTCCGTACGGGGTCAGAGAAAGTTTGGCGCTTCCCGAAGCGCTCGCCCCTCTGCGGTGGGGACGGGACGATTGAGCGCGTGCCCGGGGAGGCTGCGCACCGCTGTAAGACGCGCGGATCGTTCACCGAACTCGTACGAAAACTCGCGCACTTCACCGGCAAGTCGGCGCTCGATATCGACGGCATGGGGCCGAAGACCGTGCAGCTCCTTATGGAGCACCAGCTCGTCGGCGCCTTCGATGACTTCTTCGAACTGACCCGCGACGAGCTTCTTGCACTCCCCGGGTTCAAGGATACGTCCGTAGATAACCTCCTGGCCGCAGTCGGGCGCGCCCGGACGGTGACGCTCGACCGGCTCCTCGTCGGCCTCTCGATTGACCATGTGGGCGAGGAGACCGGCTTCTTGCTCGCGCGTGAGTTCGGTTCGCTTGCGGGGGTACGAAGCGCCATGGAGGAACGCCTGGCGGGAGTAAGCGGCATCGGGGCCGTTGTCGCGCGTGCCGTTGCCGAATGGTTCCGCGACCCAGAGAACGAGGCCATGCTTGAGCGCCTCGCGACGCACCTCTCGATACGTCCGGTCGAGGCACCGCCCCAAGATGCCGCGCTTTCGGGGAAGACCGTGGTCGTAACCGGCACTCTCCCGACCCTCGCCCGCGACGAAGCCGAAGCGCTGGTACGCAAACACGGCGGCACCCCTGCCGGATCCGTCTCGAAGAAGACATCCTTCGTCCTTGCGGGAGAGAATGCAGGGAGCAAGCTTGGGAAGGCTGAAGAGCTCGGCGTCGAAGTCATAGACGAGGCCGAATTCCTGCGCCGTATCGCCCGCTAGCGGCCCCTTGTGCTAGCATGACCGCATGGCATCAGTAGAAGACGTAAAGAAGCTTGCCGCGCTCGCGCGCCTTTCCATACCCGAAGAGACGCTTACGGCGCGTGCGGCAGAATTCGACCGCGTCGTCGCGTACATCGCCCAGCTCGATGAGCTCCATATCAAGTCGGACGGCGTGCCGGTAGCGCCCGCGCACCGTAATGTCTTCCGGAAGGACGGCGAACCAACGCCGCCCGGCACGTGGACGGAAAAGCTCGTCGGCATGTTCCCGAAGCGCGATGGCGACCACCTTTCCGTAAAGAAAATCCTCTCCCAGGACTAATATGGCCAAACCTTTGAACGAACTCACCATTACCGAAGCGGCACAGGGCCTGCGTAGCAAGGCGTATTCCGTACGCGAACTGTGGGATACGTGCGCGGCTGCCGCCGTCGCGCGTAACGGGGAACTCAATGCCTACCTCGAACTTTTTGCCGCTGACGAAGACGCTATTGCAAAGGCGCAGGCGCGCATAGACGGGGGAGGGGACGGTGCGCCGCTGCTTTGCGGCATACCGCTCGCCATTAAGGACAACCTCCTTATCGAGGGCCACATCGCGAGCGCCGCGTCCAAGATGCTGGGGAATTATGTCGCGCCGTACGATGCGACCGTTATCCGTAAACTGAAGGAAGCCGGCGCACTCTTCCTTGGGCGCACAAACATGGACGAGTTTGCCATGGGCAGCTCGACGGAGAATTCCGCATACGGACCGTCGAAGAACCCGTACGACGTACGCCGCGTCCCGGGCGGTTCCTCGGGCGGCTCCTCTTCCGCAGTCGCCGCGCACCTCGCGCTTGGCGCGCTCGGGACCGATACCGGCGGGTCTATCCGGCAGCCTGCAGCCCACTGCGGCCTGGTCGGCCTCAAGCCTACCTATGGTGCGGTCTCGAGGTACGGCGCTATCGCGCTTGGCTCCTCGCTTGACCAGATCGGCCCCCTTACGAAGTCCGTAGCGGACGCGAAGGCGCTCCACGAGGTCCTGTCGGGCCCTGATCCGCTCGACGCCACTACGCTGCCTGCCGGCACCTATCCGAGCGAGACTCTCCCTGCAAAGCTCCGTATCGGCGTGCCATACCACCTCCTTGAAGAAGGTTTGGACGCAGATGTCCGCGCGGCTTTTGATGCCACGCTTTCAAAGCTCGTGGCTGCCGGGCATACGCTTATTGATGTTGCGCTCCCGACGAGCCCATACGGCCTCCCTTCGTATTACGTCGTCATGCCGGCCGAAGCGTCGACGAACCTCGCGCGCTACGACGGCATACGCTATGGCCATGCCGCACGGGGCACGACCTTGCTCGACGACTATGTGCAGTCGCGTAGCGAAGGCTTCGGCGAGGAGACGCAGCGCCGCATCCTTCTCGGAACCTTCGTACTTTCAAGCGGGTATATCGATGCGTACTACCGCAAGGCCGAGGCTGCGCGCGACGCACTCCGAGCCGAGTACGATGCGGCCTTTGCAGGCGTTGACGTCATCGCCTTCCCGACGACCCCGTCACCTGCGTTTAAGTTCGGAGAAAAGAGTGACCCTGTTTCCATGTACCTCGAAGACATCTTTACCGTGACCGCAAACCTTACCGGCATGCCTGCGCTTTCCGTACCTATGGGCAGTGTTACGCGCGACGAGGTGTCGCTTCCTGTCGGTATCCATTTCACCGCGCCGCATGGCCGCGAAGACCTTCTGTTTACTATCGGCGCAGAAGTAACCGGCGAGACGCTATAATCAGGGGATGGAAACGACCGATTCGGGCATACACTTCCTGAACCTCTCCTATTTCTTCCGTGCCATCTACGAGTTCATTTTCGGTGCGGGTGATGTAAGCTCAAGCTTTTCCGGATTCCTCGCCTTCCTCGGCCAGCTCTGGATTGTCCTTACCATTCTCGCCGTACTCATCTCGCTCGCGGCCATCTGGGTCATGGTGTACTCGACGATGCGTATCTTCCAGGTGCGGCAGGAAGAGGCACCGCTTTATGCAACCATCTCCCAGTACGATGAGCATGAGCGCCTTGAGACCTCGCGCTGGACGTACATCAAAGAGCTCATCCAAGGGACGAACGAGGCGAGTTGGCGCCAGGCCATCATCGAAGCCGACATCATTCTTGATGAGATGCTGACCCGGCTTGGCTACGTCGGCACGTCGGTAGGGGAGAAACTGCGGCAGGCAAACCCTACCCACTTCCAGACCTTGAATAACGCCTGGGAGGCGCACCGGGTGCGTAACCAAATCGCCCATGAAGGCTCCGCGTTTGAGCTGACCGACCGCCTCGCTTACCGAACCATCGCAAACTACGAGGCTGTGTTCCGCGAGCACGAGGAGCTTTAGGGGTACCTAGCAACCTTTCTCCGACCCCAAAACACATACGGGTGACTTGCATTCCGCATGAATCGGCGTATTATATGGTTAACGGGCAATTAAGGGCGTATATAGCGGGGTAGAGGAGAGGTACCTCGGGAGGCTCATAACCTCCAGACGCCGGTTCGATTCCGGCCCCCGCAACAAGGTAGTGCGGCCTGCACCAAAGACCGATACGGATGAAATGCACAGAAGCCGCTTACTAGCGCCTTCTGTGCCATGTAAAAGCTATACTAGGCGCATGACGTTGGATTCATTCTTTGCGACATATGACTCACTCACTTCTATAAATATCATGGAAGAGATAGGGGTTCGCCAGTCAATACAGAACATTGCCTTCCATGTAATTTTTCTTGTCTTGTGGTCAGGGATAGCGCTGCTGCTTGTTGACGCTTACAGGACCGGAAAGGTCAAAAGAATGCGACATGTATATCAGGGTCACTCGAAAGAGTATTGGGCGAACCCTTACTGGGATAAAAAGCAGAATCCGGTTTCGTTCGGGGTTTCGGTCGCGGGGTACATTGTTATTCTTATCCTCTTTACGCTTATTATCTTCCTTCCCCTACTTCAAGCGCTATAGGGTTCAAGACCGACACGAGCAACACGATTCGGAGACATACCAGCAGGTGTAAACATGGTTCCGTTCCGCCAAGGGTTACAAGTACAACAGGCGCTGAAGGCGTCTTTTGTGCTGGTCAGGTCAAGCTATACTGTAGTTGAATGACCAGAAACAAAATCCTCTTTGCCATCGCACTCGTAGTCATTGGTACGCTTGTATACTTTTTTGCAGGAAGTCACGATTCTTCTCCGGCTCCTTCCCCGAACCATTTGAGCATTACTACTACTGCAGGAAACTACGGATTGTTTATAGACAACGATGATAATGTCTATTTCTCCACCCAAGATGCAAACGTACGGAACATCATAAAAACTTATCTTACAGAGCAGAAAAACTACCCCTATGAAATAACTGATGCCGAAAACTACGGGCGCTCGCTCGTGTTCTATTACACCAAGGATGTATTCATCTGGGCGTCGAGGAGCGACTGGGCCGACAGGAACAGCCTAACGTCATTCAGTATGCGCGACATGAAGACCGGGGAAGATATCGGCGATTGTGGAATATACAAGGAAGCTGGTTTATACAAAGATGAAAACCTATTGCTTTCCGCGACGATTATAGATACTGGTTACGATATAAAGCAGGGCGTATGTCTTTATGAAAGGGGAGCACCCAATTTCACGTATGTTGATCTTACTCCAGAATTGGTTTCCTCAGAAACACTCTTTAACGATCCAGAGGGTCGGAATCTTCGAGCGAACATCAAAGACGTCAATGTAGATAAAAGAACTCTCGTTGTAGATGTGTACGATGAGGAGAAGAAAGACGCAGAAGGCAACCACCCCTACAAACGCAGTATTGAAGTTTCCTATTAAGAACCAGTGCCTTTCCGCCTGGCCTATTCCCCTCACAAAAATCGCGAAAGTGGCTTAGATCTACTCAAAGCCCGAGGGAATAAGAAAGCGCTCCCAAAGAACCCTTAGAACCTCTCGATTCCCGGGTACAAGCTATACTTTCTCTGTGACTACAATTGTTTCCACCGCCCAGATGAAGCGTTACTACCTCTACAACTTCCTCGTGAGTTCAGCGAGCATCACCGGCGGACACTTCACCATGGTGTATTTCTACCTCCATGGATTCTCCATTACAGCCATTATCACTGCAGTCCTTACCTACGGTTTGACGTGCCTCGCAATCCTAAAGCCGGTCGGTATATTAATAGAACGCCTTGGCCCGCAGACAACATTCAGGCTCCATGCCGTGGCAGAGGTAGCAAAATATTTAGCGCTCATTTCAATCTTCCTATTTCCTCTGTGGGACTATCAGTTCTTTCTGCTAATCCAGTTCTTCAATGCCTTCAGGGTAATGATGAGCCGTATTCCGCTCACCGCCTACTTCTCCGCGTACGGAGATAACCTCCATCGGGGTTCGCAGATCGGCCTCACGAATAACGTCCAGGTTGCGGCTACGGTTATCGTACCCGCTCTTGCGGGAGCTCTCATTGAGGATACCGGCCTCGTCCTCATCTCGACCATCAGCCTTGTGGTGAATCTTATTGCCATATCGGTGCTTAAGTTCGACGGTAGCGTGAGAGTACGGAACCCTGTGCGCTTTAAGAGACTTATGCAAGCAGTACCCCGACCCTTCACTCGGGCATTCTTCGTGGGCCACTTCCCGTACCCGTTTGTTGCCGATCTTGTATCGATCTATATAGCTGTTGTCTTCGGTTCCTTCACGGTACTCGGCCTCTTCATCGCGCTCCGTACCGCTGTGTCCGTGCTCCTTAACTATGTCGTGGGGCGCATGACGGACGCGCACCGCGCACGCAGGTTCTTCTTCTGGGGAGCGCTTGTAAGTTCGACCTTCTGGATGTTCTTGCCATTCATACAAGATGCATGGGCAATCGTCCTACTCCAATTCACCCTTGGTCTCGCTGGCCTCGTTACCTCGATTCCTTTCGAGGGGGCGTATCACAACGCCGCAAAGGAAGCTGACAAGCCACTCGAGTTTGCTGTTTGGAGAGAGGTAGCGCTTCAGTCCGGCATGGTCCTCGGCTGCATTCTGTTCATATTCCTTCTCGAATCTGGGTTGGTTGCGGACTGGCGAATGCTCCTGCCGCTTGGCGCGATTTCGGCGTTCGCCATGCTATTTGCATTGCCCTATATAAGGCACGTCGATACGGTTAAGTGACGAGTGGGTGATTAGCTCAAACAAAATATCTCAGACGCGTACCTCGCCTCAAAGAGGCTCTCTAGTTTTGTTCCTGAATCCCTCGTCACATGGTGCAAAAAGACGCTAAGACGCTTTTGCGGTTCGGCCCAAGTTATACTTTAGCCATGAATGGAAGTGCAGCCGAGAAACTCCTCAACCCGAATTTGTATCAGGTTTTTCTCATGGCCAACCCGTCGCGGCTTTTGGTTTTCACACACCCATGGTTCGTGGTGAACCGTAAGGGGGTTGTGTCTCGGTGGGCTATCGGCCGCGCTGCTGTCAACGGAAATCCTCGCTTCGGCTGGGTCAATAAAGACGCGCTTCCACCATTCTCCGGCGTTCCGCTGCTCTTGTTCCTCGGGCTGCGCAAGCCCGCATGGAAAGGAAGGCTTCTCGGCTACACGGAAGGAGGCGAAGGTTCTCTCGCCGCGCAAATGGCTGACTGCATTGAGAACTCGAAGGACACGTACCCGTACCGCGATAGGTATGTGCCTTCGGGACCAAACTGCAACACCTACATCCAGTGGGTTCTTGCCCAATTTCCAGATGCAGGATTAAAACTGCCGTGGAATGCGGTGGGGAAAGGGTATAAGGCACAATCTTCATTATGAAAACCTTCACTAATGAACTTGGAAATAAGATCATCATTGAGACAGTCGAGAAGGTCATCAATGGCATAGACGGCATCTTAATCTGCATAGAGGGACCTGCGTCCAAGACTGAGATCCATGTTACGCGGATGGAAGCAAAAGTCCTTCTAGATCAACTGAACTCGGTCCTAATCTAATTGATGGCTAGGTCCTGCCGTATACGACCAGCTAAGGAGCGGCGGCAGGCCAAGTTATACTTCGAACATGCTTACTGAGCTGCAGAAAGAAGTACTTATATACCTAATCCGCTCCCTAGAGGAGAGCGGCGTTGAATTCCAGGTGAGTGGAGGGCTTGCGGCGATGGCGTATGGGGCACGGCGACCGCTCTATGACATCGACCTGGAAATTTATAAGAAGGACGTCGAAAAAGTACGGAACCTCTTTAAGGACTACATTACCGAAGACTGGAACCATTTGGCCGAGGGTCCGGAAGACCAGTTCGACCTCTGGATGATGACACTTAGCGTGCGCGGAGTGCCGGTCGACATAAATCAGGTAGAAGGAAGCCGCGTCAGGCCCGTCGGAGGAGCATGGGTGCCGCAGCCGGAAACAATGCACCCCCAGCTTTTGGAATTTGAAGGCATAAAACTTCCTGTCCAAGACAAGGACGAGCTCATTGGGTACAAGCGTATCTTGGCCAGGGACACTGACCTAGAAGACGTAGACCAAATAACATAGGTATGACCCCGCCACTGCCTAAGACACCATTGCGCTTCTTTCTAGCCATCAACCGGAAAGATTTTCCGTTGATGACCCTGAACCTCATCCTCTACGGGATGGGCGGGGCGTCACTCGTCGTTTTCTCGTACCTGCTCGGGGAGGTGATCGATGGCCTCACCAGCGGGGTTACGGCGTCCTTGCCCACACTCCTATGGCTCATGTTCGGGACCATCATCTGGTATACGTTGAGCTACCGTCTCGGGCACGTGTGCGAGGTCATCGTACGTTCCCGGCTCCGGAGCCGTACGAAGAAAACATTATTTAGGCACACTAACTCGCTCTCCTTCGGCTATTTTGCTGAACGGTTCGCGGGAGAGATAGCGCATAAGGTGGCCATATGTGCGGATGCCTTCGAGCGGATGTTCTTGGTCATAAGCAACAATATACTTGAGGACACCGTACTCCTTTTGCTTTCTGCAGCGGTACTAGGCAGCATCAACCCTTGGTATGGTGTCTTCTTGCTCGTATGGGCGGCCGTAGTCGTGGGCGGAGTGACGTTCTTTGCCCGACGGATGGATGCGCGCGCCGGGCACTATGCCTCGTCTGAGACGCGTACTTCCGGCGCGCTCGTAGACGTATATGCGAACATCGGCGCCGTAAAGGTGTATGGAAAGTCCGAGAACGAGGGAGTCTACAAGCAGATTGAGGCGGAGGCAGAGGCGCTTAGATCCCTCGGGAAATGGGAAGTGCTTATGTATGCCTTTGCTGACTTCGCACTCATCACGATGGTCGCGGGGCTCATGGTCATAAGCGTGCTGCTTTATAGCAGCGCACTGGTGACGATAGGTGCCCTTGTTACCGTCACCGGTGTGGGTTTCCGTTTATACGGCTCAATATGGGATATCGGCCCGCGCCTGAGCGAACTGATCCGCTATCGCGGTGAAGCGCGCCAGAACCTGAGCGACTTGATGGTGGCCCCGTCCGTAGTGGACGGGGAGCACGCGCCCCATGCGACACACGAGAAGGTCGAGGTGGAGTATCGGGATGTCCGGTTCGCGTACGCGCCCGGCCGGACGATACTCGACGGGCTGTCCCTCACCGTGCATCCCGGCGAGAAGCTCGGTATCGTCGGCCTTTCGGGTGCGGGTAAGACGACCTTCGCTAATTTGTTGCTACGCTTCTTTGACGTACAGGAAGGCGGAATTTATGTTAACGGACAAGACATTCGGGAATGTACGCAGGAATTCCATCGGTCCCACATCTCGTACGTTTCGCAGGACACGTCTTTGTTCCACGCGTCTATTGCTGAGAACATCGCCTACGGCGCGACGGCAGTCTCAAGGGAAGACATCGAGCGCGCCGCCACGCTCGCCTATGCCACTGAGTTCATCGAAGCGCTGCCACAGAAGTACGAAAGCATTGTGGGCGAAAGGGGAGTCAAACTTTCGGGCGGCCAGCGCCAGCGCATTACCATAGCCAGGGCATTGCTCGCCGACCGGCCCCTCTTCCTGCTCGACGAGGCTACGAGCGCACTCGACAGCGACAGCGAACAGAAGATACAGAAAGGGCTCGCGCTGCTTATGGAGAACAAGACGGTCATTGCCATCGCTCACCGCCTCTCGACCCTCGCACATATGGACCGGATTATTTTCATGGAAGCCGGCAAGATTATCGAAAGCGGTTCTCATGAAGAACTGTTGGCACAAAATGGCGCGTATGCGCAGCTCTGGCATATGCAGGCGGGCGGCTTCCTGCCGTCGCACTAGGCTCCTGGCCGGACTGACCCCCCTGGGACTTTCCGATACTGATGTTAGGATTGAGGCATGAAATCAGTCACCATCTGTTCGAGCAATAAGTTCGCGAAGGAGGCGCTTGAATTCGCTGCCGAACTCGAGAAGCTCGGTGTCACCGTATTCGTCCCTGAATTTTATACGTACCATCATGGTCCCCTTGAGGACATTAGTGACCATAACCGGGAATACCTGGCCATGGGCCTTACATACGCGCATTTCCAGAAGATCCGCAAAGCTGACGCAATCCTCCTTTACAACGTCGACGGGTACATCGGCACGAGCGTAACGCTTGAACTCGGGTTTGCCGTCGGGCTGGGGAAGCGGGTGTATGCCATCTCGGACAAGGAGGAAGACGTATGCCGGGGCATTCTCGTGGACGGCATTACGGCCACCCCTGCGGAACTCGCGCGCGCCCTCGCCTAGCATGCAGTCCTGCGACAATACGAGCGCAGGCGTACTCGTCTTTCGCGAAGGGAAGCTGCTTCTTATTGATCGCGCAAAGCCTCCGTATGGGTACGCGGCACCCGCAGGGCATGTGGACGACCACGGCACGCCGGGAGACCTAGAGGAGGAGCGCTATAGGGATGCGGCGCACGACGAGCTTCGTGAGGAAACGGGACTTAGCGCGTCATCGCTTACGCTTCTCGGGGAAGGGCGCAAAGAGCTCGCGTGCAGACGCGGCGGCACCTGGCACTACTGGCGCGTCTATGTGGCTGAGGCTTCGGGGGAGGTCGTACTTAATCCGGACGAGGCCGTACGGCATATCTGGTGCGACAAGGCGCAGCTGGAGGCGCTGCTTCGGGGAGGTGCTATCGAGACCGAACACGGGAGCGTAACGCTCGAGCCCGTATGGATCGACTGGCTCGGGGAACTCGACATCGTCTCGCAGTTCTAGCCCTGCAAGGCAACTTTATATATATCTTAGTAATATTTCATATCTAAGGACGTATACTGGCACTATGACCACTTACACCCTTTCGGACACGAACCTCGTGCTCGGGAACCCGCTCCGGCAATACGTGCTTCGCGTGCGCGACCTCCCGGAAGAAGACCGCCCGCGCGAGCGCCTCTTGAAGCACGGGCCGGCAGCGCTTTCCATACAGGAGCTCCTTGCCGTCGTACTTATGACCGGCACGAAGAGCGAAGAAGTGCTCGCCATGGCGCGTCGCATCATGACCGAATACGGTGAGCGCAACATCCTGACGGCAACCGATGCCGCCGCACTTGCCGAAGGCCTCGGCATCCCGGAAGGGAAGGCGCTCCAGATTGTCGCCTGTGGGGAGCTCGGAAGGCGTTTCTTTAAGGGAAGCCGGGACGGTGCGCCCGTCATCCGCACCGCACGCGACGTCTTCGAGCACGTGACCGACATGCGCAAGCTCCAGAAGGAACACCTCCGCGGGCTTTACTTGAACGGCCACTACCAGCTCATCCACGACGAGACGATATCCATCGGCACGGTCGACTCGAACATCATCCATCCGCGCGAAGTATTCCGCCCTGCCATTGCGTACGGCGCCGCAGGCGTCGTGCTCGTCCATAACCACCCGTCAGGCCAAACGAAGCCGAGCGGCGCGGACAGGACCGTGACGGAGCAGGTTGCCGAAGCGGGACGGCTCCTCGGCATCGACCTCGTGGACCACGTTATCGTTACCGAGGATTCGTTTGCGAGTGTACTGGCGCCAGAGGAAAGGTAAGTGAGAAGGTCGTGCCCGCGCCGGCCTCGCTCTCTGCGGTAATGGTGCCGCCGTGGTCTACGACAATGCTCTTCACTATAGAGAGTCCGAGACCCGTGCCCGAGGTCCCATACTTCGTCGAACCCCGGTAGAACCGCTCAAAGATGTGCGACAGGTCTTCAGCGGCGATGCCTATGCCGGTATCGGTGATGGTTACGTGCGCCGTGTGGTCTTCGACGCGCAGGCGAAACCCTATCTCCTTTACGCCGTCTTCGCGCATATACTTCACCGCATTGCTCGCCAGGTTCATAAGCGCCTCGCGTAGGCGTTTTTCGTTGCCGACTACCATGACGCCCGGCGTAATGTCGCCCTCAACCTTGATATCGGCCGAATCGGCAATGACGCTCACTTCTTCGGCGAGTTCCTCAAGGAGTGCGGAGAGGGAGACGCGTGCGCGCCCTTCTTTTTTCAGTGATTGTTCAAGTGTCGCGAGTTCCATGAGGTCGTATATGAATGTCGACAGCGAATCGACGGACTGTTCGAGGGCGGCAAGCTCGGTATCGTGCGCTACCGTCCGTCGCAGGCGGTCAATCTTGCTTTTCAAGATGGCGAGCGGCGTCTGGAGGTTATGTGAAAGGTCGACGATCATGCGCCGTTGCTCCTCCTGGAGCGCCCGAATCTCACGCGTGCGCTCGTCGACCTTTGCCTCGAGCATCTTCACTACCAGGCGCAGATTAATAAGCTTATGCCGCAATATCGAGTACCCGCAGCCGACGATAAAGGCGACGGACGCCATGGGACCGACTGAGTAAAAGCGAAGCTCTCCCATGAGCGGCAGGACGACGTCAAACACGATTTCGCCAAGAAGCATGATGAGCAGCCCGACAAGGCTATAGAGGAGCTGCATCTTGCGCTCAAGCGAGTCGGTATACCGATAGGCGCGGAAAAGACGCACGGCCCCATAGGCGAAGCCGGCGAAGAGGAGAAAGAAGGAAACACTGTAGATCGGTCCCGGTACGATTTGTGCCGGCGCTCCCTCGGGGAACGACATCCCCGATATCGCAAGCGACGAGAAGGCGAACAAGGATACGGCGATATTCGGCAGCGCGTAGAGGGTAATGCGGCGCCACGATGGGGGCTCGCCGTCGATGAGTACGTCCACCAGGTACAGGAAATAGAAGAGCGTTGCGGCACCGCCCATGAAGGCGATGCCGCTCGTAAGCCGAAGCGCCGTCTCCGTGTAAGAAATATCAGCGAGCACGTTACCGCCAATCCACACGCCTGCGGCAAGCATGTAATACCCAAGCGCCGCATGGAGTGCGGTATAGCGGTGGCGGAGTAAAAGAACAGCCGCCCCCACGACGAATAGTGTCGATAGGAAGGCGGCTGAAGAGGTGACGGTGAACATGTTATCGGTGCGGGTATTCGGAGACGATGAAGGCGCCGTAGTTCCGGCTTGCCGGGTCGGTCATATAGTCGCGGACGATCGCGAAGAGGCCGAGCCGCGTATCCCGTACATGAAATGCTAGCACGGGATCCGGGCGCCTGAGCGCCGGAAGCCCGAGCGCGGGATGTTCTGGAGCTTGCGGCCATACGCGCATCCCGAGAAGCCGGGCGCTCTCGCAGGCATACCAGAGCGCAAGGTCGTCTTCGCGCTCGTTCGCCTCGTTCGGAAGCCGCCTAAGGAAGCTTCCGAACGAAGACAATCGGGTATACCCGAGGAAGTATTTCATGCGCATTTCCTCGAGAAGCTCGTGCACGGCCCGGTTAAGGGCGATGCCTGCGCCCGGCACCGTTGCGGTGACGTTGATGCCGTAGACCGAATCGCCAAAGAGGTCATGCGCGTGCACAGAGAACCCCTTGTCGGTAAGCTTCCCGCGGTCGAGGAAGTCAGCCGCCTCGTCCGGACTGAAGTGCACTTGCCGGCCAAAGTAGTATCCGCAGATAGCAGCTCCCTGCTCGGCGACCAGGAAGAAGGGCGAGCCTTCCGCATACCAGTGCGCAAGGTCGGTCTTCGAGAGCACGGGGGTGCCGCGCCTGGTCCAGGACTTTTGTTCGAGCAAGGCGAGGGCATCGAGGTCATCCCTACGCGCCCGCCGGATCGTGAACGGTTCCATGTTGCGTTCCTTCTGTTCGCACGGTTGAAAGATCAAATCAGCGCCGCAATTGCGGCTCGGGTGTAGGTAGGGGGAGGTTGTGGAAGCCGCGTCCGCGGGTGATGACCTGTGTCTCGACGTTAGTCAGGCCGAAAGCTTGAGTGATGTATTCAGCTGCCGTCTGTGTATCGAAAAGCTTGCACGAATAGATGTCGGCGGTAACGAAGCCGCGCTCTTCATACGTGTGGATGCTGATGTGCGATTCCATGATGAAGGTAAAGCCGGAAAGTCCACGGATGCCTTCTTCGTCGACGTACACCGTATGGGGTTCGCCGAGCGGCCGCATACCTATTGAGGGCGGCAGCGTTTGAAGCAGATTGCGCAGCTTGGCGCCGTCCGCGCAATCGCGCACATCCGCGCCGTACCCGTCGAGGGCAAGCAAAAGGCCATAGGCCGCTGAGTCGGGCGTGCTCATTTTTGTATGACCGGGGCAAGAAGGGTACGGCTCGTCCAATACGCACATCCTTCAGGGGGCACGACTTCGCAAAGACTTTTCCCGATACGCGTAAAGCCCGCTGACGTGAGCGCTTCCAGGTGCTCCGTCGAGTAGTCATCAATCTCGTCCGAATAGTAAGTGAGCGTGCCATCCGGCGTGAGGAGGCGGTGCGCTTCCTTAAAGAAGGGGAAGTGATTCCGGTGTATGTCAGCTTCCGTGAGCGGATACGTATCAAAGAGTATGCCGTTGATACTTCCGGACGGGAGGGTGCTCGCAGCTTCTTCCCAAAAGCCGAAAAGGGGCGTGACGCTCGGGTGCTCGGCCGCAAATGCCTCGAGCTTCCGGTAGACGTCACGATTAGCCTCAATGATGATATGCCGGTCGACGCCTGCCGACTGTATGTAACCGGCAGAGATACCCATGCCAAAGCCGACCTCGAGTACCGTCCCGCGCCCGGAAGCGGCGACCTGCGCGAGCATGCGCATGTACCCATCCTCCCAGTCCTCCATGACAGGGTGGCCGTCTATCACGAGGGTGTGATCGCTGAAGTGCGCAGGCGCCTCGCGCCAGGCCTCCTGGGGGGAGAAGCCGATGGAAAGTCTTGAGGCCAGGGTCTGCGCCCGGGCGTCGGTAAAAATTGCGTGGTTTTTCACGCCCGGAGTATGCACGAGAGACCTAAGCGGAACATAAACAAAAACTCTTCTCTAGATATAGAGAAGATAAAGCCTTTCTAAAGGAAAACGGCTAGTTTTCGGCGATCTTATACCCTCGTCCAGGCACCGTAAGGATAATCCGCTCACCTCCCGTGTCCATAATCTTCTTCCGGAGGGAAAGGATGTGGGACTCAATCGTATTCGAGAAGATATCGACGCTCATGTCCCAGACGTGTTCAAGGATCATGCCGCGTGAGAGGACGGTGCCTTTGTTCTGGAGGAGGTACTGGAGCAGCATGAATTCCTTGCGCGTAAGGCGGATGTCCTTGCCGTCTCTGGTAACGGCACCCGTCCGGCTATCAAGTACGAGGGTATCGGCCGTATAGGATTCGCCCTCCATCGCAGCCGGGCGGCGCAGGAGCGCACGCACGCGGGCGAGGAGTTCGGGAAGGGCGAAGGGTTTGGTCAGATAGTCATCTGCGCCGGCGTCGAGCAGGTCGACCTTGTTCACGGTGTCGTTTTTTACCGAGACGATGAGTATGGGCATTTTCTTGCCGTCAGCGCGGATTTCGCGGCAGACTTCGAGCCCTTCTTTTTTAGGCAGCAAGTTATCGAGGATCACGAGGTCATAGTCGTTCGTGCGCGCGAGGCGGGAGCCCGTCTCGCCGTCCTCGACTGCGTCAACGGCTAGGAACTCCGCCTCAAGCGACTCCTTCAGGAATTCGCGAATTTTTTGTTCGTCTTCTACTACGAGAATGCGCATAAGATTTAGTAATAGTACTCGATAGGGGAGGTAAACCGTAATGAAAATTCGTTATAAGAAACATAAAGAAAAGATGACCGGGACGTGTGTTTGGTTGCGGTTGTCGGTACCCAGTAGTAATCGATGTGTGGAGCAGGGGCGTGCAGGATTAGTTTAAGAAACGGATACGCGCGCATCACGAGCCATTGCCTATGATGCCCATGGGCGTTTCGGCGCTCAAACCGCAATCGCCGTTTTGGTCGGGTACATGGCCTGGCTTAAGCGCACGACGGAGAACCTTACTTCATATGACCTACCACCACCTTAAGACTACGGGCTCACCGCTAACGTTCTTCGTATATGCGGCGCTTGCCGCGGGCGCTATCCTTGCGGCACTCAGCATGCCTGCCCCTGCACACGCTGCGGGCAGCTACGCGTGGGGAGATACGCTTGGCTGGGTTAATTTCTCCCCGACAGGCGCGGGCATCACCGTTACCGACGACGCCGTAACCGGGTATGCGTGGAGCCGCGACTACGGATGGATAGCGTTTGCGCCGGGGCAAGGAGGGGTGACGAACACTCCCGAGGGCGTGCTCGGCGGGCATGCGTGGTCCGACCACCTTGGGTGGATACCGTTTACCGGCGTCCGCATTTCTGAGGACGGACGGCTTACAGGTATCGCGGGCGAAGCCGGAAGTCCTGCAGGAAGGCTGTCGTTCGACTGTAGTGAGTGTCGGGTCACGACTGCCTGGCGTCCAACCCGTACTGAGGCAGTAGGCTCTTATCCTGCGTCCGGGGGGCGTGCGGACAGGGGAAGGATGTTACCGCCGCTCTCGCGTACGTTCACGGCTACTCCGAGTCCGGTAATGGCGCTCGTTAATGCTGCGGTAACTCGACCGGTGGCCGCCCTGATCAGATCACTTGAGAGCCGTATTACTGCGATACGCGGGGTTCCTGCGGTGGTATTTGCGGACGAGACTAGGGCACAAGAGCCATTCGAGCCTGCTCTACCTCCGGGCCCCCACCTCACGCTTGCCGCGCTCGCAATCCTATTACTCATCACGGGAGCCTCGATCATCCGTGCGTACGGCCGGCCGAGGGCCCGCCGCCTACGCCCTGTCGCTTCGGATACCGTCACGAAGCGGCGCGGGTCGGCATAACTTACTTCTATGCGTATACCACCTTTATTCTTTCGTGCGGGAGGCGTCATCACTGCCGCTATCCTCATCACTTCAGCGCTGGCGTTCTCAGTCCATGCCGCCTGGAACGGCGCGCCCTATTTGCCGGGGGAGACGCTCAACCCGGAATGTCCGCCTACTAATCCGGCTTGCCGCGTCTTGCGCGCCCTGGTGACGAACGAAGGAGTCGCTCCGGGCGCCCTCCTTTATACGGAAACTGCCGACTCATGGCGTGCGCTTCCGGTCGGGAGTGACGGCTCGGTGCTGACGACCCGCCAAGGAAGGCTGTCGTGGGAAGCGGCGCTCCCACACGACCCGGCCGTGCTTGCTACAACCACGCTCTCGCTCCCGGACGTATTCCTTGCAACGCACATGCCGGTTGTCGTGGGTACGTCACCTGTAGCCATAACCTGGAAGCCCCAGCACCCGAATACGTTCTTGGCGGCACC